>JAFROK010000019.1 GCA_017429695.1 Clostridia bacterium | reverse complement strand
TCCGTTACCGGAATCGTCTTCTTTTCCCGGCTCAGTTCTTTTCCGCAGACCGTGCAGTATACCACTTCTTCATAGCTTCCCGCATCCCTGCAGGTCGCATTTACAGTGTTCTCATGCACAGCATTGCCGGGGGTATGATCATCCGTTACCGGAATCGTCTTCTTTACCCGGCCCAGTTCATTTTTGCATACCGTGCAGTAAATCACTTCGTCATAGCTTCCCGCTTCCTTGCAGGTCGCATCATTTACGTTTTCCTTTTTCGTATCGCGGATGTGCGTATGGGTCTTCAGGCCCAGCAGCATGCCGCCGCCCCGCAGCATCTTCATGACATAGCTGCCGGCAGTATTCTTTTGCAGATTTGCGGTTTCAGTCAGGGTGCTTGTATCATCTGAATTGTAATAGACGCCCTCCAGCACCTCGTCTTCCCCGAGCTGCAGGCTGAGGGCCACATCTTCATCCGCCACGGCGGTGGCATAGGTATTGTCCCCGGCGGTAACCGCTGTGCCGGTGGAGGCACCGAGGTTTTTGCCGTATGCTTCCGCAATTTTGACGATATAGTTGATGCGGGCTTCAAACGCTTCCGCCACCTGAGCCTCTGTCTGTCCGTTGCCGGGCGCCAGGGATTCGGCAAGATGCCCGTCGGCGTTTTCCGCCACCGCCCAGGCCGTGAGGGTGATGTTTTCCGGTGAAGCTCCGCTGTTGCCTGGATTGATCACGATGGCCACATCTTCGCCGGAAAGGGTGCCGTCGATAATGATATCGGTGGTAGCCTGATCGTTGTTGGTCACTCTCAGGCCGACGGCTGCGTTATCATTACTGTCCACTTCGTTGGAGGCGGATACATCCCCGAGAACGGTAATGACGACTGCGGCGTTTCCATCCGCCTCGGTCCAGATTCCAGCAGCGGTCGCGTCATTTCCGCCGGCCACGGCGGATACGCTGCCGTCTACGGTAATGGTTGCTTCGCCATTATCATATGCAAGCACATCAAGGCCAATAGACTGGGTATAATATGTTTCTGAATCTGCAAAGGCGCTTACATTTCCGCCCACATCCACCGTGGTGCTGCCGGTATTGTATACCGTCCTAACGCCGGCCGCTGTTCCGCTGGCTTTTTCCTTGCCTTCCGCATTGGCGGAAACATCACCTTCCGTTGTTACCCGGATGACGCCGTCCGCATCATTGGCTGTGGCATCAATTCCGTAAGCATAGGCAACCCCGCTGGAAATCGTTTCAGCGTTGATGCCGCCGGAAAGATTTACTTCCATTTCCCGGGAATCGGATGCCAGCTGGACGCCTCTTGCGGTGCTGACTGTATTGCTGGCTATCGTGCCGCCAATGGTCTCGCTGATGCTGTCGGCATTAATAGTAACATCGCCGATGGCCTGGCTGTTCACACTGTCCCTGGCGGTCTCAGTATCGGACACAATCCTCGAAGCGTCTGCGCCGTCAATCACCGCATAGCCGTCCGTATCTATGAATATGCCGTTGGCCACGCCGGCCGGATGATCCCCGTCGATATCCCCGTCCACCGTGACAGTGATATCCGCCAGGCTGGCGTTCTCCGGATCCGGCACCGCCGTGACCGTGACTGCCGGCGGGTCATCCGCCAGGGCAGGCATGCAGCCGGCCAGCAGGCACAGGCCCAGCAGCAGCGCCAGGAATTGACGGGTATAGTTCCATTTCAGGAGTGCCTTTATCTTTTTCATGCGGTTCCATTCCTTTCGCAGAAACGGCGATCATGCAGTTTTTTCCTTCAGCATTTTATTTTACCGCATTCAGGGACTGATTGCAATCACGGAATAAAGGAAACGCGTTGTTTTCGGCCCTGTTTACGCCTGTTTGCGACTGTTTACGGAACGGCGGCATCATGGTATACTTGCTTTGCTGATATGAACGGGATGCTTCGGCGCATTCCGCGAAGAGGTGGGGAGTTTATGCGATTCAGGCAATTGACGGCGGCGGTGCTGCTGCTGGCGATGCTGGCGGCCGTGTTTTCCGCAGGATATGCGGAAGAAACGAAAAAAGCGACGGTGTTCCGCTCCGCCGGCAATATCGTGACTCTGGGACGCTATGAACAGGACAACAACGCGGGCAACGGCCCGGAGCCGATTGAATGGATCATCCTGGACATGAGCGAAGGCCGTGCCCTGCTGCTGAGCCGGTACGGTCTGGATGTGAAGCCATACCACGCGATCTCTGAGGATGTCACCTGGGCGGATTCCACCATCCGCACCTGGCTGAACGACGAATTCCTCTTCCAGGCCTTCAACGAACAGGAACGCAATGCCATCCTGCTGACCGATGTCAAGAACGACGCGGAACAGGGTTTTCCCGGATACGGTACGGACGGCGGACGGATGACAGAGGACAAGGTATTCCTGCTGAGCTGGGCGGAAGCGGACCTGTATTTCACCGGCGGCAACCTGGCCAAGCTGTGCTCCCCGACCACCTATGCCATATCCAAAGGTGCCTGGACCAGCAGCAGCTATCTGGCGGACGATAAACCGGCCTGTTCCTGGTGGCTCCGCTCCCCCGGGCTGGACCAGAACGACGCGATCCGCCTCGGGAACATCGCCTACCGCCGGGACGACGTCAGCGCCACGCGCAACTGCGTGCGCCCCGCCCTGTGGCTGAGCCTGAACGACGACATCATCTGAGGTTTTCGGACATAAAATCGCCCGGCAGTATTACTGTCGGGCGGTGTTTTTTGATTCGGGATCAATTGCTGGAGGAAGAGAAGGAACTGCTGGAGGCACTCCTGCTGGCTTCCCGGTCCCTGATCATATGCTGGAGGGTGATCAGGATCGCGACAATTTTGTGCTCTTCTTCGGGCCGGTAGATATCGATGCAGTACTTATCGTGCAGGGAGATGAGCTTCTGGCCGATGACCGCGATGATATCGCCGGAGGCATCGTACAGTTCGAAGTTCAGCTCGGCGATATTGCCCCGCAGCTGCCAGCCGAGGCCTTCGATGTTTGTGACATCCTTCACGACATGCCACAGCTCGTTGGACAATTCGAACTTTGTACCGTCTCCCATGGTGATGAAATGACGTTCATGCAGGGTGAAGAACTTGCGTTCGATATGGGCCACCTGCTTGCCGGCCATGTCCGTGACGTCGGTCTTGTCCCGGATGGAGAAAACCTTGGAATTGGCCTGGTACACCACATTCTCGTTTTCATCCGTGATGTCGATATGATGATGCAGCGTGAATACCTTGGTGGTTGTAAACAGGGACTTCGCCGGCTCACCGAAGCGCTCCACATTGTTGACGTTGGCCTGCTGTCCGGCATCCCGGTAACGCATATACTTGGAAAAAACACCCATTTTGCCCGACTTCCTTTCCGTGTATTTCTGTGCCGGATTATATCATATCCGGGGCGTTCTGTGAACTGCCCTTTTGCAGAAAAGTCCCGTCCCGGGAGTTCCGGGACGGGATTGGGGTTATAGATTCAGTTTCTGTTGTGTTCTTACCGCATGCTGCTGGTGAACAGCGCCATCACGCCGGCGATTTCCGGGATAGCCATCAACTGGAACAGGCCGGTCTGGGCTTCCTGCACCAGGCCCTGGCCAGCTTCGCTGTTCTGCAGGTCCGCAATACCCAGAACGGTCTTGCCCGTTTCATCCAGGTTCAGGGTCAGGGCACCTTCACCCTGGGTGATGCTGCCGAAGATGCTCAGCAGTTCGGTCTTTTCAACCAGGAACAGGTCGATCTGGAACTGATTCGCGCCCGGCGCCTTGAGGCCGACCGCAACGTACTGGCCTTCTTCGGAGCCCTTCATTTCCAGGATGCCCTGGGCGTTGGCCGGATCGATGGTCAGGGCGAAGGTCATGTTCTGTCCGACCATATCAAATTCCATATACATGGACTGGTCTTCTTTACCCAGCATCCAGAAGGTGAAGGAAGGCTCGCTGGCGCCCTTGTAGGTTGCTTCGGACTTGGCATAGTATGGAAGCTGCTGTCCGGCGATGTTGTAAACTTCCACCGTGACATCGGGCATATGTTCTTCGCTCATGGCGTCTTTCACACCGGCCAGGACTTCCTGGGGATTGAAGCTGCCGCCGAAGGCGCTGAACAGGCCCACGATTTCTTCATCGTTCATCAGGTCATCCATCAGCTTGCTGACCGCTTCGCCGATCGCCTTGGTATCCACATTGATGGGGGTCATGTTGTCGAAGGTGTAGCCTTCAAAGCTCCAGGAACCAGTCTGGGTTTCGCCAGGGGTCAGCGCAGTCTGGAAGGTGGGGATCACCTGCGCCACGTAACCCATATACTTTTCGGCAATACCGGCGAGCTTCTCGGGATTAAATCCGCCTTCGCCGCCGAGGCCGGGCATCGACTGGGACAGCTGGCCCATCAGGTTCTGAACGTCCTCCTCGGTGATTTTGAGCAGGTAGTTCGGAATCAGGGAAGCGCCGATCACGATGTCGTTGCCGACAGGACCGCCGCCGATGGTGAGCGCCGTCTTGTCGCCGACGTTCAGGTCCAGCTGGGCGCCCTGGGCCGCAGTGGTAACCTTCAGGCTCAGCGCGTTCAGCAGGTTAAAGATCGGCTGGAACTGGGCAACCTGTTCGGCCGGAATGCCCATGGACGGCAGAACTTTGCCCGCTTCTTCGGTATTCACCTTGAAGCTGAGTTCAAAAGTGTCCGCCAGCGCGAAGGATGCGGTCACCATCATGACCAGCGCCAGCATCAGAGCAAACAATTTCTTCATGGAAAACCCTCCTAACAATATGTTATGCAGTTGCTGCATCCATTCAGACGTATTATACATGAAAAATGTTCCGGAAACAATCAATTTTTTTCCGAACGGTCGTATCTTTTAGCTGAACGGTTATGGTTTTACGCGGTTTCCGGGCTTTTGCGCAGGTTGCTTTGCGCCGTGCCGGCCTTTCGGGTATAATGGGAAAAACAACATGCCGGGCGCAGGAGGAACAGGAAATGAAACCGACAGAGAAAACCAATGTCATGCGGGTACTGGACAGCCGGAAGATCCCGTATGCTTTCCATACCTATGAGGCGGACCCGTCCCTGACCGGGGCGCAGATCGCCGGAATCCTGGGCGAGCCGGCGGACCATGTGTTCAAAACGCTGGTGACCTCGGGAAAGCCCGGAAAATACTACGTATTTGTGGTGCCGGTGGAGGCGGAGCTGGACCTGAAAAAGGCGGCCAAAGCCGCCGGGGAAAAATCTGTTGCGATGATCAAACAGAAGGAACTGCTGCCGCTGACGGGATATGTGCACGGGGGATGCTCCCCGATCGGCATGAAGAAGGTATTCCCGACCTTTGTGCACGAATCGGCTGCGGGGCTGGAACATATCTATGTCAGCGCCGGAAGGGTCGGCGCGCAGATTGAGCTGAGTCCCGGAGACCTGGGAAAGGTTGTCGCCTGCACCTACGCGGACCTCATTCCGCAATAAAATAGCCGTTGATGATGTCACTCCGGGGGCAGAAATACCAGCCGTTGCTGATCATACCGACCAGCGTTCGCACCGTCGGCTGCGGACAGTTGATCCCGGTCAGGTTCACAAAAACATAATTCATGGTTTCCGGGTCCACGGCCAGAAGCGGCCAGAACCCGTAGTTCAGGTCATAGCAGAGGAATCCGGTATCATATGCGCCGACAGCCACCCAGCCGGTGTCCTCCAGGCTGCGGACATCCCCGGTTTCCCGGTCGATCATCCACACGGCGCCCTGGCCGATTGCATTCGGATCGGAAACCGTTACATACCGGCCGTTTCCGGTGACAAGCATTTCGGAAAGGTCTGCCCTGCTGTTTTCACAGATCCGGATGACATTTGTCCCGTCCGCGCCGCAGTCAAGCAGGTACCAGTCCCGGACGAGTTTTCCGTCATCCGTCCGGATCAAATTTGTCGCAGCTGTCTTCAGGATATTGCCCTCCGGCGCCAGCGCGTCCGCGGTTGACTGATCGAGCCGGATATCCTCCGGCAGCGTATCCGGCATCCTGAGTTCCAGCTGTACGGTTTCCCCGGTATTCAGGTCGGTCACTCCGTTATCGGACAGGAGCAGGTCGCCGTACAGCATCGGCACAATGGAAAGGCCCCGGGATTCCGCCCAGCCGGTACCTGCGTCCGTATATTCGAAATCCTGCTGCAGGCATTCAATGACGCGGGCTTCACCGGTCCGCAGGTCGACAGTAAAGTAAACCCATGGCTGGAACATGGCTGCCACAGCAAAGTGCTCCCCTGCGCAGCAGATATATATGCCGTTATTTCCGTTCCGCAGGTTCAGGAATTCCCCGGCCTGGTCCAGGTTTTCAAAACGCTCCAGGCCATGATCCGCCAGGTATTCCGCCATTTTCACCTGGGTAGCCTCCAGGATGGTCTCCGTGGTTTTCCCGTTCACGCACTGCAGCAGCACAGCATCGTTCAGCAGGTCCATATCCTCTTCCTGTGAAAAATACACCGGTATCCGCTGCCCGGCGGCCGCATCCCACAGGTACAGGCTGTTCCGCCCGATGACCAGGAGTTTGTTTCCGTCTTCAGCTACAGCGGCGACCCGCCCGCCGGGGATTCCGCCGAAAGCATCCTCCGGTACGGCGACATAGCGGAGCACCTTCGGAACAAAAGGCGCTGCTTCGTCCTTCGCTTCCGCGCAGCATCCGGAAACCGCCAGCACCGCGCAGGCGGCCAGCAGCAAGAGGGTCTTCATCCGTTTCCATTGTTTCATGTCGGTGTCCTCCGTCCTGTTCTTTGATGATCTACACTTTTCCCGCATCGTAAAAGTGCAATTTTTGCACTTTGTCAGAATTTTCAGGTGCAAATTTCGCCTTCAGACATATTTCCGCAGGATGACCCAGAGCCGGTTTTTGCGGGTTTCGTGTTCGATGCCGTCATAGACCGCCTTGCCAAAACCGCGGACAGAGAGAATGTCCCCGGCTTTCAGCTTTGCGCTCCGGTCGGCGGCAGCGCGGCCGTTGACAAACACCTTTTCCGCGCGGAACAGCTGGTCCGCCTGCCCCCGGGACAGGCCGGCAAAGGCCGCCGTGACCGCGTCCAGGCGTTCCGAAGCGATGTTCAGGCGCAGCGGCGCAAACCGGGGCTGCAGCTCCGGGATATCCGCGGAGGTGATTTCGGCGGTCACCGTGGTCCTGCGCACCTGGTTCAGGGAGGACGCCAGCAGGTCCGCCGCGGCGGGAAGGCAGAACACCCAGGCCCGGCGGTCCCGCACCAGGATATCGCCGACCAGGCTGCGTTCGATGCCCAGGCCCAGGATCGCGCCGAGATAATCCCGGTGGGTCAGTTCCTCCGAAAACTTCTCCGATTTCGGGGCAACAGCCACCACGGAGACCGGCAGTTCCGCCGGCCCGGATTCCGCCTCGCTGCCGGCAGCCAGGATTTTCCGCTCGGCCGCCTCATATCCCCCGGCCAGGAAAAAGCAGCGGCCCGCCGCCTCCGGGCAGCGCAGGAAATCATCCTGCTCCGCCGGGGACAGGAAAGCGGAATACTGCCACAGGCCGGTTTTTTCATTCCGCCGGCACAGGTCCAGCAGGTGCCGGAGGGTTACGTCACTGTTCATGAATTCACTCTTCCATAGAAAGCAGCACAATGCCGGTGCTTTCATTCAATATAGCTGCATTATAGCCATTTGCGGCAGCGTGTGTCAATGAATTGCCCGGCAGCAAAAAGGGAAACCGGCAGGTTCCGGAGAATTCTGAAAAGCAAACGAAAGAAGCGGGGGATTCAGATGAGCAATGCGGAAAAGGCCCGGCAGCTGACCGTGGCATATATCGGCGGGGGTTCCCGGGGATGGGCCTGGGGACTGATGAAGGACCTGGCGCTGGACCGGGACCTGTGTGGGACCGTGCGCCTGTATGATATCGACCGGGAGGCGGCGGAGCGGAACCGGATTATCGGCGGAATCATCAGTTCGCAGCCGGAGACGGTTTCCCCCTGGAAGTATGAGGTGAGCAGTTCCCTGCAGGAAGCGCTGACCGGGGCGGATTTCGTTGTGATTTCGATCCTGCCCGGCACCTTTGACGAAATGGCGTCGGATGTGCACCTGCCGGAGCGGCTGGGCATCTGGCAGCCCGTCGGGGACACGGTGGGCGCCGGCGGCTTTATGCGGGCCATGCGCACAATTCCGATGTTCGCCCAAATCGGCGAAGCGATCCGGGAGTGTGCCCCGGAAGCCTGGGTGATCAACTACACCAATCCCATGGCCCTGTGCGTGCGCACGCTGTACCATGTGTTTCCCGGCATCCGGGCCTTCGGTTGCTGCCACGAGGTATTCGGCACCCAGGAGCTGCTCTGTTCCATCCTGAAAACCGAGGAAGGCATCGACGGGGTCCGGCGGCAGGACCTGCGCACCGACGTGACCGGCATCAACCATTTTACCTGGCTGACCGCTGCGTCCTGGCAGGGAACGGACCTGTTTCCGATTTACACGCGCTTCGCAGAGAAATACGCCGGAACGGGCTATGACGCAGGCGGCAGCGACAACTGGATGAATTCCCATTTCAGCTGCGCCCACCGGGTGAAAATCGACCTGTTCCGCAGATACGGCGCCATCGCCGCCGCGGGAGACCGGCACCTGGCGGAGTTCACGGCGCCGCGCTATACCCGGGATCCGGAAACCGTCCGCTCCTGGAAATTCAGCCTGACGCCGGTTTCCTGGCGGAAGCAGGACCTGAAGGAGCGCCTGCAGCGGTCGGACAACCTGATTTCCGGAAAGGAAAAGCCGGACATGAAGCCCTCCGGCGAGGAAGGGCACCTGCTGCTGAAGGCCCTGCTGGGGCTGGGGGACCTCGTCTCCAATGTAAACCTGCCCAACCGGGGCCAGATTCCGAACCTGCCCATGGGCGCCGTGGTGGAAACCAACGCCCGCTTTGCGGAAGGCCGGATTGATCCGCTGCCGGCCGGGCCGCTTCCGGACAGCCTGCTGCCGATGATTGCCCGGCACGTGGAAAACCAGGGGAACACGCTGGAAGCTGCCCTCCGGTGCGACCGGGAGCTGGGGTTTTCCACCTTCATGAACGATCCCCAGCTGGACGGCGTTTCCCTGCCGGAGGGCAAAGCGTTGTTTGACGATATGATCAAAAACCAGCGGGCCTATCTGCCCGCCGGCTGGTTTGCATAAATTCTTTTATCCGATCTCTTTTTAATCAATCTCCAGGGTATGGTACACTTCCCCTGACAGGGTTTTCCATTCAAACACGCCTTCGCTGAAAACCATATATCCCCGTTCGGAACCTGCCTTGGGAATCGAAACGGAGCCCGGATTCAAGCACAGGATTTCGCCGCGTTTTTCCCAGGCCGGGATATGGGTATGCCCGTAAAGCAGGATATCGCCCGGCTGCAGCGGCGGCAGGTGATCCGGATGGAAGATGTGGCCGTGGGTGGCATAGAGGCGGGTTTTTCCCGCGCATATGAGGGCATAGTCCGCCATGAGGGGGAAAGACAGCACCATCTGGTCCACTTCCGTGTCGCAGTTGCCCCGGACACAGAGGATATCGTTTTTCCGTTCGTTCAGCGCCGCGATAACCTCCTTCGGCGCATAACCCTCCGGCAGGTCGTTCCGCGGCCCGTGGTAGAGGATATCCCCCAGGAGGAGCATACGCTCCGCCTGCTCCCGGCCATATGCCGCCAGCAGCTCCCCGCAGTACTTTGCAGAACCGTGGATATCCGAGGCAATCAGCAGTTTCATCCGGTTTCCTCCCCCGTCTGTTCGTCTTCTGCGCCAATGTAGCACAGCGGCCCGGATTCGTCAATCGGCGGCAGTCCGGCGCTTCCTGTTTTGCCCTTGTCTTTTCATTGACGCTGGGGGGATAATAATGATATCATATATTGATACCATCAAAATCATCCCGATCCGGGACAAGGAGCGTGCCGCCGATGAGCCAGGAAAGAAAACCGCTGGTCAGCCACATTTTTACCGCTGATCCTTCCGCCCATGTTTTTAACGGCAAGATCTACATCTACCCCTCCCACGATATTCCCCACGACGGCGAGGACAACGACGACGGCGATGAATACCGCATGGAGGACTACCATATCCTCTCGCTGGACAATCCCGACGCGCCCTGCGTGGACCACGGCTGCGCGCTCCATATGAAGGACGTGCCGTGGGTCAGCAAGCAGATGTGGGCGCCGGACGCGGCATATAAAGACGGCAAGTATTACCTGTACTTCCCCGCCCGGGATAAGGACGGCATTTTCCGCCTCGGCGTCGCCGCGGGCGATGATCCCGCCGGCCCCTTCGTTCCGGAAGCGGACTGCATTCCCGGCAGCTACAGCATCGACCCGGCGGTCCTGGCGGATGACGACGGGAAATTCTACATCTATTACGGCGGCCTCTGGGGCGGCCAGCTGGAGATGTGGCAGAGCGGCAGCTTTAATCCGGACGAGCACCGTCCCGAAGGGGATGAGCCCGCCATCGGCCCGATGTTTGCCGAGCTGGACGACGATATGAAACATTTCCGCACGGAACCGAAGCACCTGCAGATCCTGGACGAAAACGGCGAACCCCTGAAGGCGGGCGACGAAGACCGCCGCTATTTCGAAGGCCCGTGGATGCACAAGTTCGGCGGCAAGTATTACCTCAGCTATTCCACCGGCACCACCCACTACCTGGTGTATGCCGAATCCGACCGGCCGGACGGCCCCTTCACCTACCGGGGCAGGATCATGGAGCCCGTGATCGGCTGGACGACGCATCACTCCATTGTGGAATACAAGGGCAAGTGGTACCTGTTCTACCACGACTGCGAGCTGTCCAACGGCATCAACCACCGCCGCTGCGTCAAGTTCACGGAGCTGCACATTGCGCCGGACGGCACCATTGAAACCATCCGTCCCTACGACTGAACATGAAGAGGGATGTTTTCCGCAAAGGGATCCGCCACGGGATCCCGATCGCGCTGGGTTACCTCGGCGTATCCTTCGCCTTCGGCATCAAAGCAGTATCGAGCGGCCTGACAGTGCTTCAGGCCGTGCTGCTTTCTGCGACGAACCTGACCAGTGCCGGCCAGGTGGCAGCCGTGCCGCTGATGGTTGGCGGCGCTTCGCTGGCGGAGATGGCGCTGACCCAGCTGACGATTAACCTGAGATATGCGCTGATGAGCCTGTCCCTGACCCGGAAGCTGGACGGCAGCATGGGAACGCTCCAGCGGATGCTGTTTTCCTTTGCCAACACGGACGAGATTTTCGCCGTCGCCTCCTCCCAGCCGGACAAGGTCGGCAAATGGTACCTGTACGGCCTGATGGCCACGCCCTGGATCGGGTGGACGCTGGGCACGTTCCTGGGCGCCGCGGCCGGGACGCTGCTGCCGGAGTTTATCCGCTCAGCGCTGGGCATCGCGATTTACGGCATGTTCCTGGCGATCATCCTGCCGCCGGCCCGGAAACAGAAACCGGTGCGGGCCGTGGCGGCGCTGGCGGCGGTGCTGAGCATCTGCTTCCGCTATATTCCGGGGCTGAACCAGGTTTCCTCCGGGTTCGCGATCATTATCTGCGCAGTGGCAGCCGCCGCCTTCGGTGCGGCGCTGTTCCCGGTGAAGGAGGAGAGCAAATGAGCTGGCCTCTCTTCCTGCCCTACCTGGCGGTGACCGCCGGGGTGACCTACCTGATCCGGATGCTGCCGATGACCATATTCCGGCGGGAAATCCGGAGCCGGTTCGTCCGGTCCTTCCTGGCGTATATTCCCTATGCCGTGATCAGCGCCATGACCTTTCCCAACGTGCTGTATTCCACCGGCGAATGGCGCACGGCCGTCATCGGCGCGGCGGTGGCCGTGCTGCTGGCCTGGCGGGGCCGGAGCCTCCTGACCGTGGCCCTTGCCGCATGCTGCGCCGTGGCGCTGGCGCAGGGATTTTTGCTGATTGTATGAAAGAAAGGAAACTTTGACCATGAAAAAGCTTTATGCCCTGATCCTGGCCCTGGCCCTGATGCTTGCCGCCGTCTCCGCCTTTGCGGACAGCGGCGCGGCCGTCACCATTGTTGACGCGGGGGAAGACCTGCTTTACCGCACGGAGAATGTCACCGTAACCGGTGAAGCGACCTTCCTGCTGGACAGCGTGGTGTTCAAGCGCGCCGAAGTAAAATATGTCCAGGACGGCACCAATTCCCTCTGGCAGCTGAAGCTGCGCACGCCCCGGCCGGATAAATCGGAGCCCGGGGACAAGGAATCCGGATATACGATTATTGCCAACGGCGGGGACGTATATGTCATCGAGGCTGTCCTGCCCGGTTTTTACAAAACGACCACCACTTTCCCCCAGAGCACCATCCTGCGGCAGTCCGTGGAGCTGGACCTAATGAATAAGCTGGTGCACAACCTGGCAAAGCAGGCCGACGCCCTCCTCGGGGAAAACGCAATGACCGCCGCGGAAACCGCGGACGGCGGGACGGAAATCCGCATCGTGATGGGCGAGGACGTGCCGGATATTGTGAACACTGCCATGAGCATGGTGTACCAGTACCTGGCCAAGCGCTACAAGGGCGTCAATTACGACCAGGTATCCAGCCAGTATATGGGCCCCATCGCCAACTATATGACCGTGACCCAGGGCATCCTCTACACCACGGAATATATGTACCTGAAGCAGGCGGATATCACCGTGGTGCTGGACGCGGCGGAGGAGCTGCAGGCTGTTTCCGGTTCCGCTTCCGTTTACCTGCAGACCGGCGGCGACGGGCAGCACCTGCTGGACGTGACCTTTACGCTGGACATATCCGGCCGGGGCACCAGCACCGTGGAACGCTTTGATCCGGACGCCTGGGGCGTCTCCCCGGTGATGTAAAAAAGGGAGGAGAAAGCCATGATGAAAAAACTGTCTGCCCTGCTGCTGGCCCTGTGCCTCATCTTTGCCTGCGCCGCCGTCTCGGCGGAAGCTGCCGCAGCCGAAACCCCGACCGTGCTGGAAATGGACGGCTTTACCCTGACGCTGAAGAGCGGCGAATACTACGCGACCTATGAAAAAGTGGCGGAAGAGCCTTATGTGTTCGTGTTCCCGTTCTTCAGCAACAACGATCTCGCGTCCAATTATGTTTTCATGTGGATGGGCGGCCCCTTTGACGACTCCGTGGAAACCATCACCGGCCAGATGCAGGAAATCGAAGCGACCATCCGGGAACAGATCGAAGCCCAGGGCGCAACAGTGGCTACCTTCTCGGTTGACTACCTGGATGAAGCTGAACTGAACGGCGAACCCTGCACCGTGCTCGATACCACCGTGGGCATTTCATCTGCCAGCGTCTTCCCGCTGTACCAGCGGGTCATTTACCTCGGGGAGAAGGGCTATTCCATCAGCATCACCGCGGTGACCGCGGACGAGCTGGAAAAGATCACCGACCAGATGGCCTGGTCCCTCAGTTTCAACTGATACGCAGCAAAGCAACGCGGCAGGAGGATCATCCCCCTGCCGCTGTTTTGTTATGCCGCCGGTCAGTTGCCGAGATAGGCCTTCCGGACGTTATCATCGTGCATCAGGTCATTTGCGTCGCCTTCCATCGAAATCCTGCCTGTTTCCATAACATATGCCCGATTCGCGATCGAAAGAGCCATCTGGGCGTTCTGCTCCACCAGCAGGATCGTTGTGCCCGCCTGGTTCATCTCCCGGATGATATCAAAGATCTGTTCCACCAGGATCGGTGCAAGTCCCATGCTGGGCTCATCCAGCATCATCAGCCGGGGTTTGCTCATCAGCGCCCGTCCCATGGCCAGCATCTGCTGCTCGCCGCCGGACAGGGTGCCCGCGATCTGTTTTTCGCGCTCTTTCAGCCGGGGGAAGAGATCAAATACGCGTTCCATGGACGCTCCCAGTTCTTCTTTGGGCCGGCTGAAGGCGCCCATCTCCAGGTTTTCCTTCACGGTCATGTTCTGGAAGATCCGGCGGCCTTCCGGGCACAGGCTCATTCCCTTATAGACCATCTTGCTGGCCGCGGTGCCGTCCACCGGCATCCCGGCAAAAGCGATGGTCCCCTGCCGGGGCTTCAGCAGGCCCGCAATGGTGTTCAGGGTCGTGGATTTCCCGGCGCCGTTGGCGCCGATCAGCGTGACGATCTCCCCTTCATACACTTCCAGGGAAATTCCCTTGATGGCATGGATCGCACCGTAGTATACATGGATTCCGTTTACCTTCAGCAGCGGAAGTTCATAGTTCTCGCTCATGCCTCCGCCTCCTTCCGCTTGCCCAGGTAGGCCTCGATGACCGCCGGGTTGGCCTGGATCTCATCCGCAGTGCCTTTGGCAATCACCCGTCCGAAATTCAGCACGCAGATGCCTTCGCACACACCCATCACCAGGCTCATATCGTGTTCGATCAGGAGAATGGCGATTCCGAAACGGTCGCGGATTTTCGCGATGTTTTCCATCAGTTCTTCCGTCTCATGCGGGTTCATGCCCGCAGCCGGTTCATCCAGCAGAAGCAGTTTAGGCTCCGTCGCAAGCGCACGGACAATCTCCAGCCGCCGCTGGGCCCCGTAGGGCAAGCTGCCGGCCTGTTTATCGGCCAGGTCCTGCATACCGAAAATGTCCAGCAGCTCCATGGAACGCTCATGCTGGCGCTTTTCCTGGATCCAGTAACGCGGAAGGCGCAGGATTCCGCTGAACATGTCGTACTTGTATTTGTTGTGGAGCCCGATACGCACGTTTTCTTCCACCGTCATTTTATCGAACAGCCGGATGTTCTGGAACGTACGGGCAATGCCCTGCCGGGAGGCCTGGACGATGCTCATCCCGTGCATATCCTTCCCGTTGATCAGCACCACGCCGGAGGTGGGCTCGTACACTTTGGTCAGCAGGTTGAATACCGTGGTCTTGCCCGCGCCGTTGGGACCGATCAGGCCGGCGATCTCCGTTTTCCCGATCGTCAGGTTGAAATCATCCACCGCTTTCAGTCCGCCGAACTCAATGCCCAGGTGCCGGGTTTCCAGCACCGGAAGTTCGTTCACATCCCGCTCCGGAACAATGGACTGGGAAGGAACCGGAACCATTTTGGTATCTGAACGGTGTCTCTTTGCTTCCGTCACTGCAGGTCACCTCCCGGCATGGTATCCTTCTTTCTGTGGAAAAGCGCCCTGACCGGGCTGATCAGACGGTCCACAAACGAACGGATCAGCGGATTATTAGTGAAAATCATCACCAGGATCAGCACCACCGCATAGGCCAGCATCCGGTAGTCTGAGAATTCACGCAGAACTTCCGGAAGCACCGTCAGGAACACCGCCGAGATCACAGACCCCAGGACGTTTCCGAGGCCGCCCAGCACGACGAAAACCAGCACGTTGATCGACTGGTTGAACGAAAACTGCTTGGGCTCGACCGTGGTCGAGTTCAGTCCGAAAAGGGCGCCGGCCATACCGGCCAGCACGGCTGCCGTTACAAAGGCCATCATCTTGTACTTGGTTACGGAGATGCCCATCGATTCCGCGGCAATCCGGTTATCCCGCGTGGCCTGGATCGCGCGGCCGGCGCGGGAGTTCACCAGGTTCAGCACAATGAGCAGGGTGACCAGGACAAGGATAACGCCTGCCGGGAAAGTGGAAATGATTTTTTCTTTAGTGCCCTGTGCGCCGTCCACCAGCATCTTGACGCCCTTGGGCATGTCCTTGTTCAGGAAAGAGAAGCAGAGTTCTCCGTCTTTCGTGCCGACATAGAGCCATTTCACCAGGTTCCGGATGATTTCCCCGAAGGCCAACGTCACAATGGCCAGGTAGTCGCCCCTCAGGCGGAGCACGGGAATACCGATCAGCGCACCGAAAACGCCTGCGACAATCCCGCCGCTGACAATCGCCAGGACCAGGCGGAGGGTCGTGTCCTGCATATCATAAGCCGCCAGGAGCCACCCGCTGACAATGGTTCCGGTATACGCGCCGATGCACATAAACCCGGCATGGCCCAGGCTCAGTTCCCCGGAAAAGCCGATGACCAGGTTCAGGGAGACGGCCATGACAATCCAGGCGCAGATCGGTACCAGCAATCCTTTCAGCAGGCGGGAGATCGTTTTTTCGGCAATCATGTTCTGGATAATGAAATAGGCGCCGATCACCAGTGCGAAAGTAATCAGGTTGTAGATCAGACGTTTGCGTTTCGCTTTTGTCATACTCCCCACCTCATACTTTCTCCCGCATGGGTTTGCCCAGCAGCCCGGCAGGCTTGACCAGCAGCACAATGATCAGTACGGCGAACACGATCGCATCCCCGAGGTCTGTGGAAATATAGTAATTCCCGAAAATCTCAACCACGCCCAGCAGGATTCCGCCCAGCATGGCGCCCGGAATGGAACCGATGCCGCCGACAACGGCCGCCGTAAAGGCCTTGATGCCCGGCATGGAACCGGTCGTGGGAGCCAGGGACGGGATGGTCGAACACATCAGCACACCGGCGATGGCGGCCAGCGCCGAACCGATGGCAAACGTCAGGGAGATGGTCCGGTTCACGTTGATCCCCATCAGTTCCGCCGCGCCCCGGTCTTCCGATACGCACCGCATGGCCTTCCCGGTCTTTGTTTTGGATGTGAACAGTGTCAGCGATACCATAATCACAATATTGACGGCGATTGTAATCAGGGTGGCGGAAGGGATGGTCAGTTCCCCGACCGAAATGCTGCTGTTATTGATGAAGGTGGTGGGAAAGCTTTTGGTGTTCGCTCCCCAGATCATCAGCGCAGTGTTCTGAAGCAGGTAACTCATTCCGATCGCGGTAATCAGCACAGCCAGGGAAGTTGCCTGGCGAAGGGGACGGTAGGCCAGTCCCTCGATGGCCACCCCCAGTACCGTGCAGACCAGCATTGCCAGCATGATGGACGGAACAGGCGGAATGCCCCAGTTCTGAATTCCGCAGAACGCAATATATGCCCCGACCATAATGATATCGCCGTGGGCGAAATTCAGCATTTTGGCAATGCCGTAAACCATCGTATAGCCCAGGGCGATAATGGCATAGATACTGCCAAGCCTCAGTCCGTTGATCAGGAGTTCAAGAAAACTCATACCTTTTGATTCCTCTCAGAGCAGGATATGGAAAAACAAGCGGGACCGGTCCTGAAATGAAAGGACCGGCCCGCAAAGTGCACGTTTTGATCAGTCTTCAAAGACATACACGCCGTTCACAATGGTGGCAGCCATAGGCGTCTTGGTCACCGCGCCGGATTCGTCCCAGGTCATGGAACCGGTCAGGCCTTCGACTTCAATATTCAGCATGGCTTCAATCATCAGGTCACATACCTCATCGTATGCCATATCGGAGGTGATGCCGGCTTTCTCGGCAGCCGCAACCAGGATATAGACACCGTCGTAGGCGTCAGCGGCGAACTGGATCGGGGTCTCGTTGTACTTCTCCTGGTACTTGGCCACGAAGCTCTTCACCTTCTCGTCCTCAGAGGTGGCGACGAAGGGGGTCAGCAGCATGACGCCTTCAGCCAGGGAGGTATCAAAGCCTTCCACGGAAAGGATGCCGTCCATACCGTCCACGCCGAAGAAGATCGGCTTGTAATTCTTGTCGGCGGCCGTCTTCAGGATCAGGGAAGCAGGGGTGTAGTACATCGGCAGGAAAACGATTTCCGCGCCGGCTTCCTGGGCTTTGCCCACCTGAACGGTGAAGTCCGTCGTTTCATCGGTGAAGGTTTCCTCGCTGACGATCTCCAGGCCGAGCGTGGCAGCTTCTTCCACAAACGTATCCCGGATACCGATGGAATAAACATCCGCGTTGTTGTAAATCACGGCGATTTTGGTGCCCAGCTGGTGTCCCGCGATATACTGTGCGGAAGCAGAGCCCTGGTTCGGGTCTGTGAAGCAGACCTGGAAGACGTTGTCCTTATCCTCAATCACCGCGGTGGAGGAAGCGGAGGGGGTCAGGAAGAACACGCGATCCGCGTTGCCCTGTGCGCCGGCGGCTTCACACGGCTTGGAAGTCGTGGTGCCGAGGATCATCTGCGCTCCGGCATCCAGCGCGGCGTTATACGCGTTGATGACCTTTTCCACGTTGTGTTCATCGTCTTCGTTGATCAGTTCAATCTGGTACTTTCCGCCTGCGGCGTTAATCTCGTCCACGGCGACTTCGGCGCCGTGCAGGGTGGCCAGGCCGTACAGCGCGGCGGCCCCGGTGGTCGGACCGATATGGGCGATCTTCAGTGTAATCACGTCTTCAGCAGAAGCGGCGCAGGCCGTCAGAACCAGCGTCAGTGCAAAAAGCAATGCGATCAGTTTCTTCATGGAAAAACCTCCTCTTTTCATCAGGCTTCGCAGCCCTGTCCCGGGCCGCCCTGATTCGTTGCTTTATGATACGTCCACCGGAAAAACTTCGTCAAGAAAACATCTGTTTTCTCTGTGTTTTTTCAGCATTTATCAGGGCGGTTTTTCAACACTTCAGGCGTTTTCCGGCTGCCTGGCATACTTTTGGCCGAAAAAAGGATCCCCGGACCGTTCAGGCCCGGGGAATTCCTGTGGTAACAGCCAGGTATACGGAACAGTTCGCCTTATCTTTCCGTTACAACATCATAGGTGCCGTTTCCGGTGCCGGTGATTGTGATATCCCCGTTCGTCGCGCTGGTATAAATCTCTGCGCCGGATGCGGTGAGCAGCTTCATCACCTTTTTCTTGACCGGTTCCTCTTCGCCGTCCGTGATCACGGCGATCTTCATTCCGACCCGGGCAATGAAATCGTCCGTGTTCTTTTCGTTCTGCCCGTGGTGCGGCATTTTCACGACATCGTAGGTTCCGTGACCGGCCGCCAGGAAGCTGTCGATGCCTTCCTTTTCAATATCCCCGGCCAGCAGGAAAGAGTCGTTTCCGTACCGGATCGAGACCACCAGGGACACGTCGTTATCGTTGCCCTCTTCCTTCCCCTCCCCGGGAATGTATGCCAGGGAGGTGGCAAAGACCGTAAAGCGCACTTCCGACAGGGTAAAGGAAACGTCCGCCGTTACCTTTTCTGTATCCAGGCCGCTCTGCTGCAGCGCCCAGGCCGCGGCGGTATATATTTTATCGCTTCCGTCGTATCCCGGAATGTAGATATGCTCCGCCGGGAAGGCCCGGAGGATGGCTTCGATACCGCCCACGTGGTCCCGGTCGTAATGGGTCAGGATCAGGGCGTCCAGGTGGTCAATGCCCTGCTGCCGCATGGCGGCAGCCACGTTGTCCGCGGTTTCCGCGTAGCCCGTATCAATCATGACAGAGCAGCCGCCGCGGCTGACAAGGATGCAGTCGCCCTTGCCGACATCGAAAAAGGTGACCCGGAGCGGATCCCCTGCCGGCTCCGCGGCGGCCGCGCCGAAAAGGAACAGCGCGCTGCCCAGGATACACATCATTTTAAGGATCATCTGCTTCACATCATCCCTCCGTTCCGACTGGTTTCGCCTATATAACGCGGCATGCCGGCGGATTCTTCCCGTGGGCTCAGTCCGCCCGGGTGAAGGTCATGCTCATCTGGGGGGTAATCAGTTCCAGCGTATCCCCGTCAATTTTAAACTCCACCGGATCGCCTGTGGTTTGTCCCTCTTCGATGACGGTGAGCTGGTTCCCGTCAATGGTATAGGTGCCGTTCATGGTCATATTCTGGTTTTCAGCGCCCGGCACATTGGTTTTTGCGGTCATGGTGACCTTGCCGTCGGCGTAGGTATAAATATTTTCCATCAGCCCGTTGGAAAGCAGGAGTTCCATCTGGCTGATAAATTCGGCATCTTCAGGGTTATCGGATTTCATGCCCGTCAGCTTCCAGGTACCTTCGATGCTGTCTGCCTGCGCAGGCGCTGCTTCCGGTTCGGCGGCAGGTTCAGCCGTAGGCTCGGCCATAGGTTCGGCCGTGGGTTCTTCCACCTGCGCAGTTTCCGGTTCGGCAGTGGGCTCAGACGCGGGTTCAGCCGTTGCCGCGGCGGCGGGGGCTTCCGTGGCGGCGGGCTTCTCTTCTTCTTTTTGTCCGCAGGCGGTCAGCAGCAGGACCATGGCCAGCAGCAGGGCAACGATCGTGAACAGTTTTTTCATGGGTTTTTCCTTCTTTCATCTTCATTCCCGCCCGGGAATGTTTTTTTCCAGGCACAGTGTACCATGCTTTGCCTGCAGGGACAAGCCGCGGGATGCATTTTTTGGCGTACCGCGCTGATTTGACGATGCCGGTCATTGATGATAAGATTGGGGAAAAAGATCCTGACCCGGAGGTAGACCGCGTATGAAAAAGATGTTTGCGCTGTTGCTGGCGCTGATCCTGGCCGCCGCCTGTTCCTGCTGTTTCGGGGAGGCAGGGGCGGAAACGCCGGAAACCGAAGCAATCACGGAGCCGGAGCTGCAGGAAGAGCTGCCGGAAGAAACGCCGGAAGCGTCGACGGATCCGGACCATATTATCTCCGGCGACTGGGAGCTGGCGCCGCTGGAAAACAGCACGGCCATGATCGTCCGGTATACCGGCGCCAATAAGGAACTGGATATTCCGGAGGAGATCGACGGCCGCCAGATCACCGCCGTCGGAGACCGGGCCTTTGAAAAATGCACTAAACTCCGCCGCGTCAGCATTCCGGTGGGCATTACGGAAATCGGCGCCAATCCCTTTATGCTGTGCTCCGCGCTGAAGGAAATCATCGTGGCCGCAGACCATCCCTGCTTTGAAGTGCGCAGCGGCGTGCTGTACGGAAAGGCGGACAGGCGCCTGATCTGCTATCCCTGCGCGTTTGAGGAAACCGCCTTCGCGATTCCGGAGGATGTGGAAATCATCGGCAGCATGGCCTTCTGCCGGAACGAGTCGCTGACCGGGATTACGATTCCCGCCGGCGTAAAACAGATCGAATCCGGCGCGTTCTATGAGTGCCTTTCCCTGGAAGCCGTCACCGTTCCGGACGGCATTGCGGCCATTCCGGACAAGGCGTTTTCCGGCTGTGCCGGCCTGGTATCCGCCATTCTGCCGGACAGCGTGACGGAAATCGGCAACTGGGCCTTTTTCGGCTGCACGGCGCTGCCGGAGATCCATATCCCGGCAGGCGTAACCGCCATCGGTTACTATGCGTTTGCCTACTGCGAGACGCTGGACGCCGTGACCGTTCCGGAAGGCGTGAAGCGGATCGCCACGGCCACATTCCAGAACTGCGGCAGGCTGAAGGAAGCCGTGATTCCCGCCGGCGTTGAAGAAATCGGGATGGACGCGTTCACCGGCTGCTTTAAGATAACCGTTTTCACCCCCGCCGATTCCTACACAGCAAAGTACTGCGGCTATTACGGCATCCCCTGTGAAATCCGGTAAATCACCCCGCAATTGAAAAACAGCCGGGAGCATGGCGCTTCTGGCTTTGTTTTATTCCGCCCTTTTATCCCCGGCGGAGCAGAATCGGCTTCTGGAGCACGACAGCAACCTTTCTCCGGTGCAGCAGCAGCGGAATGGCAATCAGGATCAGCAGGAGGATGCCGGCCAGGATCACGGTCTGGGTATTGACTGTAATCTGCGGGCTGTTTTTGCCGGAGCCGTAGGCCGCCTCCGCTTTCAGCTCCTCCCCGTCCTTTACATAGGCGATCATGGTATTCTGGTCCTTTGCGGAGGACACCGTTTTCAGCACGGTGTTTTCATCCACGGGAATGTTTTCGAACCGGTGCAGTTCCAGGTCCTCCTCCTTCCCCTCCGGATCCCGCAGGGTCACGGTATAGCACAGGGTGCCTTCCCCGGTACCGTCGAGGCGGACGTCGTAATCCGGGCCTTCCTTCAGGGTTAAGGCTTCGGCGGTTACGGCAATCACATTCGCGCTGTCCGCCGCGCCGGGGCTGTAATCATTCACCGGCTCCGCATCCGGATCCGCCGCCGCGTGGGAAACAGTGACCGTGACCGGCCCGGCAACCCCGATAACCAGGTGGTATTCCTTCTCCGCAGCCGCCGTGCCTGCCGTCAGCAGCATCGTGCAGGCCAGCAGCAGCGCCACCCGTTTCCATATCTTCATCAATCAGCCACCTCCGGACGCTCAGCGGTCGTAAACCTGGAAGGCCGCGCCGGCATCAACATCCCGCACCGTATCCCGGAGCATGGGTTCCAGCCCGCGCATGGCCGACAGGCAGCGTTTGGAAACAATATCGTTGTTCACCTGCCACTGGATGATCTCCAGGAAGATGCGGGTGCCGGCACGATCCAGCCGCTGGAACACGAAATTGGCCGTAAACTGATCCTTCCCACAGCTGTAGTCCAGCGGGACGCCGCCCGTGGAAAACTCCCCGAAGTCGAACTTTCCTTTGGGGAAATATTTTTTCCGCAGCTTCCGCGTTTCCAGGACCTCGGCAATCTCGGCATGCAGCTGATGCGCGGGCGCCAGGGTTTCCGCCACAACGACCCGGCTTGCCAGTTCCCTGGCCTCCGCCAGGTCCGCCGCGTGCAGCTTCCGGCGCAGCGGCCGGCCCACCGTTACCTTCAGCACGGACAGCAGGATGATGGCGCCCAGGGCAATCGGGAACCACAGCAGGTATTTTCCGCAGGCACTGAAATAATTCCAGACCGTCTGCGCCAGGTTCACCGCCGGCGCGGTCAGCGCATGGTCCGGGATCACGATACAGGCAGCCACATAGGCGGCAATGAGCACCAGCAGCAGGATGCCCAGCCAGAACCACACGCCCTTTCCGGAGGAGCGCTTATATGCCCGGGCCGGTTCCGGCGGCGGAACGGGACGGGCCGGTTTCTTCCGGGGCGGCCGGGTATCCTGCACCGGGGCCGGCGCCGGAACGGGCTGCTCCGGCTCTTCCGCCGGGGCCTGAGCCTCCTCCCCTGCCGCGGCAGCCTGGGCGGCGCGCCTTCTCCGGGGGGTCGGTTCCTCCCCGGCGTCCGTTTTCTGTTCCGGAGTGGATTCCGTTCCGGTTTCCGGCGTGCTTTCAGGCGATTCCTGCTTGGTTTCCTCCTCCGCCTCCCCGACGAGGGAAGCACCGCAGTTCATGCAGAACTGGTATCCCGGGATGATTTCGCTGCCGCATTTCGGACAATTCATCAGAGAAACTCCTTTCGGGTCTGTATACAGTTGGCTGTTTTCCGGTGAGTGTTCATATGATATCATGCTGAAAACAGAATTGTCCATACTATTTTTCGGTCCGGGCAGAAAGATCCGCCCCTGCCTTCCCTTGAAGAATCGGCGGGTCCGTGATATCATGAACCGAAACCAACCGGGAGGAAAAACCATATGACAGGCTTTGACGAACAATATACGCTGGATGCGTTCCAGGCCCTGCTGGCGGTGGACTCCACCACCGGACAGTACCGGGAAATCCAGGAGAAAACGGCAGAGATGATCCGCGACCTGGGCTTTGCGCCGGTATTCACCCGGAAGGGCGGCGTACTGGCCGACCTGGGCGGCGGGGGCGAGGCGCTGGTGATCACCGCGCACCTGGACGACATCGGCCTCATGGTCCGCCATATCAACGCGGACGGCACCCTGAACGTCTGCCCCGTGGGCGGGCTGTATCCCTTCTACTGCGTCACGGAGAACGTGCGGATATATACCGGGGACGGCCGGGTCTACACCGGCACCGTGTGCCGCACGCCGAACTCCATCCATGTGACGGAGGAGGAGCTGCGCACCCAGCTGGGGGATTTCCGGACCAATGTATGCGTCGTGATCGACATGCCGGTCCGCTCCGCGGAGGACACCCGCGCCCTGGGCATTGAAACCGGCGACTACATCGGCCTGGAACCGCGCTTTACGATGTCCGGCGGATATATCAAAAGCCGCTTTGTGGACGATAAAGCCTGCGCGGCCGTGTTGCTGAACGTGATGAAAGCCGTGCGGGAGCAGGGGCTGAAGCTGAAGCGGAAGGTGATTGCCTACTTCGCCTGCTACGAGGAGATCGGCCACGGCACCGCCTGGCTGCCGGAGGGAACGAAGGACGTGCTGGCGCTGGACATCGCGCCGACGGGACCGGACCAGAATTCCGAAGAGCATAAAGTATCCATCTTTGCCAAAGACAGCCGCTTTCCCTACCACAGCGGCATGACAAATGAGCTGCGGGAAACCGCGAAACAAATCGGCGCCGATTACGTGATGGATATCTTCACGCCCCACTACGGCACCGACGGGGACGGATCGGTACTGGCAGGCTACGACATCCGCCACGCGGCCATCGGCCCCGGCACCGCCAACAGCCACGGCTACGAGCGGACGCATATCGACGGCCTGCGGAACACCTTTGACCTGATCCTGGCTTATATTACGGACTGAACCTGAAAAACAAAGCCCGCGGAAACATTTCCGCGGGTTTTTCGCGCGCTCCGGCACACTCAGGCGGCCGGCCGCATATCAATGAAGATTGCGTCGTCCGGCAGCGTCAGCATTTCGATGGCTTTCCTGTGCCAGCGCCTGGCTGTGCTCGGATCGATATGCATCAGGTCGGCAATCTGCTCCCATGATTTCCGGTTCAGGTAGCGGTAGCAGAGCAGCATCCGGTAATCCCCGCTGAGCAGGGTGCCGATGACCTCCCCGATCTGCCGGTCCAGCGCGATCAGCTGCGTCAGCTGCCGGTCGATATTCTCCTGCATTTCCCAGATACGCTGCAGCGCACGGGCATACGGCGCGTCTCCGGATGCGGATTGCTGCACTCTTTCGCCGTCTGCCCGCACGGCGCCGATCCGGTCCGCGCAGGCACGCAGTTCCCTGATCCGCTCTGTTTAAAAGGCGATCATATCGTTCAGCCGCCGTCCCTGGGAAAGGTATTCCGTCATTTGCATTGCGTTTCCTCCTTCAGCTGCTGCAGCAGGCAGGAACCGTTCAGGCTGCTCAGCGTCCGGAACCAGCGGGAGCGGAAGAACTTTTCCAGCTGCCGCTTTTCGGCCGCAGCCTGCCGGCTGTCCGGATACCGCCGGCAGGCCCGGCAGCAGTCCCGGTAATCCTCACATGCCTGGTAGATGACCGCCGCCGCAAGCCCCTCCCATCCGCCGGGAAGCGCCTCCCTGCCGGTGAGATGCATTTTTACTGCCGCGTTGTTTTCCATGATGCCGGTTCCACGGCCCGTCATTCCTGTTTCCATCTGCTGTTCCCGCCTTTTGCTACCGTTATGATTTCTTTGTCATGTTTCTTTTGTTCCCGTTAGGGAGCGTTTCAGTGAAAAAGAAAAGGGATTTCCCTGCGGGTATTATAGCAAATCCCCCCCGGACCTGTCAATCCCGTTCAGCAAATTTTGTGACGTTTTTGTTGACATTTGGTAACGTTCGCTGTACAATCCATGTTGGGGAGGTGCATGGATAATGAAACTGGGTGATTATCTGATTCAGGCCCGCAAGGACCGCGGTTTTTCCCAGCGGGATCTGGCCGCCCGCTGCGGCGTCAGCCCGGCGGAGGTTTCCCGCGTGGAATCCGGCGTGCGCCAGAAGCCGGCTCCGGGCGTGCTGCGCGCCATGGCGGAGGCGCTGGTTGTCAGCTATCCCCTGCTGATGCAGCTTGCCGGCTATATTGAGGAAACCCACGAGGAAGAAGCCGTTGTGGAACAGGTTTTCCGCGACGAGCAGACCGGCGAGATCGTGGATGTCGTCCGCGGCGTGAAGGAAATGGTGGAGATCGATCCGTCCTGGGCCAACGCGGCCTACCGCGTTTCCCGGGAGCTGAGCGAAGAAGACCGCAAAACCCTGACGGATATGGCCATGTACTGGCTGAACCGCCGGCTGCAGGAGCGCGGCGGGGAGCAGTCCTGACCGGGGAGGGTTCGAGCATGGAGCAATGGATCCCCCAGTATGAAACCCTGAGCCAACTGAATGAAAGCAGCCTGTTTTTGGTCAGAAACGGGCTGAAACGCTTTATGGATGAATACGGCCCGTTTTCCTGGCCGATTGACTGTTTCCGCCTGCTGTGTGATATACAGCGGTCCGGGCGCATCCAGCTGTACGTGGTGGAATCATCCGGTTTGCCTGGTGGTGTTGACGCGAGAACCTGGTATTTTGCCGCCTGTGGATACTATCTGATGATCAGGAAAAGCGTACCGGAGAACTGGCAGGCACAGTCCGGCTCCCGCCGGTGCAATTTTACGATGGCCCATGAACTGGGGCATATTTTCCTCGGCCACCTGGACGTCCCGGAAGATGCAAAGTCCGAAGCCATGAGAAGCCGGGAAAACGCCGAGGCGGATGAGTTCGCTTCCCGCCTGCTGATGCCGGAAGACCTGGTCCTGAACGCCTGCTTTCCTTCCCGGGCAGAGATGGCCGCCGCCTTTCTTGTTTCGGAGCAGGCCCTTTTCCACCGGCTGAACAACCTGCGCCGGCTGGACCGCCTGAATCTTCCGCCGGCCGTATGCCCTGCCTGCGGGAACCGGCGGATCTCCCCCTGCGCCTCCCGGTGCCGGATGTGCGGCGCGTCCCTCGGGCGGAAAATACCCGAAGGCACCGCGCTGAAGATGCGCGTTCCCTTTCCCGAGCGCTGTCCGGTATGCGGCTCCGACGCCATGCCCTCCGGCGGCGAATGCCCGGACTGCAGTTACCCGATTTACAACCGGTGCCGGGCAGAATACAACCGGCCGAGCCACATCAACCCACCTGACGCCCGGTTCTGCGAAACCTGCGGCGCCTCCACCCTGTATGCTTTCCTGGCGGAAACACCCGGGATTGAGCGAGGCATGCCGCTTTATGATTTATTCCGCGCCCCCCGTAAATAGTATGTTTTCCCTGACCATACACCATATTTTGCGCTGCCGGAGCAATATCCGGCAGCGTTTTCAAATCAGTTGACTTTTGGGGCGCAAATGGCTAAAATTATCATACATCAGGTTGTGATATCCGAAATTGAATGTAATTTTTTGCACAGTGAAAGAGAGCATCCCTTATGGCTTCGTCTTCCGCCACCCTGTTTGAGAAATATTCCCCCGTCGGGGACCTGACGGCTGTGGCCGTCTGTTTCGTCATGGGAATCCTGATGCTCTTTTCCTATGTCAGCCGCGGCCGCAGCCTGCGGCTGTTCCTTTATGCTTTGGGCTGCCTGGTACTCGCGTCCCTGGCGGATGTCAGCTGGCAGACGCTGATCCGGATGAATAATCCATCCACCTATACGCTGGCCTTTGTGTTCCGGATCATTTACCACGCCGCGCTGTTCAACATTTTCTTCCTATATGCGTTCTATATCACGGAAGTAACCAACGTTGACCCGAAAAAGCAGAAGATTGTTGTTTCAGCAAGCGGTTTCCTGACGCTCGCCCTGGTTGCCGCGGATATCCTGGCCTCCCGGATTCCCGAAGGCCCCGGGCCGATTACGGCCGCCGATTTCCGGGCCGGCGTCGACATTTTCCTGATCGGATACCTGATCAACACGGCCTTCATGTTCTTCCTTCTCTACCGGGTGCGCAACTACCTGTTCCGCAAGGTCATGTTCGGCTTCTACGGATCCATCGCCGTTGCCTATATCATCATGATGGTACAGCAGATCTGGGACAGCACCTCCTATACCGTGGTCACTTTCCTGCTTCCGCTGATCGCAATGTTCTACATCATGCATTCCACGCCCTACAACGCGGCCCTCGGCGCCGTGGATGCCCAGAGCTTTCATGAGATGGTCCGGTCCCTGCATGCCCGGCATATCCCCTTCGGCTTCATGAGCCTTTACCTGCCCGAGCTGGACGTGGACGGCAGCAGCCTGCCAACCGGCGTCCAGGCGGTTGTACGCCGGTTTGCCTCCAGCTATTTCCGCGGCAGCAACCTGTTCCAGATCCATAACGGCCATATCCTGCTGCTTTTCCGGAAAACCCGGAATCCGGACTATGAACACCGGATCCAGAAAATCCTGACCGCTTTCAAATGGGAACACCAACATTTCAGATACGACTATAAGATCGTCATCGGCGAGTCCATTGACGACATCAGCGCCAAGAACGAGTATGCCGGCCTGATCGGGAACGTGCATCGGAAAATGAAAACCAATACGGTGCACCGCCTGTCACCGGACGACATCGCCGATTATAACCGGGACCTGTATATCCTGGAACAGCTGGGCGATATCCACCAGAAAAAGGACCTGGACGATCCGCGGGTGCTCGCGTATTGCCAGCCGGTATTCAACCTGGAAACCGGGCATTTTGATACCGCGGAAGCCCTGATGCGCCTGCAGCTGGACAAAATCGGCCTGGTCTTCCCGGACCAGTTCATCTACCTGGCGGAAGAATACGGCTACATCCATACGCTGACGGAGATTATCCTGCATAAGACCTGCCGGGCTATCCTGAACCTGACAAAAGCGGGGTATGCCGTCGGGCGGATTTCCGTCAATGTGTCCGCCCTGGAGCTGAAGGATGATGCCTTCTGCAGCGATATCAACCGGGTGATCCGCGAAGCCGGCATTTCCTCGAGCAAAATCGCGATTGAGCTGACCGAATCCCGGACCGAGGACGACTTCCTGCTGGCCAGGGAAAAAATGGAGCAGCTTCGCAGCAACGGTATCCGGCTGTACCTGGACGACTTCGGCACCGGATATACCAACCTGGAGCGCATCGTGGAGATCCCCTTTGACATCATCAAGTTTGACCGTTCCATGGTCGTCGCCAGCAGCAGCGATGAAAAAGCCGGCCAGCTGCTGGAAAGCCTGGCGGCCGTCTTTGCCGAAATGGGATATGCCGTTCTGTTTGAAGGCGTGGAGAACGAATCAGACGAGAAGCGCTGCCGCAATATGTCCGCCACCTACCTGCAGGGGTACAAGTATTCCCGCCCCGTGCCGATTGAGCGGCTGAACCAGTTCTTTCCCCAGGCCGGATAACCGGCCATAATTTTTCCTTTTCTTTTGGGGTTACTTCTGTTAATATGAAGTGTGCAACAGAAATAACCCTTATATTTTTATCGTTTCCGCCAAAAAAACCGGGAAAGGAGGCAGACCGGCACATGACAGCCCGGACCATTTTCGGCTCGCTGTTCGTCGTCCTGGCGCTTGCGCTGGGAATCTGCGCGCTGTTTGCCCGCTTCTCCAGAAAATCGCACAACCGCTCCGCCGGCCTGCTGCTGGCCGCGCTGATTCCGCCCGTACTGGGCAATATGATCATTACCTTTTCCGGGGAACAGGCGCTTGCCACCGCCGGCTGCATGATCTATTACGTGGGCATGACCGTGCTCATGTTTGCGCTGCTGCGGTTCACGTTTGACTACTGCCGCCTGAACTGGCCGTCCCGCTGGCTGCAGGTGCTGGTTTATGCCCTGCTGGTGATTGATATCATCCAGCTGCTGCTGAATCCTCTCTTCCACCATGCCTTTACCACCACGGAGATTCCTGATCTGGACGGATACGCCTATTACCAGCTGGTGCCCGGCCTGGGGCAGACGTTCCACCGGATTGTGGACTACGGCGTTTTCTTCGCCGCGCTGCTGGTTTTCATCTACCAGACCGCCCGGGCCCCGCGCCTGTCCAAGGAGCGGTATGCCATTATCCTGATCAGTATGATCATCGGCGGCCTGTGGCAGACCTACAACATTTTCAACGGCATCGCCATCGACCTGTCGATGATCGGTTTCGCCGTATTCGGCCTGATGGTATTCTATTTCTCCGTATTCTACCGGCCCGTGCGCCTGCTGGAGCGGATGCTCAGCGGCATTGCCTCCAACAGCGCCAACGCCCTGTTCTTCTACGACTCCGAAGGTATCTGTATCTGGGCCAACCAGCAGGCCATGGACATGGCCGCAAAGCTCGGCCAGGACTATACCGGCGCAGCCGGCTGGCTGCTGGAACATTTCCCCTGCGTCTCCCGTCCCGGCGCCAACTGGACGGAAAACCACACCCTCGGCTCCGGGGAGGACACCCGGTTCTATTCCATCCGGAAACAATACCTGACGGAGGGGCACAGCGGCATTGCCGGGTCCTTCATCACCGTGCAGGACCATACGGAGGAGCAGCGGGAAGTCGCCCGCCAGCTGTATATTGCCCGGCATGACCGGCTGACCGGCCTGTATACCCGGGACTATCTCTATGAGGAAACCCGGAACCTGATTGACCAGCATCCGGATACGGATTTTGTGATCGGCTATGCCGACTTCAATGACTTCAAGCTCATCAACGACCTGTACGGCAGCGATTTCGGAGATGCCGTGCTGTGCCAGTTTGCCACATTCATGCGGGAAAACCTGAGCGGAAAAACTTCCACTTTCGGCCGGCTTGGCGGAGACACCTTTGGCGTATGCCAGCCCGTCGGCAGCCTGGATCCGGAATGGCTGTCGGGTATGCTGAACGGCTTCCAGGTCAGCGACAACACAGTGGAGCACCGGGTGCATATCCATGTCGGCCTTTATACCGTGACCGACCGCTCGCTGGACGTTTCCGTCATGTATGACCGGGCGCACCTGGCGCTCCTTTCCATCAAGGACAACTACCAGCGGAACCTGGCCTATTACAAGGACGAGATGCGGGCGTCCATCCTGTGGAACCAGCGGATCTCCTCCGAGCTGCCCGGCGCCATTGCCGACCGGCAGATCCGGCCCTTCCTCCAACCCATGGTGGACCGGGACGGGAAAATCATCGGCGCCGAAGCCCTGGCCCGCTGGATTCACCCGTCCGAGGGCATGCTTTCGCCCGCTTCCTTCATCCCCCTGCTGGAAAAGAACGGCATGATCGCCGAAGTGGACCGGCATATCTGGCGCTGTGCCTGCGAAATCCTTTCCCGCTGGAAGCAGGAGGGCCGGGATGAGTTTATATCCATCAACATCTCCCCGAAGGACTTCGCCCTCCTGGATATTCCCACGGAACTGAAAGGCCTGGTGAACGAATTCGGCATCGATCCGGCCAGACTGCGCGTGGAGATTACGGAATCCGTGATGCTGGTGGAGTCTGAAAACCCGCTGGCCATCCTGAAAGAACTGCGCGAAGCCGGTTTCATCATCGAGATGGACGACTTCGGCAGCGGCTATTCCTCCCTGAATATGCTCAAGGACATGCCCGTTGACATCCTGAAGATCGATATGGTCTTCCTGCGTAAGAGCGCGGATACCGCCCGGAACCGGATCATCGTCCGCCACATCATTTCCATGGCAAAGGACCTGGGCATCACCTCCGTTACCGAAGGCGTGGAGACAGAGACCCAGTATCAATCCCTGAAGGAGATGGGCTGCGAAATCTTCCAGGGCTATTATTTCTCCAAGCCCATCCCTGTTGAGGAGTTTGAAGCAAAACTATGACTTTTCACCGCAACCTTGCCCGACTGATTATCCGCGGCCGGTACATTCTGCCGGTCGTTCTTTTGATTTGCACCATTCTTGCCGGCACCGCCATATCCAGAACCGTCATCAATTACGACCTGACCAGCTACCTGGCCAAGGATACCATGACGATCCGCGGCGCCCGCGTCGTCCAGGAGGAATTCAAGGCAGCCAACGCCACCCGGGAATCCAACAGCACCACCCAGGGAGACCTGCGGGGACTGCAGATGAAAATCGGCCAGGAAATCCCGGTTGCCCTGGCCATTTCCGTGGCGGTGGTGCTGGTGATGCTGACGGTTACCTCCCATGCCTGGCTGGAGCCGTTGCTGATCCTGTTTGTGCTGGCGGTATCCATTGTGCTCAACATGGGCACCAATTTTGTATTTTCAAGCGTATCGTTCATTACCTTTGCCGTCTGCGCCATATTGCAGCTGGCCCTTTCGATTGACTACGCCATCATGCTGCTGCACGCCTGGAACGCGCACCTGGACAGCGGGATGGAAGCGAAGGAAGCCATGGCGGAAGCCCTGTCGGAATGCTTCATGCGGATTGCCTCCAGCGCCATGACCACCGTGGCCGGGCTCCTGTCCCTGCTGTTTATGAGTTTCACCATCGGGTTCGATATCGGCATGGTGCTGTCCAAAGGCATTGTCATCAGCATGCTGTGCGTTTTCCTGCTGATGCCGTCTGTGACGCTGCTGTGCGGCAAAGCCCTGCGCCGGACAAAGCATAAGGCCCTGCCGATCGGCGGCGACCGCCTGGCTGGCCTCGTCTTCCGGATCCGGAAGCCCCTCGCCGCCGGTATGGTCCTGCTGGTGCTGGCGGGACTGTACCTGAATTTCCGGGTGGAATATACCTTTACCGGGAAGCCCGGAGAGGCCGCAACCCCCGGACCGCTGGCCCTGATTGTTCCCGGCGGCGATACCGACGCCGACTACGACCGGCAGCGGGACCTGGTGTCCCGCCTGCAGGCCGTTACCAAAGAGGACGGCACCCCGGCCATCGGGAAAATCCAGGCCATGGTCACCGACGGTGCGGACGCCCTCCGCTATTATTCCGCCGACGAGCTGGCGGAAATGACCGGGATCTCCCCGGCCGTCATCCGGGGTTACCTGACGCTGAGCGGCCTGGACGAGCCCGTCCGGGGCGACCGGCTGCTGGACGCTGCCGGACTGCCGGCGCAGTTCGTTCCCGCGCTGGCGGAAAAACGGGAGCAGCTGGCCTACGGGCGCGCCATGCTGAACAGCGACGCCCATACCATGATCGTGCTCCACCAGGAGTTCACTGCCTCCAGTCCCGATTTCATCCCGGTCATGACCCGCATCCTGGACAGCGCCCGGGCCGTATATCCGGAGCAGGAAATCTACGCCACCGGCGTGCTGATGTCGACCTATGATATCTCCAATGCCTTCCGGGATGACCTGCTGAAGGTCAATCTCATCACCTTCGCGGCCATCTTCCTGATTGTCGCCATCTCCTTCCGCTCCCTGCGGATGCCGCTGGTGCTGGTGCTCGTTATCGAAGGCGCCATCTGGATCACCATCGGCTTCTCTACCCTGATCAGCCAGCCGGTATTCTTCATTTCCTACCTGATCTGCGTGTCCATCCAGATGGGCGCCACCATCGACTACGGTATCCTGCTGAGCGACCAGTACCGTTCCCGCCGGGCCGAAGGCCTTGCCCCCCGGGAAGCACTGACCGTTGCGCTGAAGAAAGCACTGCCGACAATCCTGACCTCCGGCATTATCCTGATTGTGGCCGGCTTCGCCGTGGGCAAGGTCTGCACGATCTACTATATTTCCAGCATCGGCCTGCTGGTTTCCCGCGGGGCGCTGGTATCCACCCTGCTGATGCTGACCTTCCTGCCGTCCCTGCTGCTCCTGTGCGACCGGTTTATCATCCGGCCGCGGCGGCTGCAACAGGGTAAATCATGAAATGAAGGAGCAGACACATGGCATACCAATATGAAATGCTGGAGCTGCAGTTCCGGGCGGAGCCGCCCCGGGAATCCGAGGCGGATATCGACCTGGCGGCTGTATTCCGGAAGGACGGCCGGGAATGGCACGTCCGGGGATTCTATGCCGGAGGCGGCGGATACCGGATCCGTTTCCTGCCGGAGGAAACCGGCGCCTATCAGTATGAGGTCAGCGGCATCATCTCCGGGCGGGGTGAACTGGAGGTCCTTCCCGCCCGGGAGGGCCGCAGGGGCCCGGTGCGGGCCAGGGGGATCCACCTGTATTACGCGGACGGAACGCCCTGGACCGGCCTGGGTACGACCGTTTACGCCCTGGCCCACCAGGAAGAGGAACTGATCGACCAGACGATGGATACCCTGGGGCAGTCGCCCTTTACCAAGGTGCGCATGTGCCTGTTTCCCAAACACTACACCTATAACCATAACGACCCGCCGCGGTATGCCTTCCGGCGGAACGCGGAAGGCGTGTGGGATCCAGACCGGCCGGACTTTGATTTCTGGGACGCATTTGAAAAACAGCTCCGGCAGCTGGACGACATGGGTATCCAGGCGGACCTGATCCTGTTTCATCCCTATGACCGGTGGGGCTTTGCCACCATGTCCATGGCGCAGAACCAGACCTACCTGGACTACCTGCTGCGCCGGTTCGCGGCCTTCCCAAACGTATGGTGGAGCCTGGCCAACGAATATGACCTGTGCGAAGGCAAATCCATGGACGACTGGGCGGAAATTGAGGAATACGTCGCCGCCCGCGACCCCTTCCATCACCTGCTGGGAAACCACAACTGCTTTGTGCCCTACGACGCGGGACGGAAGCACATCACCCATATGTCCTGGCAGACCCGCCAGCTTTCCCGCATTCCGGAAATGCTGGCCAGATACGGCAAGCCGGTGACCATTGATGAATGCTGCTATGAAGGCAGCCTGCCCGACACCTGGGGATCGATCAGCGGAAAGGAAATGACCGCCCGCTTCTGGCGAACCGCGGTTGCCGGCGGATACTGCACCCATGGGGAGACCTTCCTGCCGGATGAAAAGGAGATCGTCTGGTGGGCCAAAGGCGGCACGCTGCGGGGCGAAAGCCCGGCGCGGATCGCTTTCCTGCGCACTGTGCTGGAAAGCCTTCCCGGTCCCCTTTGTCCCGTTCCTGCGGGACTTTCTGTCCTGGCGGAACAGCGGGAAAAATGGGAGCGCAGTGACCGGACGGGTAACGCTCCGGGCGGTTTCTTCGGCGCGGCAATGGACCGGATGGACCCGGTGGAAAAAGCCCGCTTTATGGCCTGTGAAAACATCATCTGCGGCGCCTGCGGAAACCGTGAGGCACCGGACGCCCTGCTGTGGTACCTGGACCTGAACTGCTGCAGCCGCTTTACCGCGGAACTTCCGGCAGGCGCCTGGCGGATCACGGTGCTGGATACATGGAACATGACCCGGACCGTCGTGGCAGCCGGCGTTTCCGGCCGGCAGGAGATTGCGCTGCCGGGGCATGAATGGATGGCCGTGCTGGCCGAAAGGGAGGAAAAGCCCGTGAAAGGACAGTTCTATGGCCGGAAAGGCGCGGACGTTCCGCCGGCCGCCCCGGAATATGCCGCCGTCCGGGATCCCCGGATGCTGTATGACCTGCTGGGCAAAGTCTGGTGCGCGGAAACCTGCGCGCCGCGGATGCGGGCCGAATGGTCGCCGGAGAACCCCACCTGGGGCCAGTGCTCCATTACGGCGTTCCTGGCGCAGGATATTTTCGGCGGACAGGTTTTCGGCGTTCCACTGGAGGACGGAAACGTACACTGCTTCAACAAAGTCGGGGACTGCGTGTTCGACCTGACCAGCGAACAGTTCGGCGATGTCCGGCTGGATTACGGGAACTGCACGGAACAGTTCCGGGAAGTTCATTTCGCCAAAGCCGAAAAAAAACAGCGCTATGAATATCTCAAAGCGCTGCTTGATGCAAAGCTGTTTGCTTAATCCACATTTGTAACCAAGACCGTCATCCCGACCGGCAGGAGCGTTTCGTCCTCCGGAATCAGTTCCACCACGGCAGAATCGTTATCCGCGTCGACCAGCACCCGGCTGACATGGCACGGATGCATCTCCTCATGCGGATCATCGCCCCGGATATAGGCATATGCCTGATCCGGCGTAAACATTCCCGCCTCATCCGCGGAAACTTCGATCCGGATGGCGCAGGATACGGCAATCTCCGCCAGTTCCTGCCCCTCTTTCACCTGTTCCCCTGCGGACGCGTTCACCCCTGTCACGATTCCGGAAGCCGGGATCGTGATTTCATTTTCCTCCGAGGAGGACACGGAGAACAGCCACTGGCCCCGTTCCACCTTATCGCCGGCCTGTACCCGCAGCTGCCGGATTACGCCTTCGGTACTGACGGTCAGCGGATCATGGGCCGTGACCGTGCCTTTGCCGATCCGGGAATCCGCCTGGCAGGCTGCATCCCGGTACAGATACACCGCTTCCCCGACATACAGCTCCCCGGCCGTGGTTTCCGCTGTCCATTCGGCGCCGGAAACGGAAACGACCACCGCCTCCGCGTGATGCGTCCGGTCCTTCATGCAGCGGATATAAACTGTTTCACCGATATGGATCAGCGCGTTCTCCGGAGTTTCCGCCGCGCCGGTCACGGTACAGGAAACCGTATACAGGCTGACGGGAGAGATCTCCAGCATCGTACCGCTGACCGTATCCCCTTCCGCCGCTTTCACGCCGGTTACCGTGCCGTCAAACGGCGCGAAAACCTTTTCCGCCCGGATAGAACCCGCTGTCGTGCCTTCCGTTACCACGGCGCCGGTTTCCAGCTTCAGCGTTTCCGCGATGCCGTCCGCCGGCGCGGTGACGTAAGCGGTTTCCAGCGCCGCCACACTGCCGCTCCAGGTGTCCGCATATGCGGCGCAAAGAGTCATTGACAGTGCCAGGCAGATGAGGGCTGCCCAAATCTTCTTACCCATGATTTCAATCCCCGTTCATATTCAGCATAGTTCACTGCCGGCCAGCCGGTATTCCCGGCCGTCCACCCGGACCATCCATTCATTTCCCTGCCGCAGCAGCTGGAAGTCCGCGGAAACAAAGCCCTGTGCCCGTTCCTTTCCGTACAGCGAGCCGGTCAGCTCCAGGCTGGTATCCAGCACCGTTTCAACATCCGGGCCGATCAGCCGCAGCTGCCGGATACCGGATATGTTCAGCGTTTTCAGCGCATTCATCGTCAGGGTCCAGGCGTTTCCTTCCTCCGAACGGAGCACCAGCACGTCTTCCTCCACCGCCGCGGTAAACGCGTATCCGCTGCAGGAAACAGCCAGTTCCTCCCCGCCCAGGGTCAGCGTCTGCATGCTTTCCTCCCCGGCGGTCAGCGCCACCGTGCCGTAACGGACCGCGGTTTTGCTGCCCGATGCATGGGAGGAAATCAGCGCTTTGCCCGGGGTAATCCCGGACGATCCGCCGCCGCGTCCGCCCCGGCTGCCGCCGGAGGGCCTTCCGCCGCCGGAGGGAAATCCGCCCGAGGGGAAGCTTCCGCCGCCCGGGAACCCGCCGCCTTCCGGAGTTCCTTCCGGATTTTCCTGCGCGCCTTCCTGCCCTTCTTCAGCGGTGCCTTCCGGCTGGGCGTTTCCGGCATCCGCCGTTTCCGCCGCCGGGGCTTCTGCCGCCGGCTCTTCCGCCGAGGCGGTGCAGGCCCACATGAGGCAGGTCAGGCAGAGGATCAGCAGGATCGCCGCAATTTTACGGCTGTGCGTTTTCATCTGTTACTTCCCCTTCTGCAGGTGTCGTGTCCGTAGTGCTGTCCGGCCGCTGCGGGAATCCGCCTTCGGGCATTTCCGGGAAGCTGCCTTCCGGCATTTCCGGCATTCCTTCCGGGCGATCCGGCCGGCTCTTTTTGTCTTCCTTGCTGTCCTCTGCGTTTTCTTCGGAGGAAACATCCTCCGTGTTTTCTTCCTTCGCGGGCGCTGCCGTTTCTTCCGGTTCTTCGTCGTTCGCCGTTGAAATCACAACGCTCATGCCGACCTTGACCGCATCATCCGGAACAAAGTCCACCACCACCCGGTAGGTCACTTCACTGCTGCTTCCGGTGCTGCTGCTTCCGGCACTGCTGCCGCCGGCCGCGCTGCCGGCACCGGAGGAAGTGCTGCCGCTGCTGCCTTCCGCCACGGAGGAAACCAGGGTAACGGTTCCCTGATAGGTCTTGCTTTCGTCCGCTTCGAGTTCAATCGTCACGGCATCGCCTTCATGAATCAGGTTCCGGCTGTCCTCCGGCACATAAGCTTCCACCTTCATGCTGTCCAGCAGGTAAATCTCCGCGGCAATACTGTCCTTCTGGACGCTGCCGCCCCGGCTTACACCCAGGCTGCCGACCACACCGGCCTTTTCCGCTGCAATCTCGGTGCCGCTCATATACAGGCCGTCAAAGGATCCGTCCAGCGTCTCCAGCAGCAGATCCCCGCGTTTCACCTGTGCGCCGTCCGCCACGGCAATCCGGACAATGGAGCCGGACGCGCTGACCGCCGTCGGATCCACCCGGCTGACCGTGCCGCGGCCGATCTTCTGGGCAGCGGTATATTTTTCATCCCGGTAGACGTCTACGGAATCCCCGGGGATAAAGGTGCCGCTGTCGACCTGCACCGTGTAGGAGGTGCCGGAAACCGCGGTGATGATGCCGATACCGTTCCGCGCGCTGCTGGAGCGGCAAAGCAGGTAAACCGTCTCACCCACATGGACAAACTTGGTCTCTGTGGAATTGTAGGCATTGTCCGTGGAGGCGGAAACACTGAACGCAGCATTCCCTTCCAGGTACATCACGGCGCCGTAGCGTTCCGCCACCGTGGACGCTGAGTCGCCCGGCTGGCCAAAGATACCGGTGACGGTGCCGTCCTCTTCCGCATAGACCTTCTCGGTCTTCATGGAATACAGCACGTCTCCCGCCTTCACCTGCTGGCCTTCAACGACTTTCACTTCTCCGACGGTGCCGCCGATCGGCGCGTACACCGGAACGGTTTCCCCGGCGGTTACCGTACCGCTCAGGGACAGGGAATCCGCCATGGCGGCGGAAAGAAGCAGGGCCATACACACCAGCACTGCCAGGGTTGCGGTCAGGATCTTTTTCATGGGATGATTCTCCTTTCATTTATCAGACGGCCCGGAGGGCGTCAATGGGATTCAGACGGCTGGCCTTCCGTGCCGGCACCCATCCGAAGATGATGCCTACCGCGGCGGAGAAGCCTACGCCCAGGATAATCGCACCGGTGTTCAGCACGAAGGATGTTCCCAGGACGTTACACAGGATCGCGGACAGGATCAGGCCGGCCAGTACGCCGAGCAGTCCGCCGATCATTGAAAGCATAAAGGATTCAATCAGGAACTGGATCTGGATCTGCCAGGGAATCGCGCCGAGCGCTTTCTTCAGGCCGATCTCGGTGGTCCGTTCCGTAACGGTGGTCAGCATCATGTTCATGATTCCGATGCCGCCGACCACCAGCGCGATGGAAGCAATACCGGCCAGGAGCGAGCTCATCATGTCCATCATGGTCTGCATGGTATCCTCAACAGAGCTCATGCTGGTAACGGTAAAGCAGTCGTCCTCATAGTCGAACTGCCGGTCCATCAGGTTTTCGATTTCAGTCGCCGCGGTTTCCGAATCCACGCCTTCCTTCAGATAGACGGTGAAGTTGTTGACCTCGGCCGAGTTGTTGATCTTCATCGCGGTGGTATAGGGGATAATGATGTCCGGGCTGCCGTTGAAGGCCGCCGCGACACCGCCGCCGGTGTCTTCCTCATACCGGCCGACCACTGTGAATTCCAGCCCCGAAATATACAGGGTCTGGCCGATGGGATTCACGCCGAAGAAGAAGGTGTCCACCATTTCCCGGCTGATTACGCATACATAGGTATTGTTTTCATCGTCAATGAAATTCAACGGCCGCCCCTGAACCACCAGGTCTTCATTCATGATGAAGTAATACGCGTTTTTGCCGGACACGGTCACGTTCGTTTCAATCGTTTTCCCGTAGGAAACGCGTCCGTTCAGGCTGATGGAGGGCACGATACCGCTGACGCTGTCCAGGGCGGAAACCTCCGCCAGGTCCTCCGAGGTCATGCCGCTTTTCAGGTCGCTGCCCGATACCGATACAGTCAGCGTACCGGCTCCCATGCTGGAGAAGGAGGAGGAGATGGATCCGGATACGCCGGACACCGTTGTAATCAGGGCAATGACCGCTGTAACGCCGATCATGATGCCCAGCAGGGTCAGGAAGGAGCGCACCTTGTTTCCCCGGATATTGTCCAGGGACATCACCACGCATTCCCGCAGCATGACGAAGGTGCTCCGGATTTTCTTAAGCATCTTGCGCGCTGCCTCCCTCACTGATCACTCCGTCGATAATTCTGACAATCCGCCGGGCGCGGGCGGCGATGTTCATATCATGGGTAATCATGATAATCGTCCTTCCCTCGTCGCTCAGCTCCTGGAACAGAGCCATGATCTGGGCGCCGGTCTTCTGGTCCAGCGCGCCGGTGGGCTCATCTGCCAGGAGCAGGGCGGGATTTCCGACCAGCGCTCGGGCCACCGCCACGCGCTGCTGCTGGCCGCCGGAAAGCTGGGTGGGCAGGTGGTCCATCCGGTCCTCCAGGCCGACGCGCTCCAGCATCGCCTCCGCCCGCCGGCGGCGCTCCCGGGGGGATACGCCCGCATAGATCAGCGGAAGCTCCACATTCTTCAGGGCGGTCAGCCGGGGGAGCAGCTGGGAATTCTGGAAAATGAACCCGATTTCCCGGCTCCGCAGCCGCGCCAACTCCGTCTCGTCCATATCTTCAACTTCCCGGCCGCGCAGGATGTACTGCCCCGCCGTCGGGGTATCCAGGCAGCCGATAATGTTCATCAGGGTGGATTTTCCACTGCCGGAAGGCCCGAGCACGGAGAGATACTCCCCTTCCTCAATGGACAGGGTGATCTTCTTCAGCACGTGCACCGCTTCGCCGCCCATGATATAATCCTTGTCGATGTCCCGCATCGAGAAGAAAACTTCATCCGCCATATCAGTTCCCCCGCGTCCGGCTCGGCCTTTCGGATCCGCCCGATCCGCCACTTCCGCCCGGCGTAAAGTCTCCGGACGGGAAGCCGAACCCGCCACTGCCGCCGCCGGAAGGCACGCCGGAAGGCGCGTTCACCTGCTGGCTGCCGAAGAGGCCGGAGAGGATGCCGCCCACAGTCGATTCCTCCTGCTTCTTGAAGACATACACGGTTTCCCCGTCGCTGACGCCGGATTTAATCTCCACATAGTTACCGTTGGAAACGCCGACGGTAATGGGGGTTTCCACCATGCTGCCGTCATCCGCCTGCTTGTAGACGAAGGCGCTGTTATCCGCCGAGGTGGAAACGGCGTCCATCTTCAGGATGACCACGTCCTTCGCTTCCTCCTGGGGAATGGTCACGGTGGCCTGCATGCCGGGATAGATATAGTCGATCCCGGAGGTATCAACCTCCGCCGTGGCGGTATAGTACGCCACGTTGTTGCCGCTGTAGGACGCGTAGTCAATGCTGCCGATATCCGCGGTGAATGTCTCGTTGATGGAGGATACGGTGATCCGCACGCTCGTTCCCACGGTCACATCCCGGATATTGCTCTCGCCGATCCGGAAGGAAATCTTCATATGGCCAAAGTCCGCCACCTGGACCAGGCTGTCCCCGCTGCGGACCTCGTCGCCTTTTTCCACTTCCACCTTGTTCACCGTGCCGTCGAATTCCGCTTCCACAGTGGTGCCGTTGCTCAGGCGAATCAGCTTGTCGCCTTCCTTCACCTGCTGTCCGGCGGTGACATAGACTTCCCGCACCTTGCAGTCGGACGAGGCCGTGTAGGTGGCGTTATTGACCAGCTGCATGGAGCCTGTATAGCTCAGGGAATTGGAAATGCTGCCGACGGAAGCGGTATAGGGATCATACGTGACCCGGTAGTCGTTCTGCAGCTTGCGCACAACCACATACCCGGCCAGGCCGAGAATTCCCAGCACGATCACCAGGATGATCAGGCGTTTGATGATCTTCCGCCGTTTCTTTCCGGCGCGCTTTTCCTTTTCCGTTTTTTCCTTCTTTCCGGGTTTTCCGGTTTCCGCGTTCTGACCGGCTGCCGGGACTTCCTCCGGCCTGACGGCATCCACGGTTTCCTCCGTTTTCACAGCCGCTTCTTCCTTTTCCGTTTTCACGGCTGCCTCTGCCTTTTCAGCCTTCCCGGCTTTCTTTCCGCCCATTCCGTGGCCTCCTCACATTACAGAAAATCTTCACGGATGATTCCATCCTGGCTTAAAATATTTCCCAAACCTTAAATGAAATTAAAAAAAGGCCCGGATTCTGAAAATCCAGGCCTGAATGATGGCATTTTGCAATTATCAGAAGCCGTGGCTGGCACCGCCGCCACCGCCGCCGCCTCCTCCGCCCCCGCCGCCGAAGCCGTGGCCGCCGGAGCTGCTTTCATGGTGAACCACCTTGGTCAGTTTCTTGCCGACAATCGCCGCGCCGATGCCGGCCGTCACGGTTGCCACCTCCGGCAGGCTGACCTTCAATTCCTGCTCCATCCGGGTAGAAATCAGCAGGTATGCCAGCAGGATCGCCGCAATCATCGCCAGCAGGATATTCCCGATCACCTTCATCGGCGACGTGATCTTTTCGCCTTTCAGGGTAACGGCGATTTCCCGGAATGTTTCTTTTGCGCAGTCGCCATACCGTCCGGCCGTTGCCATCTTGTAAACATTGGAAACAATCATCCGGGCTTTCTGCGTTGTCAGGTCGCCGTTCAGGACCGAATCACTGGCCCAGATGGAAAGTTCCCGCTGCGACATGTCAATCACAAACACGATGCAGTCACGATCGCCGAACTTTTTCTTTGCCCATTTTTCCGCCGTCAGCAGGATATCCCTGCCGGTATATTCCGAAAGCGTATAGAAGCCGGCGTTGCAGTATTCCGTAATGGGCGCCATTTCCGCCCGGACAGCGGCCATTTCATCTTCGCCCGCCAGCAGTCCCGCCGCATCTTCGATTTCGGTGCGGTATGCCGGTTCACGGGCGGTTCCTGCATTCTCCGCCTGCACCGGCAGCGCCGCCAGGAGCAGGCACAGGAGCATGATGATCGCGGTCATTTTCTTACGCACGGTCCTCACCTCCTGTATGGCTTTCAAACTGCGGCACAGGATTGGAGCACGCCCGGTTGTACAGCCGGAGCAGTTCCAGGCATTCCCAGAGCACCATGGCCAGGATGACAAAGCTGATGATATAAACCGGGATATCATCGCTGTGGAACGGATCCAGCAGCATAATCACCGCGGCAATCACCAGCACCACCGCGGCGCCGATGCTTCCGGGCGGCAGCTTCGCCTTCTTTCCGCCGATCGGCACCACCAGCGCAACCATGGCAAGCGCCAGGATTACGGCGCCGAATTTGAAAACCTGCAGGTCCAGGTTTTTATAGTCCGCCAGCACCTTCAGCACCAGGAATGTGCCGCCGCCGGCCAGCAGGGCGCCCAGGTAGCGGAATATGCCGCCGTTCTCCTGGCGGTTTACCCGCTTCTTCAGCCGGTGCATCTGCTTCATCCGGTCCTTCAGGGTGATTTCCCCGCCATCCATGGATTCCCGGGCCATTTCCTGGGCCCGGATCTTCGTTCGCTGGCTGTTGACCCCAAGCTGGGCAAAGATGGCCAGCAGCATCGCGGCGCACAGCACCAGCCCGGCCGGCAGCACAAGGGACGCGTTGAACAGCAGGAACAGCACCACCGCCAGCACCAGCGCCACCAGGCCGAAGCGCGGGATATCCATCGGGATATCGGCCCACATCTCGCCGGTTACGGCGTTCTGCACGGCATAGAGCATCCGGCCGCCGCTCTTCATGGACATGAACCATACCGGCAGCAGCGTGTCCCCGGTATGCTTCGCATAGGCCACTTCCTGCAGCTTTTTCTCGGTGGTTCCGACGGAATAGTTCAGGTTGTCGTCCTCCAGGGTGGGCATCGTATCATCCAGCGCCTTGCGGATCGCCTCGGATTTCGCGTAGTCCAGGTACTTGTCCGCGTCCGTATCCGGCACATCGGCATAGAAGCCGCTCAGGTAGGCCGGTGAGAAGGGCACAAACTTGTCCGAGCAGTCCTGAGATAAGGTGATATGCTCGGAAATACTGTCCGGCATTTCCCGGGAAGCGTCGTGGACAATGCCCGAATAATGGTGGTTCAGCGCCACGCTGGTGTTGTAATAATAGGTATCGTTCCGCTTGGTCTCCGTGCCCTCGACCGTAATGGTGCCCACCGCGGCGGCTTCATACATGTGATACGGCACATAGATGCCGCGGAAGCTGTCCGCAGAGATGTTCTTCTTCAGCCGGTGATCCGCGCAGAAGCTCTTTTTCAGCATCTCCTGGTACTTTTCAAAGCACTGGTCCCGCGTGACCTTAAAGGGAATCAGGCTCGACTGGGGGTCAAACTCCGTTTCCTGCTTTTCCAGCATGACGGAGCTGCCACAATAGCTGCAGAAGGCAGCCGCCGCAGTATTCAGCGCGCGGATTTCCGCCCCGCAGGTCGGGCAGGTCAGCAGGTCGACAGAGAACGAGCTTCCCGCCTTGCGGGCTTCCTTCTCATCCGCCTCCTGAACGGTCATCGTCCGGTCGCACCGGCCGCATTTCAGTCCCTGGGTCGGAATGTCAAACACCATCTGCGACCCGCATCCGGGACAACTGTACATGGGAAAACGCCTCCCTTCTCCGCGTTATTTGTAAATCACATTCCGCCCCACGGACGGATTGAACAGCATGTAGATGTAAATGCCCAGGACGATCAGGGCGATGATGCCGAACACCGTCAGCAGCCGGCGTACCGGTTTGGGCATCTGCCGCCGTTTGGGCGGAATCATCCAGGGCGGCCGGCTGTCCGGGCCTGCCGCGCCGGTATACGGATCCTGATACCTGTTTTTCTTCATAGGCCTGATTCCTTTCAGCCCTTACGGCCACTCATAGGTAATTTGGTAATCGTTCAGGTCATAGCCGCCGGCCAGCAGCCCGCTGATCAGCTTCTCCGCGTTTTCCCGGGCCGCAATCAGCGTGCCCCGCTCATAGGCAACGGTTTCCGCCTTTTCGATGACCTTCTTCCGGGCTTCCTCGATCTCTTCCGGCGTCAGCTGGGAAAAGGGGTTTTCACCGCCGGTCCGGGCGGACAGGTACGCCTCCGAGCTGAGAATGCGGACGTCGGGCATCCTGACCCTGATTTCATGTTTGCTTCCGTCCACCTGCAGGACCACTTGGTCAAAATCCAGCCCGGCCTTGACGACCAGCGCAAAGGTCAGGTCGTACCGGGATTTGCTTCCTGGCAGTTCCACCCCGACCTTCCGGGATACCTCCACCGGCTGGACAATGCTCAGCGAGGCGGCTTCCGTGGCCAGCTCCCCGATATCCTTCAGTTTAAATTCGGTAACAACCGCCCCATCCCCGAACCGGGCCGGCCTGATCACGCCCAGGGCAAACAGCACCGTCAGCGCAACGGCCGCAATCAGCAGGATGCCGATGATTTTCAGCGTCCGGAGCCTGCTGCGGCTCAGTTCCCAGTATTCCCGGGCCCGCTGTTCCGCCTCCGCGGCATACGCGGCGGGGTTGACCATACCCGGCGCCTGATTCGGATAATAATATACGGGAGCGCCTGCCGGCTGAACCGGCGGCTGGTAATATCCGGCCTGCTGCTGCACTTCACGTCTTCTTCCCACGTTGTTTCCGCCTCCTCTCAGGTTCCGGTTTCCGCGGAAAAAATCAGATATTACTTTACCACACATCCTCCTGTTTTTCAAATTTGAAGCCTGACATCTCATTTGGCGAACATCGCATCAATATTGCGAATAGTTTGCTTTGTGTAAAAAAGGAGACCCGGAATCCGGTCTCCATAATCCACTTCAACTATTAACTGAAAACTGAAAACTAATCCGCGACATACCACATGCCGTCGTCCATGATCATCAGGCCGTCATACAGCTGGATGCCGCAGATGTATTTGCCGTTTTCATCCTCAAACCAGTATTCCGTCATTCCGCCGCTGATCATGGTGGCGTTGGCCTTGCCGGTTACGTTGCCGGTGGTGACCAGCTTCAGGACCCTTTCCCGGTCCGCGTCATTCAGCTCCACCGGGATCAGCCCGGCCTCGCAGTCTATATCCGCGCATGAGATGGCCAGGCCGTTAAAGTCGATATCCTGCCATCCGCAGAAATCGATGATCGATACCGGGCTGAATCCCCGGGGTCCCATATCGCTCCAGGCGTAATTTTCCACTTCCGGGAAGGTTTCCCGCAGAAGCAGGTAAAGCGCCTGAGCATCCGGATCGGTATTTTCGAACCTGCTGTCCCCGCTGACGCCCAGCAGCACCTTCCGCACATTCCCTTCCCAGTCCCGTTCAATGGCATAACTGCTTTCACAGCCGGCACCTTCGCAGACCGCCTCGGTCTCATTGCCCTGATCCTCCGCGCTGATGATCAGGCTTTTCACATCGAACGTGTCCCGGTCGATCTTTCCGGCCGCGGTCAACTTTCCTTCCTTCAGCAGGACGGAGAGGTATTCGTCCATGCCCACGGATCCGTCGTAATCCGGCACCACGGTATCCAGCGTCCAGAGGCCGCCCCGGTCGTCCATGACGCCGGCCTGCAGGCGCAGCCCGTCTGGAAACAGGTTCTGGTATACGGTATAAAGGATGATTTCCGGTTCCTTGTCCTTCGCCGCGGCTGCGGCGGCGGCGCATCCAGCCGCCAGCGCGATGACCAGGAGCATGGCCGTCAGTTGTTTCAGCATTTTCATTCCGATTGCCTCCTTCAGGGGTGTGGTCAGGTTTCCGTTCACTCTGTCAGACGTCCGGCCGCCGGAAAAGTTCCGTTGAACAGCGCCGGGAAATCATGGTATAATCCTTTCAGGTCTGATGTTAAATTTCGATCCCGGAGAAAGGACTCCTGCTTTTCATGGAAGAGGCACGGAAAGAAAACCGGCTCGGCGGGGAAAACCTGATATCGAATTACTTCCATCTTTCCCTGCCGGTGGTACTCGGTTCCATTGTCACTATCGTCTACAACCTGGCGGATACTTACTTTATTGCCCAGACCGGCAATTCCGACCTGATTGCCGGCGTATCCGTCTGCGCGCCGATCTTTATGATCCTGATGGCCTTCGGCAACATCTTCGGCCAGGGCGGCAGCTCCATGCTCTCCCGCCTGCTCGGCCAGCAGCGCCGGGAGGAAGCCGGCCGCCTGAGTGCCTTCTGCTTCTGGATTGCGCTGATTACCGGCGCGGTGATCGGTGGTATCCTGCTTCTGTTCCGGGAGCCGTTCCTTTCCCTGTTGGGGTCTGACACGAATTCGCTTCCCCATGCCCGGGATTACGGAACCGTGCTGCTGATCGGCGCGCCGCTGATTGTGGTGAATTTTATCCATATGAACCTGCTGCGGTGCGAAGGGATGGCCGGGTTATCCATGGTTGGCACCGTCATCGGCGCAGTGGTCAACATCATCCTGGACCCGCTGCTGATTCCGGGCATGGGTTCCGCCGGCGCGGCCTTGGCCACGGTGATCGGCTACGCCTGCAGCGACATCTTCCTGCTGGTCATCGTCCTGAAAAAGAGCGCGGTGCTTTCGGTGAAACCCGTTTTCCGCATTCCCGGCGCGTTTCTGCGGAGCGTGCTGGCTGTCGGCATCACCGCCGCCATCACCAACATTGCCACCAGCCTGTGCACAATCCTGGTCAACCAGCAGCTGAAGAGCTATGACAACGCGATCGCCGCCATGGGCATTGTCACCAAGGTCACCATGATCGTGCAGATGATCCTGGTCGGCTTCTCCTTCGGCGGCATTCCGCTGTTCGGCTACCTGACCGGCGCCGGCGAGCGGGAAAAAATCCGCCGCCTGCTCCGGTTCTGCCTGATATTCCTGAGCGCGCTGTCCCTGGCCATGACGCTGATCGTCGCCCTGGCAGCGGAACCGCTTCTGCGGGTAATCACGCCGGACGACGCACTGGTCACCCTGGGCGTGCCGATGCTGCGCTGGCATGTGGCCGGCAGCGTTTTCGCTGGCATTGTGATGCTCATGACCTGCCTGTTCTAGGCGGCCGGCAAAGCCGCGCCCGCGCTGGCGCTTTCTCTCAGCCGCCAGGGCGTCATCTTTGCCGCGGTGCTGCTGGTTGCGGCCGCCCTTTTCGGATATGACGGCATCCTGGCCTCCCAGTGTGCGGCAGATTTCCTGAGCGCGCTGCTGGCCGGCGGGATCTTTATCGCCTGCCGGAAATCGTTTCTGTAAATCTATTATAAGAATGGAGGATATCACCATGGTCAGGCACATTATCGTATGGACGCTGAAGGAGGAATACTCCGGCGCGGAGAAGGAAACCATCAAAAAGGGCATCAAAGAGGGCCTGGAGGGCCTGAAGGGGCAGATTCCGGGACTTAAGGAAATCCGGGTACATACCGCCGGGCTCGAAAGCTCCAACGCGGACCTGATGCTCGACTCATTGTTTGAAAATGAGCAGGCGCTGAAGGGCTATTCCGGCCACCCGGCCCACGTTGCCGTCGCCACTGGCAAGGTCCGCCCCTATACCAAAGTCCGCAGCTGTTTCGACTACGAAGTATAAGGTTTTTTACAGCCGTTTCTTCTTCTGCAAACTCTGCCAGAGCACTTCCGCCGCCTGCGGCTGTTCCGGCTCCGGCTTTTTCGCTTTCTTTTCGCGCTTCGGCGCGGCCTCCGGCGCAGCCGGTCCGGCCGCGTCTTTCTTTTTGTCTTTTTCCTTCAGCAGGTCCAGCCGCCGCTGGGCGATATCAAACAGGAATACCAGCCCGGCGAGGAGCATCAGCCAGGGCGTCAGGTCCCGGCGTTTCCGCGCCGCGGTATCCGGGAAATCCGTCAGGGCTTCCGGACTTTCGACCGCCCGGCCGCCGGTTTCGCTGCTGAGTTTTTGCAGGATGCCGTCCTCCGTATTCCGCAGGTCGTATTCCCGGGTCCAGGGCACCGCCGCGCCGCAGTCCGCCGCCAGCAGTTCGTTCCCCTCCCGGTCATACAGCATGATCTTCATGGCGTAGGCGCCGGCCTCATCCGTATCCGCCGCGCCTTCAAATGTATCGGCGCTGACCTGCTCCAGCGTTACGGCTGACGGTTCCGCGTTTTCCCGGCCCGGCGGATAAATCTGCGCTTCCGCCCGGACGGCTTTTTCCAGGATCTCTGCGTCCGCATTGGCGGTAAAACGCAGTTTTCCGTCCGAAAGCGCCGCCTCTCCCGCGTTTTCATGCTGCGGCAGGATAAAGGAGACGATTCCGCCAAAGAATTCCGCCGCCCCGTCCCAGTTCAGGAAGGAGGCGCTCCAGCCGCCCTGGATATCGCTTGTCCAGGCAGCCACGCGGCCCGCACCGTACTGCCACCAGGCCAGGATCGGATCCTGCCGGTCGCTGCACAGGGATACAGTGGCCAGCGGCTTCTGGGCGGTGGCCAGGTAGCCCGTGAGCACGGGGAACCCGGCAAAATCCGTCATGGACGGGTCCGCTACCGCCGGCGTAAAGGTCCGGTTCTGAACATAGGCGCCGGAAATCAGCATGGTTTCCCGGGTAAAGATTTTCGGCAGATCGGTGGACATTCCCGCCACATACATCCGGCCCCGGCCGGCTTCCGCAATTTTCGACAGCGTTTTCCGGTCCGCGCCGGTGCCCACAGCCACCGTGGTCACCGTGATGCCCTCCGCGGCCATCTGCTCTGCGACCTCCACATAGCCGGTATCCCCGGCTTCCCCGTCACTGAGGAAAATCAGGTGTTTATACTGGGCGTCGGTATTTTTCAGCGCCTTGTAAGCCATCATCATGGCCGAATAGAAAGCGGTGCCGCCGTCGGCGGTAATCGTTCGGATTTTCGCCTGCATGCCGGCCACGTCGGTTACGTTGCTCATCGGAACAACCCATTTGGCGCTGTCCTCAAAGGCAATCACGCCCGCCGTATCGCGCTCGTTCAGGACTTCCAGCGCGCTGCAGGCCGCCTCCCGGGCCATTTCAATCGGCGTGATGCCGCGCGTATCCCCCATCATGGAACCGGATTTGTCAATGGCCAGCACCAATGCAGTCGTCGGCAGGTCCATCCGGTTCCGGACGTCAATGTTCACCGGCAGGATCTTCTCCAGCGCGCTGCCCCGGTAATTGCCCAGAGCATAGCTGCTGTCCCCGCCGAATACGGCCAGGCCGCATCCCAGGTCACGGACCGCGCGGTCCAGGGCTTCAATCTGCGTTTCAGCCAGCGCGTCCGCGTCCACATTCACCAGGGCGATCGCATGGTATGCCCAGAGCGCCGAGGCTTCCGTGTCCAGCGCGCCGGGCAGGATTTTATCCACATGCATGCCCGCGCTTTCCAGCATCTTTTTCAGTTCATTCCCGGCGCCGTCCTGTCCCTCGACGATCAGTACGCTGATTTCACCGGCCACCGTGGCATAGGCGCCGCCGGTATCATTCGCGCCGACCGTGTCCCCGGGCAGGATGATCCTGGCTTCACAGGCAACCACACCGCCGGTTTTTGCTTCCGACTCAAAGGAAAAGATATTCTCGCCTTTCCGCAGCGTGACATAATGGGGTTCCGCCTCCCCGCTGCCTTCTGTCAGCAGCAGCGTGGCCCGGCCGGCTGTATTGGAATGCACGGTCACCTGGGTTTTATACTTCTGTCCGGTATAAAGATTCGCGGGCACGGAAACGTCCGTTACCTGCGCGTCTGCGCCGGATTCCTGTTCCATCTGGAGGGTATTGACCGGAATCTTCCGGCCGGTCTTCAGCCATTCCTCCGCGCCGGTTACCTTTCCGTCGCTGATGACGGCGATACCGCCGTTCATGCTCTCCGGCAGCAGTGCAGCCGCCAGGTCCAGCGCTTCCGCCAGGTCGCTGCCGTCCCGGCGGATGATGCTGTGGACATCCCCGATGCCCGATGCTCCGGAATTCAGGGATTTCTCCACCGCCGCGTTCTGTCCGAACACAATCACGCCGGTTTTCCGGTCGCCGGCAGCCTGCATCGCCTGCCGGGCCAGGGCCATGGCCTCCTCTTCCGGCATGGACGCAGACACGTCCACCACCAGCCATGCGGCCCTGTCCGGGCTCGCGGTCATCAGGCTCATGCCGGAGACGGCCAGCACCGTCAGCACAATCAGGATATACCGCAGGATATGGGAAACCCGCTCCTTCCGGCTGCGGCTCCGCTGGAGCCACGCAATTGCGAAGATCACGGCGGCGCAGGCGGGAATCAGCCAGAGCCGCGCGGGATATGCAAACTCAACGCGCATGCCGTTTCCCTCCCTTCGCGGTTTTGCCGGCGCGGAGCCAGGGCTGCCGGGCCAGCAGGAATTCAGCGATCAGCAGGAAAAGGAACGCAATCAGGAACCAGGTCGTCAGGTCCTGTCCCCCGTGGGGCAGGGCGCCGCTGCCCGGGCCTTCCGCGTCCGGCGCCACAGCGCGCACATCGCTTTCCCGGGCGGGCATCAGGGGCTCCGTTTCCGGCGCTTCCGACGCCTGCCGGGGAATCAGCAGGTCCAGGATGTTCTGGATCATGACCGGGAAATCATATTTCAGCGGCAGGTTCGTATCATGCAGGTCGAACCCGACAGCCACTTCCGAATCCGTATACGCCGCGGCAGCTTCCGTTCCGCAGCGCAGCATGGCCTTTCCGCCGGCAACCGGCCGGAAGGATCGCAGGGTGACATTCTTCAGGGTAAGCCCCGCGGTCAGGGGCGTATTCTCCGCCGCCAGGGATGCTTTGGCTTCCTGCTCTTCCCCGAAGGAAAACACCGTTTCCCCGGGATACCGGGTAAAGACCACGGGATTGCTGCCGGTCACATACAGGTCCGCCGGCGTGCCTTCCGGATTCTCCCCGGAGGTCCGCACCACGGTCAGATCCTGCCGCACCTTCAGCGCGCTTTCCAGGAACAGGCTGTCGTCCGTCAGCGCCACCGTGCGCCGCACCGGGCGGATGACCGCCGCCGCAGCCCGGTTGTCCGCCGCCAGCGCGTCTGCTTCCCGGATTTCCACTTCCGCCAGCACAGTTCCTTCGGGAATCGCAAAGGTAACCCCGGCCGTTTCCCCCGCCGGAATGCTCAGTTCTTTGGCTTCCGCCAGGTTTCCGTCCGCGAGGCAGGCCAGCGTTACAGTGCAGTCGCTGCCATAGTTGGCAATCCGCGCGTAGACCCGTCCCTCTTCCGCCGTCAGCGCGCTGACCGCCCGGTTTTCCTCGCCGGCGCCGCTGTTCACGGCCGTAACAGCCGAACGGGGAATATAGCTGTCGGAAAAGACGACAATCCGCGCGCCGGCTTCCTCTTCCCTGCGGATGGCCTCCGCCAGCGAAACCGCGCGTTCCAGGTCCGCCCCGCCGTTTTCACATGCCAGGGACAGCACGGCCTGCCGCACTTCCTCCCGGTCCCGGGAGCCCAGCGTCATCTGCCGGGTATCCTCCCCGGCAGCCAGCACAGTGATTTCCTCGCCGGCCGGCAGGCCCCGCAGCAGTTCCTCCGCCCGGGCCTTCGCCTCGTCCAGGCGTGTTTTACCGCCGGACGTCGCCTGCATGCTGCCTGAAATATCGAAGATCAGGATCGTCCGGCCGGCCTCGCCGCCGGGAATATACGGCTGCATCAGTGCCAGGGCCAGCAGCAGCGCCGCCAGCAGCTGCACAGGCAGCAGCAGGTTTTTCCGCAGCCGCTGCAGCGGCCGGTTGGCCGCGTGGTCCCGCAGCGCCTTCTGCCAGAGAAAGGCAGATGGAACCTGCCGCGGCACATATTTCCGCCGCAGCAGGTACAGCACAACCACCGCCGCCGGGATGAGCAGCATCCACGCGAACTGCGGCGCAGCAAACGCGATCATATCATCCGATGATTCCGCTGCCGGCCAGCAGCGGGATCATTTCCTCCTCAAAATTCTTTCCGCCGTCCAGCAGCAGGTATGGCGCCTCCCGCTGAAAACAGCTGCCTTTCACATCCGCCAGGAACGCTTCCAGCGCCTGCCGGTACTGTTCCGCTGTTTCCCGGTCCGCCAGCACATCCACCTTTTCCCCGGTTTCCGCGTCCGTCAGGCGCACGGCCCCGTCCAGCTCCGGCGCCAGTTCAAAGGCGGACAGGACATGGATCACGCCCGTCTCCTGGCGGCAATAGCGCAGGAAGTCCAGGATGCCGTCCATTCCCTCCGGCACATAGCAGTCGCTGATCAGGAAGCACAGGCCTTTCCGGAGCCCGTCCAGGTGCTGCACGTTCTCCGTGAGGGAGCCGGCGCCAGCGGGCACGCACATGTCCAGGAACTGTTCCAGCCGGGCATAGGCCGGGCGTCCGGACAGCACCGGGGAAACCCGGGGCTCCCCTTCCTGCAGGAAAACCACCTTCAGCCGGTCGCCGCCGGTCAGGGCCAGGTAGCCGACGGTCTCCGCCGCCATCCGGGCCGTATCCCATTTTTCCGCCATGGACACACTGCCATCCAGCAGGATCGTTACAGCAGACTCCTGCTCCTCCATGAACAGCTTGACAAACAGCTTGTCAAACCTGGCCAGGGCATTCCAGTCCAGCCGGCGGATATCATCCCCGGGAATATACTCCCGGTAATCGGAGAACTCCGCGGAGGATCCGAGCTTTGCGGAGCGCCGGCTGCCGCCCGCGCCGCCCTGGGCCCGTCCCCGCACCGCCAGCCGCATCGCGTCCAGCCTGGCCAAAAACGAATCCGAAAGCATTCACTGACTCCTGTTCACTAATCACTAAAATTCATCAGCCCGCTGATGATGCTTTCCATATCCTTTCCTTCGGTGACGGCGGCAAAATTCAACGCCAGCCGATGGCGCAGGCAGGCCGGCGCCACATACCGGATATCCTCGAAAGCCACGTTGTACCGTCCCTGGTTCAGGGCCCGCACCCGGGCTGTGGACAGGATCGCCTGGGCTGCCCGGGGGCTCGCGCCGAAGCGCAGGTATTTCCGGGCCGTTTCCGGGGCATCCGCCTGTTCCGGATGGGTCGCCAGCACCAGTTTCAGCGCGAACTCCTGCACGCTGGCCGCGATCGGCACCCGCCGCGCGGTCTCCCGCATGGCCAGCAGCTCCTCCGCGCCCATCACGCGCCGGGCTTCCTTTCCGCTTTCGCCGACGGTCAGGTTCATGATTCCGCCCAGCTCCTCCAGCGACGGGAAGGGCACCAGGATCTTGAACATGAACCGGTCCAGCTGCGCTTCCGGCAGGGGATAGGTTCCTTCCTGCTCCACCGGGTTCTGGGTAGCCAGCACAAAATACGGTTCCGGCAGTTTCCGGGTTTCCCCGGCCACGGTCACAGAATGCTCCTGCATGGCTTCCAGCAGCGCCGCCTGGGTCTTGGGTGTCGCCCGGTTGATCTCGTCCGCCAGGACGATGGAGGAAAACAGCGGTCCCTCCTGGAAGCGGAACTCATTGCCGCTCCCCGTCCGCACGAGGATATTCGTACCCGTAATATCCGCCGGCATCAGGTCCGGCGTAAACTGAATCCGGGAAAACGGCAGGTCCATCACCTTGCTCAGCACCCGCACCAGGTGCGTTTTTCCCAGGCCGGGCACACCTTCCAGCAGCACGTTGCCCCCGGCGATCACCGCCAACAGCAGGTGTTCCACCACGTCCGCCTGCCCGATCATCTCCTGCGCAATCTCCCCGCGCAGCTGCTCATACTTCTCCGCAAATCCCCGGATTTCACTGTTCATGTCCATATGCAAAACTCCTCACTGCCACCTAATTTTGTTCCGTCAGGAGCCGGAAATACTCCCGGACCCATTCCCGTTGCTGCCCGGTCAGGTTCTCACTGTCCGCCGACTGCGTTTCCGTCCGGGCATACTCCCCGACCACCTGTCCGTAGGGCACGGAACCGTCCACGGTGCCTTTGCCTTCCCCGGCCTGAATCTGGATGGAATCCTCCCCGAGCCGTTTCTGCTCCGTCATCACATCCCGGAACCCGGCGTCCGCCTTTTCCGGATCATAGATCGTTTCATACGTGCTTTCCCGGTATTTCGGGTCCGACCGGGGCTTTGCGGATTTTTCACCGTCTGTTCCGCTGCCTCCCGGCATCTGCTGTCCGGCGCCGTCCCCGGAACCTGCGCCGCTTCCGCCCTGTCCGGAGGTACCGCTTTTGCCGGATGAGCCGGGCGATTTCCCGCCGCTCTGGCTGCCGTCCGACCCGCTGCCGGTTCCGCTCATCGCCGCCTTCATGCTCTGCAGCGCCTGCTGCATGGCGGAAGCGCTCATCGTTCCGCCGGCCTGTCCCTGTCGCAGGGTGTTCATGGCCTCAGACGCCGCCTGCTGTGCGTCTCCGCCTTCCCCGGCGGACGCCATCGCTTCCGCGGCTTCCTTCGCCTCGCCGGACAGTTCCTCCGCCACTTTGCCCAGGGCTTCCGCAGTTTCGGCGTCCATCCCGGCCAGCGCCTGGGCCAGGGCCTGCTCGTCCCCCGCGGATACCGCCTGCGCCAGGCTGTCCAGACCCGCCCTGCTGAGTGCCTCCGAAAGCGCCTGTGCAGCTTCCATCGCTTTCTGTGCATCGCCGGCGGTGCTGCTCTGCATTTGTTCCAGGCGCTTTTCCGCCCGGTCAATCGCCACCATCGCGTCCGCCTCGTCCCGGCTCCGGACCAGGTCCCGCTTCAGGTCTTCGGTCAGTTTCCGCAGTGCCTGTTTTTCCGCTTCGGTCAGTCCCGCCTCATCCTGCTTTGCCGCCTGCTCCGCCTCCGCAGTCATCCGGTTCAGTTTCACCTGCAGCGCTTTGAAATCCTCCGCCTTCCGGTCCATGGCGTTCGGAATCAGCAGCATCACGGCGCATAGGACGCACCCGATCCCGGCGGCAGCCAGCGGCCGCCGCACGGACCCCGGCCGGATCTTTTTCGGATCCAGGTTCTCCAGTGCTTCACATGCGTCCCGGATCTGCATTTCCCGCATCGCGCGGCCGATTTCGTCCGCCGCCTCATCCGGGGACACGTCCAGTGCCGTGGCCGCCCGCTCCATCAGGCCGCACCGATCCGCCTGAACCGCCGCGTCCCGGTCGCTGACCTTCCGGAGCATATTTCCCAGGGCACACAGAATCCCGGCGGCAGCCAAAGCTGCTCCCGCCCAGCTCTTCGCATCCGGGATCATCACCAGCCGGGACAAAACCAGCATCACCAGGGCGCAGGCCATGCCCGCGGCCAGCCCGAAGGCCGCCCCGCGGACCATCCGGTTCCAACGGATCCGCCGCTTCACCGGTTTCAGACAATCACTAAAACTCTTCACGCCGAACTCTCAACCCTCAACTCAATATCCTGACACCTGACACCTAATCCCCGATCACTCGTTTCCGCCTCGGCCGGATCAGGAACGTCGCAATGCCCATCAGCACGCTGCCTGCCACGGCAATCGCCCCGCTGGAAATCAGCGCGATGCTCTGCCCGCCGGCCCTGTCCATCATCAGGTAGGTACACAGCAGCCGGCCCCATTGCTGGTACTGCGTCCGCTGCACCATGGTTGCCGTTCCGAAGCCCGGGATATTTTCCAGGCTGCCGCCGGAAAGCAGGGACGTCTGATCCTGCAGGAGCGCCACCAGGCCGAAGCCGGGATTGCAGTACAGCAACGGATGAATCATCTTCAGCGCGCCATCCTTTGTCAGCGCCGCGTACTGCTGGCTGTCATACACCACATCCGTGATATTCCGCGGATAGCCGAAGATAAACGGCAGCGCCGTAATCACGGCAATCAGTGCGATAATCCGGTAGCTCATGACGCCGCTGCGCACAGAGGTCCGGCAGCAGGCGGACGCAAACACGCCCACGCATACCGTGCCGAAAGCCACCGCCAGCAGGAACAGCATGCTCACCAGTACCTGGCTGAAGGACACGCCGCCCACCACCACGGTCAGGCACATGGCCGGCATTCCGCTGACAATCAGCAGCGCCAGCATGGCATAGCTTTCCAGCATCTTGCCGGACGCGATCCGGAAGGAACGCGTATTGGTCACCAGCAGCAGTTCCAGGGTCTGGCGTTCCCGCTCCCCGGCAATCGCGCCGGAGGTCATGGCCGGCCCGATCAGCACCAGCAGCCCAAACTGGGCCGCCGTCAGGATCAGGTAGCACCGAACGCCCTGCTGCATGGACTGGATCGTTACGCTGGTACCGAACATGCCCTTCAGCATCAGGATTGCAATCAGCAGCAGCATGCCCGCGTAGGCCGTGACCGTCAGGATCGTCCGGAAGGAACGCATGCGCCGCGTGGCGGAAAAGGCAAGAATCGGATTACTCATCCTGCGTCACCTCCATAAAGACCTGTTCCAGGTTCATCGGGATCCGGTGGAAATCGGTAACCGGCAGTCCCCGGGCTGTCATTTCCCGCAGCATCTGCATACACTGCTCATCCCCGCCTTCCAGCCGCACCTGCAGCAGGTACGGTTCCGGCTGCAGGATTTCCGCCACGCCGGGCAGTTCCTTCAGGCAGACCACAACGGCATCCACCGCTTCCTCCCCGCAGCCTTCCGCCAGGCGGATCTCCAGCGGGGCATTCCCGCTCATCCGTGCCGCCAGGCTTTTCACGTCCTCAGACAGCACCAGCCGTCCGCGGTTCAGGATGGTCAGGCTGTCCACAAGCTCGCTCATTTCCGGCAGGATGTGGGAGGAAATCAGTACCGTCTTCCCCATCTCCCGCAGCGTGCGCAGGATGCCCTTCATGTCCGCCCGCGCCCGGGGGTCCATGCCGGAAGCCGGCTCATCCAGGATCAGCAGTTTCGGATCGTGAATCAGGCTCCGGGCCAGGCAAAGGCGCTGCTTCATGCCGCGGGACAGGGAATCCACATACGTGTCCCGCTTGTCGCCGAGCTGGATCAGCTCCAGCAGCTGATCCGCCATCCGCTGGCGCTCCTTTGCGCCGATCCGGTAGCAGCGGCCGTAGAAATCCAGGTATTCCCGGCACGTCAGGTTGTCATAGGTGCCGAAAAAGTCCGGCATATACCCGATCAGCTTCCGGGCTTCATGGGGTTTCCGAACCACATCCACGCCGTCCACGCTGGCCCGGCCGGATGTGGGCGTCATCAGGGTCGCCAGGATCCGCATGGTCGTGGTTTTCCCGGCGCCGTTGGGGCCGAGGAACCCGTGCAGCTGCCGTTCCGGTATTTCCAGGCTCAGATCCTGCAGGGCGGGGAAAGTGCCGTAATGTTTGGTCAGGTGTTCAATTTTCAGCATTCGGATCCCTCCCTTCCAGCAGCAGCGCCGGTGTCGGTACGTTCATATCCGCGTCAAAGCCGCCGGACGATTCCAGCCGGCAGTACAGCATGCCGTCCGCGTCCAGGTAATCCGCCGGGTTGTTTACGTCCGTATTCACGCCGGTTGCGTCCCACTCGCCGGTTTTCGCGTTCAGCAGGAAGCACCGGATCTGGCTGAGATAACTGGCTTCCACAATCTGCAGCCGGTTAATCTCAATCCCCTGCAAGTCCGCCAGCGCAAAACGGAATACCGGATTTTCGCTCAGGGCATGATAATTGCCTTTCCAGTCGTTTGCCGGCCCGGATTCCGCCACGCCTTCCGGCAGGCCGCTTTCATCCATAAGCATCCGGACGGCTTTGTCCATTCCGGGTATCCGGTATACGATACCGGTTTTGCCCACGGGCAGGTAATCCATCTCCACATTGATGAGGGACAGCCCCGCCGCGTTATCCACCGGTTTTCCGTCCACGCGGAAGTTCAGCGGGCTGCTGTTTTCCATTTCCGCGCTGTAAATGAACAGCGCGGATTCGCCGAATTCATAGTAATCGCTCGTCATCAGCCCCTGCGCTGAGCTGATCATGTTCCGCCGCAGCGCCGAAGGGCCGGTCAGGTCCCACGAATCCTGCGGAATGTCCAGCGCGGCATTGGCCACGTTATAGAACGAGAACGAGCCCTTCCGGGTCATGGTACCGTCCGGGGGAACCGTATCCGCCGCAGCATTCTGCCCGGGTGTGCTGTCCGCTTTCTCCGTCAGGGAGAAGGCGGTGCTTTCGCCCGGCTGCAGCGCCGGAACGGAAACGTACCCGTAACTGGTAATCACTTTCCCGGCCTTCAGGGAACGGGCGGTATTGTTGCGGATTTCCCCGTACAACCCGTCGTGCTGCATCCAGATCGTTGCGTCCACCCGGCCATCTTCTGATGACGGAGTTTCCGAACCCAGCCTTTTCATTTCCCACGGCGCGTCCGAACGCAGCGCAATCCGCTGCTCCCCGTCCCCGGTGGTACGGCACATCGCCATTTGGGTTGGTTCCGGCGCCTGCTGGTCTTCCGGAATATAGTCATAGTAATAGTCTTCGCCGTAGCCGTACGCCAAGCTGACCGGCATACCGTCCAGCTGATAGCTGTGCATTCCCGACGCCGGGGCTGCCGCGCTGATTCCGATATACCGGGTGGCCGTTCCGTCCGCCCGCTGGGCCATATGTTCCGTATAGGCCGCCAGCGGCCGGTTCAGTTCGGATCCGCCGGAGATCAGCAGGATCACCGCTGCCGCTGCGGCCGCCAGCCCCGGCGCCGCCAGCCACATCCAGGTCTGCTTTCCCGCCTTTTTCAGAATGAACCACAGCGCGCAGCAAAGCACAACCGCGCCGACGGCAATCAGTACCGACGGGAGCATCGGGCTGTTCACCGGCACAGCGATGCTGTTTTCGGGATATACCACCCCGGGTGAATTGTAATCATAGGAATACAGCATGCCGTAATAGATGCTGTTGTCGCAGTTGGTCAGGACCTTCCGCCAGAAATAATGCAGTGATTTTTCAACAAAGAGCTTGGACGCGCCGATTTCAAAGGCGGTGGTATAGATCCGGCCGTTTCCGGTTTCCGTCCGGAAGACCAGCCCGTTTCCCTCCGCGTCCGCAACCAGCGACGGCGCGTCAGCCATGATGGAGATCTCTGCATCCATCCGCTTGCCGGACGGATTGCTGCCGATGTACCTTTCCAGCTCGGCCAGGATCTGGCGGGAGGTCACCGTACCGGTCATTTCCAGCCCCGTCCATTCGGAGAACCAGGCCACATTGCTTCCGCTGCCGCTGCAGATCAGCACATGCCGGCCCTTCATCCATGCCTTCAGCGCATCCTGCTGCTTTTTGTTCAGCGACGCCGGATCGATATCATCCACCACCAGGATCCCGAAAGCTTCCAGGAGCTCCGCCTGTTCCGGGAACGTCTCCGCGGTCAGCGGAATGGTCTGCCAGTATTCGCTGGTATAGTCCGTATCGTTTTCCGGCGTGATGCTCATGGTGGACATCCGGGTCGGCTTGGTGCTCAGCACGCCCACCAGGATGGACAAATCCAGCAGTTTTTTGGGCTTCAGGTTCACCGCTTCAACGACCTTGCCGTCCACTGTAATCTCCGGCGTAAATACGTCCTGCCGGGAAACCACGGTAAAAGGCAGCACAAATTCCTGCTCTGTGCCGGAAGGCACGGAGATTTTCAGCTCATAGCGGTTGTACTGCCGCGTGTTCTGGTAGCCGTTGATGGCCAGTATCCCGTCCAGGTCGGTTCCCCCGTTGTTCCGGATCCGCACCCGCAGCGGCATAGGCTTGCTGAAGGCAATCATTCCCTGATAGCCCATCTCAGCTGTCATCTCAATCGCCGGATCATCCGCTTCCGTATGCATCGAAGCCGCCAGGCCGCCTGTAATCCCGAAGCAGATCATCACCGCCGCCAGGACTGCAGCCGCCCGCATCCATATCTTTCTCAAAGCCAGGTTTCCTCCTCCGTCCCTTTTCATCAAAACAGACGATTCACTCGTCTGTTTTGTTTCATGCTCTTCACTTTTTCGCAACAAATGAGCAATCCGGACTCAGATAAAGAACGTCCTGCGCAGGTAGTTCCGCAGCGGCGGGATAAAGCTCGCCACAAACAGGAACAGCCCGATCAGGCAGAAGCCGCACACGCAGTACAGACTCCACTCAAACATCGGTGATCCGAAGGTAATATGCTGGAAAAATTCAATCAGCATAAAGCTCAGCCCGATGAAGATCACCAGCAGGCTCATCAGCCGGAACCGTCCCTGGGTAATATAGCGCATCAGCGCCACAGCCGTAACCGTCACCATCGCCGCGATCCCGGTGACCGGAAATGCGAAGCTCAGGAACCAGTTTCCGCCGGTTTTGACGCATATGTACAGTAGGAACCCGCCCAAGGCCAGGAAATCAAGCGGCAGGAAAACCATCGGCCGCCACCGGGGGAACATCAGCGGCAGGATCACCCAGACCCAGCTCACTGCCAGGCTCATCAGCACAAAGCCGGACCAGTCCGCCGCGTGCTTTGTCTGCAGGCAGACAATCAGGCAGCTCAGGCCTGCCGCGATCATGACCGCGGTGATCAGCCACGCTGCCAGCAGCCGTCCCCGGCCTTTTTCCGGTTCCGGATACCGGTCGGAATACCGGCTCCGCACCGCGGACTCCGGCATCGGCGTCGTGACCACCGGCGTATGGCACAGCGGGCACTCCCCGCTGGCCTCCTGCAATTTCACTCCGCAATGAATACAATACATCTTGTTTTCTTCCCTGCTTCCTTACCGTCTCTCTCCCTTAAACAAGGGCATTCACACCGAAGGGGTCCAGGGGCGCAGGCCACAGTGCGGCCTGCGTTGGATTCGATCGGAAAGCCCCCTGGGTTACTAATCACTCTCTACCTCAACGGGAATCCCCAGCTCCACCAGCCGAGAGAAGAACAGCCGTTCCAGCTCCGACTCCTGGATTCCGCGGATCATGCTGATATATGTTTTCCCGTTCCAGCTGACCACCGAGCAGTTGTTCGGATACGAATACTGCACCCCGATCACGAACTCAAACCGCTCAATATACTGTGCCATCCCGTCCGGCAGCACAATCGGCCCCATATTGGATATGTTCAGGCAGCCCTTGCTCTCTCCGCTGATGGCATACACCAGCCGCATGCATATTCTTTTCAGCGGCAGCGGAATCAGCCGGATCGGCATGCTGCGCTGCAGAACCACGTTGGTGGTCACCCGCCCAGCCATCCGCTGGGGTGTCACTTCCGCCGCCAGCTGGTGATACATCAGTTTGCAGATCTGTTCATGGCTGTATTCCCCCAGTTTCGGATCGAACCCGATGTTCACCGCCAGGGCAAAATTCCGCATCGTATCCAGCCCGAAGGTTTTCCGGAGGTTCACCGGAATCGTAATCTTGACCGGCTTCAGCTGCTTCGGCGGTTTCCCGTCCATCGCCTGCCGGTCCCGCACCGCCTCGGCCATCACCGCCGCCAGGTACGCGGTGACCGTAACGCCCTGCTCATGGGCCTTTCCGATCAGCTCGTCCGTCGGTACAATGCCCATAATGACATGCCGGGCATGGTCCTCCTCCGGATTGCCGCTGAGACGGTATGCCGTGGCTTCTGCGCGGCCGATGCCCACCGGTGCGCCGCACAGCTGGAAACAGTCCCTGGTTTCCTCGTTCTTCGGCGTCTCCTGCCAGTTCACAATGCCATTTTCCGGGGGAATCGTTATGCCGTGTTTCAGCTCCAGATACCGGGCCGCCAGGTTTTTCAGGAATACCATGCCGCCCGTTCCGTCGGTCACGGAATGGAACATCTCCACGGCAATTCGGTTTTCATAATACAGAATCCGGACGCAGAATGTCTGCAGCTGTTTCCGGGGCATATGCGTCAGGGGATAGGCATAGTCCTGTTCCGCCCGCGGCGCCTCCCGCACGGTTTCCAGGTAATACCAGAAGAAGCCGGACTTCAGCCGGACAAATACCGTCGGAAACCGGGGCTTCAGGTCGGCCGCCGCCCGGCTCAGGATCTCCGGGTCCACCGGTTCCGTCAGCGTGACCGCCACCCGGAACACATTGTTCCAGTTTTTCCGGATAATCGCCGGAAAAATCAGCGCGGCGTTATCCAGCCGGTACCATTGTTTTTTCATCGCGCCCTCCGGTGCTCGTCTTTCAGCGTTCCCGGAACGCCGCTGAAAATTATACCACACCCGGGTTGTAAATACAAATCAGCCGCTCCGCAAAACCTGCGAAGCGGCTGACGCGGGCAGCTAACAGCAGACCGGCAGGCATTTTCCGACCGGCAGCGGGCTGGCCGCATACGCGTTTTTGCTGTGTTGCAGGCCCAGCAGGTTCCGCACGGTCTCCCCAGCGTCGGCAAAGGTGTCCGTCGTGCCGAGGTTTACGCCGGCCTTGATTTCCGGGCCGTACAGCAGAAGCGGCACATATTCCCGGGTATGATCGGTGCCCTTGAAGGTCGGGTCGCATCCATGGTCAGCAGTAATCAGGATCGTATCGCCTTCGCCGATCTTTTCCATCAGCTCGCCCAGCCGGGCGTCGAAGGCCTCCAGTCCGCGGGCATAGCCTTCCACATCCCGCCGGTGTCCCCAGGAGGAATCGAACTCCACCAGGTTCGTAAAGATGAGGCCTTCCTTCACCAGGTCCAGCGCCGCGATCGTCCGGTCCATACCGTCCATGTTGTCCTTTGTATGAATGGCTTCCGTGATACCAACGCTGTCAAAAATGTCCTCAATCTTACCAACCGCGTACACGGTCATTCCCGCATCCGCAATCCGGGTGAGCAGGTTGTCCGCTTCCGGCTTGCGGGAAAAGTCCCGCCGGTTCGCGGTCCGCACGTACTCATCTTCGTCCCAGATGAAGGGCCGGGCAATGACCCGCGCCACGTTATGGTCTCCGGTCAGGATCTCCCGGGCAATCCGGCACTGCCGGTACAGTTCTTCCGGCGGATAAATGCTCTCATCGCAGGCAATCTGGAACACGCTGTCCGCCGAGGTGTAGATGATCGGCTTCCGGGTCTTCCGGTGTTCGTCGCCCAGTTCGTTGATCACCGTCGTTCCGGACGCCACCGCGTTGCACAGGATCCCCGGTACGCCGGTCTTTTCGATAAACGCGTCGATAATCTCCTGCGGGAATCCGTCCGGATACACCGGCAGGCGCTTCGGCGTATAAATACCCACCATTTCCCAGTGCCCGATGGTCGTATCCTTGCCAGCGCTCATTTCCCGCATCCTTGCAAATGCGCCAATGGGGTGTTCCACAGGCTGCACGCCTTTCATGCCGTCGATATTCCCATAGCCGATCTTTCGCATATTCGGGATCTTCAGGTCCGGGTACGCTTCCATAATATGGCCGATGGTGTTGCAGCCGACGTCGTCAAAGTCCGCTGCGTCCGGCGCCTCGCCCATTCCCACGCTGTCCAGTACGATCCAGATGACCCTGCTCATAAGATGCCTCCTCTGTATGTCAATCGCGTCTGTTCTCCGTTTTTTTTGTTTTTTCCATCCATCAGATGATACAACATTTCCGTCAAACAAACAAGTGTCTTGCCGTAACGTCCTTCTTCGCGGTATAATTCATTGTCAATTTGCACGATATCCACCCCGAACAATCATCACAGGAGGAAACGAAAATGAAAATGACCTTCCGTTGGTACGGCAGCAAGACCGATCCGATTCCCCTGAAATATGTCAAACAGATTCCCGGCATGACCGGCCTCATGGGCCTGCTGGAAAAGCCCGCCGGTGTGGACTGGCCGGAGGAGGAGTTTGCCGCCCTGAAAAAGGAGGTCAACGATGCCGGACTGGAAATCGAGGTCATTGAGTCCGTCAACGTTCACGAAGATATCAAACTGGGCGTTCCGTCCCGGGATGAATATATCGCCAATTATATCTCCACCGTCCGTATGCTCGCAAAGCACGGCGTGAAGGTGATCATCTACAACTTCATGCCCGTATTCGACTGGCTGCGCACCGACCTGGCCCGGATCATCCCGGAAGACGGCAGCAACAGCCTGTACTTCGACGAGAAAGACCTGGGCGAAATGGGCCCGCTGGAAATCGTCCGCCGCACCGCGGAAGGCAGCAAAGGTTTCACACTCCCCGGCTGGGAACCGGAACGCCTGGCCCTGCTGGAAACCACCCTGAAACAGTATGAAAACATCTCCCCGGATGACCTGCGGAAAAACTTCAAGTACTTCCTCGACGCGGTGATCCCGGTCTGCGAAGAAGTCGGCGTCCGCATGGCCTGCCATCCGGATGATCCCGCCTGGCCGATCTTCGGCCTCCCCCGCATCACCCACAGCCAGGAAGATTTCGACAAAATGGTCAGCCTCCACGACAGCCCGGCCAACACCCTGTGCCTGTGCACCGGCTCCCTGGGCTCCAATCCGGACAACGACATTCCCGCCATCATCCGGCATTTCGGCAAAATGGACCGCATCGGCGCGATGCATGTCCGCAATGTGAAATACCTCGGATACCATCACTTCCGGGAAGCCGCCCACCTGTCCGAAACCGGCGACCTGGACCTGTATGAGATCATGAAAGCCATTTACGAAGTCTGCCCGGACACCTACATCCGCCCCGACCACGGCCGCATGATCTGGGACGAACAGGGCCGCCCCGGCTACGGCCTGTACGACCGCGCCCTCGGCGCAGCCTACCTGAACGGGCTGTGGGAAGCCATTGTAAAGGAAAACCGGTAATTCCGGGAGAGGATAAAACCCATGTCTTATAAAATCATTGTGCTGATCATCCTGACCCTGCTCTGGGCATATGAAATGCTGCTGCACGCTGTCCAGGCGCGGTCCGTCCGGAATCCGGTTCCGGAAAATGTAAAAGATGTATATGATGCGGATACATACGCCCGGTGGCGGCAGTATCACGGGGAAAAAAACCGGCTGAGTCTGCTGACCTCCACAGCTTCCTGGATCATCAGTATGCTGCTGATGGGCCTGAACGTATACGCGGCTTTCGCAGGGCTGTTCCCGGACACACTGTTTATGCGGATGTTCGCGGTACTGCTCCTGGCCACGGTTTCAGATCTTCTGCTGATTCCGTTCAATTACTATGACACCATGCGGATTGAGGAAAAATACGGCTTCAACCGTTCCTCGAAAAAGACCTTCTGGCTGGACCGGGTCAAGGAATTCGTCATCGGCCTGGTGCTGAACACGATCATGGCCGGCCTGCTGCTCTGGATTCACCAGGCATGCGGCGATCTGGTCATCGTCATTTTCGCGGCCGTTATGATACTGCTGATGCTGGGTATATCCTTTCTGCTGCCGGTATTCACGAAAATCTTCAACAAATTCAGGCCCCTGGAGGAAGGGGAACTGCGGGACAGCCTGACCGCCCTGCTGACAAAGCACGGCTATACCGTCCGGGCCATCAACGTGATGGACGCCTCCCGCCGCACCACCAAATCCAATGCCTACATTGCCGGCTTCGGGAAAATGAAGACCATCGTCCTGTATGACAACCTGGTTGAAGCAATGACGCCGGAGGAAATCTGCGCCGTGTTCGCCCATGAGCTGGGCCACGGCCTGCATAAAGATACGCTGAAGTCTGCCGCGCTTTCATCCGCACGGATGCTGCTGCTGGCCGTCCTGGCCTGGCTGACGCTCCGTACAACCGGGATTTATCCGGCTTTCGGTTTTGACTGCGTTAACTACGGATTTGCCTTTGTGCTGATCATGTCCGTGGAATTCGCCCTGCTGTCACCCCTGTCCGGACTGATTGCCAACGCCTTCTCCCGCCGGATGGAATACCGGGCGGACCGGCAGGCCGTTACAGAAGGATACGGTGAGGCGCTGGTTTCCGCGCTGAAAAAGCTGGCCCGGGAGAACTTTTCCAATCTCGCTCCAAGTCCCCTGCTGGTGAAACTGGAATACTCCCATCCTCCGCTGAATGACCGGATCGACGCCATCCGGAATGCGATGGCTAAAGGAAAACGCGGCTGATTTATTCATGTCTTTCCGGCACAGCGCTAGATAAAAACACCCGCCTGCAGAACCGCAGGCGGGCTTCTTTATGGTGATTGGTAATGAACCGGGGTTACCGTTTCCCGGGATCATAGGGGATACCTTCCGCCTTCGGTGCCCGGGAGCTCTTGGAGGTAAACGAGAGAACGATCAGGGTAATCACATAGGGCAGCATCCGGTAAACACTGATGTTGATGCCCAGGGTATCGAGCCAGTAGATACCGTCTCCGTTGATATCCAGGGTGGAATAGGATGCCGCAACGCACTTGAACAGGCCGAACAGCATGGCCGCGCCGCAGATGTTCAGCGGCTTCCAGTTGCCGAAGATCATTACGGCCAGTGCCAGGAAGCCGAAGCCTGCCACTTCACCGGTGGAAGAGCAGTTTGCCGTGGTCAGCGCGTACACAAATCCGCCCATGCCAGCCAGCGCACCGGAAATCACGGTACCTGCATAACGCATTTTCACCACGTTGATGCCCAGCGAGGCGGACGCCTGGGGATTTTCACCGCAGGAGCGCATCCGCATGCCGAACCGGGTCTTGTACAGGATGATCGACATGATGATGAACAGGATGATACAGACATAGGTGGCAATATATACCTTATCGAGGAAGGCAGAACCGAAGAATCCGATCTCCCCGTTCTTTGCATATCCGAACATGGTTTTTTTCAGCATAAACCAGTCCGGCGCATCACCGCTCATTTTCAGGTAATTCTGCTGGGCAATGATCCGGATGAAGAACAACACCAGGGCGGGAGCCAGAAGGTTCAGGGCCGTACCGCCGATGGTCTGGTCGGCTTTCAGGTTGATGGCCGCAAAGGCCAGCAGCAGGGCAAAGATTCCGCCGCACAAGGCCGCGAACAGCATGGCCAGGAGCTCGAATCCCTGCAGGGAGAGCAGGGCTTTGACCGCATCCGGCCCGAAGTTCGGTACCACCAGGTTCTTGATTTCTGACCGGCTTTGGGCCAGCACGCCGTCCACCGTATTGAACGCCTCCTGGAACCAGCCCATTTCCTGTACCTTGTACACAAACAGCACGCCCATGAAAGCTCCGAAAATCATAATACCTTCCAGGGCCAGGTTAATGATACCGCTGCGTTCCGCATAAACGCCCGCCAGTGCCACCAGCATCAGCGGCACCGCGTAAATCAACAGCTGACGAACCAGAAAATCCATTATTTTTTCGCCCCCTTCCCCTTCTGCAGCTTCGTGATCCACGTCTTGATCACCAGCATGAAAGCGGACAGATAAACGATGACGGAGATAATTACGTCGGTGATAAACTCGTTGTATGCTGTCAGCTCTTTCAGCCGGTCGCCGCAGATCTGCAGCATCGACATGAACATCGAGGAGAAGATTACGCCGAGGGGATTATTGATAGCCAGGAGCGCTACCGGGATGCCGTTGAAGCCGATTGCCGGCAGGGACTGATAGGTGCTCCAGAAGAATTCTGTATTGCCGGACAGGTAGTACAGCGAGGCGCCGGTTGCTGCCAGCGCGCCGGCCATCGCCATGGTCATCACGATATTCTGCTTATCCCGGATGCCGGCATACCGGGCGGCGAAACGGTTCGCGCCGCAGGCCTTGATCTGGTAGCCCAGCGTAGTCCTGGAAAGCATGAAATAAATGATCACAGCCAGCAGGATCGCCACCAGGATGCCGCCGTTTACCTGGCTGCCGCTGAAGATGCTGTCCAGGCCCATCTTGGCAGTTGCCACATTGCCGCGGGAAGCGATCAGTTCCGCATTCTCCGGTATTGTTTCGCCCACCGTCTGGATAGTTCCGCCGATGGAAACATCATTCAGGATCGCGGATGTTTTGTAAATGTAGCCGCTCTTTGTGCCTTCCAGCATGTTCTTCAGGTTGCTGCTATCAAACATCCAGGTCACCAGGTTGGCTGCAATCCAGTTGGTCATAATGCAGGCCAGCACCTCGTTGATGTTCAGGAAAGCTTTCAGAACACCGGGAATCGCGCCCCAGACCGCACCGGCCAGCATGCCCGCGAAGAACGCGATGATCCAGATCAGCCAGGTCGGCAGTACGGTATTGGGGATTGACAGGGACACAAACAGGCTGGCGGCCGTTCCGGCCAGATACTGGCCGGGAGCGCCGATATTGAAGAGGCCCGCTCTGTTGCCCAGGGCAACGGAAAGACCCGTCATGATCAGGGGCATCGCCCGGAACAGCATGTTACCGAAGGAACTCGGGTTAAAAGAAAACACCAGGTTACCGGCCGCATCACGGCCCGAAGCAAACAGTCCGCCGAAGATCAGGCGGATACCGTCCCAGATGGTAGTGCCGCCCATGCCGTGGGATATGCCGACCGCGATGATAATGATACTGCCGGCCAGCATACCGATGATAATAGCCACCAGCGATGCCAGCACTGAACGGGTTCCGGACTTATGCCAGAAGGATTCGGAACCGAGCGCAGGCTGACTGACCGGCTTTTTTCCGGCAACATTCTGACTCATGTCTCTCCCTCCTTTGTCCCGTTCTGGCGCTTCGCGCCGGCCATATAGAGTCCCAGTTCCTCCACCGTGGTCTGCTTGGGATCCAGTTCGCCGACGATTTCGCCTTCATACATGACCAGGATCCGGTCCGACAGGTTCATCACCTCGTCCAGTTCCAGGGAAACCAGAAGCACCGCTTTGTTCTTGTCCCGCTGAGCAACAATCTGCTTATGGATGTTTTCGATAGCGCCGACATCCAGGCCGCGGGTCGGCTGCACCGCAATCATCAGCGGCAGGTCCCGGTCGATTTCCCGGGCTACAATCGCCTTCTGCTGGTTGCCGCCGGACATGGACCGGGCGATCGTGATGGGACCCTGGCCTGAGCGGATATCGAATTCCTCAATCAGGCGTTCCGTATAGGAACGGACTTCGTCAAACTTGATGAATCCCATGCTCTGGAACCGGGGCTGTTCGAAAGACTGAAGCACCATGTTCTGCTCCAGGGTAAAATCCAGCACCAGGCCGTGCTTATGCCGGTCTTCCGGGATATGGCTCATGCCGGCCTTGCTGCGCTGCGAAATCGGGGCGTGGGTGATGTCCTGGCCATTCAGTTCGATCTTACCCTTCGAAGGCTTTTCAAGGCCGGTCAGGCCGAACACCAGTTCTGTCTGTCCGTTTCCGTCGATACCGGCAATACAGACGATTTCACCTTCCCGTACGTCAAAGGAAACCCCTTTGACCGCGTCGTGCTTATACAGGCGGGACGGCACATGCAGATCCTCCACGTGAAGCACGGTTTTTCCGGGGTTAGCCGGGGCCTTATCCACCACCAGCTGCACGTCATGGCCGACCATCATCCGGCTCAGTTCAACAGCGTTGGTTTCCGCCGTGTTCACCGTGCCGATGTAGCGGCCCTTGCGCAGGACGCTGACCCGGTCCGACACTTCCATGATTTCATTCAGCTTATGGGAGATGAAGAGGATGGACTTTCCTTCCGCAGCCAGTCCTTTCATAATCTGCATAAGTTCGGTGATTTCCTGCGGCGTCAGCACTGCGGTCGGTTCGTCAAAGATCAGCACCTCGTTTTCCCGATACAGCATCTTCAGGATTTCAACACGCTGCTGCATGCCGACGGTAATATCTTCGACCTTCGCGTCCAGGTCCACCGTCAGGCCGTACCGTTTGGACAGCTCCTCCACCTTTTTGCGGGCGGCTTTCCGCTGGACAAATCCCAGCTTGGTGTCCTCCGCGCCGAGGATGATATTGTCCATTACCGTAAAAACTTCAATCAGCTTGAAGTGCTGGTGCACCATACCGATATGCAGTGCCGTGGCATCGTTCGGGTTGGTGATTTTAACGGTTTTTCCGTCCTTGCGGATTTCACCCTGTTCCGGCTGGTACAGGCCGAACAGCACGCTCATCAGGGTCGATTTGCCCGCGCCGTTTTCACCCAGCAGCGCATGGATTTCTCCCCTGCGCAGCTGCAGGGTAATATCGTCGTTGGCTTTGATGCCGGGGAATTCCTTGGTGATATGCAACATCTCGATCACATAATCATCAGCAGCAGCCTGCTTCTGTGCCGTTCCGGCCGCAACCACTTCCTCGTGATCCATCTGCCATCCTCACCCCTTTCTGAATACTCTGCATTTTACATGAAAAGCAGGAAGAGCCGAAGCCCTTCCTGCTTCCCGGTAAATCAATTACTCTACGTAGAGAACAGTCGCGTTGCTCCACGGTCCCTTGGCATTGGGATCGCCTTCAGCAGCCTGGTCGTCGATCGCGATTTCGCCGGCAGCCACAGCGGCCTTCAGGGCTTCGTAATCTTCGACAGAGAACTGTTCGAGGCTCCAGGTGTCCACAGGCAGGCCGACAGCGTCGTCATTCACGCCCAGGGATACAGCCGATCCGCCGATTTCGCCCCAGGTGCCGTCAAAGGCCTTCGCAACCGCCCAGCGGGTGCCTTCAACCAGGCCCTTCAGAGCAGAGGTCACAACTGTCTTGGATTCGTAGCTCTGGTCTACGTCCACGCCGATGACGTACGCATCGTTCGCAGCCGCAGCAGCGGTGATGGACTGGAAGATGGAGCCGCCGCAGGAGAACACGACTTCAGTGCCGTTCTCGTACCAGCCGGAAATCATGGCCTGCAGTTCAGCAGAGGGGCTGAAGGAAGCGCCGTACGCCCAGGTGAACTTAACTTCAACGTTCTTGCCCAGCTTCGCAGCAGCGTCATTGGCGCCCTGGATGAAGCCGTAGCCGTACCGCATGCAGGCAGGGTTGGTTCCGCCGCCGCCGCCGGCAAAGCCCAGCTTCTCAAAGTCATCCATAACAGCCGCATAGCCGGCGAAGTAGCCGCACTGCTCTTCTTTGTAAGCAACGCCGACCACATTGTCCAGGCCCAGGGACCAGCCATCAATGAACACGAACTTCACATCCGGGAAATCCGCGGCCGCCTTGGCCAGCGCGGTGCCCTGCATGAAGCCGGCGCAGACGATGACTTGCGCACCAGCCTGGGCAGCGGCCTTCATGGCGTCGTAACGGTCGTCGTCCGTCGCCTGGTCGCCGTTGGCGGGCTGATAGTACTTATAGGTCAGGCCGTTCTCGGCCGCGTAGGACTTCACACCGTTCCAGGTGCCTTCGTTGAAGGACTTGTCCTTCAGCTGGCCAACGTCCGTTACGAACGCGACGACGTAGGTGCCGTCCGCAGAGGCCACGGTGTCCTCGATGTCGCTGTAACCGTCCGCCAGAGCGCTGACAGCGCCAAGGCACAGGGCGATCACGAGAAACAATGCAAGAAATTTCTTCATTACCAATTTCCTCCCATATTCGATTTATGATCTGTCGCGATCACTGACTGGATTATATCAAAATTCCATTCCGGTTGCAATCATGCCAATGCAATTTTTTTGAATTTAATCTTTTTGTAACTGAAAGCTGCCAACTGAAAGCTGAAAACTGATAACTGAAAACTGACAACTATTCTTCCGGCCGGTAGCCTTCAAAGATCACCGCGTCGTTCTTCCGCACCTGTTCCCCGTGGCGCTTTTCATCCCGGGCCGTCCAGCAGACCCGCATGGCGCCCAGCTTTTCACACAGGCGCACGGACAGCGGCTTCGGGCCGATACAGTAGGCGATAAAATCCGGCCGGGTCGCAATGTTAGTCAGCAGGCGACTCATGGCAAACGCCTGGTATCCGGGAATGGCGCCTTTATACAGGCGCGCCTGCTGGGACAGCTGGCCCCGGACCCGCTCCGGGTCGTTGATGCGGAAATCCCGGACGATCGCCGGATGGAAGCTTTCGATGCAGGCCTGCCCCGGATATTCCGCCAGCATCTTCCGGGTGGCGTCGCTGAGGGGCTTCCAGTTCGGGGCATATTTCAGTTCCACAATCAGGGGCTGTTTTCCGCCGAAAATCTCCAGCACTTCAGCAAACAGCGGAATCCGTTCTTCCGTTCCGAACAGGCGCAGCGCCTGCAATTCCGCCAGCGTCATATCGCAGATCCGGCCGTCGACGCCGCAGCCGCGCTTCAGGTCATCGTCATGGAACACGACCACCTGCCCGTCCTTCGTCATCTGGACATCCATTTCCGCGCCGTATCCTGCCTCTGCCGCCCGACGGAAAGCCGTGAGAGAGTTTTCCGGAACGGACTGGTCCAGCTCATACAGGCCCCGGTGGGCAAACGTTCGGCCGGTGAAAGGCGCCCTGGCCTCCGGCGACGCCTTCCCCGGATAAATCAGGAAAATCCATCCCGCAACCAGAATAACCACCGCAGCGATGATCCAGATCATAATCCTGCCTCCCTGATATCTGACAACTGATATATTGAGATTATAGAAAAAATACGGTAAAATGGCAAAAGAAAAAAATGCATCGGAGGAGCGCCTATGAAACTGAACTACAAACGTACGGTCTATGTCGGCTTTGCCTTCTTCCTGATCTGCACTTTCTGGCAGGCCTACGACACAATCATTCCGAAAATCCTGACCGATAAATACGGCATGAACCAGGCAAATTCCGGTATCATCATGGCGCTGGACAATATACTGGCGCTGTTCATGCTGCCGTTGTTCGGCGCGATCTCCGATAAACATTTCCGAAAAAGCGGCCGCCGCACCCCGTTCATCATGATCGGCACCATCGCGGCAGTCATTCTCCTGGTTGCCCTGTCCTTTGTGGACAATATGCAGCTGAAGAATATTTCCGACGTCTCCGCCATCGACGATCCAGCCGCCCTGGAGCGCCTCTACGATGCGGAGAAAGATGAAAAGCTCCTGATGCCGGATCCCGATCCGGTAACAGGGGAGCAGGAATTTATCCTGGCAGAGAAATTCCCCGACAAAACAGCCTTCACTGAAATCAAATCCCAGGTAGAAAATGCCGAAACCAAAAAAATGGAAACGAACAAAGACTATACCAACTATGTCGTTCCCGCCCGCCAGCACTACGCCCAGCGGGTCACACACAACAATCCGAAAACGCTGATCCTGTTTATCGCAGTGCTGCTCCTGCTGCTGATTGCCATGGCCACCTTCCGCTCCCCCGCCGTGGCGCTGATGCCGGATGTCACCATCAAACCGCTGCGCAGCAAGGCCAACGCCATCATCAACCTGATGGGAACCCTCGGCGGCGCTCTGGTGCTGGTGCTGGGGATCGTTTTCTCCACCGGTGCCGTAAAGAATTCTCTGATGAGCTACACCACCTTCTTTGCCATCGTGGCGGGCATCATGCTGGTATGTTTGCTGGTGTTCCGCCTGAAGGTGGATGAACCCCGTTTTGTGAAAGAAATGGAGGCGGAGAGCCGGAAATACGGCATCGATGACGGCGAAGAGAGCGACAGTTCCGATTCCCGGAAGCTGTCCTCCGCGGAGCGCCGTTCCCTCCTCCTGATCCTGGCATCCGTGGTTCTCTGGTTCATGGGTTATAACGCGGTCACATCCAAGTATTCCGTCTATGCCACCCAGGTCCTTGCCCGGGATTATAACACGACGCTGATCATCGCCCAGGTCACCGCGCTGATCGCCTTTATCCCGGTCGGCATGCTGGCCAGCAAAATCGGCCGGAAAAAGACGATCCTGATCGGCATCGTCCTGCTCGCGGGCTCCTTCGCCATTGCCTCCTCCCTGCGCCAGAACAGTTCCGCCCTGCTGATGAACATCCTGTTCGCGCTGGCCGGCATCGGCTGGGCCACGATCAACGTCAACAGCTTCCCGATGGTCGTGGAGCTTTCCCGGGGCAGTGACGTGGGCCGCTACACCGGCTTCTACTACACCGCCAGCATGGCCGCCCAGACTGTCACGCCGTATCTTTCCGGCCTGCTGATGGACAAAGCCGGCAATATGTATCCCCTTTTCCCCTACGCCGCGGTCTTTGTCGCCCTGTCCGCCGTCACCATGCTCTTCGTCCGCCACGGCGACAGCAAACCGATCCCCGCGAAAACAAAGCTGGAAGCCTTTGATGTCGGGGATTAAGAGTGTTTCTTCATCCACGCTTCCTTATAGGCTTTTTCAATGGACCGGTCCGGCCGGAGGCGGTTGTTCTGAGACAGGAAGGCCGCGATTCCCCCGCGGACTTTGTTGACTTCCTCCCGGAATTCCCGGGCGGAGGTGCGCATGGCTGCATGGCCGGAAGCGATCAGCTGCTCCGGCCGGTCGGATGTCACCACCCGTACAGCGGCGCCCCGGGCGATATAGGTCGTCTGTTCGATAAAGGCATCCGCCGTCTGGGATTCCCGGGTATAAATCACAAAAATATTATGATATTTTTCCGCCGTGCCGGGGTTTCCCGGCACTTTGTATGCGTCGAAAACAACGATCACTTTCTTGCCGGTAGCCCCGGCGTAATTGCACATCAAATCCATCAGGGCATACCGGGCACCTTCCAGGTTTTCATCTTCCAGGAAGGGTTTCCAGTCCTCCCAGGCATTCAGCACGTTATACCCGTCAATCAGCAGGATTTCCTCCGCGGGAGATACCGGTTTCACCGATGCCGGACCCGCGGCTTTCTGTGTTTCCGCAGGCGGTGACATCAGCTGGCGCGCCTTGACAGGACCGTAGGTTTTTTCAAAGATCCGCTGCAGTGCCTGGTCCTCTTCCCGGGTCCCGTGATAGGCTGCTGCGGCGCCGCCGGCACTGCCTGCGGATGATTCCTTCCGGATCCGGTTTTCGATATCCGAAAGCATCGGCAGGTGCATATACTGTTCGACCTCGTTCCAGGGAACGGGATGCCCGGCTCCGTGGGAGCAGAATACCGATTCCGCCGGGTTCCAGGTGTCCCGGAGCGGATCGTACCCCTTCTCCGCAATCACTTTTTCCGGATCGGCGCAGGGTTCCCAGTCCAGCAGTTCCGCTGAAAAGCTGCCCCTGCCCTTTGTGAACACGCTGACATCCCGACCGTAGGTACCGCAGGCGCCGGCCGATGCCGTGCCGCACAGCCGCTGCAGGCCGCCTCCCACATCCTCCGGGGCGTCGAACCGCCCGCCCATAGCAGTCAGGTCGCTCATCACCCGGCCGATATGCTCCTCCGGCACGGTGATTTCCAGCCGCATCCAGGGTTCCAACAGGATCGACTTTGCCTTCATCAGCCCCTGGCGCACCGCGCGATAGGTGGCCTGGCGAAAATCACCGCCCTCCGTATGCTTCAGGTGCGCCTTCCCGGCCACCAGCGTAATGCGCATATCGGTCAGGGGGGCCCCGGTCAGTACGCCGATATGCCGTTTTTCCCGGAGATGGGTCATGATCAGCCGCTGCCAGTTCAGCGCCAGGTCGTCCACATGCACCGCGGAGTCGAACTGCATGCCGCTGCCCCGCGGCAGCGGACTCAGCAGCAGGTGCACCTCCGCGTAGTGGCGCAGGGGCTCATAATGCCCGACGCCTTCCACCGGCGCCTCAATCGTCTCCCGGTACAGCACCGAACTGTCCGCAAAAGACGCGTCAATTCCGAAGCGGTCCTTCAGCTGCTGCCGGAGAACTTCCAGGTACACGTCCCCCATGGAATGAACACGGATCTCCCGCCGCGCCTCGATATATTCCACCTGAATCAGGGGTTCTTCTTCCTCCAGGGCCCGCAGGCAGTCCAGGACATAATGCAGGTCCGTTCCCTGCCCGGTCACCAGCCGGCAGGCATAGCAGGGCCGCATGAGCCTTGCGGGCGTTCCTTCATCCGATCCGATGCTGTCCCCCGGTGCCGCCTTGCTGAGCCCCAGCACGCAGCAGACCTGTCCGGCCGCCGCTTCCGGAACAGGCGTGAAACGCGCGCCGGAATACAGGCGGATTTCCGCCGCCTTCTCCGCCCAGAGCGTTTCTCCCTCCGGATCCTTCAGCGTCAGCAGGTCCCGCGCCTTCAACACACCGCCGGTAATTTTCATAAAGGCCAGCCGGGCGCCCCTTGCGTCCCGGGCCACCTTGTATACCCTTGCGCCGAACTCCGCCGGATAATCCTTTTTCACGTCCAGCCCGGCAAGGAAATCCAGCAGCGCTGCCACACCTTCATTCTTCAGTGCCGCCCCGGCAAAGCACGGGAACAGCCGCCGCTCCGCGACCAGGCCGTGGATCATCCGTTCCGGAATCTCCCCTTCCCGCAGAAACGCGTCCAGACAGCGCTCATCGCACAGGGCAACCTTTTCCGGATCGGGATCCGGGAACATGACAACGCCTTCCGCCAGCTCCTTCCGGACGGAAGCCAGCAGCGCATCCATATCGCCCCGGAACTGATCGGCTTTATTCAGGAAAAGCAGAACCGGCACCCGGTTTTCACGAAGCACCTTCCATAATGCGCGGGTATGCGGCTGCACGCCCTCCGGCGCGCTGATCACCAGCACGGCAACATCCATTACACTGACCGCCCGCTCCGCTTCCCCGGAAAAATCCGCATGGCCGGGGGTATCAATCAGGGTGATTTCCGTCCGGTTCCAGGCCAGGCGCGCTTCCTTGGAGAAGATAGTAATTCCCCGTTCCTTCTCCATTTTTTCCGTATCCAGCCATGTGTCCCCGTGGTCTACCCGGCCCTGGCGGCGTACCGCGCCCGAAAGAAAAAGCATGGATTCGGACAGTGTGGTCTTGCCGGCGTCCACATGCGCCGCCAGCCCGACTACAATCGTCTTCCCCATGCCTGTCTACCCCCGATGAAAGGTTTCAGGTGTCAGGTCTCAGGATAAAACACCAACTCCCAAGTCCCTGACCACTAATCACTAATCACTAACCACTGACCACTATATCCGCTCCGTACTTCCGGACCAGCCTCTCCGTATCCTCTTTGGCAATCATCACCGTCACCTTTGTTCCTTCCGCCGTATGCTCTTCGGTCATCACCCGACCGGCTTCGCGGATCTCGTTCAGGATCCCGTAGCGGCTGAACGGAATTGCAAAGGATGTCGGCACATAGGATTCCTGCAGGGCCGCGGCAATCGCTTCCTTCAGGTCTTCCAGGCCTTCGCCGGTTTTCGCGGAGATGATTACCGCGCCGGGGAAAACGGGATCCGGATCGCAGGCATCCGCCTTGTTGATGACTTCAATCCGTTTCTGCTCCGTTGCGCCCAGTTCCTCCAGCACCTGCTCCACGGTGTCATGCTGCTGAAGCATATCCGGGCTGGCGCCGTCCGAAACGATCACCAGTACATCCGCCAGCGCCGCTTCGTCCAGGGTGGAGCGGAAGGCGCTGATCAGCGTATGGGGCAGTTTCCGGATGAACCCGACCGTATCCGTCAGCAGGTACGGCGTCTTCTCCGCCGTCTCCATCCGGCGGGATACCGCGTCCAGCGTGGCAAACAGCTGGTCCTGCACATAGACATCCGCTCCGCTCAGGGTATTCAGCAGCGTAGATTTTCCGGCATTGGTATAACCGACCAGGGCCACCACCGGTATCTCGTTGCGTTCCCGGTTCTTCCGCCGGACATTCCGCTGTTTTTCCAGCTCGTCCAGCCGCCGCTTCAGTTCCGTCATCCGCATCCGGATCCGGCGCCGGTTCATTTCCAGTTTGCTTTCACCGGGGCCCCGGGTACCGATACCGCCGGCCAGGCGGCTGAGCACCAGGCCCTGGCCGATCAGCCGGGCGGAACGGTACTGCAGCTGCGCCAGTTCCACCTGCAGCTTGCCTTCCGCGCTGGTCGCCCGCTGGGCAAAGATATCCAGGATCAGCATCGTACGGTCAATCACGCGGATCCGAAGCATTTCCTCCAGGTTCCGCACCTGCATTCCGGTCAGTTCCTCATCAAAGATGCACACGTCCGCTTCCAGCGCCTGGCATTCCCGGCTCAGTTCCTCCGCACGGCCCTTCCCGATGAACAGCGCGCTGTCCGGCTTATCCCGCTTCTGCAGGAAGGAGGCAGCCACCTCCGCCCCGGCGGTTTCCGCCAGGCGCTTCAGTTCCTCCAGGGATTCCATGCTTTCGATGCCCATGAGCACCGCTTTTTCCTGCCGGCTGTCCACGTCCCGGGTTTCCTCCCGGCCGACCAGCTCATCGCTTTGGTCGATCCGGGCCAGCCATTCCGCGTCCGGTGTTTTGTACCACCGGACCGGTTCATCCATCAGGATTTCCGTATTTTCCCCCAGGAAAGCGGTCTGGATAAAGGTCGGCTCCCCGTCCTTTACGCCGAGGGCAGTCATCGCGTCATACCGGAAGATCTTCAGGGCGCTCAGGTCCACGTCGCTGAGGCGTCCGTCCCCGTTCGGATGCGTATGGACGCAGCGGACATAGCTCAGGCGCTTCTCGTTCCGCCTCAGCCGGTAATCCGTCAGTTCCACGTCGCAGTCCGTTCCGATCGCGACGCTGACAATTTCCCCGTCCCGGGTAATATAGACGGCAATCTCCCGGTTGATGGCGCAGGAGCAGTCCGCCAGCATTTTCATCATATCCCGGGGCAGGTATGACCCGTCCTCCAGTTCGTACTCAAACAGGCTGTCCAGCCGCGCCAGCATCCCGTCCCGTACCCCGTCAATGTTTCCCGTAACCCTGTATTTCATATTCCTCCCCATAATGTCAAGTATAAAATTCAGTAGAATCAACACTTTTTTCACCGAGCCATCCACCAGATGGGCCTTCCTACAGACATGTTCCATGCTTCAAGAGCAAGATGTAGTAGCTTTGGGATATACAGGGACAAGCGT
>JAFROK010000018.1 GCA_017429695.1 Clostridia bacterium | reverse complement strand
TGGAATTACTCCGACTCAGGGGGTACGTCATTAAGGAAGAGTCTGCCTGATCTGAACTATCCTGCTTGTCCATCCATGCGATGGTCTGTTTGCTTTACCCTTCTTTCTGGCGGGCCGTTAGTCAACTGTTTCAAACTTCTCCACCCCTTATTGTTTCCTTTGAAGCATATTGTCCGCGATTTCCCTGAAGAACGCCGTATCCCATGCCAGTCTGTCCAGGGCTTCTCCGGCCAGCCGGACCTGTTCTTCGGCGTCCGACCGGGTGCCTTCGATTCCCTTCAGCGCAATCCAGGTCATCTTGTTTTCATCCGCATGCGTGTTTTTGCCCATCACGGCGGCATCCCCGGTCACGTCCAGCAGGTCATCCGTCATCTGGAAAGCGAGGCCCAGGTGCAGGGCGTATTCGCGTCCGATGTCAATCTCCCGGTCATTGGCGCCGGCCAGCGCCAGTCCCGCTTCCACAGCTGCCTCCAGCAGGTCCGCGGTTTTATGGGTATGGATATAGGTCAGCAGGGTTTTGTCCGGTGTTTTTCCTTCCGATATCACATCCATGGTCTGTCCGGCAATCATCCCGGTGACGCCTGCGTGCCGCATAATGATTTCCATGGCCCGGATCCCCCTCAGGTCCCCGATCCGAACGGCAGCTTTGGCCATCACTTCGGCCGCCGCGTTCAGCAGGCCGTCGCCGGCCAGGATCGCGATGTTCTCTCCGAATGCCTTGTGGCTGGTCGGTTTCCCCCGCCGCAGGTCATCGTTATCCATGGCCGGAAGATCGTCATGAATCAGGCTGTAGGTATGGATCATCTCCAGCGCGCAGGCAAACGGCAGGGCCGTATCCGCCTGTCCGCCGGCCATTTCGCATGCCGCAAGCAGCATCACCGGCCGGAGCCGCTTTCCGCCGGCTTCCAGGCTGTATACCATGGCCTGCTTCAGCTTCTCCGGAATCTCTCCCAGGGAGGAAAGCATCGGTATCAGCGCCTGTTCAGCCTGTGCCTTGTATTCGTCATAAGTCCGGATCATCTACCTCTGTCTCCTTTCCGTCCCGAAGCACCGTCAGGCGGCGGTTCATTTCCTTCAGCTCCTGGTCCAGGCCTGCCAGGATTTTCATTCCCTCTTCATATTCGCGCACAGAGTCTTCCAGGGACAGTTTCCCGCTTTCAATCCGTTCCGCCAGGTTCTGTACGGACTGGAGTCTTTCCTCAAAGCTCAGCGTTTCTTTCTTTTCTTCCGTCATGGTATACCTCAATTTCTCCGTCAGCAAACCTGACTTTCATTTCACGTTCGGAGTCTGCTTCCCGTTTCCGGGTAATCAGCGTACCGTTTCCGGCAAACACCAGCGCATATCCCCTGTTCAGTACGCTCATCGGATTGATTGCCTGCATTTTTTCCTGCAGCCGGACAACAGCTGTTCCCGCGTCCTGTATTCGCCGGTCCATCACATGCGCCAGCTCGCGTCCGGCCATCTGAAGGATGCCCGCTGTTTCTTCCATCCGGATCCGTATCGCGTGGTGCAATGCGGCGCGTCTCAGTGCGCTCCCGGATGTCAGCTCCGCAATCCGGCGTTCCGGTGACAGTGCGGAAAACGCCATCCGAAGATCCCGGACTGTTTTTTCCGCATCCCGGATCGCGCCTGTTGCCGCCCGGGCCAGCACAAGCGCCATGGCCCGGGTCCGCCCCGCCAGTTCCTTCCGGTCCGGAAAAACGATCTCCGCGGCATTGCTGGGGGTCGCCGCGCGTACATCCGCCGCCAGGTCACATATGGTGGTATCAATTTCATGCCCGACGCCGGAAACAACCGGAACCGGACATTCCGCCACTGCCCGCGCCACCGCCTCATCGTTGAAGCACCACAGGTCCTCGGCGGATCCGCCGCCCCTGGCCACAATGATCACATCAATCCCGGGCTGCTCTGCCGCCGTCCGGATGCCGCGTGCAATTTCGCTTCCGGCTTTCTCCCCCTGGACGGTAACAGGAATCAGCAGGATCGGAATGGACGGATTCCGCCTGGCCGAAACGTTCCATATATCCCGGATCGCGGCGCCGGATTCCGATGTGACCACCGCCACCTTTTTCGGCATCAGCGGCAGCGGCTTTTTCCTCGCCTGGTCAAACAGCCCTTCCGCAAACAGTTTGCGCTTCAGAACTTCAAACCGGGCGTACATATCCCCTTTTCCGTCTTCGCGCAGTGCCATGGCATACAGCTGGTACGTGCCGTTTTTCGGATATACATCGATATATCCGGTAATCACAACGGACTGCCCGTCCTTCGGCCTGAGGGCGGCACGTAACGTGTTCTGGCGGAACATGACGCAGTTAATGGCGCTGTCTTCGTCCTTGAGCATAAAATACCAGTGCCCGGACGGAATATGATGCTTAAACCCGCTCACTTCCCCGCGAACCGTCACGTTCCGGATCCGCGGTTCCTTCCGGATGGCTTCCGCAATCATCAGGTTCAGTTCGGATACGGAAATTCCCTCCGGATTAATCATGCCGCAGCGTCCTCTCAGCCGCCTCCAACGTGTTGGCCAGCAGCATCGCAATCGTCATTTTGCCGACGCCGCCGGGAACCGGGGTAATCCACCCGGCAACTTCCTTCACCGCGTCAAAATCAACGTCTCCCCGCACTTTCCCGTCCACCCGGTTGATGCCGACGTCAATCACAATCGCCCCGGGCTTGACCATATCCGCGGTCACAAATCCGGCTTTCCCGACCGCCGCCACCAGAATATCCGCCCGCCGGGTATGCTCCTTCAGGTTCTTTGTCCGGCTGTGGCAGATGGTCACAGTACAGTTTTCCCGAAGCAGAAGCATCGCCATCGGTTTTCCGACGATGTTGCTCCTCCCGATCACAACCGCTTCTTTTCCGGCTAGTTCTTCCCCGGTGCTGCGGATCATGTGCAGTGCGCCTTTCGGCGTGCAGGCAACAACGCCTTCCGTTCCGGTCATCATATGTCCCGCGTTGATCAGGTGGAAACCGTCCACATCCTTTTCCGGCAGAATCTTTGCCAGCACTGCCTGCTCGTCCAGATGGCCCGGCAGCGGCAGCTGAACCAGGATGCCGTGAACAGCGCTGTCACGATTCAGCCGGTCAATTTCTGCCTCCAGCGCTTCCTGGCTGATATCCGCTCTCAGCCGGATGGTCCGGCCGTTCATGCCGGTTTCATCGCAGCCGATCTGCTTGTTCCGGACATAGATTTCGCTGGCAGGATCATTGCCGACTAGGATCACCGCCAGGCCGGGCGTCACGCCCTGCACCTTCAGCGCTGCAACCCGTTCGGTAATTTCAGCCTTGATTTCCGCCGACATGATTTTTCCGTCCAGAATCTTCACCGCCATACTTCATCCTCCATGTTCTGACAACTTTTTCAACCCGGCCAGTGCAACGCCTACCGCATTGTCTCCGCTCATCTCCGGTTCTCCAAATACAATCTCCGGCCTGTTCCGGATGGCAGAAAGCCTTTTTTCCAGCATGCTCCGGAACAGTTCCGATGATGCCACTCCGCCCGTCACAAGCGCCGTCTGCATTCCGGTCGCTTTCCGCCCGGCGGAAAGCATCCGAGCAATCGTCCTGCCCAGCAGGTCATATATTTCCCGCGCGATATTTTCCTGCCGCATATCTCCGGCCTGAATCCACCGGGTAATCTGCGCTTCAGCGCCGCTGAAATGGCAGTCCAGGTCATTCCGTTCCATACTGCATCCGAGAAGCCCGCGGCTTTCTCCCCGCAGGGCCAGTTCCTCCAGCGCGGGCCCCGCTGGAAACGGAAGGCCCATGGCCACCCCGGCCCGGTCCACCAGCTGTCCCGCGTGCAGGTCCAGGCTGCCGCCGATCTGCGTCACCCGGTCCTCGTGCACCTCCAGCAGGTCCGTCGTCCCGCCGGAAAGATGCAGCGCCAGGAAATCCCGCATGTCCGCCATCGGCGTACCCATGGCCGCCGCAGCCAGGTGGCCCCGCTGATGCGTTGTCGCAAAAAAAGGAACTCCCAGCATCGCGGCCATCATCCGGCCGAAGGAAGTTCCGACCTGAAAAACCGGCATATAGGAGGTTTCCCCGTCCCGCGGCGTAACGCTTGCGGCCACCGCCTCAATCCGGATATCTTCATCCGGCGGAAAGAAGCGTTCCCCGATTGCGCAGAACCTTCTCAAATGAGCAAAGACCGCATCGCTCTGACGCAGTCCCCGTTCTCCCACGGCCACAGGCAACAGCTCGCGATCGTTGAAGAGCACTTCCTTTTCCGTGGATACCGCCGCCACCGATGTCCGGTAGTTGCTGGTATCCAGTCCGATCACAACGCGCTTCACGCCTGTGCCTCTTGTTCCCTCAGGATGGTGCCGAGAATCCCGTTCACAAAAGCCTTGTCATCCGGATCGGAATACCGTTCCGTCAGTTCCATAGCTTCGGCGATCGAAACGTTTCCGGGCACCTTGGGATCATACAGCATCTCCCATACAGCCAACCGGAGAATCGTCAGGTCCACCAGCGCCATCCGGTCCAGGGTCCATCCCTTGGCGGTATCGGCAATCAGGCTGTCAATCTCCTCCCGGTGGGCCAGTACGCCGTCAAAGGCCCGCATGATATATTCGCGGTCCTCGTCGTCCGGCTCGGCGTTCCCGACCTCGCGGATCCCCGGCACGCCGGTTTCGCGCAGTTCATCATACACCATTTTCAGGGTTTCCTCGCCGCCCTGGCCTCCGGAAACTTTTTCAAAAATCATCTGCATCGCGGCAGTGCGCGCTGTTTTTCGGGACATGCGGATTATTCCTCGGTTTCTTCTTCTTTGGGTTCTTTATTGACCGTTTCCGTGTATACGGCGATCGTGTCGGCCTGCTCACGGGTAATTTCTTCCTTGATATTGATCGGCTGGGCGGACTTGTCCGGAATAATCTTGTTGGCTGTTCCGCGGACAAATTCCCCGAAGTTTTCGATCGTTCCGATGAAATAGCCGATTCCGAACAGGCATGCCAGAATCAGTACCTTCCAGAATCCGATCACCATCACCAGCGCTCCCGCTGCAACCAGCACCGCGCCGATGGCAATTCCCATGGCCGGTGTGCCCAATTTCAGTTTCTTCATAATTTTTTACTTCCTCCGTCGCTTATTCTTTTCCGGAATCAGCCGGTTTTTCTTCCTGCGCTGCCTTTTCGTTTTCGTCATCGTCCGGTTCGTCTTCCGGTTCACCTTTCAGCCATTCCGGTTCTTCCTCAGTCTCGTCTGCTTCCGGTTCGGCATCTTCCGTTGCTTCCGCCGGTTCATCCCCGGCTTTTTCATCTGTTTCCTTTTCGTCGGCTGCCTTTTCGATTCCCAGGTCTTCCGGCGGCAACGGCATAATGCAGGGTTCCGCCGGGGTGCTGAACAGCCGCTGGTGAATCGGCCGGTCGTCCTCCTCCTCGATTTCCTGCTCGTATTCCTTCCTCAGGTTTTCAGCCGCCGCAATGGCGGATTCCGCCGCGGATACCATCGGCTGGGGAGCGGGTTCTTCAGTTTCCCGAACCTCTTCTGCCTTTTCCGGTGCTTCCGCGTCTGCCGACTCTGCCTGCTTCTCTGCCTTTTCCGGTTCCGCCGCCGGCTCCGCCTGCTTTTCCGCCTTTTCGGCACCCTGCAGCAGCGGTGTCGCTGCCGGCGCGTCTATCGCGAACGGCGCGTTCTTTGCTTCCTCTCCGGAGGATTCAATCTGCACCCGGATGTTCTTCACTTCCACGCCGCTGCAGGCCGTCACATACTGCCGGATCTGCTTCTGGAGCGTGTCCACCGTCAGCGGAATGCTGATGCCGCTGGCCACCGTTCCGCGAATCAGGATATCCAGGCCGTCCCGCTGGTTTTCCAGCCGGATGCTCTGGGTTTCAATTTCCTTTCTGGGTTCCAGGCACCGGAGCACCATGGTCTCCATGGCTTTCAGGGAGATAGCCAGGTCGCCGCTTTCCGTTTTCTGGGTAATAAATTTATCCCGCCTCCCGCGGTGCCGGAAAAGAATCAGGACGCAGTAGGCGCCGAGCAGCAGCAGGAGAACGCACGCAGCGACAATTGCAATCTTCGCCCATGTGCCGTCGCTCGTCAGCACTCTGGCCACTTTGCCCACGATATCTACATGGAAAAACACCTGGGCCACCAGTCCAGCACAGATTGCCAGCATCAGCAGTCCGGCAACCGCAACCAGAATCCGGTCTAAAATGCGGATCCTCATACACCGTTCCTCCGAAAAAATGTCCGTCTGAAAATTCACAAATGACAGAAGAGCAAAACTCCCCTGTCATATCGGATTAATTTTCTGTGCTTTCCGGCGCTTTTTCCGCCTTCGGTTCCCCGGTTTCCTTCCGGTTTTTGGTTTTCTTCTTTGCTGTGGGTTTCACGGTTTCGCCGGCGTCCTCCGCCTTTTCCTCCTGGGCGGGAGCGGTCTGCATGGAATCAATGTCCTTGATTTCTTCCGGTTTCGCTTCGGCTTTCACGGGAGTCTCCTCGGCCGGTTCCGCTTCGGGGGTGCTTCCGGATTCCAGCGCCGCGCTGGCGCCGGCCTGGAGCGCGTTGTTTTCCTTTTCAAAACTGACGCTCTGAACATGCACGTCCACCCGCACCACATGCAGGCCGGTCATGCTTTCAATGGCTTTCCGCACGCTCTCCTGGGCATCCAGGGCCGCCCGCTGAATCGGGGTGCCGTATTCGATAATGACATACAGGTCCACCGCCACTTCTTCCGTGCCGATTTCGACCTTTACGCCCCGGGTCACATTCCGGTTCTTGCTCAGCAGGTTCCCGCTGACATTGCACATTCCGGCAATTCCTTCGACTTCGTTGGCCGCCAGTCCCGCAATAATGGCCACCACATCATTGGCATATGTAATGGTTGCGGACGGGGTTTCTTCGTTTTCAACTGTCAGCGGCAGGGCGCCTGACGGATCCTTTTTTGCAGCCATGTTGTTTCCTCCTTTTGTGGGAGATTCATATCAAACCAATTTATTATAGCAGAAATCATCCTGTATGACAACCAACTGCTTACGATTCGCTGTCCTTCACAATCGCGATGTGCAGCTCGTCCAGCTGCTTCTGTTCCACAAATCCCGGTGCGTCCATCATCACGTCCTGGGCGTTCTTGTTCATCGGGAACGGAATCACCTCGCGGATGGAATCCTCGCCAGCCAGCAGCATCACCATCCGGTCCACGCCAGGCGCGATGCCGGCATGGGGTGGCGCGCCGTAGCAGAACGCGTTGTACATGGCCGGGAACTTGGCTTTCACGTCCTCCTCACCCAGCCGCACCATTTCAAACGCCTTGATCATGATCTCCGGATCGTGGTTCCGCACCGCGCCGGAAGAAAGCTCTACGCCGTTGCACACCAGGTCATACTGGTAGGCGGTAATAGACAGCGGATCCACTTCCCCGCGGGAAGCCTTTTCCAGGATTTCCAGCCCGCCGTTCGGCATGGAGAAAGGATTGTGGCAGAATTCCAGCTCCCCGCTCTCCTCGCCGATTTCATACATCGGGAAGTCCACGATCCAGCAGAACTCATACTTTTCCACATCCATATGGTTCGGGCACAGCTCGCCGAGCTTGCGGATCAGCACGCCCGCGGTTTTCAGCGCGGCGCCACGATTGCCGGCGGAGAGGGCCACAAAGGTGTTCGGCGCCAGGTGAAGCGCGTCAATAATCTGCGCCTTCTTTTCCTGCAGGAATTTCGCAATGCCGCCGGTAAGCTCGCCCTGCTCGTCCATCTTGAACCAGAAGGCCTTGTTCCCGCTCACCACCTCGACATTCGCGCACAGCTGGTCAATCTGCTTGCGCGTCGCGGTAAACCCGGTCACGGGCACCGCTTTCACCACCTGTCCGGCGAAAGGCCCGAATCCGCAGTCCGCCAGCAGTTCCGTCACGTCCGTTACCGTCAGGTCAATCCGGAGATCCGGCTTGTCCGTGCCGTATTTTTCCATCGCTTCCAGGTATGGAATCCGGCGGAAGGGCGCTTCGGAGGCGGTGTGATACTTGCCGAACTTGGAGAAAACCGGCGGAAGCACCTTTTCCAGCACCTCAAACACGTCCTCCTGGCTGGCAAAAGCCATTTCCATGTCCAGCTGGTAAAATTCTCCCGGGCTCCGGTCGCCGCGGGCGTCCTCGTCGCGGAAGCACGGCGCGATCTGGAAATAGCGGTCAAATCCGCTGGTCATCAGCAGTTGCTTGAACTGCTGCGGCGCCTGGGGCAGCGCGTAGAACTTGCCGGGATGCTTCCGTGCCGGAACCAGGTAGTCCCGGGCGCCTTCAGGAGATGAAGCTGTCAGGATAGGCGTTGTAATCTCCAGAAATCCCTGTTCTGTCATTGCCTGGCGCAGTGCGGAAACCACATTGCACCGCATGATGATGTTCTTCTTAACCTCCGGATTGCGCAGGTCCAGATACCGGTATTTCAGCCGGATGCTTTCATCCGCTTCCTTGCTGCGGTTGATCTGGAAAGGAAGGGCGTTGTAGCGGCATTTGCCGAGCACCGTCACGCTGTCCGGCACCACTTCAATATCGCCTGTCACCATTTTCGGATTCTTGTTGCCCCGCTCCCGCACGGTACCCGTCACGGAAACAACGCTTTCCTTGTTCAGCGAAAGAAACACGTTCAGCGTTTCCGGATCTTCCGCCACCAGCTGCGTCGTACCATAAAAATCGCGCAGCACCACAAATGCCAGGTTGCCGCCGACTTCCCGTACGTTTTCCACCCAGCCGCTCAGCTGAACCTTTTTCCCGGCATCCGCCAGCCGGAGTTCATTGCAAGTATGTGTCCTGTTCTGCATAATCCCCACTTCTTTCTATGTTAACTAACCACTAACCACTAATCACTAACCACTAAATTAGCAACGTCCGCCATGGTCACCGTCTGCTCTTCCCCGTTTTCCATGTTCCTCAGCTTCACGGTTCCGGCCGCCGCTTCATCGTCCCCGATCACGCCGTTCCATTTAACGCCGGTTTTGTTCGCGTATTTGAACTGCGCCTTCAGGCTCCGCCCGCAGTGGTCCATATCCGCCCGGACTCCCTGCTGCCGCAACTCCTGCACAAGGCGGAATGCCGCGTCGGCATGGTCGCCCATGTAGGTAATGAAGATATGATACCGGGGCGGCTCCGGAATCCGGATTCCGTCCGCGTCCAGCAGCATCAGCACCCGTTCAAGGCCCATGCCGAAGCCCACCGCAGGAATTTCCGGCCCGCCGACCTGGGCCACCAGATTGTCATACCGGCCGCCGCCGCATACCGTCAGTTCCCCGTCCGGGGTGGAGGTAATCAGCTCAAACACCGTCTTGGTGTAGTAATCCAGTCCGCGGACAATCCGGCTGTCCACCCGGTACGGAATCCCGGCGGAATCGAGGCACGCCTGCAGCCGGTTGAAATGGTCCCGGCATTCGTCACACAGCATGTCCAGCATGCTGGGCGCGTCCTTGGTCAGTTCCCGGCACTTTTTCTCCTTGCAGTCCAGCACCCGCAGCGGATTGCGGTCAAACCGCTCCCGGCATGTTTCGCACAGGGAATCCACCCGGCCTGCCAGAAATTCCTTCAGCGCCTGGTGATAAACCGGCCGGCACTTCGGGCAGCCGATGCTGTTGATCCGCACGCTCAGGTTCTGAATGCCCAGGTCCTGCAGCAGGTGGAACGCCAGCAGAATCAGCTCCGCGTCAGCGGTCGCTTCCTTCGCGCCAAAGCATTCCAGCCCGAACTGGTGATGCTCCCGCAGCCGTCCGCTCTGGGGATTTTCATATCGGAATATCGGCGCGTTGAGGTAATACATTTTGCACGGAAGCGCCTCCGCATACAGATTGCTTTCCAGGAAGCAGCGGACCGCGCCGGCCGTTCCTTCCGGCTTCAGCGTAATGGAGCGGTCGCCTTTGTCCTTGAATGTGTACATTTCCTTCTGCACAATATCCGTCGTATCCCCGACGCCCCGCAGAAAGAGCTCGGTATGTTCAAAAACAGGGGTCCTTACTTCGCGGAAGCCGGCCAGCGCGGCCGCTTTGCGCATCCTGTCCTCCAGGTACTGCCATCTGTAGCTCTCTGTCGGCAGTACGTCCTTTGTTCCCCTGGGCGCCTGAGTCAGCATTTTCATCCTCCTTAAGTCCAATGGATCATAACTGATTTAATATATCACATCTTCCATCTGATGTCATCAAAAACAAAGCATTTCTTGCATTCTTCAGCATTTTACCTGCTAATATTGAATTTTTTCTAACATATTATTAAATATTGTTGTTGACATCGTAACAATTTTGTAATAATATGAACGTGAATGTTCAGATAGAAAGGAGTCTTTCCCGTGAAACGGTGGCATTTTGCCGTCCTGGTCGTGCTGCTCCTCTGTCTGATTCCTTTTGTTTTCGCCCTGGCGGATACCGGAACCGTGACTGCCAGTTCCCTGAATATGCGTAAAGCCGCCTCCACGGACAGCGACGTCATCAAAGTCCTGAAGGAAGGCACCAAAGTCACCATCAACGGCACTTCCGGCAGCTGGTATAAAGTAACGGTCAACGGAAAAACCGGATATGTGGGCAAAAAATATGTTTCTGTTTCCAAAGGAGGAAACTCCTCTTCTTCCAATAATAGTTCATCAAAGAATTCTTCCTCTTCGTCTTCAAACGGAACATGCAAACCCGGCGACACCGGCGAAGCGGTCAAAAAGGTCCAGAAAAAGCTGAAGTCCCTGGGTTATTACGATAGCTCCATCGACGGCGATTATGGCAATGGCACCAAATCTGCGGTCAAGGCTTTCCAGAAAAGAAACGGCCTCAAGGAAACCGGCGAAGTCAATTCCGCCACCCTGAAGAAGCTCAACAGCTCCGATGCGAAAAAGGCTTCCTCCTCTTCTTCCTCTTCCAAGAGCAGTGGTTCTTCCGACGGCACCTGCAAACCCGGCGATACCGGCGAAGCGGTCAAAAAGGTCCAGAAAAAGCTGAAGTCCCTCGGCTATTACGACAGCTCCATCGACGGGGATTACGGCAACGGCACCAAGTCCGCAGTCAAGGCCTTCCAGAAAAGAAACGGCCTGAAGGAAACCGGCGAAGTTAATTCCGCCACCCTGAAGAAGCTCAACAGCTCCGATGCGAAAAAAGCCTCCTCCGGCAGCGGAAAAACCGAACGCCTGGACTGGTTCAACGGCGGCAAGAACATCATCCCGAAGGGCGCCACCTTCCAGGTCAAGGATGTCCGAACCGGCAAGGTATTCACCGTCAAGCGCTGGAGCGGTTACAACCATATCGACGCCGAACCGAAAACCGCTTCCGATACCAAAATCCTCAAGAGCATCTACGGTCATTGGAGCTGGCGCCGCCGTCCGGTCCTGGTCAAATATAACGGCCATGTGTATGCCGGCTCCATGAACGGTATGCCCCACGGCACCTCCACGATTTCCAACAATAATTTCGACGGACATTTCTGTATTCATTTCTATAAGAGCAAAACCCACGGCTCCGGCAAAGTGGACGATATGCATCAGCAGTGCGTCCGCGAAGCTATGAACGCCTCCTGGTAAACCATAAGCGAAGAATCTCCTTGACAAACCTTTCACCCTGTGCTATAGTACCAAAGGTTTTTAAGAAACCAGTGCCGTAGACAGCCGGTACCGGATCTTCCGGTTTAAAGGGGTTCCCCGCCTGCCGAGGTGTGAGCGAATTGATTTTATTCCCTTGCGCCTGCACGCAAGGGTTTCTTTATTCTGAACCGGTCAGGAGGTGCAATACAAGCAATGAGCAGCAATCTCGAAATCAAAAAGCAAGTCGTCGCTGATATCGTCGAAAAGCTGAAAGGTGCCGAATCCATGGTGATTTGTTCCTACAGCGGCCTGACGGTTGAACAGGTGACCGAGCTCCGGAAGCAGTGCCGTGAGAACGACGTACATTACTGCGTCCTGAAGAACCGTCTGGTCGCCCGCGCTCTGGCTGAGCTGAACATCGAAGGCCTGGATGCCCTGCTGGAAGGCCCCAACGCGTTCGTTTTCGGTACCAAGGATGTGACCTCCGCTCCGAAGATCATCAATACCTTCATCGAAAAGAACAAGCTGACCTCCCTGGAAATCAAGGGTGGCCTCGTCGGTACCGATGTGGCTGATGTCAAGATGATCAAGGAACTGGCCGCGACCCCCAGCAAGGAAGAACTGCTGGCCACGATGGTCGGTTGCCTCGTATCCCCCGTTTCTGCGCTGGTTTCCGTTCTCGAGCAGATCGCCGAAAAGAAGGAAGCAGCCTGACACTGACTGCGGCATAGCCGCGTAACAAACGAATTTAATTGGAGGAAATTTAAAATGACGAATCAGGAAATTCTCGAAGCCATCGAGTCGATGACTCTGCTTCAGGTAAAAGAACTTGTTGACGAAATGAAAGAAAAGTTCGGCGTGACCGGCGCGATCGCCGTTGCCGGTGGCCCCGCTGCCGGTGGCGCTGCTGCTGAAGCCGCTGAAGAAAAGACCGAATTCGACGTCGTCCTGAAGGATGCCGGTTCCGAAAAGATCAAGGTCATCAAGGTTGTGCGCGAAGTCGTGTCCGGCCTGGGCCTGAAGGAAGCCAAGGACATCGTGGAATCCGCTCCCAAGACCATCAAGGAAGCTGTTTCCAAGGAAGAAGCCGAGAAGATCGCCGAGCAGTTCAAGGCTGTTGGCGCGACCGTCGAAATCAAATAATTCCCTGGTTTATGTTCAGGCGGGTGTAATTAACTGCACCCGCCTGTTTAGTACTTTTCCGCCTGTTATTTTGTGAGGAGGAATCGGATGTTACCTTCCCGCCGTTTTGCAGCGGTGCTCCTGCTTTTTGTGTTGCCGCTTTTCCTGCTGCCGGCTGCTTTGGCCGACGAGGAAATCATTCCGCCCCAATGGCCGGTTCCGGACTATGTGAACCGGCTGCTTGAGGTTGCATCGGAAGAAGTCGGCTACACCGAGGAGGAACACGGCCGCACCAAATACGGCGAATGGGCGGGCGATCCGTACTGCCAGTGGTGCGCTGAATTCCAGTGCTGGTGTGTGGACCAGGTGGATCAGCGCTACGGCACTTCCCTGCTCAATCAGGTCTATCCCCGCTACTCCGCTTCCAATACCGGCCGCAGCTGGTTCATCACCGCCGGCCGCTATGTGATCCGGAAAGGCCCGATCGATGAATGGGGCTACGAGTGGCTGAAAGGCCGTTCCTCCTTCATCAATTCCGGGGATTATATTCCCCAGCCGGGAGACTGGATCTTCTTTACCTGGACCAGTGACACGGATACCGATCATGTGGCGCTGGTGGAATACTGCACCCGCGACACGGAAACCGGCGAAGTCCTGATTCACGTCATCGAAGGCAACAAGCCCGATTCCGTCGCCCGGGATGTTTACGAACTGAACTATACCCGCATTCTCGGCTATGGCACCGTGCATGACGTGGCGGATATCACGATGCACGGCGGCAACCGGGGTGAAAAAGTCCGCCAGCTCCAGGAAAAGCTGATCTACCTGGACCTGATGGATCCCGCCGGAATGACGGGCGTCTATGACACGTTAACCGCCGAAACTGTCCGTGTTTTCCAGGAGCAGCATCAGCTCCGCCCTTCTGGAATTGCCAATATCTATACCCAGCTGTGCCTGGATGAGGTCGTCGCCGCTAAGCGGGACCTGGATCCCCGCACCTGGCAGGTCATCGACGACGATGATGACGATCTTTAAAACCCTTCCGACGGCTGAAAGGATGCTTCCGATGATGCTACCAATGAAACGACTGCTCGCATTTCTGCTGATCCTGATTCTGTCCTGCTCAAGCATATCCGCCTTCGGGGAAGAGGTCCCCGAAGTATATTCCTATGATTTTGATCTCCTCTTTCATATGAATGCGGATGTGTTCCCGGCCAGGATCCGTTCCCATATGCAGGGATACGCGGATCTGCTGAATATGCTTGAACTGAAAGGAAACATCACCTGCCAGCCAGCCTCAAAATCCGTTGACCTGAATGCCACGGTCATTCCGGTCACCAATCCTGACGCTGCCATTTCCTTCCGCCTCTATGGGATTCCGGAGCACATGGGCCTGACCTCGCCGCTGCTCGGCGACGAAACCCTATGGTTCCAGAATCTGGTACTGATGGAGTTTGCCTATAAAACCTGGAACAATCTCCGCATTCCTCTCCAATACGCCACCCTGCTCTATCCCTATGTCACGGAAAACGCCTTTTCCGGCATGGCCGCTGCCTTCAGCAGCCGCTTCGGCAATATTCAGAAAAGCCGCAACGTCACTGCCAAGGAACTGAAATCCCTTTCCCAGGACTGGGCGGAAGTTCTTCATTCCGACAGCCGGCTCAAATACTGGATTTATTCTCTGTCCCTCCCGGCGGAAAAAGGCTATGTCATGGAAACCGAGTTTAACCGTCTCCCGGAATACCTGCTCAATCAGGTTTCCGGCGGCAAAAACCTGAAAGTAACGGTCAACGGCCCCTCCGTCACCTGGACCAATGCGCAAAAGGAAGTCCTCTTTACCCGCACCGAAAGCGACAGCGAATCCGAATGGGCGCTGACCCTTCCGGCCACAGAGAACGGCTATCTGCCCCGTCTTTCCTGGAAGACATCCCTCCTGAACAATCTCTGGTCGCTGGATCTGAACGGCTCCTACAGCCTGCCGGAAGATTCGGAAGAAACCGATCTGCCCGAATCCCTCCTTTCCCTTTCCCTGGATATGAACAACTGGCCAGCCGCCTGGCCCATGGCCGCGTCTTTCGATGCGGAGCTGGCCATCGGCGGCATCATCTATCCGAACACGGAAATGATCTTCCACGGCGAAAGCCGGGAAGACGGTTCTTTTTCCATCCGCCTGTCCCAGCCTGTGGATGAAAGCGGAAACAACATTGCGGAAGTCCTGTCCATCACCGGATCCCTGGTCCCGGTGGCGCCCTCTTCCGTCCCCGCTTACTCCCTGGATGATTTTTCCTCCTGCATCGCCATTTTTAACGTCAACGACAAAACGATGGACGATTTCGTCCATCGTATCCGGCGTCCCCTGTTTTTCGGTATCCTGAATTTCCTGGATGAGCTGCCGGTCAGTTCCTGCCAGAGCGTCATGGATGACCTGGAGGATTACGGCGTTCTGGATATGGTCCTGGTTGATTAATAGTCTTCCGCGGTCACCCCGTCATACACAAACGCTGCCGGGCCTTCCTGGAATATCACACCATCTGCCCATTCAATCATCAGATCACCGCCGTTCAGCTTCAGAACGGCCTTTTTTTCGCTCAGCCCGTTCACCGCTGCGGCAGCCAGTGTGGCGCACGCGCCGGTTCCGCAGGCCCATGTTTCTCCGCTTCCCCGCTCCCATACGCGCATCCGGATCTCTTCCCGGTTCCGGATGGTGGCAAATTCCACATTCGTCCTGTTCGGAAACATGGGATGGCATTCAATGATCCGCCCGATCCGGTGTACGTCAAAGGCGTTCGCGTCATCAACAAAAATCACCGCATGCGGGTTGCCCATGCTCACCCGGGTCATGGTAAAGGTCTCATTTCCGGCCTGGATCGTTTCCTTAATGCCCAGCACCTCCGGCTCGCCCATATCCACCTTTACGGACCGTACAATCCCGCTTTCCGCGTTGATCATCAGCCGTTTGATGCCCGCGCCGGTCTTCAGCGTAATCTCCGTTTTGTCGGTCAGTCCCCGCTCATAGACATATTTCCCGATGCACCGGGTGGCGTTTCCGCACATTTCAGATTCGCTTCCGTCCGCGTTGAACATCCGCATTTCAAAGTCCGCTTCAGCACATGGCTGAATCAGCACCAGTCCGTCGCTGCCGATGCCGAAATGCCGGTCGCTCAATTCAATCGCCGCCCGCACAGGATCCTTCACCCGCTCCTCAAAGCAGTTGACATAAATATAGTCATTCCCGATCCCGTGCATTTTCGTAAACTTCATTTCATTTCATCCTCTTTATTCCGAAATCACAACCAGCTGATCACTGTTAATAAATTCCCCATCCTCAGCCTGGTATGGTTCACTTTCATTCTGAACCCCTTCATGCCGGATCATTTTGTTCAGCTCCTGCAGCCGCTGAATCCGCCCCTGCACCCGCCGTCCGGTCAGCGCCTTGCTCCGATACCGGTCAAACAGCGCCCGCACACCCATGGTCACAGGAATCGCCGCCCAGAATCCGGTCATCCCGCTCACCGCCGCGCCGACGCCCAGCGCAGCGCCGGTCTTAGCCATCCGGAACGCGCCGTCTTTCAGTCCTGTTTTTCCGGGTTTCCGCTTCAGCAGCACCTTCGTGCCTTCTGTTGCTGAAATAATCACAAACGGCAGGATGCCCGTCACGCTCTGCGTCAGTTCCGTCAGGATGCCGGTTTCCTCCAGCAGGCCGGTGTCAACCGCGATCTCATCCACATACGTCAGGCCCGTGGCAATGGTATCCACCACCGTATCGTGCTGCCGCTTCCTGTATTCCTTTACGATTTCCTCGTATGTTTTCATTTTCGCTGCTTCTCCTTTCCGTCAGGGCAGGAAATGCTTAATCAGCAAAATGACAATCACCACAGCCCCCGCGACCCCGATCAGCCACGTCAGGTCCCGGATCCGGTTCCGCTCGCCTTTCTTTCCTTTGGATGGTTCTTTGTTCACTTTCTTTTCGATGGCAGCCAGGCGGTTCCGCAGCTCCGTCAGCGCCTGGTCATGGGCTGTCTTCTCTTCATCCAGCGACGAATCCACCACGTCAATTTTGCTCTCCAGCCGCTGAATCCGGCGGTCCTGTTCGGTCGCCGCGTGATCTACTTCCCTGCGAAGCTTGCTCTGGTCCTCGCAGAGGCCTTCCGCAACCAGCGTCATTTCGGATGTAAAGTTCTCAATCAGTTTGGCCGTACTCTCGCCTTTAACCATCCGAAGGGCCCCGTTGAAAATATTGTTCTTCGGCTTTTCCGCCACCTGCGTCTGCACCTGTTCACTCAAACTCGTTTCTTCTGCCATTTTTTAACTCCTGTTATGATCTTAAGTCACAAAGCCGTTTCCCGAAACGGCCTCACATAACCCGCAAGCTCCTGTCACCTGATACCTGACATCTGATACCTAATATTACCACATTCAGATTCTGAAAACAAACCGGTCTCCCCGGATCAGCTGAACGCTGTTATGCAGCGGCCGCCCCTTCTGGTCATAAACAACTTCCTTCAGCCGCATCAGCGGGCTTCCGGTTTCAATATTCAGCAGCTTCGCCTGCGCTTCTGTCGCGAATGTCATCGAAATATCATGTGTGGCCTGCTTGGGTTCCACCCCGTAATCCCGCAGCACATTATATAGGCTTCCATTCAGGTTTTCATTCTCCAGGTAGGAATACACGGTCGAAAAATGGTTCTTCTCAAGCGCCACCGGCTCCCCGTCCGCGCTTCTCACCCGCAGCGTTTCCACCACCCGGTCTCCCTGCCGCAGGTTCAGGTCCGCTATATCCGTCGGGTCCGCGTCCATCTCCGTCACATGAACCACCCGTGTTCCGGCCTTCACACCGTTCATCTTACAGGAATCATGAAAACTGTGAATGCTCTTCAGGTCCTGGCTGATCCTGGGCGTGGAAACAAAAGTTCCTTTCCCTTGTTTCCGCTCCAGCAGCCCTTCCGCGGTCAGCTCCGCAAGGGCCCGGCGCACAGTCACCCGGCTCACCTGGTAAGTTTCCTCCAGTTCGTGTTCCGGCGGAATCCGGCTGCCGACCGGATAATTGCCCTTTTCAATATCATCTGCAATCCGCTGCATCAGCTGATGATACAGCGGGCTGGAACTGACGCTCTGTAATCTTTTCAATCCGGCTTCCTCATTTCTGTTGTATTATAATGTATCAATACAACATAATGATATTACCATGTTTTCCGGATGATTGCAACCCCGCCCCACGAAAACAGCCCGGCGGAAAAGCTCCGCCGGGCTGTCGGATTTATTGGATGTCCGTTTTTTACTGGGCAGGCGTAACCTTGGTGATGTGGGGGTTGGCGCCGTTGTACCAGTACAGGAAGCCTTCCATGTCGATCACGTCGCCGACGTTCAGGGCTTCAACGGCCTTGTAAACATCGGTGTCCTGTCCGCAAAGATAGAATTCCACGCAGAAATCATAAGTCTGGCCATCCTTGGAAACCTTGAAATACAGGTCGTCCGTCTTGTTTTCGGCGTTCTTGTAGGCGAAGGCCGCGCCGGTCTCGTCATACGCTTCAACGGTCATGCCTTTGAAAGCGACGAACTCGTTCTGATGGTTGATCAGTTCATCGGTTCCAAGCAGGGCGGTCACGTCTTCCGCTTCCGGAATATAAGCAGTCGCGAATTCAAACGTGGCGTCCAGGATTTCGATTTCACCGCTCCACTCGCCCTTAAATCCGTGAACCAAGATGTTGGTGCCGGGCACCAGCTTGGCGGCATCCTCTTCGGAGCAGGCCATGTTGTAGATGAAATAAGCGCCATCCGGGCCCTGAGCGTAAACGGTGATCTTGCCGTCCCACCAGCTCTGGGTCGCCTGCACGGTCGTCAAAACGCGCACTTCCGTGTCGTTCTCCGCCGCCATAAACTCATCATGGGTAAAGAGTTTGTCCTCTTCCGCGATCACGGAAGCGGCCGCCAGCACCAGAACCAGGGCCAGCAGAACAGCTGTCAGTTTCTTCATCGTCATTTTCCTCCTTTATCTTTCGCTGTTTTCAGCAGCTGAGGTTATTATACACCGGTCATTTGCCGGTTTCAATGATTTCCCCGTTTTTATTTTGCTCGTAATCCTCTTTCCCCTGTCAGAACGGAATATTCGTCTTTTTCAGCGCATGGTAGAGCATGAGGCCCAGCAGTCCGCAGCTGATCACTTCACCGATGCCAACTGTCAGAACCAGCATCGGCCACAGTGCGTTTCCTGCAAAAGTTGATCCGAAAACGGTCACATCTTCCACGCCGTAGGCTTTCATCAGGACGATCGGAACAATCACAGCATTACTGACAACCGGCGGGATCCATGCCACATAAGGCTTATTCTTAAGCATACGTGTTCCGATGGCGCCGATCAGTGTCGCCAGGCTTCCGAAAACCACGTCCCACATGACGCAGCCGGTCAGCAGGTTCGCCAGCAGGCATCCGATGGTCAGTCCCGGCACTGCTGCCGCCGTAAATATCGGCAGGATGGTCAGTGCCTCGGACAGCCGCACCTGGATCGCGCCGCTGGCAATTCCCAGCATGTTCGCGATGTATGTCAGCACAACATACAGTGCGGCAATAATGCCTCCGTAGGCAACGAATTTGGTAGGTTCCTTTTTCATTTTCTCTTTCTCCTTTAGTTTTGTTTTAGGTGAGGAAGGTCTCGAACTCACCGCGCGTACGCGCAGATGCCAGTATACCGGATTGATCCGTCAAAATCAATGGATGAAACGGAAAAACCCCACACCGTAAGGTGCAGGGTTGAAAAGTATAAATCCGTAAATCAGCGCTTGCTGAACTGCGGAGCCCGGCGGGCAGCTTTGAGACCGTACTTTTTCCGTTCCTTCATACGAGGGTCACGGGTCAGCAGACCGGCCTTCTTCAGGGTGCCCCGGAGTTCCGGATCCGTCTTGCACAGCGCCCGGCTGATGCCATGGCGGATCGCACCGGCCTGGCCGCTCAGGCCGCCGCCCTTGACGTTGACCATCACGTCGTAATTGCCGACGTTGGTCAGGTTCATGGGCTGACGGACTGTCATCTTCAGCGTTTCCAGTCCGAAATAGTCATCAATGTCGCGCTTGTTAATCACAATTTTACCATCGCCGGCAACCAGACGAACGCGGGCAACGGCTTTCTTGCGGCGACCTACAGCACTGTATTCTCCCTTAGCCATTTGTTGTTACTCCTTTCCGCGTCTCACTTCAGGTCCAGCACTTCAGGCTTCTGAGCGGCCTGGTCGTGCTCGGCACCGGCATATACCTTCAGCTTCCTGGCCATCTGGCGTCCCAGCGGTCCCTTGGGCAGCATGCCCACAACGGCACGGCGGATCGCGAATTCAGGCTTTTCGGCCATCAGTTTGCGATACTTGGTCTCTTTCAGACCGCCGGCATATCCGCTGTGATGATAGTAAATTTTCTGATCCAGCTTTTTGCCGGTCAGCACAGCCTTGGAAGCATTGATGATGATCACATAATCACCGGTATCCATGTTGGGGGTATAAATGGGCTTGTTCTTGCCGCGAAGAATGTTCGCGACCTGGCTGGCCAGGCGGCCCAGCACCATTCCATCTGCGTCAACAACGTACCATTTCCGGTCGATGTCGGCAGTCTTCGGAATAAATGTCTTCAAGGGAATTTCCTCCTCGAGTAATGGTAGATGGTTCTCCTCCCGTGATGGTCGCACGTTCAGAACAGTGTCAAGAGCTACCGGGGCTAGCGGAGCTTTTGATGCCAACGAACATAATATCAATAATCCGGCTGCAAGTCAAGCATTTTCTTGCCTCGCAACCGGATTATTTGTCAGATATTTTTCAATGGGTACCAGTTTGTTTACGCTTTACTTGACCTTCAGCTTTCCTGTGGCAATCAGCCTGCCGTTGATCCGGGAATAAATGCTTGTGCCGTCCCCGGTGAATTTCAGCCGGACCTTCTCGCCCAGTTTGTATGTGACGCCGCCGAATACCACGCCGGTCAGCAGGAAGTTCCCTACTTTCACCCGGACGGTCGTTTCCATACCGGTAGGCATGGCAGAGAAGATTTCACCTTCAATCGGTCCGTCGTCCGTAATGGAAATGAATTCCGGTCTGACACCAATGACAAAATCTTCCCTGGTGAAATCTTCCTTGTCGGGTTCATCATTCACCATGTGAACCGGATACTTGAAAGGAACGTCCTTGTTCGTTTTTTCTTCCGGCCGCACCTTGGCTTCAAACGCAGCAATTTCCTTCTCTGCAACGCCGTACCAGTCATTCAGGTCGATTTTCTCGGATGGCTTAAAGGAGGCTTCGTATTTGTCCAGAAGCTTAAAGCTGAAAGATCCGTCCGATTCCTGTCTTCCGGTCGCATTCATAAAGTTGATTGCCGGATTGCCGACGAAGTCCGCTACAAAGGTATTGTTCGGCTTGTTGTAAACAGTCAGCGGTTCGTCATATTGCTGCAGCACACCGTTCGAAATCAGGCATATCTTCGTGGCCAGCGTCATGGCTTCCATCTGGTCATGCGTCACGTATACAAAAGTGCTTCCGGTGGACAAATGCAGGCGCTGTAGTTCTGATCTCATTTCCAGCCGCAGTTTCGCGTCGAGGTTGGACAGTGGTTCATCCATGAACAGCACCCGGGGACTCGGCGCAAGCGTCCGGGCAATGGCCACACGCTGCTGCTGACCGCCGGAAAGTTCGCCGGGATACCGGTCCATAAAGGGCTGGATCTTAACGATTGCGCTAACCCGGTCCACGATCCTTTTGATCTCGTCCTTGGTCAGTTTCCGGGGCGTGCCGCCCGCTTTCGGATCACGGATCAGCTCGCCGTCAGCCGTGACGGAAAGCCCGGCTTCCTTGATGTTGCTCAGGCCGAAAGCGATGTTCTTGAACACGGTCATATTCGGCCACAGGGCATAGTTCTGGAACAGGAACCCGACGCGGCGCTTGTTCGGAGGAATATTGATCCCGGCGTCGCTGTCGAATACCACCATATCATCAATCGTAATCCGTCCGGTTGTCGGTGTTTCCAGACCGGCAATCATCCGCAGCGTCGTGGTTTTGCCGCAGCCGGAAGGTCCCAGCAGCGTCACAAACGCGTTGTCATCAATCAGCAGATCCAGATCATCTACCGCATAAAATCCGCCCCAGCGTTTCGTCACATGAGACAATTCAATTCTTGCCATTTCTTCTTCCCTCTCTTTCAGGAGTCTCCGCCGATTCCGGAGTCAATACTTGCGCCGGTCAGCTTGTTAATCAGCGCGTTAAACGCCAGGATCATAATGATCAGGATCAGGTTGATACCACTGGAGAATGCATACAGGCCCATCTCATCAAAGTATCCCAGCATGGTGGTAATGATCTTGCCCTGTCCGCACAGGAGCATGAACAGTGTCAGTTCACGCAGGCACGTCATGAACGGAAGCAGGAATCCGCTGATGATCGATGTCTTCTGGATCGGAATAATAATCCGGCCCATTCGTTTCCACCAGGGAATATCCTGGATGATGGCAGCTTCCTCAATTTCCCCGGACAGCTGCATCATCGAGTTCAGTGAACTTCTGCTTGCAAACGGAATGTATTTCACCGTACCGGCAAGGATCAGCAGCAGGAAAGAGTTGTACAAATTGGGAATGTTGGCTGACAGGATAAAGAAGGCAACGCCTACGGCCAGCGACGGCATCAGATATGGCAGGAATGCGATGTTGTTGACATATGCTGCCCACTTGCTCCTCCGGTTTTTGCTGACGCAGTAGCCGATCAGCGTACCAATGATACCGGCTGCAAGGGCACAGCAGATTGCCACAATGAAGGTTCCTTTAAACGCGTTCCATATTTCCGCGTTGTACAGAATACCCTTCTGTCCGTACATGCCTTGTTCGGTAACATTCTCGTTGTTCAGCCACCATTTGGTGGTCAGGGCACTGGTGTTGCCCTTCAGGAAGGAGTAGTCGCCAGGATTAGGCAGGAACGTTTCAACCGCAAACAGAATAATCGGGAAAATACCCATAAACAATGTCAGCAGGATAAACAGGATCGAGATCGGAGTCCGTGCCAGTCTCAGGTTCACCAGGCTGCTTTGTCCGCTCTTGCCTGTAACAGTCGTATAATTCTTCCGGCCGGATGTTGTTTTCTGGTTTACGATCATAATCAGGATACCAAACAGCATCATGATGACCGCCAGGATACTCGCTTGTCCGGCCCGGTCTGCATTCATCTGCACATACCTTGTTGACAGTGTATCCAACCCCAGGTAGTGCGGAATTGGATAGGACCCCATCGCACTGGAAAATACCAGCAGGATCGTGCTCAGAATGGCAGGTTTTACCAGCGGCAGTGTCACCCGCGCGAATGTTTTGTACCGCGGAGTGTTCAGGATGGTAGCCGCCTCTTCCAGGTTGGCGTCCATGTTCCGGAAAATACCGCCGATCAGGATATAGGCGAACGGCGCGTAGTGGATCGAAAGCACCAGGGATACCGGGAACAGTCCTTCGCACCACCACTGCGGCATGTTGATACCGAACAGCGAGGCAAACAGACCGTCGCTGCCGCCGGTAATGGCCGCACTGTCAAACAGGTTTTCCCACATAACCGCCAATGTCCATTGCGGCATGATATAGGGAAATATAAAGATAGCGCTTAAGTATTTTTTGAATCTCAGGTTTGTCCTTGTCACCAGATATGCGAAAATTCCGCCGTACAGGATCGCCCCGAAACAGGCAAATATACTGATCAGTACAGAGTTTTTCAGTGCCGGAATCAGGTAAGTGGCCGCCACGGCCATCTCCACCCGCTTCCGGTTAATTCGTGTGATCTCTGTCCCCGTAAACAGGTTGACCCAGTTATAGGTTGTCATTTCATTTCCCAGAAGTGTGAAATGGGCAGCCTCTTTTTCCGCTTCCTTTTCAAGCGCTTTGGCGCCTGAAGCGTTCGGATCCGGGGCGTCTATGCTTCCCGGATGAATCTGAACCGTATCATTCAGGATCGTAACCATCGGATAAATCGTGGTCACGGTCAGGATGATGCCCAGCACCAGCAGGATCGCGTTCTGCGGTTTGGATATATACGTCCAGAATTTGTTCCATTTCCGGCGCAGATTGCTGACATTTTGTTTCTTGGCAGCTTCCATACCTTTCCTCCCATCTCCTTTTTTCCCGGTAAGGAAAGAGGCGGCGTGCCGGACTTATGCCGACGCGCCGCCCGCATCGTTTAATTGAATTGATTCAGCCTGAATTACTTGGCATTCACGATACCGTCGATGTACGGACCCATCATGCCGGAAACCTGAGCGCAGTACGCCGGATCTTCAACAACCAGTTTGCCTTCGTTCAGCCACCAGTCATATCCACGGTCATTCTTGGCCGGATAGGTATCCACGCCATCAACATAACCGTCTTTGCTGTGGTCGGTCATGCAGGCAGGCACCGGAGCATATCCGCCCATATCCTTGCCCCAGGCATGGAAACCGGCTTCAGTTGTTGTCATATAGGCAATCAGGGCGCAGGATGTCCAGGGCAGTGTGCTGGTCTTTGTCAGCATCAGATAGTGTTTGTAGGCATATCCGCCGATACCGACATAGTCATCCTGATAAGCCGCTACCGTGATATTGTTCACAGAGGACTCGTCCGTTTCTTCAACACTGCGCAGCTTGGAGTAAACCAGCAGGCCAGCCTGGTCCACGGCGCTCTTCGTCACCAGGGTGGTGCAGATCGGGCCATCGTCGGTTTCTTCTTTATAAGCTTCACACCAGAGGTAAACCCATGCCAGACCGTAGTTGGCGTTTTCGCCCGTCAGGCCCAGGTCTTCGCAGTCCGCTTTGATGTCTTCAATCAGTTCGTCATACACTTCACTCTTGCCATCCCAGACTTCGTAGGCTTCCTTTGCCCAGGTGGCGTACTTCTCATTCGTCATCATGTACAGGAAGTTTTTGCCGACCAGTTCGGAGTTGACGCCCATGAACAGCGGATGTTCGCCTTCCCGGACGAAATCCCACATGTTCTTGAAGGTTTTGCTGCCGGTGTTATTGAACATGAATACCTTATTCAGGGTCTGCAGTGCCAGGGGCGTTTCATTGTTTTCCTTGGCAACGCCTTCAGCTTCGCGCCACTCTTTCGGAACGAAGTTCAGCAGGAGGCCGGTGTCCAGCATTTTGCTCTGAATCTGGTTACCGTCCTGAATCAGGGTCATCGCAAAAGTATGATTGCTGCCTTCAATATCCTTGGTAAGCTGGTCAAAAATCTTGTTTTCCTTGGGCTGCTGCCAGCCGTCATCCGCGCCGTCCAGCACGTAGTTAGGATCAATCTTCTGCAGTTCTGCCACAAACAAGGGCAGGACGCTCTTGCCGCGGCTGGAGTTGCCGACCGCATCAAAACGCTTGCCGTTGGATTCTTCAACAGCTTTCTGGAAAAGTTCTTCCAGCGTCATCTCTTGCGCCTGGGCAATAATCTCTTCCACTGTCTCTGCAGACGCAAAAGAGAAGACGCTCAGTGCAAGCGCAAGCACCAGTAAAACGGATACAAATTTTTTCATACCAATTCTCCTTTATGTATGATATTTTGCGGTTTCCGCCGCTTACTGGATATAATTATATATATTTTTCCGGAAAAATCAATACCATTTTTCACATCTTTGTACTGAATCCGATGATAAATCCCTCTATATGTCCGGACATGATCTGAAATTTTCAGCACATCATCAGATATTGATTCCTGCTTCGCGTAATTTATTTCGTAATTCTTCTGCGTCGCCATGGAAAACGATGCCTTTCCATCCGCAGGCAATCGCTGCCGCCACGTTACTCGGTGCATCATCGATAAACATGCATTCTTCCGGATCCAGGCCAAACCGGTCCGTGAACATTTGGTATATTTCCCACATGGGTTTAACAACTTTCACATCGCATGAAATCAGTTTACCGTCAAAATACTGGCTTGCAGGAACCAATGGCCAGTAACGATGCTGTGCAACGCTGGCGTTGCTCAGCAGAAAAACGCCGTACCCGGCTTCTTTCAGTTCAATCACCAGTTCCTTCATTCCATCAATCTCTGCTCTTGGGATGGCCCAGTTATAAAGGAGATTCCGGACAACCGGCTGCAGCCGTTCCGGAAACCGCCGCATAATGAGCGGTTCTGCGGTTTCCTCTGTCAAAATACCGGCATCCATCTGGGCCCATTCCACTGACAGAAACAGCTCGTTCATAATGAGCCGGCGGTCATCCGGATCCATGATATTCTCCCGGTCGATAAATACTTCAGGATCAAAGTGTATCATCACATTCCCCATATCAAAAACAACATTCCGGATTGTACTCATCGCTGGACTCCTCTCTGCTGGTATAACAACAGCATCGTTTATTTTTCAGGCCATCAGTCTCCCGTTCCACAGTCCCTTCGGATAATGGTTCTTCACCACCCCGCTGCTTCCCTTGCCCCATCCGAGTGGCATTCCCTTGCAGCATACAACCGTCCATCCGTTTTCATTACCTTCCACCTGTTCTCCAGCCATATATTTCAATGCTGCATCAGGCAGCAGCTCCGTATGCTGCACGCCGACCTGGCAGGCGTAATACGCCGCCGCGTGATCCGGCACCATGTGCTTCCCCTTGATCTCCGCCAGGTGCATGCCCAGCCGGTATACTTTAATTCCTTTCACATCCGGAAATTCCGGCATATACACCAGCGTATTCCCGATCATATGCGTTGCTTCCGGAAGCTCCGGCAGCATGTCCCGCAGCATCCGGATTTCCTGCTTCCCGGCCTTGGGCACGGATGCATCCGTTTCCATGTAGGCCGTCCTGTCCCCATCCCGGCGAAGCAGCGCGGCAAACTGTCCTTCTCCCCCTGTCCGGTGCGGCCAGCATGTAAACATCCCGTCCGCTCCGCTGATTCCGGGCAGTGCAAAAGCCTCCGTACGCCATTCCGGATTGTTCCGGATAAACCACCGGATATTTTCTTCGTTTTCAGCCGGATTGAATGTGCAGGTGGAATAAACCAGCCGTCCGCCGGGCCGGACCATCCGCGCCGCAGCTTCCAGGATTCCCCGCTGCCGCTCGGCGCAGCCTTCCGCCTGTTCCGGGGACCACTCGTCCCTGGCCGCCGGCTCCCTCCTGAACATGCCTTCGCCGGAGCACGGCACATCGGCCAGCACCGCGTCGAAGCCCTCCGGCCACTTTTTCACCAGCATCTCCGGCATGGCGCATACCACCGCAGCGTTGGCAACCCCCATGCGTTCCAGGTTCCGGCTCAGGATCATCGCGCGCTTCGGCACCGGCTCATTGCATATCAGCAGCCCCTCGCCCCGCATTGCTGCGCCGATTTGTGTGGATTTTCCGCCCGGCGCCGCACAAAGGTCCAGGATCCTTTCGCCCGGCTGTGGCTTCAGCACGTTCACCGGAATCATGGCCGCCGGATCCTGCAGGTAAAACGCTCCTGCTTCATGCCATATGGTGATGCCGGGCGTCTCGCCGCCTGCCAGGTAATATCCGTTTTCCTCCCATGGAATCGGCTCCCGCCCATTCGGACAGGCCGTCTTTCCCTCGGGTTTCAGTGGGTTATATCGGATTCCGCGTACCGCTTCTTCCGCCATGGCCGATAAAAAAGCCGGAAGCTCATCCCCCAGCTGCTTCCGCACCCGGTCCAGAAAAGCTTCCGGCAGTTGATTGCTCATATTTCCTCCATCCATTCCGGCGCCATATACCGGCGGACCGGGATCACGGGCAGGCAGGTTCCCAGTTTCGCCAGGATTTCCGGTTTGGCTGCGGTGGCTACAGCGGAGATGCCCATTTTTGCCGCGCACGCTGCAACGATTTTCTCCCCGTCCGCCACCATTTCCGGTGTGGTTTCATCCGCCAGGTTCGTATTGTTGATCATCATGTCAATCTTCATCCGGCTTCTGTTCTGAATGCGTTCCGCCAGGTCGATGATGTCCGCTTCGTTCTGCGTCAGCGGACGCATGCAGTTGATCACCAGCGCCATCCGGGTATTGTTTTTCCGTGCATCAAACGCGGGATGGTATCTTCCCAGCGCGGCCGCGCCGGTATCGTCTCCCCCCACGTCAAACACAACCCGATCGGAAGGCATCTCAAATACGCTCTGGATTTCCGCCGGCAGTGCGGGAATGTCCACGGTGGTCAGCGCGTAGGTGGGCATCAGCACGCGGATCCCGGCTTCTTCCAGCTCCTGTTTCTTCTCGCCGCTCCGGAAATACGGATTCACAATGTCCAGGTCCACCAGCGTCGTCCGCTGTCCGCTTCCCGCGTAATCCATCGCCAGATTCAGGGCGATTTCCGTCTTCCCGCTGCCGTAATTCCCGGTCAGTACAATAAACCGGGTGCTTCCGAATATCTGCTGGTTCATGAAAAATCTTCTCCGCTGTCCTTCCAGTTGCTCGGATAAACCGGCGCGTGGTATGCCTCATTCTTGTCAATCACGGGCTTCGGTGCCTCAAAATGGACCGGATTCTCTTCCGAATCGCTGAACAGTTCGTTCACCCGGAATTTTCTCCGGCGCGGGCCGATCACTTTTTCCAGGTTCTTTTCCGTCATGCTGCCTTCCGGTTCGCTGCTTCTGGCTTCCGGCCGCTGATACAGCGCCCGGTATTCAGGCGGCGCGGGCATGTTCGGCGCGGAATATCTCGGCGGTTCATCCGCCGGCATTTCAGCCGGCTGAACAGGATACCGGGCCGTATGCTCCTCCGCCCCGTATTCGTCCGCCTTACCGCTGTCCGGCACGCCGGGTACTGCCTGCGGCCGGTTGGAAGCGAAATACGGCACCCTGGCCGGCGGCGCGCCATATTCCTCATCATAGGGATCGTCATACGGCGCGTCTGCCTGATCATATTGCTCATCATAGGGCTGGTCATAGGAAGGCACTTCGTCTTCCGCCGGCCATGTGATCCGGTTCTTTTTCCTTTTTCTCCTGAAATAGCTTTTCCATACCTTGATCGGTTCCCAGCGGAACAGATATACCGCCAGGTCCGCGAGGGCGCCGAATATGCACAGGATCACAACGATCGCTTTCCAGTGATCGCCGGCCCAGGATATCAGGTTGTTGGACTTGCCCGCCTGATTCGTGAAAATGGACCATATCTGTTCCGCGAAAGACGCAATCCATCCGATCAGGATCTTAATACAGGCTGAAGCATAACCTCCCATGGGAGACTCCTTTTACATCGCTCAGGGCTCTGTTTCTTCCGTCACCGTGTAGTCCTCTGCCTCACCGGGATCAATCGGCGCAATTTCAACTGACACCTGGATAGCCTGGTCGTCATCCGGTTTCAGCACAACCAGTCGGTCGTTCTCCATGGTCAGCTCCCTGGCGTTGACCGTAAATACGGTGGAATGGGACAACCCGGTCAGATCCAGCATCCTGGATTCAAGCAGCATATCCGCCCGTTCGTCCGCCGGCATTTCATCCAGCGCTTTCAGGATTTCCTCGTTTCCGGCAACCAGCATATTCTCCGGCGTATACACCGGTTCGTCAACAATCATATAGCCCTGCGCCAGTTCCCCGCTGAAGTCCACCATGTTTCGCAGGCTGTATTCCCGCGTCGCCTGGATGGACACCGTAACGGAGACGGTTTTGCCGGCTTCAGGCTTCGTAACGGAAACATTGTCCAGCGAAAGCTTTTTGACCGTAACATTGAACACGCCGGTTTCCGTCATATCGGTAATGTCAAAGGTCCTGGCATCCAGGAGTGCGTCGGCCCGGGATTCCGGCGTCATTTCGTCCAGCCGTTCCAGGGTTTCTTCGCTGGCCGCAATCGTAATGCTTTCCGGGCTGAAAACAGGCTCCTCCGTCAGGCGGTATCCCTCCGCGGGCTCGCCTTTAATCTGGATCAGGTCCTTCAGCTTGTATTCCCGCGTAGGCATAATGGATGCTTCAATCAGCACGGTATCGTTCTTGTTGCCTTCACTGGAAATCACCAGCAGCGAATTTTTGATCTCGTCGCCCCGGCGGTTGATCAGTTTGATTTCACCGATGGCCCGGATGGTGTCCTCTTCCCATTCCAGCGTGCCCAGGTCCAGGGTCGTAATTCCGCGGGATACTTCCTTCACAATCGAAATCGGTCCGCTCACGGATACGGTGGTCGGCGCCGGCGTCGGCTTTTCCATGTACCAGCCTTCCGGCGTCTCCCCTTCGGTCCTTACGGTAATCGGCACTTTCTGATAGGTAAACAGCTCTTCCACGTTCACCCGGATGGAAGACGGGCTGATGTTGATCACATCGCCGTATGTGGCGTCGTCGTCATACTGGATGCGCAGCTCCTGCACGGAATCCCCGTTGCTCCTCAGTTCATTCAGGTCAATCCGCAGATTATAGGCGGATGCGTCGGCGTTTTCATACTGAAGTTGGGGCACGGATGCCGTCACGGTAACGTTCTTCAGCAGTTCGTCCAGGTCGCTGGTCACAATTTTGCCCCGGTTGGTATACAGCCGGTCGCTGTCGCTGTTCTGGATGGCAATGTTTACATTCTGGAAAACCTTGTTCCGGGTCACGTTCGGATCCTGGGAAATCAGCCCGGCCCACAGCAAAATGGAAATCACAAGCGCCAGCAGTTTCACCCATCCGTTATGCAGAAACAGGTGCCGCAGGGCTTTTTTCAGCAGTTGCAGGATATCTTGCCATTTTTTCTTCCTGGTCTGTTGGCTCATTTACCGGATCCCTCCATTCCCGAACGCAGGATTTTCATCAGGGAGGAAACCCAGGTCTCTCTGTCGGAGTAGAGCTGCTTCAGCAGCTGGTGCAGGTCGTGGGAAGTCATCGGCCGGGTCAGCACGCCGTCCTGGGCCATGCTGATCACGCCGGTTTCTTCGGAAACGACGATCACGATCGCGTCTGTGTTTTCACTGATCCCGACCGCGGCGCGATGGCGGGTTCCCAGTTCCCGGCTGACGCCGCTGGCCTCCGCCAGCGGAAGGATGCATGCGGCCGCTTCAACCGTATCGTCGCGGATGACCACCGCGCCGTCATGCAGGGGGGTATTCGGTTCAAAAATGTTTTCCAGCAGCGGCGCCGATATGGCGGCATTCAGCCTTGTGCCGGTTTCAATCACATCCTCCAGCCCCGTCTGCCGTTCAAAAACGATCAGCGCGCCGACCCGGCGTTTGCTCAGGTCGGATACCGTCTGCATAATCTCCTGGATCAGGATGTCCGATTCATCTTCCACATTGGCCTTCTTGCTGCTCTTGTGGAACCACCGGCCCCGGCCCATTTTTTCCAGTGCCTTCCGCAGTTCCGGCTGGAACAGGATAATCAGCACCAGCGCGCCGTTCTGCAGGATGATCGTCAGCAGCCAGTTCAGGCTCACCAGTCCGAACAGGCTGCTCAGGAACGCAATCACCAGCAAAAGAAACAGACCCCGCAGCAGCGCGCTGCCCCGGGTATGCCGGGTCAGCAGCAGCAGCTCATACAGGATCACAGCCACAATCAGGATATCAATGATGTCTGTAAAATGGAGGCGGTGCGTAATGGTCCATATCATGTTGCGAATGGTAGCCATGATATCGTTCATCCACGCATCCCTCCCTTCGAATCTGATTTATTATACACGACTCAGTTCAAAATGGAAAGGGATATGGCACTATTTCTTTCACATTTCTGAAACATTTTTGTCAACTTTTACCTGTCAACTAACCACTAACCACTAACCATTAACCACTAAACTATTCCCGGATAAACTTCTTCATCATATATCCGTAGTCGTCACCGATATGAATGAAGTACCACTGGTCGCCCCGGGTAATGATCGTCAGCGATGTCCCCACCGGATAGGTCCGGATCACCTGGGAATTGAGCGATGCCGCGGTGCGCAGGTTGACGTCCTTTCCGTTCATGCTGACTACGATGGCTTCGCCCTGGGGAATGATTTCCCCTCCTCCGCCTCCCTCCGGCTTCGTTGTCGTCAGGAATTTCGTCATCATGTATCCGTTCCTGTCGCCGATCTTGATGTAGCTCCAGGTGTTCCCGAGGCTCAGCATGGTCGCTTCAGTGCCGACGCCGTAAAAGCCGATCGACACGTAATGCTGCGACGGTCCCTCCCGGAAATTAACGCCCTGTCCGTTTTTGCTGGTCACCCATACGGTGTAGCCGCTGGGCACCGGCAGTGTCGTCGGCTTAAAATCCGAGCCCGATCCGCCGCCTCCGGTCAGGTACTTGCTCATCATATATCCGGTAAAATTGCCGATCTGGACCTTGCTCCAGTCTTTGCCGGAACTCAGGATGGTCACCGACGTCCCGGGCGGATAGGAGCCAAGCACGGTATATCCTGTTCCGGGGCCCGTTCTCAGCCGGACGTTCAGTCCGTTCTGGCTCGTCACCTTCGCATTGCCGCTGCCGCCGGAAGAGCCGCCGCTGCCCTGGAACCGCAGGTAGGTCCCCAGCATCCATCCGTTCATCCCGTCCGGGGCCGTCACAGAATACCATGACCCGTTCTGTCCGTTGACCGTCACCACCGTTCCGGTAGGATAGCTGGCCAGCGTGCCCGCGTTGAGGGACGGATTGGTACGCAGCTTCAGCCAGCCGCCATAAACCGTTGCAGTTTCTGCGCCTGCCGTGCAGATCATGATCAGGATGCAGGCAGCCGTCAAAGCCAGTACCACCGCGGCTTTCCTGAGTAACGGATGTTTCTTCATGGCTTTCAATGCTCCTTTTCCCGGTCTCAGCCCTGTTCGCCGTTATCGTTTGTCATGGAATGAATCATATATTCGACATAAGGGATAATGGTTTCCTTTTCCTTTTCGGGACATGTCAGGATCACATGATGCAGCCATTCCCCGGAGAGGCAGTAAAAGTCGATGCGGTATTCCCCTTCCGCGGTGGTTTCCTTCACAAAGCATGCTGGATCCGTATACTCCCGGATTAAGGCGTCCGGATTCTCCATCTGGACGGCTTTCATCAGCGCCGGCACAGACAGCTGCCCGCCGTCCGGCGTGCTCTCAATCGTCATCCGGATGTTTCCGTCATCGCTCAGGGCAACCAATCCTTTTTCCTCTTCATCAAACAGGAGAATGGAGGGATACAGCATCCTGAATCCGGATACGGGATCATAATATTCCCCGAAAGCGTTTTCCGCCAGCGCGGTGGTCAGCGCCTCCAGGTCCATTCCTTCCATATCGCCCACCGGCTGCACGTCCAGGATGCCCTGGATCTCAGCCAGTCCGGCTTCCTCCGGCGCTTCCGCGGCCGGCTTGCCGCTGCTTTCGCCCAGCGACATGGCCAGTATGCTCACGATCATGCATACCCCTGCCAGTATACAGAACAGCCGGTTCATCTTCTTCATCGGTGCTCATCTCCGTTCCGCGGATTTTTTCGCTTTGCCAACCCGCTTACATACATTCCAACGGATCACATCTGCCTTTTCTTCCCGGAGTTTTTTCCGTCCCGGCGCCGGAACAGAAAAAACCCCTTCCGGTTTCTGGAAGGGAGTTTTATCACACGCGATTTTCGCTTACACAGCGGCAGCCTTGTTCAACTGCTTCGCCAGACGGGCCTTTTTCCGATTAGCGGCATTCTTATGAATAACGCCCTTGGACGCGGCCTTGTCAATCACAGCGGATGTCGCGGACAACTGCTCATTGGCCTTGCTCGGATCAGCGGCAACCGCGGCATCAAACTTGCGGACAGAGGTACGCAGGCCGCTCTTTACGATGCGGTTCCTCAGATTCTTCTTCTCGCTGACCTTCACGCGTTTCTTTGCGGACTGGATATTCGGCAACTTGGTTCACCTCCCCTTAGGATCCTTAAAAAACCATCGCTCGGTATATTATCATGAAAAAAAACAAATTGCAAGCATTTCCTGAAAGTTTTTGTCTTTTCCGGCTCTTCCCACAGAAAAGATTTTCGTTTATAATACGATTATAAATCCTCGGGAGGGGTTCTCTCTTGGCAAAACAGCGTATCGGCATTCTCGGCGGAACCTTTGATCCTGTTCATTTCGGCCATCTGCAGGCCGCCCGCTTCGCCGCGTCCTCCGCCCGGCTGGACCGGGTGCTGGTCCTTCCCTCCGGTATGCCGGCGTATAAAGAGTGTGCTGTCTCCGGGGAAGACCGCTGGAAAATGGTGGTCGCCGCCTGCCGCGGTGATAGCCTCCTGGTTCCCTCCCGCCTGGAACTGGACCGGGAAGGCCCCACCTATACCGCCGATACCCTCCCGCATCTTCAGTCGGCTTATCCCGATGCGAAGCTCTTCTGGATCATCGGCGCGGACGCGCTGCTTCGCCTGCCCCGCTGGAAAAGGGCGGAAGAACTCCTGCCCTGTTGCCGGTTCCTGGTCTGCGCCCGGCCGGATGAGGCCGGAGCGGACGCCGTTGCCGCCGCGGCCGAAGAGGTCCGCCGCCTGGGCGGCAAAGTCGAAATCATCCCGATGCCGCCGTCCCCCTTCGCTTCCGGCGCCATCCGTTCCGCCCTGGCGGAAGGAGTTGAGCCGGAAGGGCTGGATGTCTGCGTCCTGGAGTATATTCAGTCCAAAGGGCTTTACGGCCTTCCCGCCCGGGTGCCGGAATCCGGCCCGTGGCTGGACCGCCTCTTCTCCGCCCTCCGGCCACACCGCTATGCCCATTCCCTGGCGGTGGCGTATTCCGCCCGCCGGATGGCCGAGCGCTTCGGCGAAGATCCGCTCAAGGCGGAAAAAGCCGGCCTCCTGCATGACTGCGCCAAGCATCTGCCCCTTCCCGAAATGCAGCGCCTCGCCCGGGAAAACGGCATCACCGATGACGAAGCCTTCCTGGCCAGCTCCGCCCTGCTTCATTCCCTCGTCGGCGCTTTCCTGGCCGAGCGGGATTACGGTATGAAGGATCCCGAAATTCTCGATGCGATCCGGTATCATAACACCGGCTGTGCGGGCATGAGCCGCCTCGCCATGTGCGTCTGCCTTTCCGATTCCATCGAGCCCACCCGGGAGCCCTATCCCTTCCTGGAGGAAATCCGTGCCGTGTCCGAAACCTCCCTGGAAAAAGCCTTGCTCATGTCCCTGGAAAACACGGCCGGCTTCGTCGAACGCAAAGGCGCTTTCCTGCATCCCCGTACAAAGGAAACCATTGCCTGGCTCAAAACCCTGCAATCATAAATATCATATCATCATCCGAAACGAATGGAGGAATCCCATGGAAGATCAGGAACTCACCCTGCAGCTGGCGCAGCTGCTCTACGAAAAAAAAGCGTCCGACATCGTCGTCCTGAAGGTCGGGCATCTCACGGTCCTGTGCGATTATATGCTCATTGCCACCGGCCGCACAGCAAATCAGGTCACCGCCCTGGCTGATGCCGTCGATGACCTGATGGCGGAGCATGGGCTCCGGCTGCGCCGCAGCGAAGGCCGCAATGAGGGCCGCTGGGCTGTATTGGATTACGGACATTTAATGGTCCATCTGTTCCACCGGGATGAGCGGGCTTACTACGGCCTGGACCGCCTCTGGAACGACGGCACCAATACGCTGGATCTTCCCTTTGACCAGTCGTCCCCGGATTAAGCCTTTTCCCGCATTTCCACAATCTTGTCCAGAATGATATCCGCCAGCTCCCGCTTGGCCATCAGGGGATACTCCTGTATGCCAGCGGAAGTAATCAGGGCGGCAATGTTGGTGTCGGTGTTAAAGCCGGCGCCTTCTTTTGTTACGTCGTTGGCCACGATCATGTCCAGGTTTTTTTTCTTCAGCTTGTCCTGGGCATTCGCCGCCACATGATCCGTTTCCGCGGCAAATCCGACCAGGACCTGCCCTGCTTTCCGGATCTTCCCGACCTCCCGGGCAACGTCCGGGTTCTCCACCAGCGTCAGCGTCATCGCTTCGCCGCTTTTTTTCTTGATTTTGGTATCGCAGCGTTTTTCCGGCCGGTAGTCCGCCACCGCCGCCGCCTGGATGATGATATCCTGCTCCGGCACTTCCTTCATCATGGCGTCCAGCAGGTCCCGTGCAGACTCTATTTTCACAATGCGCACGCCCTCCGGCGCCGCCACGGATACGCTGCCGCATACCACGGTGGTCTCCGCTCCCCGTTCCCGGGCCGCTTCCGCCAGCGCGAATCCCATCTTCCCGCTGGAATCGTTCGTCAGGAACCGCACCGGGTCCAGCCGCTCCCGGGTCGCCCCGGCGGTAATCAGCACCCGGCTCCCCTGCAGGTCCTTTTTTGCGTTCAGGATTCTGCCGATCGCCTCAACAATCTCCTCCGGCTCGCTCATGCGGCCGGCGCCGGTATCCCCGCAAGCCAGGATTCCGCTGTCCGGCCCGGCAAACTGTACGCCCCGTGCCTTCAGCGTCTTCACGTTCTCCTGCGTCGCCGCCGCGGTCCACATGCCCGTGTTCATGGCCGGCGCCACCAGGACCGGCGCTTTCGTGGCCAGCACGGTCGTCGACAGCATGTCGTCTGCAATGCCCGCTGCCATCTTCGCCAGGATATTGGCCGTCGCCGGGGCAATCACAAACACTTCCGCCAGCTTGGCCAGCGCCACATGCTCCACATTCCAGTATTCAGGCGCGGCAAACGTATCCGTCACCACCTGGTTGGCGCTCAGCGTCTGGAATGTCAGCGGTGAAACGAACTCCGTCGCGTTCTTCGTCATGATTACATGCACATGGGCGCCCAGATGACGCAAACGGGAGACAATCTCCGCGCTTTTGTACGCGGCAATGCCTCCCGTCACTCCCAGCACAATTTCTCTGCCGGTCAGGTCTGTCATTGAATCTGCTCCTCCGGTTCAACGGGATTGTCGTAAGTCAGCAGCCCGCGGTTGATTTCCTCCACAGCGGTCTTCAGCGGCTTCATGCCTTCCGCGTCGATCATCGGCATCGCGCCGTTCACAATTTCGCGGCCCCGCTTGCTGGCTTCCACAACCAGGGTATAGCGGCTTTCCGCGTGGTTCAGCAGCTCCAGTACGCTCGGATCAACAATGGACATGTTCTTTTTCCTCCTGTCATTCATCAATTACCGGGAAATAACGGACCGAATTCTGTTTTTCAGCCCGGACGATGGCGGAGAGCTGATCAAAGGCCAGCTCCAGGTCATCATTCACCACCAGATAACGGTATCGGTTCATCTGTTCGATTTCGCCCCGGGCATTGTGCACCCGGCGAAGGATTTCCTCCTCCTGCTCCGTGTTGCGGGTATGGAGGCGGACCTTCAGATCGTGATAGCTGGGGGGAAGGATAAACACGCTCACGCAGTCCGGTACTTTTTCCATCACGGCCCGGGCGCCCTGCGGATCAATGTCCAGCAGCACATTCTGCCCCTTTTCCATCCGGGCGTATACTTCGCTCTTCAGGGTGCCGTAGCGGTGGCCGTGCACGCTTGCGTGCTCGAGGAACGCATCCTCGCCGAGCAGTTTATCATATTCCGCTTCAGAAATAAAGTGGTAATGTACGTCTTCAATCTCATTTTCCCGCCGGGCCCGGGTCGTCACGCTGACGGAGAAGGCAAATGTCGGGTCTTTTTCCAGCAGCTTGCCCACCAGCGTTCCCTTGCCGGTACCGGAAGGTCCGGAGATCACCAGGAGCATTCCCTTTCTGGTTTCTTTCATGCGTTCTCTTCCCCGTCCTTTCTTTCGTCAATTCGCGCCGCCACCGTTTCCGGCAGCAGCGGAGAAAGAATCACATGTTCCGAATCCATCACCAGCACGGCCCTTGTTTTATGCCCGCAGGTGGCGTCAATCACCCGTCCGCCGTCCCGCGCGTCCTGGATCATCCGGCGCACCGGTGCGGCGTCCGGGGAAACAATTGCGATCAGCCGCGGAACAGAGGCCATATTGCCGTATCCGACATTCACCAGTTTCATCCTGCTTCACTCCACGTTCTGGATCTGTTCCCGAAGTTTCTCAATTTCGCTCTTCAGGTCAACCACATGCTGGGCGATTTCCGCGTCGGATGCTTTCGATCCGATGGTATTGGCTTCCCGGTTCATTTCCTGAATCAGGAAATCCATTTTCTTGCCGATTTCTTCCTTCGCGTCCAGGTAGGTTTCCATCTGGCGGATGTGGCTCAGCAGCCGGGAAAGCTCCTCGTCAATCGCGCACCGGTCCGCGGTAATCGCGACCTCCTGGGCCAGCCGCTGGGGATCGATGCCTTCCGCCCCCATGGCCTTCAGCCGGGTTTCCAGTTTTTCCCGGTAGTCCGCCACCACGCCCGGCGCCCGCGCCAGGATCTTTTCCCGCAGCGCCGCTGCTTCCTTCAGGTGCGTATCCAGGTCGTCCCGCAGGTTCTCGCCTTCCTTTTCCCGCATGGCAACCACCTGGTCCATCGCCACGTCCACCGCCTCCGCACACAGGGCGGCAACCTTTTCCTGGTCCATCTCCCGCTCCGTAACAGAGGTAACGCCCTCCATCCGCAGCACCCGGCTCACCGTCATGTCGTTCTCTGTGCCGGTCTTTTCGGCCAGTTCGGCCGCAATGCGCAGGTAATGGGCCGCCAGGTCAAAATCCGCTTCCGCCTGAACCGCGGATGTCTCCGTGTTCCGTACGGTCAGGAAAACGTCCGCGTGTCCCCTCCGGATCCGCGCGCCGATTCCGTTCCGGATTGTCTGTTCCAGAAAAACCAGGTTCCGGGGCAGCCGCAGGCTGATATCCAGAAAGCGGTGATTCACCGTCCTGATTTCCGCGGTAACCTCCCATCCGTCCTTCCGGATTCTCCCGTTGCCGCATCCTGTCATGCTCCGCATGGCCTCGCCCCCTGTTCGTTGTCAGAAAATTATATCATCGCTTCCTTTAAAATTCAACCGATCCGGCTCCGGGGAAGAAAAATGTTTTGGCAACCGTTTTGATATTTGGTATAATCAATACCGTCTTGTGCGAAGCGGGGGAAATCCCCCGGTTCAAAACACACATTATTTTTTCAGGAGTTATATTGATGATGAAGCATATATTCCGCCGTACCCTTTTCCTCCTGGGCGTGCTGGCCCTTGCGGTTTTCCTTTGCCTTCCCTCCGCCTCCTGTGCGGCGGAAGCGCCGCTCCTCCGGGTCCTCCTCCGGCGCCTGAATATCACCACCCGGATGGATATCCGCCTTGAAGGCCAGTATCTGCTCAAAAGCGATGATGTCGAAATGCTCTTCCCCCGCGGAAGCGAAATGACCGTCGAACTGCGGAATAACCGCTTTGTCCTCTTCTTTTCCGGGGCCTCTGTGCCCATGGGTTCCTCCGTCACGCTTTTCCGCCGGGATGACGGGGGCGATCCGCCGGCCCTCCGCATCGGGCTGAATGCCGCCGGCGTCTATCCGGGCGATCTGTCCCTCACCATCGCGGAAGATAAAATCCAGCCGGTCCTCAGCCTGAATCTGGAGGACTACCTTCCTGGCGTTGTGCCCAATGAAATGAGCGAAAGCTTCCCGCTGGAAGCCCTCAAAGCCCAGGCCGTCTGCGCCCGGACCTATGCCATGCGTAAAATCGGCAGCACCGGGGACTGGGACGTGGTCGATACGACAAACGACCAGGTCTTCCGTGCGGTGGTTGCCTCCAATACGAAATCAGCCAAGGCTGTCGAAGAAACCGCCGGCCTGGTCATCACCGCCGGCGGAAAGCTCATCGAAGCCTGGTATTCCGCCAGCAACGGCGGCCAGACCGAGCTTCCCTCCCATGTATGGGGCGGCACCAATTATGCCGATTGCTACGAAATGAAGGACGATCCCTGGGATGCTGCCAATCCGGACAGCGTCACCCGCACGGTCGAGCTGAACAAGGACGGCACCGGCCTCTACCGCCGCATTTCCCGCCTCCTGCGCGAAGCGGTTTTCAGTACCGCATCCTGGAAAAAAGGCGGCTTCGTCCAATCCGAAGAAGCCTTCCGGGTGGATGCAATCACCGCCGTGCAGCTCAAAACCCCCCGCTATGATTCACCCAGCCGCCTGATGACGGAGCTGGAAATCAGCATGAATGTTTCCGGCAAAAGGTCCGCTTCCGGCGATTTTGAATCTGCCGGCCCGGTCACCGTCACCCTGCAGGTCTTCCCGGATGTGCTGGATGCCCTCGGCCTCCGCGTGGCTTCCTCCTCCAATGAAATCATGACCGTCGAGGAAACCGAAACTACCTTCCGCCTGGTCACCGCCCGTTACGGCCACGGGGTCGGCCTCAGCCAGCGCGGCGCCCAGTACATGGCCTCCAAAGACGGCGTCACCTTTGACCAGATCATCGCTTTCTATTTCCCCGGCAGCGAAATCCTCCGCTATACCGGCGAAACGCCGGCCATCCCGGTCGCTTCTGAACTGCTCACTGTCCAGCCGGAGGAAATTGTCACGGAAACCGCCGCGCCCCAGGAACTGATGCCGGTCACGGAAACCGACCTGCCGGAAGGCGCCTATGTCGTTTCCGTGGAGAACATCGCGGATGACAGCAGCCTGAACCTCCGTGCCGACGCGTCCCCCGCGGCCTCGGTCATTATGCGCCTCTATAAGCATCAGCACCTCATCGTCCTGGACGATATGGACGTTCCCGGTTGGGCCAAAGTCAGAACCGACACCACCGAAGGCTACATCATGACTTCATTCGTTGAAAAAGTAACGGAAATAACTGAGTAAAAAAGAGAGGTGCCTGTATATGTCCCCCGACGATTTCTTCTCCCCCGATGACCTGGACGATCTCGATCTCGACAGCATGAGCGCCGACGAACTGCAGTCCCTCCTGGACGAACTGGACCAGTTCTACGACCACCAGCAGGCCCTGGAGCCCGATGATGAGGACAGCGAGGAATACGAGGAATGGGAAGAATCCCTCGAATCCCTCGACGACCTGATCGACGACATCCGCGACCGCCTCGACGACCTGGCCTGATCAGAAAACGGACGGAAAACTTCTTCCGTCCGCTTTCATTTTATTCCCAAGTGGCCCAGACCTCCGGCTGATATCCGACGGTCACCTTGTTCCCGTTCCGCACAATCGGCGTCCGCACCAGCCACGGCGCTTCCTGGATTGCCGCAACCAGCATGTCCGCCTGGTTGTAATAGCACGCCGGATGTTCCTTCACCCGGTTGTCCTCCCGGTCCAGCAGTTTCTCCATCCCGATCCCGCTGATCATCAGCCGGATCTCCCGCTCTCCCAGCTTGTGCTTTTTCAGGTCCATGCTCTGAAACGGAATCCGCCGTTCCTTGAAATACCGTTCCGCTTTCTGAACGTCAAAATTCTTCTTGCTGCTGTAAATCTGAATATTCATTTCCGTCCACCGCCGGCCTTCCGCAGGTCCTTTCCTTTCAGTACAATCACCAGGCTGTGCCGCGGATTGTCAATCCGGGATCCGATCCGCTCCGTATACCTTTTGGTAAATTCATTCATGTCCAGGTTGGTGGATATCACCGTGGACAGCCCCCGGTTCTGCCGTTCATTGATCAGCACATACAGTGCTTCAATCGTAACGTTTTTCATCAGCGGTTCGCTGCCCAGGTCATCCATCATCAGGATCGGCACGTTGATCAGCTCATCCAGCCCGTTGTCGTTTTCAAAAAAGCTTTTCCGGGCCGTCTGCAGGAACTGGTACGCGCTGATCGTCAGCACGCTGAACCCCCGCTCAATCAGCCGCCGGGCCATGGCATGCATCAGGAATGTTTTTCCCAGTCCGGATTCGCCGCTCAGCGTGATGGTATGGTATTCGTTGTTTGGATAGCTGTCGGCCCACTTTTCGCAGTGGTTCCGGGCAATCCGGCTGATATCCCGCTGGGAAAACCGCTGCCCTTCTTCCCGTTCGTCCGGAATCATCTCCAGGCTGAAGTTTTCAAACGTCTCCGTTTCCCCGCCCGCCAGGCCGATCCTTTCGGCCAGCTTCTGCTGGTAGGCGGCTTTCAGGCAGCTGCAGGGTTCCTTCACCGGCGTCCCGGTGTATCCCGTGTCTTTGCACAGCGCGCATTGGTAAACCGGTGCCAGGTAGTCTTCCGGCAGGCCGGCTTTTTTCAGTTCCTCCCTGATCTTCCGGTTCAGTGCTTCCACCTGTTCCGGCAGGGAGCCTTCGTTTCCCGCCGGCACCTTCCCGGTACCGAGCGTCATAATCCGGCTCCGCACCAGGTCCTGTCGCTGCTGTTTCAGCTGCTGGATCACCGGAAATTTCTCCCGGATCTCGGCTGCCCGGGCTTCTTCGATCCGTTCGTCCTCCGCCCGCCGGGCCGCGTATTCGGCTTCCAGTTCGTTTAACAGATCCTCACGCATGGTTTCCCTCGCTGTCCAGATTCATCATTCGTTCAAAAGCCGCTTCCTGGGCCCCGGAGTAATCCCGCTGGTGGTAGTCCTGCGCCGGCACGCTCTTCTCCGCAGCTTTTTGGGCGATCTCCTTATACTGGCCCGAAAACTCCCTGCGGTCCTTTTCGGCTTCTTCCGCCGTCCGGATTCCCTTTTCGGCATACCGGGTCATCAGCGCGTCCATATAGGCCATCGGCCGCTGCACGTCGGCGGCGTAATCCGCGGCTTTCATGATCAGCTCCCGGCTCATGCCCAGTTCGTCTTCCCATCGGCCCAGCATTTCCATGTGGCGTCCGCCCGGATCCGTCTCCCGGCTGTTCCACCTTCCGCGAAGCTGCTTCAGGAAATCCTCCTTCGCCCGGAACATCCGGATGTGCGTCTCCACCTGTTCTTTTGTGGTAAACCCGCGTTCCTTCCAGGAGGTCAGCAGCTTCAGCAGCGATTCCGGATCCTTCCGTTTCCGCCCGCATTCCTCCGCGCCGATTTCAATAATCTCCTGCGGATAAATCTGCAGCATCTCCCGGTACATTTTCTCCTGATAGTCGGTAACCCGGCCGCTCCGGCCCAGGTATTTCATCACCTTCACCAGGTTTTCATGATCGAGGGAAGCCTTTTCCACGGCTTCTTTGCCCAGCGTATCCCCGTCAGCCTTTTTCTGGCTGTTGTATGTGTTTTCCAGAATTTTGTCCAGAATTGCCAGGTTGGGGTCGTCCTTTTCCATTTTGCCGCAGGCTGCCTTGATCCCGTCCTGGGTAAATCCCCAGTCCCGGGTCCATTTGACATAAAGCCGCATGTTCGGTTCCGACGGCAGGCCCCGTTTCCCCAGAATCTGCAGGATTTCCCGCATTCCGGAGTTTTCTGCCTCATCGCGGGCCAGCACGGCCGCCGCTTTTTCTTCGGTCCGTGCGTCTTCCTGGGCCAGTACCAGGGCCTTCTTTTCCGCGTCGGAAATCTTGAAATTCTTGCCCTTGCAGCGCGTCATGTAGTTCAGCAGCATCAGGATCACTTCGGTCGGAAGCCGCAGGTCGCCTTCCTTCCATTCGTAGATTGCCGCCATTTCGCTCCCGCGGAATACCCGTTTTCCGTCAAAGGCGTCTTCCAGCGCCTGGCAGAACGCCGCGTATTCCGGGTCGATATCCGTCACGGATGTGGTCTGCTCCTTAAAGCTCACATACTGCCATGCCGGCGGCCGGTCGCTGATCCGGCGCACCGCGCCGTGCCGCTCCCAGTACCGGAATGCCGCCAGGATCTCCTCCACGGGGATGTTCAGGTCATGGCTCATGCTCTCCGGCGTCAGCTCTTCCGAGGGATGGTAGCAGTGCATCAGGCCGTACAGGTAAACTTTGACATAATCGCCCCGGGCTCCCGGGAGATGTTCCAGAATAAACTGGTTCTCCACGGGAGTGACGTCAAACATTGTATATTTATCGTCAAAGGCGAATGTCACGTTTTCTGTTCCTCCCTGTTCAGTCCGGATGATCCTCCAGAATCGCGGCCGCGGCCTTTTTCCCGGCGCCCATGGCCAGGATTACGGTTGCCGCGCCGGTCACGGCGTCGCCGCCGGCGTATACGTTTTTCTTGCCGGTCCGGCCGTTTTCGTCGGTCTGGATGCCGCCCCATTTTTCGGTGGGCAGGTCCGGCGTGGTTTTCTTAATCAGCGGATTCGGGCTGTTGCCAATGGCCACAATCACGGTTTCCACAGGCAGTTCAAATTCGCTCCCGGCAACCGGCACCGGCCGTCTCCGGCCCCGCTCATCCGGCTCGCCCAGCTGCATTTCGATGCACTCCATGCCCTTCACGAATCCGTTCTCGTCGCCATTGATGCGGGTCGGCGCGGTCAGCATCTTAAAGATGATGCCCTCTTCCTTCGCGTGGTGCACTTCTTCCGCCCGGGCCGGCATTTCCTTTTCGCTCCGGCGGTAAACAATCGTCACCTCGGCGCCCAGTCGCTTCGCGCAGCGGGCCGCGTCCATCGCCACGTTGCCGCCGCCGATAACCGCCACCCGGCTGCCGACCTTCACCGGCGTGTCATGCTCCGGGAAGGTGTAGGCCTTCATCAGGTTCAGGCGGGTCAGGAATTCGTTCGCGGAGTATACGCCGCACAGGCTCTCTCCGGGAATCTTCTGGAAATTGGGCAGGCCCGCGCCGCTGCCGATGAATACGGCGTCGTTGCCTTCCGCCAGCAGCTCGTCAACGGTAAACGCCTTGCCGGCCACCGCGTTGGTGATAATCTTGACGCCCATATCCTTCAGGCTGGCAATTTCGCGGCTCACCAGCGCCTTCGGCAGCCGGAATTCCGGAATGCCGTACATCAGCACGCCGCCGGCGGTGTGCAGCGCTTCGTAAATCGTCACGTCCCATCCGGCCTTGGCCAGTTCGCCCGCGCAGGTCAGTCCCGCAGGGCCGCTGCCGATCACCGCGGCCTTTTTGCCGCAGGCCGGTTTCTGTTCTGCTTTGGCTGTTCCTTCCGCCATGGCGGTATCCGCCGCAAAGCGTTCCAGCCGGCCGATGCCCACCGGTTCGCCCTTGATCCCGCGCACGCATTTGCTTTCGCACTGGGATTCCTGGGGACATACCCGGCCGCAGATCGCGGGCAGCGCGTTCTGGCTGCGGATAATCTGGTAAGCGCCGGTAATGTCGCCGGCCTTGATCTTTTCAATAAAATCCGGAATCGGCACGTTCACCGGGCATCCGGAAACACAGGGCATATTCTTGCAGTGCAGGCAGCGGTCCGCTTCCTCCATCGCGATTTCCCGGGTATATCCCAGCGCCACTTCCTTGAAGTTACCGGCGCGGACCACCGGATCCTGTTCCGGCATGGGATGCTTCTGAAGACTCATATTCGCCATTTTTTATCTCGCCTCCCCTGTCAGATTGCAGATGTGCTTTTCCCTGGCTTTGGCTTCCTCCGGCCGGAACATCCGGCCCCGGGCCATCGCCTCGTCAAAGTCCACCAGGTGGCCGTCAAAGTCCGGCCCGTCCACGCAGGCAAACTTGGTTTCGCCGCCCACGGTCAGCCGGCATCCGCCGCACATGCCCGTGCCGTCGATCATAATCGGGTTCATGCTCACGATCGTCTTGATCGCCAGCGGCCGCGTCATCTCGCTCACGGCCTTCATCATCGGCAGCGGCCCGATGGCAATCACGGTGTCGTATTCCCGTCCGGCCTGGATCTGCTTCTCCAGCGCCTGGGTCACAAAGCCCTTGTTGCCGTTGCTGCCGTCATCTGTCATGATAATCAGGTTGGTGCACGCCGCTTCCAGTTCATCCTTCAGGATAATCAGGTGCTCGTTGCGGAATCCGACAATCAGGTCCACTTCCGCGCCCGCGTCGTGCAGCGCCTTTGCCTGGGGATACGCAATCGCCACGCCCAGTCCGCCGCCGATCACAGCGCAGCGCTTGATGCCTTCCGTGCTGCTGGGCTCGCCCAGCGGACCCACAAAGTCCATCAGGCTGTCTCCCTCGTTCAGGGAATCCAGCTTTTCGGTCGTATATCCGACCTTCTGGAAGATAATCGTCACCGTTCCCTTTTCCCGGTCATATCCGGCAATGGTCAGCGGCACCCGCTCGCCTTCCTCATCAATCCGGAAAATGATAAACTGTCCGGGCAAAGCTTTCCGCGCAACCAGCGGCGCTTCAATTTCCATCAGGGTAGTGGTTTCATTCAGTACGCGCTTTTTGACGATGGGATACACGTTCTTCCCCTCCGTTACATCAGAATACAGAACATTTTACTCTTTTCTCCACCGCCACGCAACTTGTTTTCCGTACTGTTTTCGTACTTCTTTTGAAACGCATGGACAGTCTTTTTGTTTCATTTTTCGGTCAAAAACAGACAAACACTTAGCGAGCACCCGCCCGGATCGTCATCCTGAGCGCAGCGAAGGATCTCCTTCCCAGGGCGATGCAAATTCCCCCAGCTGAAATTCCCCTTTTCAACAACCCGTCAGTGTGCTATAATTTCCTCATCAAGACGAAGGAGGTCTTTCTTATGCCACTTGTTACCACAACCGAGATGTTTAAGAAGGCTTATTCCGGCGGATACGCCGTCGGCGCTTTCAATGTCAACAACATGGAAATCATCCAGGGCATCACCGATGCTGCCGGCGAGCTGAAGGCTCCCGTCATCCTGCAGGTGTCCAAGGGCGCCCGTGCCTATGCCAACCATACCTACCTGGTCAAGCTGGTTGAGGCCGCTGTTGAGCTGAATCCCGATATCCCGATCTGCCTGCACCTGGACCATGGCGATTCCTTCGAACTGTGCAAGAGCTGCATCGACGGCGGATTCACCTCCGTTATGATCGACGCTTCCTCCAAGCCCTACGAAGAAAACATTGCCCTCACCCGTCAGGTCGTTGAATACGCGCATGATCACGGCGTCGTGGTCGAAGCGGAACTCGGCACCCTGGCCGGCGTGGAAGACGAAGTTTCCGTCGATGCCGACAAGGCCATGTACACCCATCCCGAAGAAGTGGTCGATTTCGCAACCCGCACCGGCTGCGACTCCCTGGCCATCGCCATCGGCACCAGCCACGGCGCTTACAAGTTTAAGCCCGGCACCAAGCCCCAGCTCCGGTTCGACGTGCTGGAAGAGTGCTCCAAGCAGCTGCCCGGCTTCCCGATCGTCCTGCACGGTTCTTCTTCCGTTCCGCAGGAATTCGTTGCCGAAATCAATAAATACGGCGGCAACATGCCCGGCGCCATCGGCATTCCGGAAGAGCAGCTCCGTCAGGCGGCCCGCAGCGCGGTCTGCAAGATCAATATCGACTCCGATATCCGCCTGGCCATGACCGCTGTCATCCGTAAGTACTTCGCGGAGCATCCGGATCACTTCGATCCCCGTCAGTATCTCAAGCCCGCCCGTCAGGCTGTGCATGACATGGTGGCGCATAAGATCAAGGACGTGCTCGGCTGCGACGGCAAAGCCTGATCCCACCCCAAATAAAATCCGGAGGCTCCATTCATCGGAGCCTCCGTTTTTTATCCCGTTAAATCGGTGAGACACAGTTTTGGATACCTGCCCCTGTCAATACCAGCATAGCCGGTTTCCGGAACGGCGGGGGACAGTTCCGACCATAGCCTCAGATACCCGTCCTAATCTCGTGTATAAACCCCGACGTAAATCTTCTCCGCCTTTGGCTTATACGTGTCGGTGAACAGTTCTTTCCGTTCCGTTTCAATCCCGTCTTCATATTTGATCCGGTAGCTCTTGTAAACGTACCCTTCCTTGGCTTCGGAAACGGATTTCTGCTCGTCCGTAAAAATGACGTATTCCTTGTTCTTGTCCTTGATATACTGCGGTTCCAGCGGCGCCGGAATCGTCTCAACCAGTTCCGATATCAGGTCATACCGCACATTCCCCAGGTCCTCGCCATACAGCGTCACCTGGGCAATCAGCCGGTTCTTGTTGCTGGGGTCCGCTACCACTTCCGCCTTGAAGTAAATCGGATGATCCGTGGTATTCGTAAACCGCAGGTCCTTCTCATGGCCCTTCGTGTCGGATACCGTCGCGTCTTTGCCGTATTCGGTATAGCTCACGGAATCGGAGTGAGCATGCCGTTCGTTAATTTCCAGCCCGGCCTTGATTGCCGCCTGGTAAACCGTGGTACTGGCCTGGCAGGCGCCGCCGCCGACCCCTTCCACATGCTCGCCGTAAACATACTCAATCGCGGTCTTGAATCCGTTTTTTGTGCTCCGGTTGCCGACCACCTTGTTGAAACTGAACTTCTTTCCGGGATTCAGCACATATCCGTTGATCTTGGAGAAAGCCAGCCGGATATTGTCGTTGCGGTTTTCCGGGGAATGCTTGTCAATCCGGGTATATACCGATGACCGCTTGGCATAAATCTTTTCAAGGTCTGCCCGCTTCACCGCCGGCTCAATGATATCGGGAATAATCTCCACCAGTCCGCTTTCCATGGTGGAAACCATGTGATACAGCCGCGTTTTCAGCGTTTCGGTGTTCAGGTTCATCCCGTTGATTTCATCCGTAAAGATGAAAGGATCATTCAGGTCCGCCCGGAATTCTGATACGGCCGCGTCGGTTGCCGGCCGGTCCAGCTGCCGCTTGATTTCCGCCAGGATGCTGTCAATCACCGTGGTATCGCCGCTGGGTTGGGCCGTGTAGTCTTCATACGGTTCTTCCCTCAGCCGCAGCATCGTCTGGTAGCGTTCATCCAGCGTGCCGTAATGTCCGGGTTCCCATGCCTTGTTCAGCACCTCGTCCGGGTTCACTTCCATCCCGAGCATACTGGCTTTGATTGTATAGAATACGTTTCCCTGGTAGGACAGGTCCACATACCAGGCGTCGTTTCGCTGCTGGATCTGGCTCTGGACATAGTTCTTGGCCTGCTCCGGCGTCATGCCGCCCAGGTGGATGCCGTCCACATATACGCCCGGGAAGTACAGGTTGTCATATTTGCCAAGCTCGCTGCGGATTTCTTCAATCCGGCTCTGCTCAGCCTTCTGCACCTCATCTTTTTTGTTCCGGTCAATCAGCGAAGTAATCCCGTAGGCTACCCCGGCTACCGCGGCCAGTACGATCACGATCACCGTAATGATCAGCGCTTTGCTGGCGGGCCTTCCTTTTGCCGGTTTCTTGGCCGTTTCCATGCTGCCGGTGTTGCCCTGCATCACAAATCCGCGCGTGCTCCCGGTCATGGAGGAAACATACTGCATCCCGCCGGTATTCTGGCTCGTCTGCTGCGGTCCGTTGTATCCCTGTCCCGGATATACCGGTCCCGTATAGGATCCCATCGTCCTGTATCCGTTGGTGTTCTGGGGCACATATCCCCGCTGAACGCCGGAAGGAGGCGGATAATTCATGGCCTGGGCCGCCTGCTGAACGCGCTGCGGCGGTTGCTGCGGCTGCGCCTGCCGCGCAGTCTGCCGTCTTCTTTCACCGGCCATCATTTCCCCTCCTTTCCATCTTATGAATCATATCCAATCCCAATTTCGCTCCGAACGTCATTCTGTCATTCTAAGCGTAAGCAATGATGATCTGTCCAAATCTATTTGACCTGTGCCCTTCATGGGTATTTGGGTAACAGATCACATGCAGAGCAAGAATCTCATTCGCACTCCTTAATTTCCCTGATTGCTGCTTTTCTGCTCCACAGACGCTTCTTCCGTTGTTTCTTCCGGCTGGTCTTCCGGTTCCGGCGCCTCTTCCTTCGCCTGTTCCTTCGTTTTCTCCTGCGCCTGCTTTTCCTCGTATTCACGGATCGCGTCCGCGTTATCGCGCAGCACTTCCTGCGTGGTCCGCGGCTTATCCTCTCCGAGGCCTTCCGGAATCTCGCCGGTTTCCATCAGCGCCAGGAATTCCGCCCGGTTCAGGGTCTCCTGCTTCAGCAGTGCTTCCACCAGCAGGTCCAGCCGGTCCTTCTTGTCCCGGATGATGTTCTTCGCAATTTCATACGCCCTGTTCAGCATGGCGGCCACTTCGCGGTCGATCTTCGCGGCAACTTCCTCGCTGTATTCGCGGCTCTGGCCGAATTCCATGCCGACGAACACTTCCTGGTCGCTGCCCAGGTAGATTGTCCCGATCTCTTCGCTCATGCCGAACTGGGTCACCATCTTGCGGCAGATTTCCGTCGCCCGCTTCAGGTCGCTGGAGGAACCGGTATAAATCTCGCCCAGCGCCACTTCTTCCGCGGCGTGTCCGCCCAGCATCATGGCAATCTGGTCCAGCAGCTGGCTGCGGCTGATATTGTCATGCTCTTCCGCCGGCAGGGCCAGGGTATGTCCGGCAGCCTGTCCGCGGGGCACGATGGTAATCAGGTGCACCTCATCGCAGCCTTCCAGCAGGTGGCCGACGATCGCATGGCCGCCTTCGTGATAGGCCACCATCCGCCGGTCTTTTTCGTTTACCTTGTGGCTCTTCTTCTCCGGGCCCATCTGCACCCGGGCAATCGCGTCAATCAGCAGTTGCTGGTCAATCTTCGTTTTCCGGGACCGTGCCGCCAGGATAGCCGCTTCGTTCATCACGTTTTCCAGGTCGGCGCCGGTGGCATATGGCATCCGCTTCGCGATGTTCTCCAAGTCCACGTCGTCATCCAGCTTCTTTCCCTTGCTGTGCACCTTCAGGATCGCCACCCGGCCGCCCTGGTCCGGATAGTTCACCGTCACCTGCCGGTCAAACCGGCCGGGCCGCATCAATGCCGGATCCAGGATGTCCCGGCGGTTGGTCGCCGCCATCACGATAATCCCTTCGTTCACGGCAAAGCCGTCCATCTCTACCAGCAGCTGGTTCAGTGTCTGTTCGCGTTCATCATGGCCGCCGCCCAGGCCGGCGCCGCGGTGGCGTCCCACTGCGTCAATTTCGTCAATGAAAACAATCGCGGGGGCTACCTTCTTGGCCTGTTCAAACAGGTCGCGCACACGGCTCGCGCCGACGCCGACGAACATTTCAACAAAGTCGCTGCCGCTGATGGAGAAGAAGGGCACGCCCGCCTCTCCCGCCACGGCTTTGGCCAGCAGTGTTTTACCGGTTCCGGGAGGTCCCACCAGCAATACGCCCTTGGGAATCCGCGCGCCGGCTTCAATATAGTTCTTCGGGTTCTTCAGGAAGTCAACCATTTCCTGGAGTTCTTCCTTTTCCTCGTCCGCGCCGGCCACGTCGGCAAACGTCACCTTGTTCTTGGACGGATCCTGCATCCGCGCCTTGCTCCGGCCGAAGTTCATCACCCGTCCGCCGCCGCCCTGCGCGCGCATCATCACATACCAGGCAATAATCAGGATGCCCAGCATAATCAGGTACGGAATAAATTCATACCACCACGGAACCGTCACGGGCGCACGGTACTGAACGGTGAAATCCAGGTCGTTTTCCGTAATATCGCTCAGGGTCACCAGGGCGGTTTCCGTCTTCCCGGCGTCTGCCGTTTCCGTTGTTCCGCTGGCCTGTGCCGATTCGTTCTGCTTCTTCAGCGTTTCCGCGTTCAGCCTGTTCACCTTCATCTGCCGCGCGGTTTCAACAAAATCGTCCGGAATGGTGGTCTCAAAATCATAGCTGCGTTCCGGGAAATCACTGTCCGCAACCTTGGTCTCGCCCTTTACGAACATACCGACCATGGTGTTGTTCCGGATGGCAACCTTCCCGATCCTTCCCTGTTCAATCCATTCCAGGATCTGCGGATATTCATACCGTTTGTTCACGGTCTGGCCCAGCCCGCCGTTGAGCAGAATGGCAATCACCAGCAGTGTTCCCAGCAGGATCACATAGCCGATAATCCCTCTGGATGGCTTTTTCTTCAATGTCTTGTCCTCCCTGTCACCTTCCTGCGGTGACGCTGTTATTCTTCAGTTGCTTTCGTGCTTTCGTTCTTTATTTATCGCCGTAAATTCTCGGCGACAGGATCCCGATGTCCGGCAGGTTCCGGTACTTCTGGTCGTAGTCCAGGCCGTAGCCTACCACAAAGGCATCCGGAATGTCAAAGCATACATAGTCCACTTTCAGGTCCGGCACCTTCCGCCGGGCCGTCTTGTCCAGCAGGGCGGCAATCCGCAGCGATGCGGCTCCCCGCTGAATCAGGATCTTCATCAGGTAGTTCAGCGTGATGCCCGTATCCACGATATCTTCAACAATAATAACGTCCTTCCCGAGGATATCGTTGTCCAGGTCCTTCAGGATCCGCACGACACCGCTTGTCTTCGTGGCGCTGCCGTAGCTGGAAATCGCCATAAAATCGGTCGTCAGGGGCAGCGGCGTTTCCCGGATCAGGTCGGTAAAGAATACGCATGCGCCTTTCAGGATGCAGATCATCACCGGGCTTTTCCCGGCGTAGTCCTCCGCAATTTTCTGTCCGAGTTCCTTCACCTTTTTGGCAATCTTTTCCCGGGTCACCAGGATTCTGTCCAGGTCCTGGTAAATTTCAGCGTTCTGATCCATGGTTTCCTTTGCCTCCTATCCGTTCCCAGGGCATGTCGCCCTGCCAGGTCAGTCGTATCCAGTCCTTCTCTCCGGTCCACCGGGGAATGCTGCCCGCGCCGACGCCGGCCACCAGCAGCACCTCGTTTCCCCGGCAAATCAGAGGAATCCGGTCCCGCCACGGGGCGTCAATTCCCCGGTCGGTCAGGTAGTCCTGCAGTTTCCGGCTCCCCGCCATGCCGAAAGGGGTAATCCGGTCGCCGCTTTGCCGGGTGCGGATCACGCATCCGTCTGCCCATCCCGCCGGCACTTCCTGCTCCCGCTTTCCGTCCCCGGGATTTCCCCGTCCCGGTCCGGCCAACAGGGTAATCGGACCGAAGTCTGTTTTCTCTCCCAGCACCGGCACCTCCGCGGGAAGCGTTTCCGCAAATCCGGTCAGGTGCAGCGCCTGCCGGCCTTTCTCCGCGTGGAGTCCTCCCGGAAGGTTGATCTTTCCGACCTCCCCGGTAACCAGCGCTGCCAGCCGTTCTGTCTGTACGGCGTTCAGCTCGTGTTCCGCCATCCGCGGTGCGTTCTGCCGCCACCATTGCCGCAGGATCCTGCGCTGCATGGCCGGCTTCTCGCCTCCCAGCGCCCTGTAATCCAGCCACCGGTCTCCCGCGTGCTGCTGCAGGAATTCCTCCGCCGCTTCCGCCAGGATCCCGTTTTCTGCGGCCATCTGCCGGGCCGTTTCGGCAATCCGTCCGGCCGCGCCGGGATTCATCGCCTCCAGCATCGGCATCAGCCGCATCCTGACGTCGTTCCGCAGGTAGGCGTCGCTGCTGTTGCTGGAATCCTCCCGCCACGGAATCTGGCTTTCCCGCAGCGCTTCCCGTATTTCTTCCCGCCGCATCCGGAGCATCGGCCGCACCATCCGGATGCCGTCCCGCTCGTCCGCCGCCTTCATGCAGCCCAGCCCTTCCGGGCCGGCGCCGCGGATCAGCCGCATCATGAACGTTTCGGCCAGGTCGTCGGCGTGATGGGCCAGCGCCAGGTAATCCGCACCGGTCTCCGCCATGCATTCCCGGAAGCACCGGAATCGCGCTTCCCGGGCCGTGTTCTCGTCCCGCTTTCCCTGCAGGTCGGCCCGGTACACATGCAGCGGCAACCGAATCTTTTCGCACAGTTCCCGCACGAATGCTTCGTCCCCGTCCGATTCCGCGCCCCGCAGGCCGTGGTTGACGTGAACCGCTTCCGTGTTTTCCCTGCCTGCCGCCAGCATCGCCAGGGCCACGCTGTCCGCCCCGCCGGAGAGGCCGATCAGGCACCGTCCGTCCGGCAGCGGATCCATCTTGTGCCGCAGTTCCTCCAGCCGGTTCATCAGTTCCCTCTCAGCGGCGCGCCGCAGACGTTGCAGGGCTCCAGTGAAGCATATTGCGCATCGTTGATCTGCGAATAGGTGAAAGATCCCTTCAGCGGCAGGTATTTACTGTGAATACTGATGCAGTTCGCGTCCCGGTGATACAGCTTGCCGCCGTCCGGGTTGTAGTACAGCGTGGTGTTGCCGTCCGTATGGGGTGTCGGTGTGGGCGTCACCACCGGTGTCGCGTTGGGATCCGGCGTCTCCTGCACCTCGTTGGAAATCAGGCTGTTCGGGTCCACATACCATTCGCCGCTTTCCTGTACCATCCGCACGTTCATCCGGAAATCTTCCGCCGGTTTCCCGTTGTTCCGGCTCACCGTCACGTCAAACAGGAAGTTCAGGCTGTCTCCCACCTGGCCCGGATCATTTCGCAGGGTAATCTCGCCGATCGGTACCCGGTTCTGCAGCACCTGGAACAGGGCTTTCTTGGGATTCTCCTGTTTCACCTGCCAGCTCGGCGAGCACAGGGCCACCATGTTGTCCAGCTCGTTCTGGCTCCAGTAGCCGAAGAATTCAACCGCCCGGTTCAGCGCGCTGATGTTGGTTTCCGGTTCAGGCGTCGGCGTCGTGGAAGTTGTGTTCTGCTGTATGTTGCTGTCGCCGTAATTCGCCACATTGTTGTTGATCGTGGTTGTACTGTCCTTGCCGGTGTTTCCGTTTCCGCTGGTATCCGTGCCCGTGCTTTGGCTGGCGGTTGTCGTGTTCCGGTTTGTCCGGTCCGTCGGCTGCTTGCCGTTGGTAAACACGTTAATCGCCATAATGATGCACATGGCCCCGGCAACAACGGTAAAACAGAACCGCTTGTTGTCCGCCGTAATCGGCTTCAGCCACAGCAGCGCGATCGTTCCCGCCGCGGGAATCAGGAAAAGCAGCTTCATAATCAGGCTGGTTCCGCCGTCCACCACAAGCGCCAGGATAAACAGCAGAATCAGCACGCCACTGATGCCGAGCAGCAGGATATCGTTCCTGTCCATCGGCCTCCTGCGCACATTGGCCTGCTGCGGCTTGTATCCGCCCCCGTTCAGGGGAACCTGAGCCGGCGGCTGTTGCGGTGCGGTGGTCTGCGGTGCCCGCCCCATCTGGTTGTACGCGGAATATCCCTGGGGATATCCGTTAGCCGCGGGCTTCGGATAGCTCGGCTGGTATCCCGGGCTCGTATATCCGGGGCTGTACGGCGTCCGCGGAATAAAGCTTCCGGCCGGCTGCGCCTGCTGCTGGGCATATGTGTTGTATCCGGTGCCTGCCGCGGCCGGCGGCACGGGACTGTATCCGGTGTTCACCGATGCTGCCGGCGGAACCGGGCTGTATCCGCCCGTCACCGGCGCTCCGGGTGCCGGTGCGTAGCCGCCCGTTACGGAAGCGGGAGGCGTCGGTGTATATCCGCTCTGGTTCACAGGATTGTATCCGCCGGTGGTAGCCATCTGGGGCGTGGGGGTATATCCGCCGGTCGTTGTCATCTGGGGCGTCGGCGCATACCCGCCTGCCGCGGGTGTCGGTGCGGCGGGCGTATATCCGCTGCCGCCCTGAACGGGAGGATAGCCGAATGCCGGTGTGTTCTGGGCAAACAGGTTCCCGCCCTGCGGCGGCTGGAATGCCGCGGCATTCTGTGGATATCCGGCCGCCGGGTTCTGCATTCCGCCCTGCTGAGGCGCGCCGGCTGCCGGGTATCCGCCCTGCGGATAGCTGTTCGGTTGTCCATATGAATAACCAGGCGTATTGCGAGGTTCAAATCCGTTCTGATTCATGCATGATTCCCTTTCCGCCGCCCTGCGGCGCTGTCCATAAACTGCCAGAATCGTATAGCAGTTCAATATAAAATTTTAACATTATTAATGCGCATTGTAAACCGTTTTTTCGCTCGCCCCGCATTTTCGCCGCATTTTCCGCTCCGGTTGACCGTTTCTTTATATTATGGTAAAATTTCCCCGTATTTTATGGAAATGGAGGGGTATTCCGGTGGCGTCTGGAGCTCGTTCATTTCATCAGACGAAGACAGATCTGCTCATCGGGGTGATGGCTTTATGCCTTTACTTCATGTTGGGTGCTGCCTTCTTTTGGTTTATGTCCCGCAACAGCTTTTTCCTCACGGTCATTAACCGTACCCTGGCCACCACGCTGCTCACCTTCTCGGCCATGTCTTTTGCCATGCATGCCGTCTACGGCGGTTTCGATGTCGGCCGCAAAAAGTCCAAGCCCGTCATCTCCGCCATGATCGCAGGCACTGTGTTTACCGATCTCGTCACCTATCTGCAGCTGCAGATCATGAACGTCAACGAAAATAACAACGACCATCTTATCCTCTTCGGCCCGGACTTTCCCATGCTCATCATCTGCATGGTGGTCCAGGCCGTTATCATTATCGTCTTTGTCCGTTTCGGCAATGAGCTGTATTTCTATTTCCATCCTCCCCGCAGCTGCCTCATCATCCTCGGTTCCCCCTCCCAGGAGGATGAAATCCGCCGCAAAATTGGCCGCTATAAGCTCCAGTGGCGGGTGGATGATGCCGTCATGTATAACGTGCCGGACCTGGAAGTCCGGATCGACCGGGCGGATGTCGTTTTCCTCGCCCAGGTCCCGGAAGACGCGAAATTCCCCCTCCTCAAAATCTGTTATGATGACCGCAAGGACGTCATGTGCAAAGCCCAGCTCCAGGATATCATGCTCTGTAACGCCCGCCCCGCCATCGTGGACGATGCAGCCTTCCTTTCAATGGAATATAACAAAACAACGGTTTTCCAGCGTGTCATGAAGCGCATCGGGGATATGGTTATTTCCTTCCTGGCCCTGGTTTTCTTCATTCCCTTCATTCTCATCATCTCCCTCCTGATCAAGCTGGAGGACGGCGGCCCGGTTATTTTCCGGCAGTCCCGCCTCACCGCGGACGGCCGCACCTTCACCATCCGCAAATTCCGTACCATGGTGCCCAATTCAGAAGATGAAACCTTCCAGACCTCGATCACCGTGGACGATCCCCGGATCACCAGGGTCGGCTCCTTCCTCCGCAAGTACCGCCTGGATGAAATCCCCCAGTTCTGGAATATCCTCATCGGGGATATGTCCCTCGTCGGTCCCCGGCCGGAGATGATGGCCAATGTTGCCCGGTATAAGATGGAGCTTCCCTCCTTCGTCTACCGCGAAAAAATGAAGGCCGGCCTCACCGGCTATGCCCAGATCGAGGGCCGCTACAATACCACAGCCGAGGATAAGCTCATGCTCGATATGATGTATATCGAAAGCTTCTCCATCTGGCTGGATATCAAGCTGCTCCTGCGGACGTTCACCGTCCTCACCAAAAAAGAATCTACCCAGGGCTTTACCCAGGCCCCGGATAAGAATATTCTGCAAAAAGAGGAGATCAAAAAATGAACACTACACTCTTAATCATGGCAGCCGGACTGGGATCCCGCTACGGCGGCAACAAGCAGATTGACCGGATCGGACCGAACGGGGAAATCCTGATGGAGTATTCGATCCATGACGCGGTGGAAGCCGGCTTCACCAAAGTGGTTTTCGTCATCCGCAAGAGCATGGATTCCCTCTTCCGCGAAATGATCGGCGATAAGATTGCCAAAAAGGTGGAAGTGGCCTATGCCTATCAGGAATACGACACCCTGCCCAAGGGCTTCGTTCCCCCGGCGGACCGCGTGAAGCCCTATGGCACCGTCCATGCCGTGGTCTGCGCCGCCGGCCTCATTCATGAGCCCTTTGCTGTCATCAACGCGGACGATTATTACGGCAAGGAAGCTTTCCGGGCTATGGCGGAATCCCTGAAGCGACTGCAGACCGAAGAAAACAAAGCCTCCATGGTCGCCTATTACCTCAAAAACACCGTTTCCAAAAACGGCCATGTCACCCGTGGTGTCTGCACCACCGATGAAAACAACCATCTCGTCAAGGTCACCGAAACCTACAGCATCCTGCCCTTCCCGGACGGCACCATCCGCGATATCCACGATGACCCGAACGGCATCATCCTGGATTCGGACGCCCTCGTATCCATGAACCTCTGGGGCTTCGCGCCGTCCTTCTTTGAAGATGGCAAGAAATACCTGGCGGACTTCCTGAATAACGGCGAAGGCGATCCCCTGAAGAAGGAATGCCTCCTTCCCGCCCTGGTCGACACCCTCATGCACACCAAGGGCCTTGAGGTTGATGTCCTTTCCACCAAATCCGTCTGGTTCGGCGTCACCTATAAAGAGGACAAAGACTACGTAGCCGGCGAACTCAAAAAACTCCACGAAGCCGGCGCCTATCCCCCTGCTCTTTAATTAATTAACAGAGGTACAATTCCATGAAAATACTTCTCACCGGCGGGGCCGGCTTCATCGGCTCCCATACCTGCGTCGAACTCATCAACGCCGGCCACACCCCCGTCATCGTCGACAACTTCATCAACAGCTCCGCCGAGTCCGTCCGCCGCATCGAAAAGATCGTCGGCCGCTCCGTCCCGCTGTACGAAGCCGACGTTTCCGACCGCGAGGCGATGAACCGCATCTTCGATGAAAACGCCTTCGACTGCGTCATCCACTTTGCCGGCCTCAAAGCCGTCGGCGAAAGCGTCTCCCAGCCGCTGCGTTATTACCGCAACAATCTCGACACCACCCTCACCCTCTGCGAAACCATGCAGGCCCATGGTGTCAAAAAGATCGTCTTCTCTTCCTCCGCAACGGTCTACGGCAACCAGCCCGAAGTGCCCTACCGGGAGGATATGCAGTCCCTCGGCTGCACCAACCCCTACGGCTGGACCAAATACATGATCGAGAAAATCCTCGAGGGCCAGACCGTAGCCGATCCGGAATGGAGCGTTGTCCTCCTCCGTTATTTCAACCCCATCGGCGCCCATGAATCCGGCCTCATCGGCGAGGATCCCTCCGGCATCCCGAATAACCTCATGCCTTATGTCGCCAAGGTCGCCGTCGGCGAGCTGAAACAGCTCTCCGTCTTCGGCAATGACTATCCGACGCCCGACGGCACCGGCGTCCGGGACTACATCCATGTGGTCGACTTGGCCCGCGGCCATGTCAAAGCCTGCGATTACGCGGCCGGCCATACCGGCAGCGAAATCATCAACCTCGGCACCGGCCACGGATATTCCGTCCTGGACCTGGTCAACACCTTCATGAAGGTGAATAACGTCAACGTCCCCTATGTCATTGCCCCCCGCCGCCCCGGCGACATTGCCGAAAACTATGCCGACCCGTCCAAGGCCAAAGCCCTCCTGGGCTGGGAAGCTGAAAAGAACCTCGAGGACATGTGCCGCGACACCTACCGCTTCCAGAGCCAAAACCCGAAAGGCTACCATACCTGAACCGGAGGTTCATACTCTTGAACAACACCTTGCTAACCCTCGGCAGCTTCCCGGAAAGGGCGCTGCCGACCATTGTTTCCGCCTTCTCCTGCGGCGCGGTCAATCCTGTTTCAGAACTGAATATCTTTCATCTCTCTGCGCAGGATGCCGTCGTATCAGCCGGCGCCCTGATGGATGATCTTTCCCTTTGCCATGATCTCGTGTCGGTCCCCGGCGAAAACCTGCCGGCCTTCCCGGCACGTTTTTCCTTTTCTTCCTGCGAAGTCATCCTGCCTTCCCAGGTGGATTTCGCCGACGATCCGGATTCTGTCGCCCTTCTTTCCGCCCTCCGCGGCAAAAATCTCCCCCTCTCCTTCAAAAAAGACCGCGAAGTCGTCGAATGGGCCTTTGCCTGCCTCCTGAATGACCGCCCGAACAGTTCCTGCGATCCCTTCTTCACCTGGATCGATGATCTCCGCGCCCTTCTTGCCTCCGGCGCCCCCGTTCGCCTGGCCCTTCTGTGCGATCCGGCCGATCCGTTTTCCGCCGGCCTGCTCTTCGCCCTCCTGCCCTGGCTCCGTTCCTCGCTGCCCGGCGATTTGGCCCTCTCCGTCTTCGCCCTGGCGGAAACCACCTTTCCCGTGGAAGAATCCTTCTATCCCTCCCTCGACCGTTTCCTGCGGGATCTGTCTTCCCGCGGCCTGGTCCGTTCCTCTTCCGAATCCGTCCCTTCCGGCGCGGACGCCATCTGGCTCATTGCCATGCCACCCACGATTCTCTCCGGCGCCGATTCCCACGGCATCGCGTTCTTTGCCGCTGCCCGTGCCCTCAGTGCCTTCTATGCGCCGGATCAGCCGGTCCCATTCGGCCTCCATACCTGTGAAACTTCCGGCTCGGTTTCCCTGGCTTCCCTCGGATTCCGCGCCGTTCATGTAGCCGCCTTTATTGAGTTTTCCTGCTGGCTCCTTTCCGATGTCCTCCCGACGCTCCACAGCTACCTGGCCCATCCTTCCCGCATCCGGGCCCTGCCGAATTCCCGCAACGGCCTTTTCCGTTCCCTTTTCGGCTCCTTCCCGGATCCGAAACAGCTGGCGTCCCTGGATATCCTGGAGCAGACGCTCAAATCCCTCCTGCAGCAGCTCACCGCCTTCCTGCAGTCCGTTCCTGCTGCCCTCCGTTATTCGGATGAAGCCCAGCAGCTCTGGCAGAAAGCCACCGATGCCTGCGGAAGGTATATCACCGTCGCTTCTGAAATCGATGTCACCCGTACGGAAATCCGGGAATCCGGCCTCGAAGGCGTTCGCCCGGTCCACCGGGAATCCATGGAAGATACGGAAGAGGAGCATCTCCAGCAGAAGCTGGAACAGATGGCCCTGCAGCTGGAAGAAGAAACAAAAATGCGCAGTGATGCCCTTTCGGCCGTGGGTCCCTTCCGGGCCATGCAGGCCCGCCGGGATTGCTGCCTGAAGTGCCGTGATGCCCTGGAAACGGCGGAGAAAAAAATGGCCGCCCTCTCTCCGGAAACCACGGAGCATATCACCTTCGCCCTCCAGGAGCGCCGCATCCGCCTCCTGCGTTCCGCCGTCACCCAGAGCGAAGCGGACCTGCGTATCTCCGTAGTCCCGGAGGAGCGTCCGGATACCGTTCCGGATACTGCTGCGCCCCAGGTCATCCTGTCGGATGAGGCATTCTCCGCCATTCGCAAAATTGCCAAAGAGAAGATTACCGAATCCTCCGGCCGTGAGTTGCGCGATCGTCTGCCGATTCTGCTGCGGGATGTGATCCTGCCGGATTCAAAAGACCTCCAGAAGCTCCTGGTCTCCCGCCCGCGGCCCCTGTCCTCCGGTAATCCGGTCACGGACCTGCTCCGCCTCTGCTGGGATGTCTGCGCCTCTGTCACGGCCGCTAAACAGTCCCTCCCGCAGGGAGACTGGCCTGCCGCCACGCTCCTTCCGGATATCATGCCCGCAACCCCGCTCACGTCCATCCCGGACCTCCTGGAACTCATGCCCCCGGAAGCCTATGATCCGGCCCGTGAAACATCGGAAGCCCGCGGCCTCCTGGCCATGCTGTTCCTGGCGCATTATAAGCGCCGCCTCAGCGATGAGCCGAAGCTGGTCGTGGATAACCTCCGTAACGATGCCACCCTGCCCCGTTGCTGGCTCTCCGGTTTTCATGATACCGGTATTCAGATATTCTCCCTGGCCAATGAGGATGCGAAGCTGCCCTTTGCTGTGGTCATCCCCGGCCGTCTCTTCCTGCCGGCCTTCCGCACGCCGGCCCATCGTGACCTGATCCCGCCCTTTGCCACCTGGTATCGCCGGGATTCAGCCACCTTTGACGATCCATGCCGTTCCCTCTCAGAAGGGGACCGTACCCTGCTCGTCTCCCGCCTCTCGGATATGCTCTCCGCCTGGCCGGAGGAAAACGGTTCGCCGCTGAAAGCGTTCCTTTCCTCCTTCCTGTCCGCCCTGAAGCAGGAATCCGATGAGGAGGATCTCCGGTTCTCCGTCCGGGTCAAAGCGGTCTGCGCCCTGCAGCAGCTGCCGGCTTATCAGGATGATCTGAAGCGCATCACCCGTTTCTATGAACATTTCCTCGGGGTCGATCCGGTGGCAGCCGGCCTCACCGGCGTCCGCAATTTCCGTTCCGCCCCCTGTGACGATATTCCCGGCGAAGTGCTCTATACCTGGCGCGGCGTCCCCTTTGCCCGTGAAAACGCCCGCCGGATCCTGGAAAGCGCCCATGCTCCCGGCGAGGACGAAGCCCTGGATGCCATGGAAGAAGAATGCCGCACGCTTTCCGGTGTTTCAGATGATTACCGCGATGTGCTTTCAAAGGAAGCCGCCGCCCTGCTCTCCCGCTTCCAGGAGGCCTCGGAAACCAGCAAAGATATTGTCACCCGCATCCTGAACAAGGCGGAAAAGCCCTTCTCAGATCATACGCCGGAGCTTGTCTGGCCCTGGAATCCCGCTTCTCCGTCCATCCATACCATTCTCTCGGAATGCCTTGGCGAAACGCTGGGCAGCGAAGCAGCCGATCCGTTCAGCGAGCAGCTGGCCGTCTTCCCTGCCCGCGGGCAGGATGCCATCGGGGATTCCTATTTCGGCGTCATGTGCTCTGTCTTGCCTTTCGGCACCGGCGCCACGCCGATCCCGGATTCGCCCATTTCGCCGGATGCGGTGCTTCCGCCGCTTTCGCCTTCCCTGGTCGTAGCCATCTGCACCACCTCGGAAGGCCGTGCGCTCCTGAAGCCGGATTTCATCCACCTGGACCATCCGGATGACCATTCTTTCCGGGTCACCCTCACCCTGAACGGTGCCTTCACCCTGCGCCTCCGCCGGACCTATACCGAAGAGGAAACCCTCTTCCTCTATGCCCACGACCTGCCGACCCTGGCGCTCTGGCCTTCCGTTCCCTTCCGTCCGGAGCATTGGCATACCTATTATGTATATGCCCATCTGCCGGAACTGTTCTCCCTTTCCGTCCTTCCTTCCGGTTCGTCCGTTCCGGTCCCCGTGGAGGATACGGACCGGCGCTGTTCCGCCGCCTTCCGCCAGTTCCCGGTCGCCTTCCTTTTTGCCCGGGACGGCAAAACCGTCGGCGCGCTGCCGAATCTCCTGCCCGAGCCGGAAATCACCCCGGCCGGCCATGTCACCGCCTGCATCGATTTCGGTTCCGTCGGCACGTCGGTCGTGCTTTCTTCCGGCGAAACCCGCAAACCCCTGCAGGGACCGACCATGGTCCGTATTCTCCTGAACAATCCGGCCTCCACCCAGGAAAACCTGCGCCGGGAATTCCTCCCAGCTGTTCCGGTTTCCGCGCTGCTGCCGACCGCTTCCCGCCTTTTCCGGGAAAACGCCGGTGTCTCGCCTGTTCCCTTTGTGGATGGCATTGTCTTTATGTCCCAGGGTATTCAGGATGTGGTGCCTGTCCCGTCCGATTCCCTGCATACCTGCCTCAAGCGGGATGATAAAAGCGATTTCACGGATATGCTCTGCCTCCATCAGGTCATGCTCATAACCGCCCTGCAGGCCCGGGTCGACGGCGTCCGGAATCTGTCCTGGCGCTTTGCCGTCCCGGATGAAATGAAAGCCACCGGCCGCGAAGGGCTCCATGCACTCTTCAACCGCCTCGTTGTTCAGGTCTCGGAGGAAAGCGGCTTCAATTCCTTCCTGGATCTCACCCCCAAAGTGCTCTTCGCTTCGGAAAGCGCCGCCTTAGGCGCCTATTTCCGTCTCTGTGCCTGGGAGGATACCCGCGGCGGTTTCATGGTTCTGGATCTCGGCGCCGTCACAGCGGATATTTCCCTTTTCCTCCGCGGCAAACCGCAGGCCGCCCGTTCCTGCCAGATCCCCCTGGGTGTGCATCATATGCTGCTGCCCGCCCTCCTGCAGGATCCGCCCATGCTCTATCGGGAATTCGGCTCCTGGCCGGATCCGGCCTTCCAGGCGGATCTGAACCTCCTCGGCCGCCTCATGGAGGAAGCGAAAAATGATCCCGCCGCCATCCAGAAAGCCCGCCTGGCCCTGGACCATTTCCTGGCGGATCATTATACGGACCTCATCAGCGCCCTGCAGCAGCTCGGCGCCGCAGGATATACCAGCCGCTTCGGTGCCATTCTCCTCCTGCATCTCAGCTACCTCACGATGCTCACCGGCCTTGTCCTGTTGCAGATCGCGGCCGATCCCACCAAGAACGACTTCCTGCCGGAGCAGATGAGCCTCTGCCTTGCCGGCCGCGGCGCCCTCCTGCTGGAATCCCTGCCGGATGCGCTCAAGAAGGAACTCTGGCGCTTCCTCACCATGTTCCGCAATAAGCGGGTCGCCTCCATGTCCCTCCTCTTCTCCGCGGAAAAGAAGATGGAAATCCCCGTTGGCCTTTCCGTCCTCCAGGAGCTCACGCCCGACCTGCCGCCTTCCTCCGCGGCCCCGGCGTCGATTTCCGTCCGCCCGGAGGAACTCCTCCCCGAATTCCTGCTCCGCTTCTGCCGGGTCTTCCCCCGCGAAGCCCAGCTTCTCTTCCCGAATTTCTTCACCGGGGATTATTACCATCCCTTCACCCCCCAAGGCGAAGCCATCCTCACCGAAGCGATAGACGCTTCCTTCACCCCCTCCGAAACCCCGCGCCCCTACGACTCCCTGGCCGCCTGGATCAACACCCTCCTGGCCAACCTTCCTTAAAAAGGAGTTCTTATGGAACAAATCACCTCATCCCGCAACCCCAAAGTCCTTTCCTGGCGTTCCCTCAAGGACAAAAAATCCCGCGACGCCCAAAACGCCTTCCTGGTCGAAGGCCCCAAAATGGTCGAAGAAGCCCTTCGTTCCTTCTTCCCGGTCCAAACCCTCCTCCTCCGCGAAGGCTTCACCCCTGCCTTCCCCTTACCGCCCGAAATTCCCGCATACGTCCTGTCAGACAGCGTCTTTCAGTCCGTCTGCGATACCAAAACCCCCCAGGGCATCGCTGCCGTCCTGGAAATCCGCGCCCGCGAATTGCAGGGTTCCCTTCTCCTGGCCCTCGATGGCATTCAGGATCCCGGCAATATGGGCACCATCATCCGCACAGCGGATGCCGCCGGCTTCACCGGCATCCTCCTCTCCCCGGATTGCGTGGATATCTTCTCCCCGAAGGTTGTCCGCGCCACCATGGGCAGCATCTTCCGTGTCGGCTTCAGCTTCCCCGCGTCCCTCCCGGTTGCCCTCTCCGCTCTCCGGAGCAGCAGTTATTCCGTCATCTCCTCCCAGCTGGATGGCGAACCCTTCTATGCCCGCGCTCCCGTCCCCGCGCCGCTGATCCTCATCGTCGGCAATGAAGGCAACGGCATCTCAGATGAAGTCAAATCCATCGCCACCCATCGTTTCAAACTCCCCATGTACGGCGGAGCCGAATCCCTCAACGCCGCCGTAGCCGCCGGCATCATGATGTACGACCTTAAAAACACCCCGAAACCCTGAGACCCATCGGTCTCTTATACGCCATTAACCACCGGACCAGATCCCGGGCGGAACGCAGGGGACGGTTTTCATCGTTCCGTGTCCGGCCGGAACGAGAGAACTGTCCCCTGTGTTACCCCGGTCCAAGTAGTCTGATACCCTGAAAAAAGAAAGGAGCACCCCATGGCTTACCTGCACATCGAATACTTCTCCAACGCCCTCCACCGCACCGCCAACTTCGAAATGATGATCCCCAACGATCCCCGTGCGGATGCCCCTCAGGAAAAAGACGAAGCCCATTCCCGCCCCATGAAAACCCTCTTCCTGCTCCATGGCTATACCGGCAAAGCCGGCAACTGGGTCCCCTGGGGCGTCCCGGAAAAGTATAATTTCGCCATCGTCATGCCCACCGCGGAAAACTCTTTCTATCTGAATGGCGATGCCACCGGCCGCCAGTATCAGACCCTCGTCGGCGAGGAACTCGTCGATTACGTCCGCAAAACCTTCAACCTGGCCCAGGGCCCGGATGACACCTATATCGCCGGCCTCTCCATGGGTGGCTTTGGCGCGCTGCATACCGGCCTGGCCTATCCGGACCGTTTCGGCAAAATAGCCGCCCTGTCCTCCGCCCTCATCGTGCATGAGCTGAAGGATATCCAGCCCGGTGGCGGAAACCCGGTTGCCAATTATGAATATTACCGCGAATGCTTCGGCGATCTCTCCACCGCCGCCCAGCGCGATGTAAACCCGGAAGTCCTGGCCCATAACCTGAAGGCCGCCGGAAAGAAAATCCCGGATATCTTCATGGCCTGCGGCACCGAGGATTTTCTCATTGAGAATAACCGTGCCATGCACCGCTTCCTCGAAAGCGAAGAAATCCCCCACGAATACCACGAAGGCCCCGGCGTTCACGATATGAACTTCTGGCAGGAATATATCGTCAAAGCCGCAGACTGGATGTTCAGTTGATTCCAACCTGTCATCCTGAACGCAGTGAAGGATCTCCACCATACTAAAAGGGACTGTTGCATTGATAGTATAATATCAAGTATGAATCAAGAACGCAATGAACATGAGAAAAGCCTTATAGCTCAAGGGTTTATAGTCATAAGGAACTATTTACCCGGGAAGACTGCGTAGCCGATTGGTTACGCAGTTTTCTTCTTCCTCGGCGTAGGTTCCAGAATTACTGATTCAGTCAGGATCGGGATATCTACCTGACCCACAAAGTTGAAGATAATCTCGATTTTCTGTCTCCGTTTTCCGCTGGACTTGTCCGGCGCGTGAACGATAATCTTTTTGATAAAATCATTCACGATGGTTCCGGTCAGTTCGGGAATATCCACGTACTTGTTGATCAGCGCGGAGAAACGGTCATAATTGTCGTTCTCTTCTTGCTGCTCCTCGATCAGTTCACTCATTACGGAGATTTCTGTTCTTAGGCTTTCCTGTTCCTTTTCGTAATCCGCTGTCATTTTCAGATAGCGTTCTTCCGGCAGCTTCCTAAGAGCATAATCTTCGTACACTTTGGAAATGAGCCTGTCCACATCTTCCAGACGTTTCTGTGCTCTTTCCAGTTGTTTCTGATCAAGCCGGATGCTTCTCTCCTGCTCGTCGCGGGTTATGTGCATCCATTCTTCCTGGAATCCGACGGCATCCAGCCGAACGTAGTCCGTAACTGTGCGGATTCTCTCCAGGACGATATTCCGCAATACTTCTTCCCGGACATAATGCGCTGTGCATTCACCGTAACCGGACTTGTACAGGGAACACCGGTAATTGTCCTGAGAGCTGTCAAAGCTCTTACAGGAACAGAAGTGCATCCGCCTTCCGCAATCTGCGCAGAAGATGATACTGGAGAACAATCCCTTGCGTTCCGCCTTCTTCGGAGTGCGGTGACGCAGTTTCCGCAATTCCTGTACCCTGTCCCACTGCTCCTTCGGGATAATGGCATCCTGCGTGTTTTCAATGATGTACATGTCCTCAGGCTTGTTCTGAATACGCTTTTTCAGCTTGTAGGACTTGGAGTACGTTTTGAAACTGCAGGTACAGCCATAGTATTCCGGGCGGTCCAGAATGCCCGTTGTCGTTCCGTCTTCCCAGTGGCAGGGATGCGGCGGCAGCGGTTTCCCATGACGCCGGTTATAAACCGTGGTCGGGGTTTCGATCTGCTCACGCTCCAGGATGCCAGCAATACGGGTAGCGCCGTTTCCTTCCATCGCCAGATCATAGATCTTCTTCACAATCGGCGCAGTTTCAGGATCGATAATCCAGTAGCCTTTCCGCATGGGATCATCCAGGTATCCGTATGGTGCGCGGTTCATGTGCTTTCCGCTCATGCCGCGGGCATGCAGGACAGAACGAACCTTCCTGCTCGTATCCTTGGCATAGAAATCGTTAAACAGATTCCTGAACGGAGTGAAATCACTGTCGCCTTTTTCAGAATCCACACCGTCATTGACAGCGATGAACCGGACATTCCGCGTCGGAAATACGATTTCAATGTACTGTCCGACCTGCAGATAGTCCCGTCCAAACCGGCTCATGTCTTTTACAATGATCGTTCCAATCCGTCCTTCATCCACAAGGGAGAGCATCTCCTGCATCGCAGGCCGGTTGAAATTCGTGCCGGTATAGCCGTCATCCACAAAGAAACGGGTATTCCTGAAGCCGTGGTCGTCGGCATACTTCTTCAGCATGCTGCGCTGATTCTGGATGGAATTCGACTCGCCTTCGAGGTCATCTTCGTTACTTAACCGAAGATATAACGCGGTAATCTGCTGCTGATCCATGTTTAAATCCTCCTTTTTCGAATCAGCCGACAGTACCGTAGTGCTTGAGTTCATATTATCATATCTGGCCTGTTTTGTCATTCTCAGCTGCCCTCCTTTTTGGTTTCCGTATCGTTCAGAATCAGGCGTTTTACTTTATCGAACAGCGGTTCTGTTCCATCGCAACTGGTACTGATGCTGTACCAGGTGTTTCCAATCTTCCGGATGATCGTTTCAGAAAACGGATTCCGGTCATCTTCCCACCAGTCAAAGAATCCGGGCGGGGGCTCATCGGTATAATCAATGTTCGTGCACAGATCAATGGGGACATATTCTTCTTCATCTTCAAACATGGTACTCTCGGGCTCTTCCATGATTACGGCGGAAGTTGTATTCATCCGCTTTTCCTGTTCATTATCCATCATTATTCTCTCTCCTTCGGCAGAGCAGCCTTTTCCATTTCCTGGTGCTCATCCTGGCGGATAATATGATCCGTAACACGGTCCATCATCCGGTCCAGGCTCTTCTGGTTGTTTAACTTTTCAGATATTTCCCGGAACGATACTTTTTCATCATGGGCCTTCAGAGGTAATGCATCCGGAATCACTTTACGGATACAGTTCCGCAGATTCTGCAGCTGATTCATCTGCTGCCGGTAACTGTTCAGATCCGCATGAATGGATTCAACCTTTGCCCTCAGCTCAGAGGCTTCCTTACTCAGGGCTTTTTTATTCACCGGTAAAGATACATGAAGCTTTTTCAGCAGTTCCTTCGCCTTCACTGCTTTATCCATTTCAGCCCCATGTTTTTCCCGATATTTTGCTCGGGCGGATTCCCAATGGATCTTGCTGTATTCTTCGAAAACCGGCTTCGTTTCCCGGATGGTCTGAACCGCCTGAAGGATAGCGTCAATGTCCTGTAACCGGTTTTCAATTCCAATAGTCTGATCATGCAGTGAAATCATTTTTTCATTCACATCATTGATGTGAATTGCCAGATCACTGACGGTTTTCACATCCAGTTCGGTAACGAAGGACAGCGCATTGTCAAACGCGATCAGTTCACTGTCTTCCGCTGTATTCAGGTTGTCGTTTTTCAGATCCTGAACCCGCAAATCACGGTATGCAGTCAGCAGATCTCGAATGCTTTTTTCTTCCGGATTCTCAATGGTATTGATGCTCCGGATCATGTCCGCCAGGGCTTTCAGAATGCTGAGAATCATTTCCAGAATCCGATGCAGTTCCGTCAGAATTTGATTCCCGGAACTGATCTTCTGATTCCGGTTTCCGATCTCGGTTTCTACGCCTTTTCGTTCCATCGCGGTAATAGCCGGTCCCATATGCCGCTGTGGTACTTTTTCCACACCCTGCCGTTTGTAGGAACGCATATCAACCCGTTCTGAACTGCCGGCTTTTTCGAGATACAGATTCTGCTTTTCCTCCCAGGCGTGACGCCAGAGTTCTGCCTTATCCTGGTGATTCCAGTCAACAGTATCCATGCGGATTCTTTTGTATTTTCCGTTCTCGTCCCTGACCCGTTCACCATTCTCATCCAACAGATAAGCAGTTTTCGTTTTCGGAAGCCATTTTCCGTTTTCATCCATGGCACGTACGGTCAACAGAATATGCGCATGCGGATTTCCGTCATTCTCCATATGAACGGCGATATCCGCGATCATGCCTTTATCCACGAATTCCTCCTGACAGTGTTCAGTAATCAGGGCGATGTTCTCTTCCAGAGACAATTCCCTGGGTAATGCGACAATAATCCGGCGGGCAGTCTGCGCAACAGAAGACTTTTCACTGGCATCAACCGCGTTCCACAATACGGACCGATCCCGGTATTCCTCCGGTGCGTTCGGCGGGAGAAGAATATCTGTATGAACGACACGCTCAACATGCTTTCCGGAATGCCAGACGCCTTCGTATTCGGAATAGATCTTTTCGCCGGACTGGTAGGATGCTGAGTCCGTACAGGAATGGCTCGTTCCGCCTGGACCTCTGCTGACGATGCCGATACTATAATGGGGACAGGGCATGGTATCACCTCCGATCAGATGCCCATGACAAGAACAAGTTTGCTGCAAGCCTGTTCCCGGTGTTGGGAATGAAGTCCCAACATCAGGGAACAGGTATCTGCCAGGAGCGAGGAAATGATCAGCCTGCGGGCTGATTAACAAGAATGGATCCGAGCGAATCAACCGAAACTGCCGGTGATCATTTTCTGAAAAATGACCGGCAAATGTTTCGGTTGAGGGGTAGCCGATGCAATCGGCGCAGGGGGTACCCCTGTTGTTGGCTGCGGCGATGCTGCAGCCAACGGGCTTCCCGCAGGGACCCTCGGAGAGCGCAATTAACGCACATACAGTGCGTATAATTGCGCCTCCTCTGAAAATGGTTGCCTCATGTCGGTTCATCACTCGTCCTCTTCGGGCTCTTCAATCTCGTACCCGGCATACGGATCTTCGGGGATTTCCGCAATCTGATTCGTGGCAGAATCATCTGAAGAAACGATACCGGCAGACTGATCAGCAATCTCCGCAACCAGCTTCTTTGCAGCCGGCAGACTGAACAGTCCAGACAGAAGAGTTGCGACCGTATCATTCGTAATGTTTTCAGGATCAGGAAGATAGGTTTCCAGCATACCTCCACGGGTGCACAAGCGGTGTGTCCTGATCCTGCGTTCCTCGTCGGCAATCCTTTTCCGGATATCGCGTTCCTGGATCTCAATCCGCTGCTTGTCCTGAAGAACTTTCGCCTGTCTTTCCAGCAGTTTTTCCATGTTCATTTTCTTACTCATCGTTTTTCCTCCTCGCGTTTTTTCGGGTATCATGGATAATTAACCTCCTCACCATTGAAGGCAATTTATGGGACGTTTTAAGTCACTTTTGTGAAAAAAGTGACTGCTGATAAGCCCAATGGAACCATCTCCTTTCGCTGTCAACCCGGCATGCTCGATCACGTTTCCCTCTCCCCCGTATTAAGGCGAGAAGAGTAACCCCTCTCTGATGAAACCAGCAGATATATATGCCTAACTGTCCGGTGAAGATTCAGATAATCTTTGGTAATCATTTTCGTAAACCTCCTGAAAATGGATTCTGGAAGAAAAACATCCCCTCAACTAAAGGGAAAAATTGCAACCCCCTGGCTGAACACAAGGATTTATAAGCGTTTGGAGAAACCGCATTTCTGCAATTTTGATGAAGCAGTGAAAGGAGAAGTTGCAAGCAGGGCAAATGTCCGACATTTGCACTTTTGCTTGTTGGTGGCACAGCCCCCAATCCCCTCGACACAGAGCTTTGCTCTGTGGGCTGATCTCTTCGAGATGGTCCTCAGAAAAAGTCTTGTTATACTGAGAATTGTCTATTGTGATTGGATCAATAATTCTGTTATCTGCTTTAGTCATGTCTGTGCAATCAGGCAGCATCTTGATCATCAACATCATTGAAAACACCTTCCTCCTTTCCAGGGAATAACCAGCTTTGTCAATCTCCATTCTGGAAGAGGATGAGTCTTGCGTATAATCCCCTCCATAAGTGCAGGTAATTTTTTGGCTGTTTTAAGTCACTTTTTGAAAATTTTTGCAGAATCATTTGTCGTAAAAAATAAGCAGCCTGGTTTCCTGTATGCAGAATTCACATACAGGATCGGTGCTATTTAATGTCGAATCATAAACAGTATGTATTTTTAGATAACGAACTATCGACAGATCGGGATCTGTGAGGATGATTTTATGGGCAGAACAGAGAATGTTGAACTGACAGTATTGTGCTTGATACAAGACGGCGATAGGATACTGCTTCAAAACAGAATAAAAAATGACTGGCGAGGATATGCTCTGCCTGGTGGTCATGTAGAACCCGGAGAATCCTTTGTTGATGCTGTGATCCGCGAGATGAAAGAAGAAAGTGGCTTGACAATTCTTGATCCAAGATTGGTCGGAGTAAAACAGTTTCCCTTAGAGAACGGAAGATATATTGTCCTGTTGTTTAAGGCAACGCAGTGGTCGGGCGACCTTATTTCATCCGATGAAGGCCAAATGGAATGGATCAAGTACAGCGACCTTTCAACAGTAAAAACCGTTAATGATTTTGACGATCTCCTGAAAGTGATGAATACGCCAGAATTGACAGAGTTTCAGTATTTGATTTCAGGAGACGAATGGACAGTATCAATCAAATAAACCGGGATTACAGGAAACTGCATTCCTTATTGGAGGCACAATGTGAATACCATTACGAATGCTCAGAAGATATACGAACTATCAAAGATTTGGAAAGAGGTTGCTTACAATTTCGCATTCTGGGACAAGGTAGACATCGACTGGGATGCGGAATACAAAAAAGCACTTGTACGGGTTCTGGAAACGAAAGACCTTTATGATTATTACCGTGAACTAAAGCGTTTCGTTGCCTTGCTGGGTGATGGGCATACTGATGTCAGTTTTCCAAACGAAATTTCCCAGGATGCCGAATACTTCTCTATGATTCCTGTATACTTTGCAAAGCCGGGAGATGAGATCATCGTGGTCGCTGTCTCCGAGGATGTAAAAGATGATATTCCTCTGTTCAGCACCCTGGTCAAAATTGACGGAACTGATATTCATGATTACATAAAAGAATACTGCTATCCGTACTTCTGGCATGCCAATGAAGATGCATGTAGCATCTTTGTGCTGAATAGTATTGTGTTCGGCAGGCGTGGAAGCGGTGCGGTTTTCACCTTTGCAAAGGATGAGAGAGAATATGAAATCCGGCTTGATAGAGTCGATCCTTCAAAAATCCTATGGAGTAAAACAGATATAGCTCCACAAGGTATCACTTCCCAGCGATTGATTAGCAGTTCGGATGTTCATACTGTACAGATCACAGACGATGGGATTGCGATTATCAGGATAGTATCGTTCGACGATGACTCCATGACCGAGAAAATCTATTCCTGTTTTGACGAACTGAAGAATGCGAAGGGATATATCCTCGATGTCAGAGGCAACAGTGGCGGGAATAGCAGCAATGCTGACGCAATCGCTGCTATGTTTATCAGTGGTGGATTCCATAGCTGTTATGCTGAGGCTCAGATTTACGAGCCCACATATAAGGCATGGTCGATGTTCCGGGATGACTTCAATGGCCTTTCACCTGATGAGGCGCAACTGAAATATACTGATGACGCGTTCAGCTTAAAAGCCTACCGAATGCAAAAGAACATATTCTATGTCAAGGATGAAGGAAGGAATGTCGTCAACAACGCTCCCGGAAAGTTGAATGGTCCGATCGTCGTGCTGATGAACCAAAGCACGTTTTCCGCTGCGGAAGATTTCATTGATGTGATGAAAATGTATACGAACGCGATCTTCGTCGGGAACAACACCGCAGGCTCCAGCGGCCAACCTTTATGCGAATTGCTTGAAAGCGGTGGCTTTTTCCGTATCTGTACGCGCAGGTGCATCGCCCAGAATGGTGAGGACATCTACAATAAAGGTTTCGCTCCCGACTTCAGGATTATACCTTCAGACACAGACCTCGCAGCAGGCCGGGACATAGTTCTGGAAAAGGGAATAGAAATCATAAAAGGATAAACCATTCAAAAATCTCGAAATTTACATTTATCCGGACGATGAAAAAAGCAAACGAACAAATCGGAGTCTGTAGAGGTTCTTTATGGAAATAAATTTTGATTTCTTGCTTTCGGGCTGTAATACGCGTTGCAAGCATTGCTATGTGAACGGCGGACCCGGTAGTATGATGAAGTCGGAGGATGCCCTGCTGTTCATTGAAAAACTGGACGAGCTGGCGGAGCTTCTGCCCTTTGAAGCGAGCTTTACATTGGATAACGAGCCGATGAATCATCCGGAGATTGCGTCCATTGTTCGTAGTGCTGCCGCTACGAAAAATATCAAAAACTATCACCACGGAATGACAAGCGGTATTGCGCTGATGCATCGGAAAGACCGGAACGCCGTAATTGAGGCTTACCTTGACTGTGGCTATAATGATTTTGGTATAACAATTCATGGGAATGCGATACATCATGATGAGATCGTCAGGCGAGAAGGTGCCTTTCAGACCGGGATTGAAGCGGCTGAGTTCATGAAATCCTGTGGTGCGAAGGTTGGGGTGTCCCTGATGTTTAACCGCTTTTTTACCGATGATGCATTGGAGATCGACGCAGTAATTCAATGGTTGCAGCCCGCTTATATATTTTTTGCAGTTCCCAACTTTACACCCCATGTTCACATGACGGATTTTGAACCTTACCGCGGTTCCTTGGAAAGCTTTCAAAGAATTCGCCCATGGCTTGAGAAGTGGAAACAAAATATAGATGAATTAGCAGAAGAAATCTGTACGATCGGTATGCTCAGGGGGCAGCTGGAAGAAGGACTGGATATCGCTACATTATTCAGACAGCCCCAGGATGAAATCTATATGACTGTTCACCAGAACGGAGAACTGTATGTTGGTAACACCGGCGTGGAAACAGAGTGTCTCGGAAATTTGCGGACGCTGGATATCGAAGAAACGGCGAAACGCATTTCAGAACTCCCCGGGAACCGGGACTACAGCGCATTCTACGAGGTGAATCAACTGCCTGACCGAGAAGTGCTGATTCATGCTTTTGATCAACAGCCACAGGATCTGTTGTATAGTGATAAGGCGAGTGCTATTTACAGAATGTTGACATCAATCGGAATTCCGACAATACTCTGCGATTGTGTGCACAGATAATTTAGTGCCGATAATCT
>JAFROK010000017.1 GCA_017429695.1 Clostridia bacterium | reverse complement strand
TTTCCCTTGATTCATCTCGGCACCTCCTTAAAACCGAGATGCAGCGATCCTACGATATCATATTTGCCAGAGTAAATGCGACTGGTTGATTTGCCAAAGTAAACGCAACTGGCGAGTTGCATTTACTTTGGCAAATGAGGGATTTAAGGAATTTTCAGCTCACCACTGCCAGCGGGTAATTCTCGTTCGTATCAAATCATGGAACCCGAATATGAATTCTGAAAGAATGGATGGATGATTTATATGACAGAGAAAAAGAACGGCGTATCTGAACTGAAAGAGGAAGAAATGGCCCGCGTTACAGGTGGCGCAGACTATGATGAAAGGCCTTCCAAAGACCTGTCATTTAAACAGATTCTGACCATAGCGCCTCACTGTCCGGGATGCGGTAACGTAGTTGAATCTTTCAGCGGCAATTATAAATGCACCACACCTGGCTGCAAGTATAAAGGCGATATCATAGATCCCAAGGACCTGATCTGGAAGTAATCCGGTTTCATCCGATTCACAGCTCCCCTCCTGCCCGCCGGTTGGATAACGAATCAGCGGGTAGTTTTGTCTTTATTGGCGGGCTTCCGTCGCCCTGTACTCGTTTTCCCGTTTTATCCGGATCAGCTCGACAATATCCAGCAGGTCGTCCAGGGTATAGGTTCCGTCCCAGAGTTCGTGCTGTTTCCAGAATCCCAGCGCCACCGGCAGGAAGAGGAATTCGTTCAGGTTCGGGCAGGTTGCCGGGACGAAGTCGCTTCGGCGGGACGGGAGGTCAGCCCGCCTTCGCCGAAAAAATCCCGCAGCGTCCAGAGAGCCTCCTCCAAGGTCAATTTCAGACAAGTGGCAGTATCATGCTCCAGTTCCGCCCAGCTCCAGGAAGATCCCTGCATAATAGGCTGGTAACCAGCCGGCAGCAGCACTCCCACATGATTCAGGCAGGAAATCATGACCGAACGCAGATCCTCCGGCGCCATGGAAACAAACATCTCGGCGAGCAGTTCCCTCGAGTCGGAAGCTTCCGGCATCTTCGCCAGCAGCCGGAGCAGTTCCGCCCCGGAAAAGGCATCCAGCTTCGTGAGCCGGAAATCCATTTCGGTTCCGTCAATGGAAAGCTGGATGTTCTTGATAATATTGCGCATAGAGAATCCTCCGAATTCTTGACACAAAGGTAAAAAAGCATATAATAAAAGACAGGGAGTGAGAGGCCCGGAGCTGTCACCTGTTGGTGATTAACTCAAAGCCACCACGTATGCGACACGCGGTGGCTTTTCTCATGCCTACAGTTTCTGATTTCGTTCCGTAAAGATCTTGATCATATTCAGTATGAGGCCGACTGAGGCAATACAGATCATGACAATCTCATATGCACTCATGGACATCACCTGCTTTCCTCACTGGATTGCAGGCAACAGCTCCGCGTGTTACTCCCTGTCCATGACTATTATAGGCTACAAAGCCTTATGGGACAAGGGGAACAAACTTTTTTATTGCTCGGAAATCGTAGTCGCGAGGAACGTATACGCTACATTTCCCGCTGTCCTGTCAAACACCCGGTCCGGCACCTTCTGCAAGGATACGCCGGTGCAGACAATGGTGTATCCCCCAACGGTATCCGTGATCGTCAGCACGCCCAGGGCGATGCGGTTCGGGTTCTGCAGGGACCTAGCCCAGCGGGCCCATTTCCGCAGGAACCAGTCCGCTACAGAACCTTGGGGCCCCTCAATCGTGATCGTCCCATTGATGGTCTTCAACCTGTTGACGATGACATCCCCGTCCGCCGTGGTGGTATGGGAGGAAAGATCCCCGGCGGAAGAGACGGTGATCTTTCCCATGCCGGACTGGTGCAGGTTGCACTGCCCGACATCGGAGTGGTTCAGGACGGCTTTGACGTCCGGGAAGGAATAAACGTTATAGGCCATGCGGATAAGCCTCTTTAAAATATTGCGAATGGAGTCGAAATTTGATGTAAAAAAACTGCCATCTGGCAAAGCACTGCGTATCAACATATGAAATCAAATACAGAATATACAAAACATTCATGAAAGGAAGAGAAACATGAAGAAGATGATGGAATATTGGTATTTGCCACTTTAAAATTTTCGTATTAAGGAATACGGAGGCTTGTATATGAACAGGAAGGTCTGGATGAAAGTACTGATCTTTTTGCTGACAACAGTCGCTGCACTGTCCTGCGCGGAACCACCGGAAATTGTATATGCACCTGAACAGACCGTCCTGACGTTGGAAGAATACCTGGCGCTAGGGCATGAAACGTGGTTTCTCACCGGGAAAAAGGAATATGCCGTCCGGGCTGAGATGGTTTCCGGGGAAACATCATTCCACAACGAACTGGAAGTCGTTGATTATACCGTGACGGATGACGGCATCACCGTAATCCTGAAAGGGGTATTCGGTGAGATGTGGACATCAAAACTGCCAAAAGTCATTTCAACCTATACAAAACCGGACGGGAGCGAAATCCATGAAGACGATTTCACTGACAGGGATACCTGGATTGATCTGATCACCCGGGCGGAGCCGAAAACATACTATGCCATGCATGTTCCGCCGGATGTTTCCGTCACTGTAGAAACAGCCTGGGGAGATGAATTGCATACGAATCTGCCCAATGCACCTCATGGCAATGGGGATTATCTTGTCTGCCGTATCAATGAAAAAGGCGAACCCGACCTTTCCGATGTCTGGGTTCTCAATGGCCTTGTATTCCCCGAATACTACGATACAGATAACATAACAAACGAAGCCAATAACGAGGCCGCATCCCTTGCTGGATGAACAACCGCACTGTCCGGGATGCGGCCTCGTAGTCGATTCTTTCAGCGGCAATTATAAAGGGATTCGCGCCGGTTAGGTCGAAATAAAACGCTGTTTGAAGTCGATACCGGATTCTTAACCCGGCGCGGAGGGACAGCAATGAAGCATAAGGTTCAGTACTACGAAACGGATATGATGGGCGTTGCGCACCACGCCAACTATATTCACTGGATGGAAGAATCACGGATTGATTTTATGGACCGGATCGGTTTCCCATACAGGCGTATGGAAGCGGAAGGCGTCTTCAGCCCCGTCAAAAGCCTGCAGGTAAATTACCTGAAGCCGTGCACATTCGGGGACGAAGTGGACATTACAGTAAGCGTCAGGGATTTCAACGGCGTGGTAATCACCATGGCCTATGACATGCGCGTAAACGATGTGCAGGTTTTCACCGGCTCTTCGGAGCATGTTTTTCTGAACGGAGAAGGGAAATTCGTCCGTATGAAAAAAGTAATGCCAGAATTCTGTGCTGCCATCGAACAGCAGTTCACACAACGCAAGTAAAACAGCCTCCCGGATTTTTAGCCTCAACAGCAGAGAATGGAACATAACCCGCAGAATATGATGGCCATGAGGAGATCCGTATGAGTATTCTTCCTGTGCTCAAACAAATGAGCGCCCTTTTTCTGATGATGCTGACAGGCTATGTCGCCAATCGATTTGGCATTCTGGGAAAAGACGCTCAGAAATGGCTTTCCAAACTGCTCATTAATATCACCTGCCCCGCTTTGATCCTCAGCAGCGTCACCACCAGTGAACGGCTCAGCAGTAATCAGATGCTGCTGCTGATTTTCGCGGCCGCAGCGGTTTACTATCTGGTATTGCCGCTTATCGCCAGGGTTTTCTCCCTGGGTGTTGCCCCGGACAGGCGCTCAGAATATCAAAGCATGCTGATCTATTCCAATCTTGGCTTTATGGGAATTCCTGTCGCCAACGCGGTCCTGGGCAAAGAGTCGATTCTGTATATCTCCATTTTTATGGCGGTATGCAATATTTCTTTGTTCTCCTATGCAATCATGCTGCTTGACAGCAGAAAAACTGACGGACAGAAAATGCAGTTTTCCAAAATGATTAATCCGGGAACAGTCTCTGCCGTTGCGGCTGTCCTGCTTTACCTCTTCCATATTTCCATCCCGTCGGTATTGCTGGATCCGATTACTTCTGTCGGTAACACAACGACGCCCCTGGCCATGCTGGTCATCGGCGCATCGCTGGCCAATTCAAAGCCAAAGGAAATGTTCAAGGAAAAAAGCATGATTCTCTTCACCATCCTGCGCCTGATTGTGCTTCCCCTCCTGTTCTGGGGCGTGTGCAAACTGTTTATCAGCGACAGGCTGCTTGCCGGAGTGATTGTTCTCATTTCAGGCATGCCGGTTGCTTCCAATATTGTCATGATGTGCAACGAATTAAACCGGGACGGGGATTATATTGCGAAAGGTGTGTTTTTCTCCACCCTGTTCTCGGTGATCACAATCCCTGTCCTCGCATTGATTTTTTAGTATTTCTGAAGCAAGGTGCCCCGAGTCCTCTCATTCAAAAAGTGCCCAGTGGGTCCATGAAGCACCGGCAGGATTTCGCCGGATGATCCACAGGACGAAGCAGCACTCAAGCCACTTCCCGAAAGGAAACCATTTTTATTTCATCGAATAATATGTTTTGGAGCATGCAACTTTGATTGATCCTGAACCTGCAGGCGCAAGCCCTTCCGACAGCAAATGCAAACGTTCCTGATGGATTTCTGAAGTGTCTGGTCAGTGACAAAAAGAAAAGGAGATCAGCATGGAAAAAAGAAAGAAAATGGATCTGCTTGTGAAAAATGCCCGGATTTATACGATGCACCGGGATATATTGGATCGCGGGTCAGTAGCTGTCCTAGGTGACCGAATTGAAATGATCGAATCCACGGACCTGTCAGAAGTCTATGATGCCGATCAGGTAATCGATGCTGACGGCATGATCCTGTTTCCCGGATTTATCGACACCCATATTCATTTTTTTCAATCGTTCCTGAAGGGCCTTGGCGCGGATCATCGACTGATCGAATGGCTGAATCTCTCCGCCCTGCCCTATGGCACAAAAATGACTCCCCGCCAGCATGAACTGGCGGCCCGGCTCGCAAGCATGGAAGCACTGAAAAGCGGATGCACGACGATCTGCGAATTCTTCTATACGAACCAGGATCCGGAGCTCGCATATGCGTGTATTGATGGTATGAGATCCACCGGAATCCGCAGTGTATTTATCCGGACTTTCCAGGACACCGGGGAAGATTACGGAATGCCTTCCGTTTTTATTGAACCTGCATCAAAAGCCATGCGGGAAGTGGAATCACTGAAGAAACGGTATCAGGAAGACGATATGTTTTCCATCTGGACCGGACCCGATGTAACCTGGTCAACAACAAAGGAAGGCTATCAGACAATGCTGGAGTATTGCCTAAGCGAGAATGTTCGCTATTCCATGCATCTGAAAGAAACAGAAGTGGATAACGAAATGTGCTTCCGGCATTACGGAAAGGATATCGTCGACCTGCTGGAAGAGATCGGGTTCCTGACCGATAAAATGCTTGCCGTCCATTGTGTGAACCTGACGGAGAATGATATCCGCCGTTTCGCTGAACACGGGGTATCTGTAAGCCATAATCCGGCGCCGAATCTTTACCTTGGATCCGGTATTCCCCCGATTCCGGAATGCCTGCATGCGGGAGTTAACACCGCTCTGGGTACAGACGGAGCTGCAAGCAATAACAGCACGGATATGCTGGAGACGATGAAACTGGCCGCACTGATCCAGAAAGGAATCCATCGGGATGCTTCAGTGATAACGGCTGATCAAGTCATCCGAATGGCCACCTGCGGCGGAGCAAGGGCCATCGGGATGGAAAATCTGGTTGGCACGCTGGAGGTAGGCAAAAAAGCCGATATGGTTTTGTTTGATCCGAAACACCTGAAGTCTTTCCCGGATCATGACGCTGAAGCGACCGTTGTCTATGCGTCATCAGAGGAGAACATTGACACCACGATTGTCAATGGAAAAATCGTGTACCATAAAGGCAATTTTCCCGGAGGGCTCAGTGAAAAAGAACTGATCCGGGAAGCAGCTGCTGAAGTCAGGAAGATGCTGGAATAAGTCTTTTCTTGCCTGAATATTCCTTTTCGAACGGAAACCGCTGATAAAATCAATCACCAGGAGCACTTGATCATGAAGAAAAGTATCTTTTCACTGCTGGCTGCCGCCGTATTGCTCCTCTCTGGATCCCTGGCTGAAAAGCCAGCGGCTTCAAGAGAATATTTCGAGAATCTTGATAAAGACAGCCGTCTGGAAGACATTGTGGAAGATATCGGACAATACGGTATTGAAGGATCCGGCATTCTGTATTTTGTCTGGCATTTGGATGACGGGACTGAGGCCAAGGTGGTTTTCGACAGCAAAGGCTGTATCGTTATGATTTATATTGTCAGTCACATTTACAGTGAAAGAATATACAAAAGACAGTATATAGTGTCCGAAGCAGGTACTGTCGTATCCGATATTCCGGATGCTGAACTGCAGGAAGCAATCTCAAAGATGAGTCAGGCTGTGAATGAAAAGCTCCCGGCAAGCGCGAGGATGTTTTTCCCTGATCCGACACAGCCCGATGTCGACCTGTGTGACATTACCGGTGACGGGTATCCGGAACTGTTCACGAACGTCACCTGGGGAAGCGGTATGGTTCGTACAGACCTGGTCGTCTACGATCCGGTCAATGAAGCATTGTACGTCCTTGACGGGTATGATTACGATTACATCATCGAATATGTTGAGGATAACCGGATCATCATCAGAAAAGAAGGGCCTCACGGGTATGGCGACCCGGTCACGAAGACATACGGTACTGTAAAACTGGAAGACGGAAAATTGATTTTCATCAGGTAATCCGCTTCCAACTATGGATTAACAGAGCCACAATCGCGAAAATTGACGGAATTGACTTTCCGGGAATCGAATGCGTATCCGGGCAGTCGCTGAGTGAGGATGATGGCCATGCTGAAATACAGAAAAATCGAATCATCTGATGATCAGCGAATTGCTGAAATCATTCGGGCAAATCTGGAGAAAGTTCATCTGAATATTCCGGGAACGGCGTATTTTGATCCCGAACTGGGTCATCTGAGTTCATATTACAACAGCGATCCGGACAGGCGGGTATATTTTATTGCGCTCGGAGAACAGGATGATGTGATCGGCGGTGTTGGGATCGCCGAATTTGACGGAATGGAAGATTGCGCGGAACTCCAGAAACTGTACCTGGACGATTCCGCCAAAGGCAAAAGCCGGGGGAAGGAATTAATGCAGCTCGCCATCAGCTGGGCGGTATCCTCCGGTTATAAACGTATATATCTGGAAACCCACACAAACCTTTCTGCAGCAATGAGCCTCTATGAAAAGATGGGATTCCGGCAAATAGAAAAGCCCTGTTCAACGGCGCACAATACAATGAACCGCTTTTATCTGAAAGAACTTTCAGGAGAATGAAATTCAGATTAACAGAAAAAAGCAACGAATCGATCATCCGGAGCCTGCTTTCTGACAGGAAACAAGGCAGTTGATATGGAATATTTGTATTTGCAGTTCATCATGTGAAATAATGTGGTCTGCACGGATGCTCAGTCGGATATCAATATGCCGGAAATGAGGAAAGCTAATGGCACCGGTATCAGGTGATTTTTCCAGGGGCAGAGTGTCCCTGATTATTCTGCGCCTCGGCCTGCCGATGATGCTCGCCGAGTTTGTTCACGTGCTTTACAATATTGTGGACCGGATGTATATCGGCCACATGGCGGAAGGCGGAACGCTGGCCCTGACCGGCCTGGGCATCTGTTTTCCGCTGATCACGCTGATCGGCGCCTTCGCCAATCTCTACTCCACAGGCGGAGCGACGCTGGCGACCATCGCCCGGGGCGCAAAAGAAGATGAAAAAGCCGAACGGATCATGGGCACCTCCTTTTCGATGCTTCTGCTGACGGGTGCTGTTCTGACGGTGCTTTTGTATCTCACGGCACCGGTCACCCTGCGATGGCTGGGCGGTGATGATGAAACCACGCCGGCGGCGATGGGATATTTCAGGATTTATGTGCTGGGAACAATTCCTGTGCTGATCAGCCTTGGAATGAATCCTTTTATCAGCGCCCAGGGCTTCCCGAAAATCGGGATGATGACCGTCATCATCGGCGCGGCACTGAACATTGCGCTGGATCCGCTGCTGATCTACACGCTGAACATGGGCATCCGGGGCGCAGCGCTGGCCACAGTGATTGCCCAGACGGCCAGCGCTTTGTGGGTTCTTTTCTTCCTCCGAAGCCGGAAAGCAGCCCTACGTCTGACAGGACTGCACCTGGACCGGTCTGAACTGAAACGGATTGTACGCCTTGGAATTACCGGATTCACTTTCAAGGTAACCAACAGCATTACCCAGGCTATTGTCAACATCATGCTCAAGGCCTGGGGCGGAACGCTCAGCACGGTTTATGTCGGTGCCATGAGCCTGATCAATTCTCTGCGGGAAATCATGAGCCTGCCGAACAGCGGCATTGTGATGGGCGGTCAGAGTGTCATGAGCTACAACTACGGCGCGAAGCAGTATTCCCGGGTATCCTCAGGCATCCGGTTTACCTTTCTGAGCGGACTGGCCATCAACATCATCATGTGGGCGCTGGTAATGTTCATTCCTGAACCGCTGATCCGGATTTTTACTTCCGATGAGCAACTGATCAGTACGACCATTGTCTGTGCCAGGATCTTCTTCGGCGCCTTCCCTTTCATGGCGCTGCAGCAGGCCGGCCAGTCCACCTTTGTGGCGCTGAACTATCCGCGGTATGCCCTGTTCTTTTCGCTGTTGCGGAAGATTGTGCTGGTAGCGCCGCTGACGCTTCTGCTTCCCAATATCGGACTGGGCGTTTACGGCGTGTTCTGGGCAGAGCTGGCCAGCCAGGTGACCGGCGCCACGGCGTGCTTTATGACCATGTATCATGTGATCTGGAAGAATATGAAGATAAAAGAATCATTACCCGCCGGGGAGGAATATCAATGAAGCATATATTGTCCGGCAGCAATGCCAAAACGACTCAAATCGGAACAACAATCATACAAGGAGGGGTTCTAATGAAGAAACAGAAAACAGTCACAATCCTTTTACTTGCGGTCCTTCTGCTAGTATCCATGTTCCCGAACTGTAACGCAAAGGCTGAGTCCTCCGTCAAAACAGGGATTATCGGTGCAATGGATGAAGAAGTGGATTCCCTGAAAGACGCGGTCACCGATGCAAAAATCACATCCATCGGCGGCATGGACTTCTGTGAGGGAATGCTGGACGGTGCGCCTGTGGTCGTTGTCAAATGCGGCGTCGGAAAAGTGAATGCCGGAAACTGTGCCCAGATCCTGATCACCGTGTTTGGGGTGGGCCGCATCATCAACACCGGCGTAGCCGGCTCACTGGATGCTTCAATCGATATCGGGGACATTGTTGTGTCCACCGATGCAGTGCAGCATGATTTTGACCTAACCCCAATGGGATTCGCTCCCGGCGAACTGGTCGGAATCGATTCACCGTCACTGCCGGCAGATCAAGACCTGCGGGAATGTGCGGTGAACGCAGTCCGCCAGTGTGCTCCGGAAATTCATGTTTTTGAAGGCCGTATCTGCACCGGTGATCAGTTCATCGCATCAGCGGAACAGAAGGAAGCCATTACTGCAAAATTCGGTGGTCTCTGCTGCGAAATGGAGGGCGGTGCTATCGCCCAGATTTGCTGCCAGAACAAGATCCCCTTCGTGATCATCCGTGCCATCTCAGACAAGGCGGACGCTTCTGCTCAAATGGACTACCCGGAATTTGAACATGCCGCGGCGATCCGATGCGCAGCCATCACCCGCTACATGATTACCCACTGATGTCTGTTAAAAGCCTATTATATCCATACCGGTGCATGCATCCGGCAGGAATTTGCCTGACTTAAAATGGATTTCTGCATGCGTGCCGGATTCCACCGCAAATACAAGTGGTTTAAAATCAGTCGTCATGTCGCTGTTGAATTTGTTGATACCGGTAACATAAAGCACATTATGTTTTCGGTGTGTCGTCGTTAAGAGATTTTGTCCATTCATCAGTTTGCCGATCTCTTTATCATTAAGTCGGAAAGATCCTATAACACCGTTCAAATAAGCAGCACTGTCGCGAATGATTGTGATCTCCGCAGGGACAGCAAGTTTATCCTCGTCCGGAACAGGCACTGGTTGGTTGATATTCTGCAAATCCATGATGGGAAAGCAATCCGGATTTATCTGTGCCGAATTCATCCCGGGCTCAACCCGGAATTTCCCTGATTTGCGGTTCCGCCTGCGATATATGATGTAGAACACAATTCCGGCAAAAAGAGCGCCAAAACCCGAAAAGCCGATGATATCTGCGACCGGGCCTTTGTTGCCGGACGTGGTAATCAGCATGGCAATGACAAAAAGAAGAATCGCAAGCACAAATCCGGCCACTGGAATCAGACAACCTTTACGCGAATTCTTTTTTGAAGGCTGAGGCTCGCCTGTAAGTTCGGATCCGCTCCAGGTTGGTTTCTTTCCACAGTATACACATACAGCGTTTGAAAAAGGAAACAGAAATGTGGAAAACACGTTTTGTTTCGGATCGCCGGATTTCTGCGAACAGAGCTGTTTCACACATTCCTGCAGACCTTCGTTTGTTTTTTGAATATAGTCGTTCAGGTCCCTGACCGATTCGACGCCGAGCGTCCCGGACGCATGCTGATAGGACGAACCAAGTGTTTCCGAAGCACACCCATTAAACACAGCGACCTGATCGTTCCTCTTCCTGCAATTTTCACAGATGTAGTGATACGGCACATTGGCTGTGACAGTATGTTCCGTGGTTCTGATGATCCTCGCCATATGTTTGCTCCTCGCTTCCCTTTCGGAAAGTCATCTTTCATCAACTGACGGTTTGGGAAAAACATCGTCATTCGTCTGCAGGATTATTTGAAGTCTCTTATTTCATTACCACTTCAACATCGTCAACTTGTGCAGAGCGTTTTCCGGGAGTGTAGATGTAGAATCCCAGCCGTATTCCCTTCACGTCTTCCATATATCATATGCTGCACATAACACCCCGGATGTTTGTTTTTGCTTTTGTGTCTTCATTCTACAGATGAACCATAACGATGTCAAATAAAAACCATTTGTTTCTTGATATATTGACTTGTTTCATTACAAATGGTACAAGGAAAATGACACTTGAACAATACGGTTGAATGAGAGGAAACGACATGGCAAAAATCATCTTTATTTCAGGAGCTTGCGGGTGCGGAAAGTCGACATTTGCAGACGCCTATGCAAAGTATCTTGTTCAGCAGAATCACAAAACCTGTTATCTGATCCATGGCGATGATTTTCACAGAGGATTTGTAGAGCCGGAGGATAAAGGCGACTTCTTTGTTAATGGGCAGGCATCGGATCAAATTCTGTGGGAAGATATCTTACGATTCAACTGGGATTGTATCATTGCCACAGCAGAGAGAGCGCTTGAGCAAAATCTGGATGTCGTGATTGATTATGTGATTGAAGGCGAACTCCCCCGTGTTCAGGAACTGGCAGCCAGGCAACATGCTGTCTTGTATTACATTGTCCTAACGGCTGATGCGGAAGAAATCGAGCGCCGTCTTCGAAACCGCGGTGATCTTGATCTGATCGACAGGGCACTGTTTCTGAAGACAAAATTGGATGGTATGCCGGAAAACAATGAACATCTGTACAACAATACCGGTAAAACAACGGATGAATCAATCGCAGAAATCGTTCTTGATCGATTTGCCATCGGTTGCAGTAACAATTCTGTTTACAGGAAATAAAGCAGTCAATATGGAATACTTGTATTTGCAGCTTTCGATTATCCGGAATGTATCATTTTGAAAGGAATTGCGGAAATGATCAGACTCGTTCCTGTGACTGAGAATAACTGGATGGATATCGCTGCTCTTTCCGTGAAGGAGCACCAGAAGGACTATGTAGCCCCGGCCATCGGCATTCTTGCCAGGGGATATGTATACCGCGACTGTCATGCCAGGATCTATGGATTCGAAGAGGACGGTGTCATCGTCGGCACAGCACTTGTCCGGGAATTCACGGATGAGCCCCTTGGTTATGACCTGCAGCAGTTCATGGTTGGCCGGCAGTATCAGAACAAAGGATACGGTTCCCAGGCGCTGCAGCTTATCCTGGACGAACTCCGGAATGAAGGCCATTACGATCATGTGGAACTCTGTGTAAAAAAAGCGGATACTGAAGCAATTCACCTGTACGAAAAGCATGGTTTCATTGATTCCGGATATGTGGATGAAGAACTGCCGGACTCGCTGAATATGATCTGTTTCTTTTCCGGAAAGGATCGCTGAATCGTCAGTATTTTTCATCATTGTGCTGACGATATCCGCAATTGATTGAGGTAATGATATGAAGACAGATATGAAGGCCGGAAAGAAATACCTGGCGCCAATCATCTTTTTTGTAATCTTTGAAGCCATTGCAGTCACACTGTGGCTGACAAAGGATAACCTGTTTTATCTTTTCAACTTCTCTTATATCGGCATTTCAATCTCCCTCGGCCTTTTCCTGTTCATCCGGAAAAACGAACATGCGAGAAGAGTCACCCAGCTGCTCGTCGGGTTATATATGCTTGTGTACCTCGGCCTGATATGCAGTGAAAATATGCAGATAGAGGGCTTCTGGTATTATCTGTTTACCGGCGTTTTCGAAGCGGCCACAATCCATTATGCCGTTGCCAAAATCTTCGGACCCTTGATTTTCGGACGGGGATGGTGCGGCTATGCCTGTTGGACCGCCATGGTACTGGACTTCCTTCCGTATAAAACACCGCAGCATCCGAGGAAAAAGATCGGATGGATCAGATATATCACATTTGCTTTATCACTGATCTTTGTGGCGGCGCTCTTTCTGGCCAAAGCCGGGAATATTGAACGGATCATGTTCTGGGCATTCATCATCGGGAATATCGTATACTATGGGGTCGGGATCGTGTTAGCGTTTCTGTTGAAGGATAACAGGGCATTCTGCAAATATATCTGTCCGGTCACCGTCTTCCTGAAGCCCATGAGCTACTTCTCCCTGATCAGGATCAAGTGCGATACGGACAAATGCATATCCTGCGGGAAATGCCGAAAGGTTTGTCCCATGGACGTCGATGTGACGGATAATTCAAGAAAAAGGAAGAATGGAACGGAGTGTATTCTGTGCATGGCATGTGTGAAAAGCTGTCCGAAGGATGCGCTTTGAAATATAAACACACAACCAGTGAATTCAATCAGCAGGCAAAAGAGATGCAGATAGCGGAGGGGCGGAGATGCTGAACGGTCAGGGCAACGTCAGATTGGTTCCCATGACAGCCGAAATGTATCGTTTGTTCTTTCTGGAATTTGAAAACGATCCGGACGTATATCTGCCCGGACAGAAATATGTCCGCTATGAATACAGCGAAGAAAAAGTGGCAAAGTATGCGCAAAGGCAGAAGGATCTCAGGCGCATCACGCTTGCAATCCTGTCCGATGAAGAGATCGTCGGCGAGATCATCCTCAAAAACATTAAACCGCACCAATGCGCAACGATGAGCATCGTCCTGAAGAACGCCCAATATAAGGATCATGGAATCGGCACTCAGGCGGAGAAGCTGGCTGTCCAATATGTGTTTCATGATCTGGATATCCCAGCGCTTTATGCAGATACTGTCCGGACGAACAGCCGAAGCCAGCATGTCCTGGAAAAGGTCGGCTTTACGCTTATCCGGGAAGATCAGGATTTCAAATATTATCGGATTGACAGATCGTAAATGTTTTTCGCGGAGTAATGAAAATGGAGATTAAACAGCTGAGCAAGCAGGAATGCCAGGGTAAAGAGTATTACGCCGAGATTCATTCAGGTATGTTTTTGGCCATTGAGCCCGGGGATGAAGGATTTATCATGAAATGGCTGGAATCCGGAACAGACCTGAAGATGTCAGTCAAAGACAGCCTCTTTCAGGACTGGCTGGATAACCCGGTCGCATACGGTGCGTTTGACAGCGGAAGAATGGTTGGATTTGTTGAAGGCTTCCATGAAAAATGGAATAATCGTTTCAGAATTTCCAACATCTGTATTTTTGAGGAAGCAGACCGCCGGTCCGGTGTCGGGACAATGCTCCTGGAAAAAATCATGGTCGATGCTGTCAGCAGTGGAGCAAGAATGGCCGTGCTTGAAACGCAGAGCTTCAATTTTAAAGCAATTTCCTTTTATCAGAAAAACGGCTTTGAGATCATCGGCTTTGACCGGTATGCTTATTCCAACAATGGACCTGAAGAACACAATATGCGGATAGAAATGGGAAAAAAGCTGGAACAATGACCTTATCCATCCCATCATCAGGACACAAAAAAACCTGTCTGACAGCAAATTTCCGCCGTGCCAAACCCGGCACGGCTGTATCACTCCGGAATTGTTGTTCCCGCTGCGTCTATTTCAGCACAGGTTTCCAGTCGTTCGCTGCGTCCAGGTAGAGTTCCGTGTATTCTCCGTCCGCCATGATTCGCATCAGGCCATCCATATGCCAGATCCAATTGGTCTTCAGCACTTCATCCTTTTCCAGCCAGAATACCTGGCCTTCCGCCGATGAAACCAGTTCTCCGGAAAACTGATCCGCCTTAAACAGGAAAACAACATACCGGGAACCGTCTTCATTGATCCATTCCTTCACGCCGCAAAGCTGAGGATGGACAATGGTGAGTCCGGTCTCTTCCTTCATTTCACGGATCACAGCGTCAACGATCGGCTCATGTTCCTCCACATGCCCACCGGGGAAAATGATCCCGTCGGCGCCTTTGCCGATCTTCTCCTCCACCAGCACTTTGCTGCCGTCCTGAATCATGCACAGGTTGGTGAGGATTACTTTTTCAATGTGTTCCATTCCTGTCGCATTGCTCCTTATATTGCTGCGATGCAGTATATTGTCAATGGGTAGTCTCCCCTGTCGTTCAAACGTTTGTCGGATCTCTTCTGGTATGTGAGCTGCGATGATTCCTGCGGAAGAAAATCAGTTCAATCAGGCTCTTTTCATACGGAATAAACCGTCCGTCATCAATCATCTGCAGGATCTCTTCCAGCGTGGCCCACTTTACGGCCTGCACTTCTTCCTCCTGCAGGTGCAGTGAAGCCGGATCCACATCCTGCGTCAGCACGTAGTAGTCGTCAAAACCGTGCTCCCAATGGATCGTCATCGACGGACGGACATCCATCAGGTCAATGGAAAGGCCCAGTTCTTCCCGTGTTTCCCGTTCCGCTGCCGAGCGGCTGCTGTCTCCGGATATGGCACTGCCACCCACAGAGACATCCCAGAAATTGGCCCAGCCCTTCGTAAACGGCTGACGCTGCTGGATCAGCATCTGCCCTTCCGGATTGAAAATGCAGACGTGAATGACCAGGCGATAACAGCCTTCCGGCGTCGGCTCGCCTCGTACCATTGTCCGTCCTGTTTTGATCCGGTCAGCGGTGTAGAGATCAAGCAGTTCCATGAAAGAATCATCCTCCTGTCCTGCGTTGGATTCCGGCTTCCATCATACCATACTGTGGAATGCTGCGTCAAAGAAAAGCAGGGGTTCACTTTTGTATGTATGTATTCCGGAAATCGCAGTTCCAGCAGTGGCATTCCACTTTCCGCGTAACGGGCAGGATCGCGCCGATCAGCATGCCCAGGAGTCCCGCCTCAAGGCCGTCAATGATATTATCGCTGCGAGTCGGATTATAGACAGAAGGATCTTTGACATAAGCCCAGCCTTTTCTTTCTCCACATTTCGGACATTCAGAAGGGGCCATCTCCAATTTCTTTTTCATCGTCATTTCCTCCGATCCGGAGCCGTTTCCCCGGGTTACTTTTCATCCGGTATGACGCAGATTCTGAAAACAAAGTTCCGCGACCTTTCAGGCATCTCTGCTCCTGACAGGAAAAAGCAGCGATTTCATCGAATAGAATAATTGAAAAAAAACGATTCGCAAAACGTGTAAAAATAATCATTGCCTGTGTATGGAACAAAACTCCCGGATCCATCGTCTTCCCTGTAGAACCTGAACGAACAGCAAGGAGGAACCGTTATGAAAAAGATCGCTTTATTACTGGCCGCAGTGCTGTGCCTCTCGCTGTGCCTGATGATCCCCGCCTCAGCGGAGGAGCCTGCTGAAGAACCCGCCCTGGAATCCGATGGCTTCCGCTACCGCCTGCTGGAGGATGGAACGGCCGAGATCCTGAAATACACCGGCAAGGAGCTTTCTCTGAAGATTCCCGAAGCCCTGGACGGCCATCCTGTTGCATCTATCGGCGATGAAGCCTTCTATAATTACAAGTACAGCATGGAGGATTTAACCATCCCGGCTACGGTCACACGTATCGGTTCCTCCGCCTTTGCCATGACCGACCTGGAGGAAATTGAAATTCCGGCGGGCGTGGTCAGCATGGGAATCAATCCCTTCGGCTACTGCACATCCCTTAAAACCATTACGGTTGCTGAGGGAAACCCGGTGTTTTATGTGGAGGACAGCGTCCTGTTCTGCCGGGAGGATCATTCCCTGGTGTGCTTCCCCAACATGGCGGTGGATCCGTATGAAAATTGGGATGAGATTGAAGAAAACCCTGATCCTGTGATATATACGGTTCCGGCCGGAACGGAAATCATCCGCGGCGACGCGTTCGGCGGTGTGGAATGCCTGTCGGGCGTCATTCTTCCGGATTCCCTCCGGGCCATCGGCCCCCAGGCTTTCGGCTTCTGCTGGAGCCTGGACGAGCTTGTCATTCCGGACAGCGTCACGGAAATCGGAGAAGCCGCCTTTGATACCTGCCAGGATCTCGGCCGGTTGGTACTCCCGGCGGGCCTGAAGCGGATCCCATCCATGCTGTGTTATGAATGCGAAAGCCTGCAGGAGGTCGTTATCCAGGAAGGCGTCACGGAGATCGGGGACGGCGCGTTCGCTTTCTGCTCCGAGCTGGAGCATGTCCAAATCCCGGACGGCGTCACGGTCATCGAGCCCTCCGCCTTTGAAGGATGCTCCTCCCTGGAATCCGTCGTGATCCCGGACAGCGTGCAGTCCATCGGGGAAAACGCCTTTGCTTTCTGCGAGGAGAGCATAGTAATCACCTGCAGCCCGGACAGTTACGCCTGGAAATACTGCGAACAGAACGGCATTCCCTTCCGGGCGGAATGACATTCGCGGATCATTCACAGCAAAGTTCATGAAGCGGAAGACACCCTTCCGCTTTTTTACTTTTTCCTGTATCCGTCCTGCTGAAAGGAATCTTCCGGTCTGCGACGAACTATATATAAAACACAGGAAATTCAGCACCTACGGGCTGCTGAATCATAAACGGGAGCTTTCAGGAGGCACATCATGATTCTTGACTGGATTACATTCGGGGAACCGTTGTCTTTCTGGCAGATGCTTCTCCGGATCGTCGCAGCCGTTGTGCTCGGTGCAATGATCGGGATTGACCGTGAAATGAAAAACAGGCCGGCTGGCATGCGGACCCATATCCTGGTCTGCCTCGGCGCAGCCCTGATCGGCCTGGTGGAGCAGGAAACAATCGCCCATGTGGTCGCCCTGGGCACATCGCATATCAATGTCAGCGTGGGACGTCTCACCGCGGCTATTGTCTCGGGTGTCGGTTTCCTGGGCGCTGGTACAATTGTGATTGCCGAACGGCGGATTTCCGGCCTGACCACAGCAGCCTCCCTGTGGTGCGCCGCCTGCCTGGGCCTGGCCGTCGGCGCCGGCTTTACCACCATGGCGATTATTGCCTGCCTGGTGGTCCTGCTTGTGCTGAAGTTGATGCGGCGGATCATCCACGTCAGAACTTACAAACGGCTGGAAGTGCAGTTTGTCAACCGCGCCGAAACCCTGAATGATATCCGGGAACTCTTTTCGAAGATGCAGGTCACGATCCTTGACCAGGATTTCCATGCCGAAAACCTGGAAGGCGAGCAGAATCTGTATACCAATGTCTATACCCTGACCATGCCCGGCACAACCAGTTATCAGGATCTGATCGCAGCCCTTTCCGAGCATCCCTGCATCCGGGCTGTCCGGACCAGGAATGTGTAAAGCTTATGGCCGCGATCAACGGATTAAAAGCCGGGAAAACGGAGAATGAATCATGAACGGAGAAAAATATACCCTGGAATTTTACAGCAAAGGCTTCTTTGGCTACGGAAAAGAAGGTGAATTCAGGCAATGGAGTTTCACACACTTTGCCGTGTTCATTGTTCTTGCAGCCGGTATCCTGCCGCTGATCCTGTTCGGCGCTCAGATCCGGGACTGGGCCGGGGAAGAGAAACTGCGGTGCGCCCTGGCGATGTTGATGATGCTCTGTGAATTCGGTTATTTCTGGCGTCTTCTTTATGTCGGGCCGGAAACCCATGAAAGAAAGGGCATGATCATGCGCCTGCCGATTCAGGTATGCCAGTGGACTGCGCTTCTGGTCTTTCCCATGCTTTTCCTCAAATCAAAACTGCTGCTGAGTATGGTATTCTACCTGTCCATGACCTGCGGAATGGTGGCGTTTCTCTTTCCCGCGGTGATTACTGCCACGGGGCCGTCTTACTTCCGGTTTTATCAGTTTTGGGGAGAGCATATCCTGCCGATCTGGAGCGTGTTCTACCTGATTTTTGTCCACGGGATCCGGCCCTCCCCGATCGGTATCCTCCTGATGTTCTGCATGCTGGCTGTCATGACGCCCCTTGCCGTATACTTCAACAAACGTTATGACGACTGCTACTTTCTCTACCTCAAGCCTGACAAGCTCCCCATGCTGAAAAAATATGTCCGCAGCAATTCCCTGTCAGTCCTGATATGCCTGTACGGTGCGGTTGTCATTGTGCTCTGCCTGATAGTGCAGAGCGTCTATCAGCTGATCCTGAGCGCGCTGTAATCCGCCCGGAAGGAGAAAGTCCCTGGTCCATTGAAAGGGATATCGAATCATGGAAAAAAGCATCTGCATTGTTCTGGCGGTCGCCATTCCCGTACTGGCTGTCATACTGGCCGTCCTGTTTTACCTCAGATCCCGCCGGAGCGGCATGTTTCGTTCCGGATCCGGGCTTCCGAAGTACTGGCTCACATACCTTGCTTCAAAAATCACCGATATACAGCAGAAAGATATGGAAATCGGGAACCACGGCGACAGTTTCATATTCATCACCGATTTGCATTACAACGCAAATGACGGGAACTCCGCAGGTGCCGCCGAATACATCCTGGACAGGTCTTCCGTCGGCAAAGTGATCATCGGCGGAGATATCTGCAACGGATCGTCCCGCGGCAAGCCAGAATGTATCGACCAGATCCTGAACTGCCGGAACGCCTTCAGGAAAATCAATCCGTATTACCTGCGCGGGAACCACGACAACAATACCGAGATTTCAGACCGCACGCCTGAAAAGGAACTCCCGGACAGCGAACTGTATGACCTGATTCTGAAACCTATTGAAAACAGAATTGTCTGCAACCATGAATTTCATTATTATTTTGACAATGAAATCCGGAAAATCCGGTACATCTGCCTGGACACCGGGCATCCGGATTCATATGTGCTTCCGGATGCGCAAATTATCTGGATGCAGAATGTGATCAGAAAGCTGGATCCGGGTTGGACGGTCGTCGTGCTGACACATCAGTATTATGACACGGATGGCACAGTGGATGGTAACGGAAACAAGATACTGGCCGGACTGAATGATGTTTACGATAAAACAGACGCGACGATCGCCTGTGTGATCTGCGGCCACAGCCATGCGGATCGTTTGGAAATCACACCGAAAGGATTCCCGGTCATCTGTACCACTTGTGATACCAGGGGCGGCGGAGACCCCGGATCAAAAAGAATTCGTTTTACACATACGGAACAGGCATTTGATGTATATCACATTGACACCGCTGCAAGAAAAATCCACGTGACACGCATCGGTGCCGGTTCAGACCGGGAAGCCGCATACTGATCACAAAAAAGTATTCGCTTAATATTTCATCCACGGAGGGATACCTGAAATGCTTCACATTGCCATTCCGACAAACAGGCCGCAGGCTGTTACCAATTATGTGAACGCGCTGGCACAGCTTGGCTCGCACGGGGAACCCGGAAGGAATTTCAACCCTGCTGAATACGACGGCCTCCTGCTCCCGGGCGGCTGGGATGTTAATCCGGCCCGTTACGGCAAAGAACGGATCCCGCAGGAAACCATTGACGATGAACTCGATGGCATTCAGTTTGATGTGCTGGATCGGTTTTTATCTGCAGGAAAGCCGGTGTTCGGCATCTGCAGGGGGCATCAGCTGCTGAATGTTTTTTTCGGCGGAACCCTGATCCAGCATCTTCCGGGAGCGGAAAACCATATGAGCCTGGCTGCCGGGAATGACAATACACATCATGTGCAGATTGAACCAGACACCTTTCTGTACAGGATCTATGGCGCGGAATGCACGGTGAACTCATCCCATCACCAGGGCGTAGAAATCCACGGAAAAGGACTACGCCCCGTGATGTGGTCGGATGACGGCGTTATTGAGGCCACGATGCATGTATCCCTGCCCGTCTGGAGTGTCCAGTGGCATCCGGAAAGGATGTGCTTCGCACACAAGCGGAGCGATACAGCAGATGGCAGTTCCGTCATCCACTTCTTTCTGGAGCAATGCATGAATCAAAAGGATTTCGCTTCCCCTCTGCCGAATGATCCATTAACGGATTCTGATTCCGGGAATCTGATTTGAATCATACGACTTAATCAAGACATATCATAAAGGAGTGTTTCATTCAATGAAAAAAATCATGTTCCATCTGATTGCTGTTATCCTTTCAGTTGTTCTTTGCCTGGGTTCATCTGCATTTGCTGAAGGAAATGAGCAGACTATCTCCGGAAACGGGAGTCCTGTGCCAAAGGTCATCTTTGATACAGATATCGCTTATCTGAATGATGACGCAATTGCAATGTTCATGCTCGCACAGGCAGATCATGCCGGAATGTTGGAGTTTCTTGGGGTCACAACATCGGGTGGAAATGTGCTAGTGCCGGAAGCCACCACAGCGGCCCTGCGCCAACTTGAACTGATCGGCCGTGCAGATATTCCTGTCTACCAGGGAACAGACGAACCGCTGCAGGGATTCCGGGATATGAAGACAGAAGGCCGTCTTTACGGCATTCCAAACTACTGCGGTGCCTACTGGGACTTCGGGACGAATGATTTCAGGGATTTGTCCGTGCGTTCCCCGGACTATCTGCATCTGCTTGAAGCGCCTATGCACGGGTATGCCGAAACTCCGGCACAGGAAGAGGCCGCCTGGGATTTTATCCTGCGGACAGTGCATGAATATCCCGGCGAGGTCACCATCATGACAGTCGGCGCGGCTACCAATATTGCACTGGCACTGCAGAAGGATCCGACGCTTGCAGACGATGCAGCCGGAATCATCTATATGGGCGGAGACATTGACTGTCCGGGAAACGCCACACCCGCTGCGGAGATGAACTGGTACTATGATCCCGAAGCAATCCGCCAGTCCCTGGCTGCAAACTGGAAAAGCCAGCTTATCGTCCCGGATGATCTGGCGCATCAGATTCATCTGACTCCCGCCATCTATGATCGTCTGGAGGCAGCAAACCAGAATGCGATCACAAAGCTGATTCTGGAAAACAAGCGGACTTTTAATGCGGGGGATTCGGATTATGTATGGGATGTCGTTGTTCCCTCCGTATTCCTGAAGCCGGAACTCATGGTCAGAACAGAAGAACGGTATATTACGGTGGATTCAACGCCTGGAATTAATTCCGGCCGCGCTGTAAGCTGGCATCAGCACTGGCTTAACAACATGGAAACCGGGGAAGGTTTCCCTGAGGGATTCAATAAGGCCCTGATTGTTTTTTCTATCGACGAGGAATCTTTCTGGGATTTTTATATTGAACTTCTGTCCATCGAGTAACGCAGCCCGTTTCTTGAAACAGCCCGCTGATTCAAAACAGATCAGCGGGCTGTTTTTTATTTCAGTTCATTCAAATCAAGAATCACTTCCCAGAGCATGTTGGCGCCGTAAGCTAAAATCCCGGAAGGCGCCGGCAGCCTCAGGACGCGGGTAAATCCCTGTTCCGCTGCGCTCCGGACCGCACGATCCATATGGTAATTGCTGCTGATCATCACAACCGGTTCATCCGCCGGAATCTTCCGCGCGGTGTTGCTGAAGTTTTCTTTCGTGGTTTGTGCCTGATCCTCGAGAATCATCCGGTCCTCCGCCACTCCCTTTTCGGTCAGGATGTCGTGCATCACGGCAGCCTCCGTCCGCCCGGATTCATCCGCATTCCCGCCGGTCAGGATCAGCTTTGCTTCAGGGTATTGCTCCAGGTACTGCCTGGCGGTATCCAGCCTGGCCAGAAGATCCGGTGCGGGTTTTCCGTTTTCCAGCGCCAGTCCGAGCACAATGGCATAATCCGCACGCTCCGCGTTATTGATCATGCCCCCATATGTCACTTTCCCGCAGAAGAAAATCACCACAGCGCTGAACAGGGCAACGGCGACGCGCAGGATCCAGCCGACGGTCCGTAAAGAGGCGGATTTCCACTCTGTCAGGAGATTGAACCTCACATCCAGCGCAAACAGCAGAAGCACAGCGCAGATGATGAGCTCGTATACAAATATTTTCTGATAGTCTGCTTTCAGGACAACGGCATTGATTCTGGCCGGCATGACGAAAAGCACATCAACAGCCAGCAGAACAGCCAATGCAAGCAGGATATCACCGATGATTCTTCTGATCATGAATGATGCTCCCCCGTTTCTTATATACTCTCCTTCAGGTTTTCTCCGGACAATCAGAACGTCACCGGATATGGTTATAACCGAAAACAGTCCTTTGGTCAATAAGCATACCCGGAGTTTGCCCGTACTTTTCTGAACAGTCTCTGTACATTCTCCCGCTTGATATTGCGCTTATTCTCCGTTATGATAGTGTCCGGTTTGATTCCCTGATTTTGATTTTTCAGTATCGCCGGAAGGATGACGGACAGATGAAACGAAAAACCAGGCTGACTGCCGTCAGCGTTTACCATTATTTCCGCCTTGTATACCGCTCTGTGCTGTTTCTTGTCCTGCTGGTCATGTATATCATCCACAGGAGCAACAGTAACGGCCAGATTCTCGACCTGCTTGAAAAAATGCCCTTCCTCCTGACCTTTACCTGTGTGCTGTATGCCGTTGAAATGGTTTTCCGCTTTTTCCCTTCCCGGCTGGAAAGCCCCGGATGCCAGAAACAGTTCGCCAGGAATTATATCAAATCAGGCGAAGTGGAGATTGCCATTCAGGATAACAACGGCACGCTCCTGGTCCTTCTGATCTGGATCGGCATGAACGCCGCTCTCGGCGCGTTCTACATGCTCGGAATCTTCGATGACGGGATCATGCTGCTGCTCAGCTGCGCCTATTCCGTCTGCGATATGATCTGTATCCTGTTCTTCTGTCCTTTCCAGACCTGGCTTCTGAAAAACAAGTGCTGCAGCACATGCCGGATTTACAACTGGGATTATGCCATGATGTTCACCCCCCTTTTCTTTGTCATGAAGCCATACACCTGGGGCCTTCTCCTGCTTTCTGTCGCATTGCTGATCCGCTGGGAGATCACGTTTTATCTCCATCCGGAACGGTTTTCCGAGCAGACCAATGATTATCTCCGCTGCCGGAACTGCACTGAAAAGCTCTGTGCCCACAAAAAGCAGCTGCAAACATTATGGGAGCAGATTGCGGAATATACCGCCAAAAGAAAAAAGCAACTGCAGAAACAGCTGGATAAGTAATCCCTGAAATTTCCCCTTCAGATTGAAAAAATCTCAGATTTTTTCGAATTTTGCATTTTTATACTGGACATTTATTGGACAAGGCATGCGATAATGATCTCAGCAAACAGGAACTTCTTCATCCTCCTTTCCCGGCTCCCGGAGCTCACAGAGCTTACGAGCCGGTTTTTTATTGAATCCGGAGCGGCCTGTTCCCGCAGGGATCCGTCATTCCCCTGTCGAATAAGGAATATCAATCATACAGCCTTCACGAAGCAGCGTATATGCATCTCCTGAAGATATGAGAAAGGCGGATAACAGCCGATGCCCGAACTGATCAATCCCCGTGCCGGCGCCAGAACGCGCTCACTGTACAATCTCCTGCTGTCCCTGAGCGGAAACCGGATCCTCCTTGCGCAGCAGGAAATGCCCCGTTCCGGAGAGCCGGGACGGGAAATGGAATGGATTCAGGCGGTTACCGGAGACCTTCCGGCCATCCGCGGCATGGACTTCATCCATGATGATTTTTCCGGCGTTGTGGACCGTGCAAAAGCCTGGAATGACAGGGGCGGTATCGTAACCATCTGTTGGCATACCGGCATCGACGGCAACGATTACAACGCCAGCAAGGAAGAAAGCCCGGACTGGGATCAGCTGCTGTCACCCGGCACAGCGGAAAACGATTTGCTGATGCGCCGCTGGGATGACGCCGCAAAAGCGCTGCTCCGGCTGCAGGAGGCGGATATTCCGGTCCTGTGGCGTCCGTTCCATGAGTTTGACGGTGGATGGTTCTGGTGGGGCAAAGGAGGCGGTGAAGCCTTCATTTCCCTTTGGCGGATGATGCAGCACCGTTTTACGGTCGATTATGGCCTGAACAACCTGATCTGGATACTCGGATATGCGGACGATGTGCCGTCCGGCTGGGATCCGGGAGCGGCATATTTTGACATCGGCGGATCGGATACCTATCGCGGGGAAACAACCCATACCGCCGCCTGGCAGCGTCTGCGGGCCATGTATCCGGATAAACCGCTGGCTTTCCATGAATGCGGCCTGATTCCACCCATAGACCGTTTCTTTGCGGAAAAGTGTCCCTGGAGCTGGCTGATGCCGTGGCATACCCGCTGGCTGTTCAACAACTCCCCTGCCCGGATTCAGGATGTGTATCAGGATGAACGAACCGTTCCGCTGAGCCGCCTGAAATCTTTCTGATTCTTTTTCCCTTTTTTTCCGGAACTTTTTTTCCGCGCCGTCGTCTGACATTTCGGAGGCCGGAGCGGCTTTCATTGACATTGTACTTAATTGGAGGAGGTTTTATCTTATGCGTAAACTGACAGCACTCATCCTGGCCCTGGTCCTGATCTGTTCAACAGCCGTCTCCCTGGCGGATACGAAGATTACGGTTTCCGGCAACGGAAATATTCTTGTTCCCGCGGATACCGCAGTTGTCTCCCTGGGGATCAGCGCCCGCGATAAGGACGTACTGAAGGCGCAGCAAAAAGCGAACGAAGTGATTGCGGCAATCCGTGCCATCCTGACGGAAAATGGCATTCCCGCGGAGGATATCAACACCGGATACCTGAATATCTACGCAATGTATGACTACACCGAAGGCATGGAAGAAATCAGCGCCTATAACGCCAATTCCACCCTGGCCATCCGCCTGACGGATATGACTATTGTCGGCCAGGTGATTGATCTGGCTTTCAGTGCTGGCGCTAACACCCTGAACGGCATTGATTTTTCCGCCTCCGATACAGGCGATGCCGAAGCCGCCGCGCTGAAAAAAGCGGTACAGGATGCCCGGGCCAAGGCGGAAATCCTGGCGGAAGCCGCCGGGCTGAATATTTCCGGAATTAAAGAGATTTCCGAAGGCGCCACCTACAGCTATGACAGCGGTGCCAATGTTTTCCGCAGCAAGGGAGAATATGAGGAATCCGCCGCCTTCGACACCCCCACTGTTGTCCAGGCCGCGAAACTGTCGGTCAGTGCAACAATCTCCATCACCTTCGAAGCTGACGAAAACTGAGTCAGCCGGTAAACACCAAGCGCCGGGATCCCCAAGATCCCGGCGCGTTTTTTTCCTAACCGATCGGAAAGCCCCCCATTACATTTCAGCAATAATCTTCATCCCTGCAGATACTCCCAGCCGGGTCGCCCCGGCTTCCAGCATCGCCTTCGCTTCCTCCCAGCTGCGGATGCCGCCGCTGGCCTTCACCTGAACGTCCGTGCCGCCATTCTGCTTCATGATGGCTACATGCGCTGCCGTGGCGCCGCCGGTGCCGAATCCCGTACTGGTCTTGATGAAATCCGGCTTTACCCTTGAAGCGATCTTTGCTGCTTCGGCAATCTCCTCGTCTGTCAGATAGCAAGTTTCAAAAATCACTTTGATGGTGCTCCCCGTCTCCCGGGCCACCGCTGTCAGCGCCTTCATTTCTTCCTCGATATAGGCATAATCATGCTCTTTCATTTTTCCGACGTTCAGCACATAATCAAATTCCTGGCATCCGTCCGCAACCGCCGCCTTCGCTTCGCTAACCTTCTCCGCAATCGTGTTCTGTCCCAGCGGGAAAGAGATCACCGTACATGTCAGCACGCCGCTGCCCTTCAGCGCCTCCCGGCACTTTTTCACAAACACCGGATTCACGCATACGGATTTGAACCCGTTCGCAGCTGCTTCGCCACATAGTTTTTCAATATCCGCTTCCGTCGCGAACGCCTTCAGATTGGTATGGTCGATCATCCCGGCCACTTCCTGTTTGGTCCATTCCATTTTTTCAGTCTCCTCTCTGTTCCTCAGTCTTCATGGATTGCGCCCAGTACCCGGGCAAAATTGTACAGTCCCAGGTTCCAGATGTTGAAGTCATGGCCGCCTTTTCTCTCCTGCCAGTGGAAATTGGCCTCCGTCAGCCGGTCGGTCTTCTCCGGCAGGTCAACCGCCGCCTGGGAAGCTGCAGCATAAGCCACGCCGTCTTCCGTGCCGCAGATGCTGTAGAAATACCGCACCGGCATATCCGGAAACTTTTCCATATTGGCCGCCACCAGTGCAGAATTATTGCTGGTCGGTGCAGCTGAGAAGGCGCCGAAAGCGGAGAACAGGTCCAGGCATTCACCCAGGCCGATATTAATCGTCTGCATACCGCCCATGCTCAGGCCGGCCATTGCCCGGTGATTCCGGGAAGCGGTCAGGTCATCCTGTGTTTTGGAACCGTAGGTCGCGTAGTGCGCGTCAATATACGGCAGCAGGTCGTTCCGCAGCTCCTTGCCGAAATTGTAGAAGGAAGCCGCGTTGTTCATGCTGGAATCCTTGTAATTCGCGGTGGAACGCCCGTTCGGCATTACCACGATCATCGGCGGAATCACACCGTCCACAATCAGATGATCCAGTGCGTTTTTCCCGATACAGAAATCCCCCAGGAATCCCCATTCTGTTTCGCTTCCGCCGATTCCGTGGCAAAGGATCAGCAGATCATACAGATTGTCTTCCGAATAATCCGGCGGAAGGTAAATCACCGCATATTTGGTGATCTCCGCGCCGTCCCCGGTATAATCCTTCGTCGGATAATTGAACACGGCCGTTGTTCCGCCGTTATCCACCCTGCGCAGGTATTCATCCGGAATCTTGTCCGCAAACTCAAATCCTTCCATTCCGTCTGCCATTCCGCCGGCAACACCGCATGCCATCATCAGCACCAAAATCAGGCAAATGATCCGTCTCATTATGGATGCTCCCCTCTTTTTCGTTTGGTTTTCTGCCGCCATTGTACCATATATTCCGCCAAAATGAAACGGAGGGACGGTCTTTTTCGTATCATTCCGGACAAAAAAACTGCGAAGCCGGTAAAACATCCTGCTTCGCAGTTTTTTTGTCGCTTGATTACTTTTTCGCAATCTCAACCAGCTTGGCAAAACCGGCGGCGTCATTGACGGCCAGGTCTGCCAGCATCTTGCGGTTGACTTCGATGTTCTGCTTCTTCAGACCCGCGATGAAGGTAGAATAGCTCATACCGTTCAGCCGGGCAGCAGCATTGATACGGGTGATCCACAGGCGGCGGAACTCACGCTTACGGAGCTTCCGTCCGACGAATGCGTAACGCAGGCTGCGGGCAACCTGTTCTTTTGCGGCGCGGTACTGCTTGGATTTCGCTCCGAAGTAGCCCTTCGCCAGCTTCATGACCTTGCGGCGACTCTTATGGGCGTTGACAGCCCTCTTAATGCGTGCCATGATTGTTTTCCTCCTTGCCGGTTAATAGCTTACTTGTAGGGCAGCAGCTTGTGAATAGTACGGGCTTCCGCGGCGTTGTCCACAACACCGGGATTCCGCAGGTGGCGGGTGCGCTTGGTGGTCTTCAGACGCACCTGATGGTTGGCGTTCATCTGCTTATGCCTTACAATACCGGACTTGGTAAAGGAAAAGCGTTTGGCAGCTCCGCGATGGGATTTCTGTTTAGGCATGGTTTAGTCCTCCTTCCAGTGCGGTTATTCCTGCGTCTCTTTCGAGGCAGCGTTCTCCCTCTTCGCCTTCTTCTCAGCGAAGGAAGCCTTGACGGCTTTGGGAGCCAGGATCATGATCATGTTGCGGCCATCCAGCAGCGGGCGGCGTTCCACCATGCTGACATCCTTGCAGCGCTCGGCAAAATCCAGCATTACCTTCATGCCGATCTCACTGTGCGTAATCTGACGACCGCGGAAGCGAATGGATACCTTAACCTTGTCGCCGTTCTCAAGAAAGCGGATCGCCATCTTCGCCTTGGTGTTCACATCGTTTTCTTCGATGGTGGCGGACAGCTGTACTTCCTTGATGTCGACAACGCGCTGATTCTTCCGGTTCTCCCGCTCCCGCTTGGACTGTTCATAGCGGTATTTGTCATAATCCAGCAGTTTGCACACCGGCGGTACGGCGGACGGCTGGATCTTGGCCAGATCATACCCCCGCTCCTCAGCCAGCTGAAGGGCTTGCTGCGTCGTCATGACGCCGAGCTGTTCGCCATTTTCGTCAATCAGGCGAACCTCCCTGTCGCGGATTTCCTCATTGATCATCAGTTCGGTTGCGATGTCCATGCACCTCCTGTACATATTAAAAGCGACGGGCGCAAACCCGTCGCTCTGTTTACACAGCCGATCCTCCTTAAGGGGAACCATCGAACCCGGCGGCGCAGGCCACACAAGGTGAGAGACGGGCAAGCCTCTGCTTCAAACGAATGGATTCTAACACATTCCGCCGGCCTTGTCAACGACAAATTACAGCGAATTGACAAGATCGTATATTCTCCGGTTAAACCGTTTCTTCACCCGCAGCGCCTCATCGATCGGCATATACATGACCCGGCCCTTCTGCATACCGATGACCTGGTTGCTGATGCCGTCCCGCAGGAGGCGCACTGCCAGGTTTCCGGCTTCAAAAGCAAACGAGCTGTCCCGGGCAGTCGGTTCCGCACCGCGCTGCACATATCCGATCACCGTCGCGCGGGCTTCCACCATGCCGCACATTCGTTTCATTACGGACGCGAACCGCACGGCGCTCATAGGTTCTCCTTCGTAGCAGGGCTTCCCGTGCGTCGTCAGGTAGCCATACAGGTCAAACGGCGCCATAGCGGAATAGCAGCCCTCCGCCAGGATGATGGTCGCGCGGGTGTTTCCTTTCGCAAGCTGGCGTTTCAGCTGCCGTGCTACATCCTCAACCTTCCACGGCACTTCGGGAACCACCACAATTTCACTGCCGGTGGACACCGCCGCCGTCAGGGCGATATCGCCGCAGTGGCGGCCCATGACCTCCACGACCGCCGGCCGGTCATGGCTGCGGGACGTGGCGCGGATTTTTCGGATCGCGTCAACGCATACGTTCACTGCAGTATCGTATCCCAGGGTCATTTCGGTATATCCCAGGTCGTTATCAATGGTACCCGGAATGCCGATAGTCGGAACACCCATTTCACACAGGCACTTCGCGCCGTTGAAGCTTCCGTCGCCGCCGACAACCACCAGGCCGTCGATTTCCATGGCCCGCAGTGTCTGAACGGCGATCTCCCGGTATTTGGGATCCCGGAACTCATCGCACCGGGCTGTTCGCAGGAAAGTGCCCGGTTCATCCGCGATATCCAGCACGGTTTCCAGATGAAGCTCCTGCAGATCTTCCCGGATATCCAGGCGTTTCCGCAGCAGGCCGTTGTATCCGCGTTTGATGCCGACCAGAGGAATTCCGTAATACGCAGCACTACGTGCTACAGACATCACTGCCGCGTTCATTCCGGGACTGTCACCGCCGCTGGTCAGTATACCGATTTTTCTCATGCTCATCGCTGAATCGCTCCTTTTTGACAGTTCGTCAATCCGGTAACCACTTTTTGTCAGTATATCATATCTTGCGGATAGTGAAAAGATTTTTTCTTTGTCTCAGACCGCGCCGGTTACTGTTGCACCGTTCAGTCGGGTTACCGCCGGAATCAGCATACAGTTATACTGGCGGTTTTCCGCAGAGAACTGCATTTTTTTGACCAGTTCGTTCATATTTCCGGATACGGATCCGCCGCTGACAGAAATCGTTTTTCCGCCCTGATGCAGGTAGGCCAGCCGGATTTCCCCGGCAATATCTCCGGTCACATGGTCAACCTGGAAATCAGAGAACTCCATGATTTCCAGATAGTCTCCGCAGCGGATTTCCTCCGCGGATTCCTTCCCGCCGGATACGATAAAGTTGGACGCAATAAAGGAATCCTCCAGGCCCAGGTACTGGCTGAACTGCCGGCTGCCCCAGTAACTTGCCGCCTTCCCGCCGTCAATCAGGGTCATGTCCCGGATCCGGGCGCCTTCCTCGTCATACGCAGCGTTTTCAGAAGAATTCAGCAGGAATGCCGCTGTCTCCATTTTCATGTTTTCCGGTGCAACAACATCGCCGATCTTCCAGTCAGAAATCCCTCGGTACACCGATCCCGCGGAGAGGCGGGAGAAGAAATAATCATAGATTTCGCAGGACGCGTCTGTAGAAAAGATAACATCCGCCTTCTCCAGCGGCGGTGTTGGAACCGCAGTCAGCTTATCCCGGCCGCAACGCATTGTTTCGGTCAGGTCCCGTATCAGCGTGTCCCGATCGCATGTACCGCAGTGATACAGCCGGTACAGTTCAATCTCCTGTCCATCCTTCCGGGCGTTCACCACTGCTTCCACCATGGAATACGGATACACCACCGTCGCGTCGATCCCTTCGCTGTTCATGAACCGGCGCCGCTTTTCGCTCACAAAGACTTCGCAGCTGTTCAGATCCTCCCCGTCCGTTTCCGGCAGTCCGGCAACCGTCTGCAGGAAATCACCGCTGATTGCCTTCAGATCGACAGTTTCAACCTGCCCTCCAAATGCCTTGCCCTCCTGTTCCGGTTTGTTCAGCGTGTAGAACGGATTCCGGACGTAGGTCGCGTCCTGGCACAGTCCCGCCACGATCCGCTTCATTTCCTCATCGTCCGCGTCCGCCGGCACCGGCGCGGCAGCGGATCCAAGGCAGTCGTCAAACTTCTTATATACCTTCACACGGAAACTTTCCAGTTCCTTGACCCGGTTCTGGTCAAGCGCATGGCGGATCAGATAAAACTCCCAGCCTTTTTCCTGTGTTTCCGTCAATTCCCAGGCATCCGCTCCGGATTCCTTCAGGATGTCCAGCAGCCTGTTCAGTGCCTTATTTTCCGCCATCTTATCCCAGCCTCACTTTCGCCTTCAGGTAGGGACCGCCGTCCGCCACCTTGACCCATTCTTTATGTCCCTTGCCGCAGTAACCGGATCCGAACACTTCCCGGTCTTTGGATACCATGCTCACCGATCCCAGCAGATCCGGCACATAGCCGGTCATTACCAGCGGGGAAACGATCTTCCCGGTCAGTCTGCCATCCACAATCTCATATCCCCGGTCGAGAATGCACTGAATCCCCCAGTGTTTGGGATCCTCCATTCCGGACTGCATTCCTTCCAGCAGGTAACCCTTCTGAATACTGGCAATCATTTCTTCCAGCGTGCTTTCCCCGGAGTCGAACATGGTATTGGTCATCCGGGTATATACCTTGTGGGAGAAGCTTTCACGCTTGCCGTTACCGGTTGGCTTCACCCCCAGGCGCAGCGCGCTTAATGCGTCACAGATGCCGGTGCGCAGGATACCGTGATCAATCTCGGTCACATCGCCTGCCGGAATGCCTTCATCGTCAAAGGCATAGGAAGTCACGTCCACCGCGCACAGCGCGCCTTCATGCATGGTCACCATATCGGAGCCGACCCGTTTTCCGATATAATCGGCGCCCAGTGCCCGGCCTTTGACAAACATGTCCATTTCAACTCCGTGGCCGAATGCTTCATGGGCGATAAGGCCGGTCACCTCAGGCGAAGTGATGACATCATACTCACCCGGAACCACATGTTCCGCCACCAGCAGATCCTTCGCGATCCGGATCGCTTCCGGCAGTTTTTCAGCCATCCGGTCAAACAGTTCCGGGCCGCAGCGGCCGGACAGTGATGTGTAGGACATTTCCGTCCGGTCCTCGCCTGCCACCAGTGCGGCAATCATCCCTTCGCTGTAGGTATAGGACTGGCGAAGGTCCTGCTTCTCCGTCAGGAACATTTTGCACACATGGGTGGATGACGCCCGCGTCATCACGTCAATCATCCGGATTCCCTGCTCCTCGCCATCCTTCATGCCCTGATCGGAGATGGCGCTCAGCCGTTCCACCAGTGCGGACAGATCCTCTGTCTCCGGCAGGCGTGCTGTCTCCATCTCTGTAAATATCGTCCGTTCCTCATCCGGTAGCACAGCCGTCTCATAGGGCTTCACTCCGGCGGATTCCAGCAGGGCAAACTGCGCTTCCAGCTCACCACTGATCCGTTCCGCGGTTTTTTCCACTGTTTCCGGATCAAAACCGGTAAAGGCGGCCTCGGAGTACAGTCCCTTCCGGTATACCCGGACCACCGTGCCCCGCTCCGTGGTCAGCGTTTCCCGGGTAACAGACTTTGATTTCTGGGATATAGCCGTCTGGAATCCTGTCGAATCCGTGGAAAGCACGGATACATAATCATACTTTTCCCGCAGCAGCGAGATCAGTTTCTTCAGTCCCGGCGCCATACCGGCCAGATAGGGTGAAAAAGGTGCTTTCATTCAGTTATTCCTCCTTTGCAACTGATCACTATTCAAGAAACCCCATATATTCATTCATCACATTAAACAGCATATCCCCGGAGCACACCGCAATTTCCGCGTCTTCCCTGCCGACGGGTACAAACTCAAACAGGTCGGAAGCTCCGGTCAGTACCAGCGCGGGAATGATATCGTAATGATCGCCGAAAACAACTTCCAGATACGGTGCGTACTTTGCCGCCTGCAGCACCTCTTCGGGGTCAATCGCGTTTTTCATTTTATATTCCAGCGAAAATACCCGTTCCCGGGTAACCAGCAGCACATCCGCATAAATCCGGATCATGCGGGCCCGGTTCAGTCGGAACTCAAACACCAGCTCCCAGTCCTCAAATCCGCCCGCTGTCATCTGTACCAGGTCGCGGAACAGGTTCCGCATGGTCTCCCCGCAGTCCGCAAAGGAATGGATCAACCCCCGGGTATCGTTCAGATTCCGGCCGATCCGTCTGCAGCCTTCCTGCAGCTGCGCCATCCAGGCTTCCGCCGGGGTTTCCGTAAACTCCCGGACCGTTCCGTACCATCCGGAAAATTCATACAACCCTTCATGAACAATTGTCTGCCGGATCAACGCATGCCACCGGTAATCCCGGTCCTGGTAACACATTTCCCGCATCAGCGCTGAGCTAACCAGCAGCCGGTTAACTGCTGTTCTGTCCATATTCAGTTTTGCCGCTATCTCCCGGGCTTTCAGTCCCTCATTCCGGGATATCAGGGCATATACTGCCCGCTCCTCGCGGCTGAATAATGCAAGTCGATTGTTTCCCATTTAAAACCCAGTCCGCAGACAGACTGCTAACCTCCAGCCACCAGCCACTAACCACTAATCACTAACTCCGTATACCTTCATTGCGTTCTCCGTCGTATATGCCGCCACTTCCTCCGGCGTTTCCCCGCGGATCTCCGCCATCTTCAGTCCCACATACCGGACGTTTGCCGGCTCGTTGCGCCTTCCCCGCACCGGTTCCGGCGCCATGTAAGGGCTGTCGGTTTCAATCAGCAGCCGGTCTTTCGGAATGATCTTCACTGCTTCCTGAAGTCTCGGGGCTTTTTTGAACGTCAGCGGTCCTGCAAAAGAGATATAGTATCCCAATCGCAGGTATTCCTTCGCCGTTTCCGCGCTGCCGGAGAAGCAGTGGATAATCCCGCCGGTCAGCCTGCTCTTCATGCCGCGCATGATGTCCAGTATTTCCCCGTGGGCATCCCGGATATGATACGCCACCGGCGCACCAATTTCCCAGGCCAGTTCCATCTGCCGGATGCAAACTTCCCGCTGGATATCCCGGGGACTGTGGTCATAGTAAAAATCCAGTCCGATTTCCCCGATGGCCCGGATCTTCCCGGATGTATACCACTCCCGGATTTCATCGATATCTGCTTCCCGAAACCCTTTGGCTTCATGGGGATGAATGCCGCCCACAGCAACTGCGCCTTCATGCCCGGCCGCAAACGCAACGGCCCGCCGGGAAGTCGCCATGTCGCTGCCGATCACCGCATAACGGGTAATGCCGTGCTCCCGCATCCGCGAAAGCACGGCCTCCCGATCTTCGTCAAATTGTTCCTCATCCACATGGCAGTGGCTGTCAAACCATTCAATCATCCGATGATGGCACCGTCCTCAACGCCTTCCTCCACGCTCATGAGGCGAAGATTCCCGTTGTTGTCCATGGCGCTCAGGATCATGCCCTGGCTTTCAATGCCGGCCAGCTTTGCGGTCTTCAGGTTGGTAATTACCGCCACCTGCTTCCCGACGAGCGTATCCGGATCATACCATTTCTGGATGCCGCTCACCACGGTCCGCTCGCCGTCCGCACCCAGGCCCAGGCGGAACTTCAGCAGTTTGCTGCTCTTTTCCACCTTCTCACACGCCAGCACGCGCGCCACCTGGATCTTGCACTTAAAGAAGTCGTCAATCGCGATCTCCGCCGGGTATTCCGGCTCTTCGTGCTTGCTTTCCTTCTTCTCCGCCTTCTGTTCTTTTTTCTGCTGTTTTTCAGCGGCCTTTTCCGCTTTCTTTTCTTCCTTGCCGCCGCTGAGCGCTTCCAGTTCCTTGTTCACGTCAATCCGGGGGAACAGTGCGTCGCCTTTGTGTACCTGGGTGCCCGCGGGAATCTTTCCGAAAGCATCCAGGGAATCCCAGTTTTTCAGGGCTTCATCCGTAACGCCCAGCTGTTCAAAGATCCGTCCGGGTGTATGGGGCATAAACGGTCCGATCAGCACTGCCGCGAACCGTACGCATTCCGCCAGGTTCCGCATCACGTTGGCCAGGCGGCCCTGCTTTTCCGGATCCTTCCCCAGCACCCAGGGCTGCGTTACGTCAATATACTTGTTGCATTCGCCGATCACTTTCCAGATCTCGGTCAGCGCCTGGGAGAACTGCAGCTTATCCATCTGTTCGGACACAAGTTCCGGCAGTGCTGTGCAGTGCTCCTGAAGCGGTTTGTCAATTTCAGGATCCACGTCATCCGTGGCAGCCGGAATCGCTCCGCCGAAATACTTCTCAATCATCGCCACGGTCCGGCTCACCAGGTTGCCCAGGTCATTGGCCAGGTCCGCGTTCATCCGGGTCAGGAACGATTCGTTGGTGTAGTTACCGTCCGCGCCGAAGGGCATTTCCCTCATCAGGTAATAGCGGAGCGGATCTACGCCGTAGCGCGCCACGATGGGCTGCGGATACACCACGTTGCCCTTGCTCTTGCTCATCCGGTCGGCACCAAACAGCAGCCATCCGTGGCCGAATACCTGTTTCGGCAGCGGCAGTCCCAGCGCATGCAGCATAATCGGCCAGTAGATCGTATGGAACCGCACGATTTCCTTGCCAACCAGGTGTACATCCGCCGGCCAGTATTTCCGGTACAGTTCATCATGATCTGTACCGTATCCCAGCGCGGTGATGTAGTTGCTCAGCGCGTCAATCCAGACATAAACGGTGTGCTTCTCGTCGAAGTCCACCGGAATCCCCCACTTAACGCTCGTCCGGCTGACGCACAGGTCCTGCAGGCCCGGCCGCAGGAAGTTCGTCAGCATCTCATTGGCCCGCTTGGCCGGCTGGATGAAATCCGGATGGGTCTCGATGTAGTCGATCAGCCAGTCCTGGTACTTGCTCATCTTGAAGAAGTAGCTTTCTTCACGCATCGGCTGGCAGGGGCGTCCGCAGTCCGGGCAGACCTTCTGGCCTTCCTTTTCCACCAGCTGGGTAGGCGTCCAGAAGCTTTCGCACGGTGTACAGTACATGCCTTCATACTCGGCCTTGTAGATATCACCCTGCTCATAGAACTTCCGGAAGATCTTCTGCACGATCTTCATATGGCGCTCTTCCGTGGTCCGGATGAAATCATCGTATTCGATATCCATCAGTTTCCACAGGTCTTTGGTTTCCGCCACAATTTTATCGACATATTCGATCGGCGTCACACCGGCTTCAGCCGCTTTCTTTTCGATTTTCTGGCCGTGCTCGTCCGTCCCGGTCAGGAAATATGTATCATATCCCTGCATTTTCCGGAAGCGCGCCATGGTATCCGCCGCCACGGTGGTATAGGTGTGGCCGATGGTCATGTTTCCCGACGGATAGTAAATCGGTGTGGTAATGTAATACGTTTTCTTTTCCATGGCGTCTTCCTCCTTATTTAACGCAAAATGGGCTGTTGCGGCGCAACAGCCCATCTCTTTACCGTTCAGTCAATTACTGAGCTTCGCCCGCGGTCTCAACAGGATATACGGAGACCTGCTTGCGGTCCTTGCCCAGGCGCTCGAACCGGACAATGCCCGTCACTTTCGCGAACAGGGTGTCATCCTTGCCGATGCCGACATTGTGGCCGGGATGGATGTGGGTGCCGCGCTGACGAACCAGAATGTTGCCAGCCTTGGCTTCCTGCCCGTCGGCCCGCTTCGGTCCAAGACGCTTGGACTCGCTGTCGCGGCCGTTCCGGGTGGAGCCCATTCCCTTTTTATGAGCAAACTGCTGCAGATTAAGCTTCATCATGGTCGTTTCCTCCGTTCTTATTGGAAATATGCTTTTTCACTCAACGTGATATTGCGGGGGTATTCCTCCGCCAGATCGGACAGTCCCTGTTTCAGGGCGCCCATCAGAATCTGCGCTTTCGCGTTTTCCTCTGCCGTCATTTCCGGCAGCCGGAAGGCCAGTACGCCGTCACCGTTTTCCGTAATTTCCGGAATCACGCCGCATACGGTTTCCAATGCGTTGACGCAGGTACATCCGAGGATCGAAGCCGCGGCGCATACAATGTCGCGCCCCGCTTCCGCCTGTCCGCTGTGGCCGGTCATCCGGCACCCCGACAGGCCTTTCTCCCCATGATACAGGATTGCGGAAATCATTATGCGTTGATCGCGGTGATTTCCACCTTGGTGTACGGCTGGCGATGGCCGATCTTCCGCTTGGAATCCTTCTTGCTCTTGTACTTGTAAACGGTGATCTTTTCACCCTTTACCTGAGCAAGCACCTTGCCTTCGACCTTCGCACCGGCCAGAACGGGATTTCCGACCTTCACATCTCCGTCGCCACCGATCATCAGCACATCGAAGGAGATCGTGGAATCAGCTTCCTGGTTGACTTTGTCGATGTAGATTACATCACCCTGGGACACACGGTATTGCCGGCCGCCCGCTGCAATAATCGCATACATGGGACAGCACCTCCTGATTACATACTCGCCGGGATTTCTGAGGTTGCGCGGGACCGCGCATTGGACAGACCTCTCCCGAGCGGCTTACCGAAATAATTTATCACGCTTCCCGGTCTGTGTCAAGCTTTAATTTGCATGGTTTCCCGCAGCAATCGCATCCGCCGGGGCACTTTCCGTTTTTCCGGTTTTTCCGCGTATGCATGACAGCCAGAATAACCCCGCCTGCCACAATTCCCAGAATCACAATATCCCAGATATTCATATGAATCTCCTGCCACAACTGACAACTTACAGCTAACAACTAAAACAAACGTCCGATCAGCTGAACAAACAGCGCTGCAACCCACGCGATCGCGCATTGCCATAACACCACGCCAAGCGCCCATTTCCGCCCGAGTTCCCGCTTGATGGAGGCAATTGCCGCCACGCACGGCGTATACAGCAGGCTGAAGGCCAGCATCGTCACTCCGGTCAAAGCGCCCAGGGCCTGGATACCGCCTTCCGGGAAAAGGATTTCCATAATGGAAACAACGCTTTCCTTCGCCATAAAGCCACTGATCAGCGATGTGATAATCCGCCAGTCGCCGAGGCCGACCGGCCGCATCAGCGGCACCAGCAGCTTCGCGATCACCGCCAGCATGCTGTCGTCCGAACCTTCCTCCACCATGTTAAAGCCGAAGCTGAACGTCTTCAGGAACCATACGACAAGCGTCGCAATCAGGATAATGCTGAAAGCCCGCTGGATAAAATCCTTCGTCTTTTCCCACAGCAGCTGCAGCACGCTCCGCGGACTCGGCATGCGGTAGTTGGGAAGCTCCATCACAAACGGAACTGCATCTCCCTTAAACAGCGTTTTCTTGAAAACCAACGCCGTCAGGACTCCGATCAGGATCCCGGTCAGATAGATTAACGTGATCATCCACCAGCTGGAATCCGGGAAAAAGGCGGCAATAAAGAACCCGTAAATCGGCACCTTCGCCGTACAGCTCATGAACGGCGTCAGCAGGATCGTCATCTTCCGGTCCCGTGCGCTGGGCAGCGTCCGGGTGGACATAACCGCCGGTACCGTACAGCCGAAGCCAATCAGCATCGGCACAATGCTACGGCCGGACAGTCCCAGTTTCCGCAGCAGCTTATCCATGAAAAATGCCACCCGGGCAATATAGCCGCTGTCCTCCAGCAGGCTCAGGAAAAAGAACATGGTCACCACAATTGGCAGGAAGCTCAGCACGCTTCCCACGCCTTCAAAGATCCCTTCCTCCACCAGGCTTTGGATCGTACTGTTGACATGGGCTGCCTCCATTCCCCGGTGTGCAAGGTCCTTCAGCAGGCCGATCCCGCTTTCCATCAGGTCCTGCAGAAAAGGACCGATCAGAAAGAATGTCAGGAAAAACACCAGGCCCATAATCAGAATAAAGAACGGAATCGCCGTCCACTTGCCGGTCAGTACCCGGTCAATTTTCTGGCTCCGGATATGTTCCCTGCTGGCATGCGGTTTTGTCACGCAGGCACTGCATACTTTATGAATAAAGCTGTACCGCATGTCCGCCATGGCAGCGCTCCGGTCCATCCCGCGTTCCGTTTCCATCTGCAGTACGATATGTTCGATCATTTCCCGTTCGTTCTGATCCAGTTTCAGCTGCTCAATGATCAACTCGTCACCTTCGATCACCTTGGCCGCGGCAAACCGGGCCGGAATTCCGGCCGCCTGTGCATGATCCTCAATCAGGTGAATCACCGCGTGCAGGGCCCGGTGCACTGCACCGCCATTCTCCGTGCTGTCACAGAAGTCCTGCCGCAGCGGTGCTTCCTGGTATTTTGCAATATGAACCGCGTGCCGGATCAGCTCGCCGATGCCCTGGTTCTTCGCTGCTGAAATCGGCACCACCGGGACACCCAGCATCGCCTCCATGCTGTTGATGTCCACGCCGCCGCCGTTCCCGGTCATCTCGTCCATCATATTCAACGCAACAACGGTCGGCACGCCCATCTCCAGGATCTGCATCGTCAGATACAGGCTGCGCTCAATACTGGTCACGTCCACAATGTTGATCACAGCCTTCGGTTTTTCCTGCAGTACAAAATCACGGGATACGATCTCCTCGCTGGTATAGGGGGACATGGAATATATTCCCGGAAGGTCAGTGATCAGCGTATCGCTGTACCCGCGGATTGCGCCGTCTTTCCGGTCCACTGTCACGCCCGGGAAATTCCCCACATGCTGGTTCGAGCCGGTCAGCTGGTTAAACAGCGTCGTCTTGCCACTGTTCTGGTTCCCGACGAGAGCAAATGTCAGCTTCGTTCCTTCCGGCAGCGGATTGCCGCTTCCCTTGGGATGGTATTTACCTTCCTCGCCCAGGCCCGGATGTTCCTGTTTCTCCTTCTTTTTTGGTTCCGGCTGTTTCTGTATGGCTTTGATTGGCGTAATGCCGATCTTTTCCGCGTCTGCCAGGCGCAGTGTCAGTTCATATTCATGGATCCGCAGCTCCATGGGATCTCCCATGGGCGCCAGTTTTATCAGCGTAACTTCCGCACCGGGCAGTACGCCCATATCCAGAAAATGCTGCCGCAGTGCGCCTTCACCGCCCACTTCCTCAATCCGTGCCGATTGTCCCGGTTTCAGTTCCCGTAATGTCATCCGAACCAACTCTTTCCGTACGATGTCGTCCTGTTAGACTTGTCTATTATATTCCTCTTTCCCGTCATCGTAAAGCTCTGTCCTTTCAGTTTTATCTGAACTGATATATTATTTCTGAAATAATATTTTCTAAAAGTATTTTTTATATTGACTTTTATAATATGATATGTTATAAAATATTCACCGCAGGATGTTATTTGCGAAATAATATCACATGATATAAGGAGGAAATGAAAATGCCCGCCCAGAAGAAAGCTGCCAAAGCACCCGTAAAAGAGCCCGCCCGTCCCATCACCGTGGAAGATCATATGGAGCTCGGCCGCCGCCATGCGGAAAGAAAAATCAGCGCGGTCAACGATGCCCTGAAGTTCCCTGTCGGGGATCAGTTTGAGAAAGACCTGACGGAAATCCTGGCTTCTGAACCGGAAGCCTCAGGTGAAATCGTCGCCATCGCGCTGGTGGACTGCGACGAATTCCTTCATATCAACAGCGATTTCGGCACAGATGAAGGAGACCGCGTCCTGATCGCTGCCGGCACCTATCTGAAGGACAGTCTGCCGGCGGATGCGAAAATCTACCGCATCGGCGGGGATGAGTTCGGCATCATCTTTCGCGGCAGCATGGAAAAAGAAGAAATTTTCCTTTTCCTGAACGAACTGAAGAACAACTACAACATTGTTACTCCGGACGGCGTCCGCCAAAGCATCACCATCGGCATGGCTACTGCCTTTGAGGATGCCTCCCGCTGCGCGGAACTCATCCGGAAAGCAGACAGTGCACTTTACCGCGCCAAGGTCAGCGGCAGGAATAAGGTCACCATGGCCCGTGAAGAAAAGATGGTTCCGAAAACCAGCCACTATACCCAGGATCAGCTCCAGCGCCTGGCCAAGCTTGCAAAAAAAGAAGGCATCGGCGAAGCGATCCTTCTCAGGGAGGCCCTGGATATGCTGCTGAAAAAGTATGATATTTAATCACGCCTGATACCAATCAAGGGGATGGATCATTCCATCCCCTTGTATTCATAGTCATTGTCTTCAATGACGTCCCGGATCCAGTTCTCATCCGGCTCCCCTGCCAGCATGATCACAGCTTTTCCTGTATCATGGCTGGCATCTACTTTTTCCACAAACGGCAGGGCTTCCAATGCTTCCCGGATGGTTGCTTCACAGTGTTCACACATCATGCCGTCAATCCGGATGGTAATCTGTTTCGGGACCGCCTCTGTTTCCGGTTCATCCACTCCATGGATTGCCGACGCAAAACGTTCCGGAAGCAGACGGTCCGGCAGCTTTCTCCGGTGTCCCGGTTTGTCATGGGTCGTATCATGAACCCTGAAAAGATTCAGCCGCAATGCATTCAGGCACACAGTCACACTGGAAATACTCATGGCCGCCGCCGACAGCATCGGATTCATTTTACCCCCGGCTGCCAGCGGAATACAGATCAGGTTGTAGAAGAACGCCCAAAAAAGGTTCTCCCGAATATTCAGTAGTGTTCTTCTGCTCAGGCGGGTCGCTGCAGCCGCGTCTGTCAGCGAACTGTTCATCAGCACAACATCCGCGCTGTCGATTGCCACATCCGTTCCGGCGCCGATGGCGATCCCGGTATTGGCCCGGGTCAGGGCCGGCGCATCGTTGATTCCGTCGCCGATCATGGCCACCGTACCGAAGCGCTGCAGTTTACGGACGATTGCCTCTTTCTCATCGGGCTTCACACCGGCCGCCACTTCATCCACTCCGGCTTTTTCACCGATCGCGCGGGCGGTCAGCTCGTTATCCCCCGTGACCATAATCACACGGATTCCCTGTTTATGCATCTGCCGGATTGCCTCGGCCGAGTCAGCCTTAATCGTATCCGCAACGGCAATCACACCCAGCATCCTGCCGTCCTCCGCAAAAAACAGGGGCGTTTTCCCTTCAGCGGCCAGTTCTTCGGCATGGGCCGTAATATCTGCCGGCAGCGGAGCGAATGACTGGATATACCCCCGGTTGCCGCCGTGGATCCGTTTTCCGTCCAGCACGGCTTCCAGGCCATTTCCGGGGAGCGCCGTAAACTCTTTGGTTACCCGGGGAACAATATGTTCGCTTTGAGCCAGTGCCACAACAGCGCGCGCCAGCGGATGCTCACTCTTTTTTTCCAGCGTATAGGCCTTTTCCAGCAGTTCCTTCCGGCTGATCCCGTCTGCCGGAATCACATCTGTCACTTCAGGCTGGCCGGATGTGATTGTACCGGTTTTGTCCAGCACTGCAATCCGGTTTTTGCCGGCGGTCTCCAGGGCCGCGCCTGTTTTGAACAGAATACCGTTCCGGGCGCCTACCCCGTTGCCAACCATAATGGCCACCGGAGTTGCCAGTCCCAGTGCACACGGGCACGAAACGACCAGCACGGAAATTCCCCTGGGCAGGGCATAGGAAAGTGCGTTTCCGGCCAACACCCATCCGACCGTCACCAGGATAGCAATCCCGATGACTACCGGCACAAACACGCCCGAAATTTTATCCGCAATCCGGGCAATCGGCGCTTTGGAAGCCGCGGCATCCGAAACCAGCTGGATAATCTGCGCCAGGGTTGTATCCTCGCCTACCCGGGTTGCCCGGCAGGTCAGATATCCGGATTGGTTGATTGTTGCGGTATTCACCGCGTCTCCCTCGGTTTTGTCCACCGGGATCGATTCCCCGGTCAGGGCAGATTCATCCACGGCGCTCACGCCGGAAATGACCACGCCGTCCACAGGAATCCGTTCTCCCGGACGGACAACAAACACATCGCCGATTCTGACATCGTTCACAGAAATTTCCGTTTCCTGTCCGTCCCGGATCACAGCCGCTGTCTTCGGCGCCAGATCCATCAGGCCCTTCAGCGCGCTGGTGGTCCGCCCCTTGGAGATCGCTTCCAGCAGTTTGCCGACCGTAATCAGTGCGGGAATCATCGCTGCGGATTCAAAATGCAGGTGATTCAGATAGTGGTTGCGCATTGCCTCATCCAGGATGCTGAAATATTCTGTATGGCCTTTCCAGGATTCGATCAACTGGGTGAAATAATAAAACTTCTGATTATCCGTCAGCTGCCCGAAAAAGGTCCTGTAATTATTTGGACTGAGATCCTGCGGTATATCCGGATAACGAACCAGCCCGATGCTGGTCATCAGCCCGCACATCTGGAAAAAGACAACAACGCTCCATACAAAAGCAACAAATGATCCCAAAGCAACCAGGGTATTCATGTTCGGCGCAAAGTGAACCAGTGCTTTAAACCCGTTGGTATAAATCTCATGGTTAATCAGCATCACGATGGCGGAAAGCAGCATCTGAACCAGCGCCAGTACCAGATAATTCTCCGCCAGCACTTCCGGCAGCGGCCATCCCCACATATTGAAACCCATCGTGATATACATCAGTACCAGCAGGAAACCGACCGAAAAGATCAGCCGCCGACGGAGCCTGGGCGTCTCCCGGTCCTTCAGCACTTCTTCCTCCGCACGGTAATCCATGGTGCTTTTTTGCTTTTCAGACGGAATTCCCTGCACTTCCGCGCCGTATCCGGCTTTTTCCACAGCGCGGATCACTTCTTCCGGATCGGCGTTGCCTTCCACCTTCATGGAATTGGTCAGCAGGCTGACAGTCACCGAGTCCACCCCGGGTACTTTTCCGACTGCCTTCTCCACCCGAACCTGGCAGGCCGCGCAGCTCATTCCGGTTACCACATACTGTCCCATAAGGTAATCATCACTCCCAAACGGTAACCTTATTCCCTTTGTCCGTTTTTGTCAACCGACCCCACGGATGATCGTCCGCACAACCCGGCATTCATCATCCATCAGGACAATATCCGCCTGCTTCCCGGGCGTCAGGGAACCGCGCATATCCGCAATTCCTGCAGACTCCGCCGCGTTCAGTGACGCCGCCCGCACCGCTTCATACATCGGTATGCCGGCATAATCCCGGTAATTCCGGACCGCTTCGTTCAGTTTCAGTACGCTTCCGGCGATTGTCCCGTCCTTCTGGCGGCATTCAATTCCCTTCAGTGTAAATTTTTGCCCGCCCAGTGTGTATTCACCGTCCGACATACCGCCGGCCCGTACACAGTCTGTGATCAGCACCAGGCGCCTGCCCAGCACACGGGAAAGCATCGGGAAAAGTCCCGGATGAACATGGAAACCGTCAGCAATAATCTCCGCCCATGCATTTCCCGACAGCGCTGCTCCGACCGGACCCGGCCGCCGGTGATGCATCGGGGGCATCGCATTGAATAAATGCGTAAAGCGTGTGGCACCCAGGCAGACCGCCTGCTGTGCCTGATCAAATCCGGCATCCGTATGTCCGATGGAAAGCCGGATCCTGCCGTCCCGCGCAATCGTCCGGATCATTTCTTCCGCGCCAGGCATTTCAGGGGCAAAGGTCATGATGCGAATGATGTCTGCGTATGCCATTATCCATTCCGGATCCGGCGGCTGAATCGCGCTTTCCGCCTGGGCGCCTTTCCGTATTGGATTGATAAACGGTCCTTCGGCATGGCATCCGGCGATCTCAGCCCCGCCGAACCCGGGTTTCCGGCTTTCCTCCATCATCCGGCGGATTTGCAGGAATGCCTCATCCAGCTGTTCGCGCGGAACCGTCATCGTCGTCGGCAGGAATGCGGTGACCCCGTTTTCGGCCAGGCGTAACGCCATCCGGCGCAGTCCTTTTACGTCACCGTCGGAAGCGTCATCCCCCATATACCCGTGAATATGGACATCGATCAGCCCCGGCGCCACATAAGCGCCTTCCGCGTCGACCACTTCATCCGCGCATATATCTGCCGGATCGGCAAACCCGATAACCGTATCCTGATAAAGCAGTGCTTTTCCGGTGATTTCCCGGTCCGGCAGCAGGATCCTGCCGTTTATAATTGCTTTCATTTTTCCTTACTTCACTTCAAACACGCCGACCTGGTCCGATATGCCCACGCCTGTGATCTCGCATGTCGGCCGGGCATTCGTCTTTTTGTTATACTCCCCGATCCGGTTCAGCTGTTTGCCCATAAAGATCACAACAGCTGTCTGTCCGCCGTCCAGGTTGCAGCATTCGACGCATCCCGCCTCAAATGCCATGAAAGCAATCTGCGGCATGGTCACGCCCTCGCTGCGGCTTCCCAGCCGGCCTTCGCACATGATATCCTTGTAATGGCCCGGTTCGACCATGCCGAACGCGTGGCGCGGATTTTTCGCCCTCGTTTTGCCGGGATCCAGCACCCACTCGCTCAGCTGCCGGTCCCGGATCAGATAGGGGCCGAAAGAATACACGTCGTAAGCGCCTTGCGCCAGGTATTCCTTGGGTGTCAGCTCATAGCTGTGATGCACTTCAATATGGCCGTCCTCATAGAACGCCAGCGTATCCAGGTTCGGGAAAAATTCCGTTTTCTCCGTATACTGGGTGTCGTAATAGATCTCACCGTTCCGGATTTCAATACCCACGGGATGCCCGTTCTTGGCGCCGATCCGGTAGGTATAATAGTCTCCGTTCATCGCGTAGACCACTTTGTGGGCCAGCGCGTTTTCCGCGGCGTCCACCCGGACCTTGTCCCGTTTGGCCGGATCCATCTCAATATTCCGGACCAGTTCGCCCGCCTCAACATCGCACCAGATGTCCGTCTCAAACCAGGTCAGCGGCAGGGCACCGTCAAAATGCCGGTTGATGATCACCTTCAGTGTCGGGGAGATATAAACATAAATGCCTGTTGTATCGTCGGAATAGATGAATTCACCTTCGTCGATATATCCTTTTGCGTTCAGTTCCGGCAGAATCCCGGCCGTTTTGTCAACCGTGAGATCCGTCAGTTCCGGCGCTTTTGTCAGGTCTCCGGTCGGAATATTTTCCAGGAAATCATTCTTTCTCTGATCTTCGCCCACCAGTGTCTTTACCAGGCCGAAGCGGTTGTTCGGGAACTTGGCGCCTGTCGTGAGGACGGATTTTTCCGAAGCGTCCTGGGTCTTGTAATAGAGATGCGCCTGCCGGGCCGCGGTGATGGCGTTCAGGCCGTTCCGGCTCGCCAGGGGCTGCTCCCAATCCAGTTCAATGGGATCATCGCCATACAGATGCATATACAGTTTCTTGGCCTGCCAGCCTTCGAGTTCGCTATCTTCCGCGGCCGCGTCAAAAGCATCCCTGCACAGGGCAGCAGCCATCTTCCGCTGGCCGTTTTTCCCTTCCCCGTTCTCATCCAGCGTTACAACAACCTCCGGCTTACAGCGCCGGATCGCGTCAGCAGCAAAAGCAGCCGCCTGTTCCTTTTCCTTGTTATCGTTTTTCAGTTTGTTCTGGCTGTAGATCAAGGGATAATAGCGGTATCCCATGGACCACAGGCTGTTCAGCAGTTCGCTCCGTCGGGACGGATTATCGTATGCCATACATACTACTGCTGTGGCATGCTGTTGCTCCACAGCATACACAGGAATGGCACCACCCATATAGATCAGTTCATCATCCGGCTGGGCGATCACAAACATCAGGTCCGTCTTCTCCGGGGTCGGTTCCCAGCGCTGCACCCATTCCGGAACGCTGCCTTCCCCGAAAACACTGATTTCATTGAAACCAAGTCTCACTTTTTTCTCACTGGTTGCCTGGATCCGGACCTGTTTTGCGCCGCCCAGCTCGTAATACACGTGCAGGTATTCCGGATTCCCGTCCGCCAGTTTTTCCCATCCATTTCCCCGGTCCACCTGCACTTCATATTCCGGCATCGTTCGGAAACAAAGATACAGGCCGTGCATCGGGATCTGGGAGGTAATGGTCACATACGGATTTTTGGTGTTCTCGACCTCCCAGTAGGTCTTAAAGGAGTGATCCGTCACATTCTTGGCCCGGTTGTTGCCGTTCAGGCTGAACTGGCAGCCGGAAGTCAGTTCCGGCGCTTCTTTCGTGACGGTTTCTCCCTGTGCAGCGCAGATCAGCAGGATCATCAGGATACAGGCCAGCAGTGTTCCGATCTTTTTCATCTTCCGTCCTCATTTCAGTCAATATTTTCCATAAAATCATCATGGTGCGTATCCGGTCCCACCTGGGTGGCATACAGGCCGAACCATGTGTTCGGATAACGTTTCATGCCGTATTCCGCTACGGAGAAATACACCATTTTGCCGTTGTATTTCTTTCCCTGCCCTTTCTGGGTGATATGCATGGCGTATGCTTCCTCCGCCTTTTCGTTGGCGGTCATTCCGCCCAGCGAATCCAGCGGAATATCCCAGTCAAACTGTGTCCGTTCCGCTTCGTCTCCGTACAGGTGCAGGTACAGTTTTTTTACCTGCCATGTGCCGTATGCCGCCGCTGTTTCCGGATACTGTTCCGGATCTGCTGCCTGGGTGTATGCGACGGTTGCCGCATCCGCCACCATCTTATGCTGCGGATGGCCGTATTCCCCGTTCAGGTCCTGGGTCACCACCACCTCCGGTTTCAGCCGCCGGTACAGTTCCGTCACCCAGCCCTGGATCTTGCTTTTGCCGCCTGTATCCTTATATGCGTCCTTGGCCAGGCCGCTCTGGCTGTAACAGTCTCGGAATTCACCGAACACCGGATAATTCCGAATTCCCAGCGTCCACAGACCGTTCAGTGCCTCGCTCCGGCGGGTGGTATTGGACTTGGTCAGATACGCAACCGCGACGTTGCACTGCTTTTCCACACCGTACCAGGCCAGTGCGCCGCCCAGGAACAGCATCTCATCATCAGGATGCGTCGCCAGGAACAGGATGTCCGCCTTTTCCGGCGTCGGATTCCAGATCTGAACCCAGTCCGGAAGATCGCCCTCGCCGAAAACAAATACTTCGTTGAATCCCATCACCGTTTTCTTTCCGGATGCCGTCGCGTAGACCCGGATCTGTCTGATGCCGTCCAGCCGGTAATATATGTGATGATAAAGAGTATCACCCTCGGCAACCGTTTCCCAGGATCCGCCCTTTTCCTGCTGGATCACATATTCATCCGGCATGTTCTGAAAGCACAGATACAGGCCGTACACCGGCTGATCCGACGAAATCGTGATCCACGGATGGGCTTCCTTTTCGCTTTCCCAATAGGAAGTATACTTGCCGTCCGTCAGGAACGCCGCTCTGCCCGGTTTGGAACAGACTTTGTATTCGCAGGCGGAAGTCATGTTTTCCGCTTCTTCCGCGCCTGCGCCGCCGGCAATGATAACCAGTGCCAGTGCCAGCAGCAGTGCCGTGAAAACAAGTGCTTTACGCATGTTCCATTCCTCCCTGGTTTTCCGGTTTCTCCCCGGAAGATTCCGGTGTTTCCGTCTCCGGTTCCTGGAAGTCTTCCTCCACGTCCGGCATATGCTCGCAGACCATCAGGAAGGCATCCTCACCGTTGTCCTCATAATAGCGCTTACGTTTGCCGACGCTGACAAAGCCGAGGCTTTTGTACAGGTGCTGGGCCCGTTCATTGCTGACCCGGACTTCCAGTGTTGCGTAGGCCGCGCCGAGGTTCGATATGTACTGCATCAGCGCTTCCGTCAGTTTCCGTCCGACACCGCATCCGCGTTCTGCCTCGGCCACCGCGATATTGGTGATATGGCTTTCATCCAGGATAATCCATGCGCCTGCGTAGCCGATCACCCGGCCGTTCTTTTCCGCCACCAGGTACCGGGCCGCTTTGTTGCGTTCCATTTCCTGCATGAAGCTTTCCCGGCTCCACGGCCGTGCGAATGTAGCCTGCTCAATCCCGGTGACTGCGTCCACATCCGCAATCTGCATCCGCCGGATCAGGACATCCTGTACTTTCTTTTCTTCGCTCATGCTTCTTCCTGCCGTTTCATGGCTTCCATCAGTTTCCGGTTTTTCTGGGCATTCGGCGGCCTCAGGTATGTGGCTTCCAGGTGCAGGTAATCCGTTTTTTCGCCTTTGTTCATCGCGATCAATCCGGCAGCGGAAGGCCTCAGATATCCCAGGTGAGCCGGAGAGAACACTGCCTTTTCCCCCAGGATTTCCCGGATTTTTTCGCGAAACACAGGCACGCCGTCACCCGTAAACAGAAAACGGTCTCCCAGTCCGGCAATCTTTTCAAGAAAATCATCCAGCTTCATCGGAGCATCCCCCGTCAGCCGGCATCCATCCCGGAATGCCGCGGCATATACCTGTCCGGCCCGCGCATCCTGAATCGGACATATGATACCGTCAAATGCGCCTGCTGATACGCTCAGCGCTTCCAGCGCGTCTACGGGAATGCACGGAATTCCGGCTCCATGTGCCAGTCCCTTAGCTGTCGCCACGCCGATCCGGACGCCGGTAAAACTGCCCGGACCGGTCACCGCTGCAATCGCGTCCAGCTGACCGATTTCCGTTCCGGCCGCCGCCAGGGCGGCTTCCACCATCGGCATCAGGCTGGCAGAATGCGTATTCCGGTTCTGGGCCGTAAACTCGCTTACGGTTTTTTCCCCGTCCATCACCGCCGTACCACAGACCGGTCCGGATGTATCTATCACCAGCAGTTTCATTGTTCTCTCAACGCTCCGATATCAATTTTCCGTTCATTTTCCCCGGCCGCTTCCAGCCGGATCCGCATCGCGTTCTCCGGAACGGCGTCAGGGCACTGGCCGGGCCACTCAATCACAGCAATCCCGTCTCCGCCCAGATACTCATCCATGCCCAGCTCATACAATTCATCCGCGCTTTCCAGCCGGTACCAGTCAAAATGATACAGCGGACACCGGCCGCTTTCATAGACATTCAGAATCGTAAAGCTCGGGCTCGTTACCGTCTCTGTCACACCCAGGCCCCTGGCAATCCCCCGGGTCAGTTCGCTTTTTCCCGCGCCCAGGTCGCCTTCCAGCAGGAGCACATCTCCCGGCTGCAGCTGCCCGGCAATTCTTTCGCCCAGTGCCCGGGTTTCGCCGGCGCTTTTGGTTATAATCATCATAGTTTCAGTCTGGCGGCTCCCACCGGACGAATATTCAGCACCATGGATGCGCCTTTTCCAAAAGCGCGGTCCATCGTATCCGTAAACACGTTCACCATATCAAGCGGTACAAAATTCAGTGTCGTTCCGGCAAACCCACCGCCGTGAATGCGCCATGCTCCTTTCCCCTGCAGCATCATTTCTGCCATGCACAGGGCCAGGCTCAGGCTCTGGTCCTTTTCGGAAGCAAATACGTTCTGCAGGTACATGAAACTGGAGCGTCCGCTGGCAATGATCAGCTGCAGAAAATCCCGGATCCGGTCTTCTTCCAGCGCACGCACCTGTTCCGGTACTCGGTCATTCTCCGCAATAAAGTGAAAAGCCCGCATAATGGCCCGGTCGGTTGTCACCTGCCGCAGCTTCCCGATGTCCGCCGTCAGCTGCCCCGCCGTCAGGTCACGCAGGAAGGGTTTTCCGTAAAATCCGGCCACTTCCCGCATTTCCGCCGGTATAGCCGCATAATCATCCGTCAGGTCGGCATGGGATCCGCCGGTGGCAACGACCACCAGTGCGTATCCTTTCCGGGAGAAGTCGTATTGCAGTGCTTTGACTTCCGGTTTTTCTGTATCCCTGAAATCCACCGTGACCAGTCCGCCGGCAGCGCTGGCCATCTGGTCCAGCAGTCCGGACGGCTTGCCGAAAAATTCATTTTCCGCCCGCTGGCTGATCCTGGCCCGCACGGGATACGGCATTTCAAACTGGTTGTACAGGGCATCCAGCATGCCGGTCAGCATGACCTCCAGTGCTGCGGAACTGCTCAGCCCGCTGCCACCCGCAACGGTGGATGTGACCGCCGCGTCAAACCCGCCGATCCGGTATCCGGCTTCCTTCATCCCGGCAGCCACGCCACGGATCAGGGCTGCCGTGGTGCCTTTTTCCTCCGGATGGACATCCAGGTCGCTCAGGTCCAGGCTGACCGGCGCGTATCCTTCGCTGTGAAAATGCACCAACATATCCTCCCGGGCAGTCACAGCGCACAGCGCATCCAGGTTCACCGCTGCCGCCAGTACCCGCCCATGGTTGTGGTCCGTATGGTTCCCGCCGATTTCCGTCCGTCCCGGCGCACTGACCAGAAAAATCTTTCCCCGGTCACCAAACAGTGCCTGATGGGAACGGATTATGCCCGCATACCGTTCCGTCTGTATACGAAGGGTTTCCGTTCCCCTGCCATACAGCTCAGCCAGGAAGTGCTGCGCTTCCTCCGATGCCAGTTTCCGGATCATCTCATCCCAACGATTCATGCTCAGTCCTCACTTTTTCAGGTCATCATATACTCTCTGCCAGATGGAAACAGCTTTGTCCAGTCCCTTTTCCCTCACTGTATCGCAGAAAGTATTCCAGTTGGCGTCATTCATCTCCAGATCGCCGGTAACAAAGCATGCCATCGCCTGTTCAGCATAGCTCATCAGTTCTGCCTGGATCTTCGCCAGCTCTGCCGCGTCTGCTTCACTGAGTATCACATAGGGATATGGCATCACGCTGTACGGGCGCACCCGGTAGATCATCTCCACAACCCGGCGTCCGGCTTCTTCCGAGAACTGCATCAGGAAATTGTCTCCCGAGATCCCCGGAACGGCGGATCCGCTACCGATGGTATTTTCCTTCCGGAACTTATCCGAAACAGTTTCATTGTCGGCGTTCCATTTCCACATTCCCTTTGCATCCCGGCTGAACTCTTCTCCCTCTTTCCCGTACCGGGCCAGAATGGCGCCTTCTTCCGTATACAGGTAGTCCACCCACGACAGCATTTCCCCCGGATCCTTGCATTCCCGCGTAATGGCGAATGTTCCCCGGATCACGTCTCCGGTCAGGTCCCGGTAAATCTTCTTCCCTTCATATGTCAGTGGTTCCAGGATTTCATATATCTTGCTGACATCCTCCGGAACCGCCGTCTGCGGCATATTTCCCATCAGCATGCCGTACGGAATTGTTTTTTCTGTTTTCTCTTTATTGGTGGTCTGGCGCATGGCATCCGTCTGGAGGAATCCATCATGATCCAGCAGGTTTTCCTCCCACAGCATATGCAGCCATGACAGGAAGGCCCTGTTCCGGTCTGATGTGAGCGATGATGTGACAATCCCGTCATTCCCGACGGAAACATAATAATCGTTGTCAATGATTCCGAAAGCATGGCCGAGGAAACGAAGCTCCCACATGCTGATGAATGACAGCGGAATTTCATCTGCGCTGCCGCTGCGGTTCGGATCCTGGGTTTTGAATGCCCGCAGAACCTCCGTCAGTTCATCGGCTGTGGTTGGTTTTTTCAGCCCCAGCACATTCAGCCACTGGGTATTGATCCACATGAAATCATTATCCTGCAGTGTATCAAATGTCGGCAGCGAGGCAATCGCGCCGTCAGGCATGGAAATCGCGTCTTTCCAGTCCGGATGTTCCTGCAGCAGCACCCAGAGGTGCGGAGCGTATTCTTCCAGAAGTGTTTTGCCGCTTTCCGTCGTCCGATTCAGGTCAATAATGATACCAGCCTCATATAGCGCTCTGGTTTCGGCTGGTGTCAGTTCCGCCTTGAACAGCACGTCCGGCAGGTTCTCGCCTTTGGTCATGGCAGCCACCCGCTGCTTCCATTCGGAATAATTGGCGGCCTGGCGGTATACAAAACGGACGCCTGTTCTTTCCCGCATTCTGGAAAAAAACAGGTTGTTTTCCCATGTGCGGCCGGTTTCATCTCCGTCATAACCTTCCAGAATATAATCCGGTGCCATGGTGCTTTCTGCCGCTGCAATTCCGAATACCAGCAGCAGGGCCAGTATGATCATCCCGATTCTTCGCATTGCCGTTTCCCCTGCTTTCCGTATATAATCCCAAATATATATTATATCCGATTTTCAGTCGCTTTACCAGCAAAAAAATCAGCGGAGCATTTAACTCCGCTGATCAGATAAAACCAACTTATTTCTTTCTCTTCAGGAATCCCGGTACGCCATGATCATCCGTTGCGACAGCCTGCCCCTGAGGAATCGGCTGGAAGCTTCCGGTCTGCCCGGTCACCTGTCCGTTGTTGTTATACATCGGCTGGAAGTTCTGCGGCTGTGCACTGCCGAATGGCGGCTGCCCAACAGGCATATTTCCGCCCGTCGGATTCGCGCCTGCCGGCTGGAACGGCCGGGTTGCCTGGCTGAGGGACGCCTGCGGCTGTGTCTGCTGATAGGTGAATCCGGTCTGGAAGGAGCCGGTGTTCACCATGCCCGGCACGCCCATGCTGGGCCGGCTGGAACCCACAAAGGTCGGCATTTCGCCGGTGTTTCCGTTCAGGAAAGGATTGCCCGCCGGCTCCCCTTTCTCAAAGGGATCCGGAGCCGGGACTGCCGGCGCTGCTGCCGGCGCATCCTGCCGAGTGAAATTGGTGCCGAAAGAGCCGAACAGCCGTTCATGCTCGATTTCCCTGGGTTTTCTTGCCGGTTCCTTGGACGGGAAAGGCGTTCTTTCGAACCCTGTTGCAATCACGGTGATCCGTACGTCATCCTTCATGGATTCATCGATACCGGCACCGAAAATAATATTCGCGTCAGGATCAGCCGCTTCCATGATCAGGTTGGCTGCCTCATTGATATCCACAATGGAGATATCCGGACCGCCGGTCACGTTGATCAGCACGGCACGTGCGCCGTCGATATTGGTTTCCAGCAGCGGAGAGGCAATCGCGTTCCTGGCTGCATCCACCAGCTTGTTTTCTCCGGATCCGGTACCGATACCCATATGGGCCATACCGCCGGATTCCATCACTGTCTTGACGTCGGCAAAGTCCAGGTTGATCATCGCGGGCAGGGCAATCAGATCGCTGATGCCCTGGATGCCCTGGCGCAGCACGTCATCCGCGATCCGGAATGCTTCCAGCATGGTTGTCTGCTTGCTGACCACCTGCAGCAGCCGGTCATTGGGAATTACCACCAGCGTATCCACATGCTGTTTCAGTTCCTCAATGCCCATTTCGGCATTCTTCATGCGCTGTTTGCCTTCAAAACTGAAGGGCTTTGTAACAACCGCAATCGTCAGCGTGCCAAGATCCCGCGCAATCTCCGCAACAATCGGGGCTGCGCCGGTTCCGGTTCCGCCGCCCATTCCGGCAGTAACAAACACCAGATCAGCGCCTTTCAGCGCGGACGCAATTTCTTCCCGGCTCTCTTCCGCCGCGCGGCGGCCGACTTCAGGAACCGCGCCGGCGCCCAGGCCTTTTGTCAGCTTTTCACCGATCTGGATTTTAACCTGCGCATTGGACGCTCCCAGTGCCTGCCGGTCGGTGTTGATGGAAATGAATTCAACGCCGCGAAGCCCGGAATCAACCATGCGGTTGACCGCGTTATTCCCGCCGCCTCCGCATCCCACGACCTTGATGGTTGCGAATGTGCTCTGTTCTTCGTTCTGGAATTCAATCATTTTCTTAACCTCCTAACAGACTACGGAAAAAGTCTTTGATTTTGCCGCCTGCACCGGTAGCCGGCTGACGTTGTTGCTCAATCGTATCGATAATCAGGTCCATCAGTCCCAGTGCGCTGGAAAAACTGTGGCTGTTCAGTTTGGTGGTACGTCTCGGTGTTTCCTGAACCGGCCTTCCCAGGCGCCCGGCCAGATATTCCTTGCCGCCCCGGTTAAAGCTGAGGCCGCCGCCGGTCATAAATACGCTGCTCCAGCTTCCAAGGCTGCCGAAATCATCATCGATGGCCGCTTTGATCTGATCGCAGATTTCATCCAGCGCCTTGCAGATAATCGGTTTCACCTGCTCCCGGGTGAAAACAGCGCCTTTTTTTCCTTCGGTTCCCGGCACCTCGTACGTTTCGCCGGACGTTTCGATTCCGTAAACAAATTTGCGCTTGATATCTTCCGCGGCACTCAGGGAAATGTCCAGTTCCTCTGCCAGTGCGACGGAAATGTCCCCGCCGCCGAGCTCAAGCATCTTGTGGTAGATGATCGCGTCCCCCTCGACGCCGATGATTTCCGTATTCAGGTATCCCATATCAATCAGGACAGAAGTATGGTCCCGGTCCTGCTCGTTCAGGTACAGCATTGCTTCGCCGGCGGAAGTGGAATAGAAACCGGTGACCACGATTCCGAGATCTGCCATCCGGTTGGTTACGTCATCCACAAAGAAACGGTTGCCGACCACAAAGCTGATAAACGCGGTCATTTCCCGTCCCTTCATTCCCACCGGCTCCAGCGTCTTTTTGCCGCTGTCCACCATAAACCATGCCGGGCTGGAATGCACCACAACGCCGGGCATATTGGCCAGGCTTTCTGCCGCTTTGTTGAAAGCAGCTTTCACGTCCGCCGAGGTCACCCGCGGATCCGTCCCCTTCAGGGTAATGGTTACCTGCGTGGCATATACATGGGTAAATGCGCCGGGAACACCGACATTGATTTCCCTGATTCTGCCGTTGAACTGCTCTTCCGCGTCACTGATGGAACGGCGGATGGCTTCGTCCAGCTGTCCGGGATTGTTCCATCCTTCAGCCAGGTACCCGTCGTATTTTGCGACACCGGCCGCAACGATATCGCACCGCTGACTGCCGCTGTTTTCAGCGACAAGCGTTACGATTTTGCTCGTTCCGAAGTCGATGGCCGCAACCGTCGTTTTCATACGCTATCTTCCCTCCTGGTCGGATCCTTTCCGTGGATTCCGGAGATAATGCCTACAATTTAAATGCAAACCACATGTAATTATATGCCTTTTGCCATATGATTGCAAGTGTTTATGCCTGTTTTATTACATTTTTATCTGTTTTTTGTTACAATTCCTGTCATTATTCCAGGTCCGGTGAATAATGCGGCTGTTCCGGTGCGGTCACGTCAATAGACCCGCCGTTGATTCGATGTTTGATCCGTTTTTCAATGGCCGCCCGTTCGTTTTCGCTCAGGTAATGCAGCTTGTCCCAGATAAGCAGGAAACTGCGCAGCTTCCGGTGAATCATTTGCTGCTCTTCATCCGGGCTGTCCACACAGTTTCCCAGGTTCACCACATACACATTTCCCTCTTCATCCGGCCATGTGGTCAGCTGAACGGTATACGATGCTGTTGAGGAATAGGAACTGCTCATGTTCACTTCCTGAATCAGGTCGATGCAGGGAACGCCGTCCCCGGTCATGAGTGATTTCATTTCCAGAAACAGGTTTTCAAACAGGCGCTGCTGAACGCCGGATTTGAGTTCCATGATCTGTCCTGCCCGGGCGCCGGTCTTATCTTCCAGGCCTTTTACCAGGACCATTTTCTTCGGCGTTTCATCCTTGTTTTCCGTTTCCCACAGGATCATCCTGTCTCTGTCCAGCACATAGTATATACCGCGCAGATTCACCCAGCAGACAGGCTCGCGTTCCCGGACGGAAATCACCACAGTATTCGGCATCTGCCGTTCCAGGTAGCGGAACTGCAGCTCATAATAGGTCTGGTTGCCTGTTTCTTTCGCCTTTCTCCTCGCGCCTGATATCAGCTTCTCCGATATATTCTTTTCATCCAGCGTCAGAATACTGTCACCTTTCCTGATCCCGCTGAGCGATATAATGTCATCTGCAGAAATGCGGCTGGATCCTGCCACCTGAATGTTCCGGACCCGGTAAACGCCGAAGAACAGTACCAGTCCGGTGCCGATCATCAGAATCAGTGAAGCAAGGATCGCTTTCCCGAGCATGCGGGAAAGCTTCCATTCATTTTTCTTTTTTGCATGTTTTGATTTGCCTTTTGTTTTCTCCGATATACGGTTTTGGGAAATATATCCTGTCTGTTCCTGCCAGAAGTCTCCGGATTTCTGCCGTACATTGTCTGACCGGAGTTCCAGCAGTTCAGGCGCTTCGTCCGGTTCTTCAAAGGGGTTGGTATCCTGCGGCACGGGGCCGTACCATGTGTTTCGCTGCCAGTCCCGGATGGGTGAAGGATTTTGTGGCGAATTGGAATCTCCTGCCCGTCTCCTGGGCAGGTTTCCTCCCGGTCCGTCCATACGCTCCACCCCTTTAAATCAGACTTTGGTCTGTTATTTCAATCCGTTAACAATTTCCTTGAAAACTCGACCGCGTTCTTCGTAGTCCTTGAACATATCGAAGCTTGCACACGCCGGACTCAGCAGCACATTCCAGCCATATTGTGCAGCAGCCCGCGCCTTTTCCACTGCATCCCCGAGGCTTTCAGCATTTTCTGTTTCAAAGTACCCGGCCCTTTCCAGACTGTTCCGGATCAGACTGGCCGTTTCACCGATCAGCACCGCTTTGCGGATCATTCCGCTGCTGCGGATTTCCTGGCTCAGCTGGTCAAATGACGCGTGCTTGTCATACCCTCCCAGGATGATTACAGTGGGATTTGTCATCGTCTGTACCGCTTTGATGGTGGAGTCGGAATTGGTTCCCTTACTGTCGTTAATATAGGTGACACCGTTCAGTTCGCGCACCTTTTCAATCCGGTGTTCCACTCCCTGGAAAGTTTTCAGGGTATGGCGAATCACCGGAGCCGGCACTTTCATGGCCACTGCCGCGCATACAGCGCCCAGCGCATTCTCAAGGTTATGCGGACCGGGAATATATATTTCCTCAGTCCGGCAGATCTTCTTTTCAGATCCGTTGAATCTCGCGATAACCTGCCCGTTCCGGACAAAAGCGCCTTCGGGTACTTCCTGCAGCCGGCTGAATTGCAGCACTTTGCTCTTTACCTGTTCGGAAAGGCCTTTCAACCCGGGATCATCTGCGTTGAAAATGGCATAATCGGCTTCTGTCTGCCGCGCAAACATCCGCATCTTGAGGGCGGTATATACTTCCATGGTGCCATGGCGGTTCAGGTGGTCTTCGGTGATATTGGTCAGCAAGGCAACATGCGGATGGAACGTATCCGCGGTTTCCATCTGGAACGAAGACACTTCACACACAATCACATCGTCCGGTTTGCTGACCAGCGCCGCCAGGGAAAACGGATACCCGATATTTCCGACCACATGGGTGACCTTTCCGCTGTTGGCAAATATTTCTCCCAGCAGGGTAACTGTTGTAGTCTTGCCATTGGTTCCGCTGACCGCAACCATGCTCCCGCGTGACAGCTGGGCCGCCAGTTCCAGTTCTCCGATCACATAGATTCCCATTTCCTTTGCCTTGACAACAAAGGCTGCGGTATCCGGAATACCCGGGGAAATGACCATGCAGTCCATTCCTTCCAGCAGTTCCATTGCGCCGCATCCAAACCTGCGCTCCACCTGCAGTCCCTGCAAAGGAGCAAGCTGCGTCCCGAGTTCCTCTTCGCTCTTGCTGTCATTTACCGTGACTTCCGCGCCGCTGGCACGCAAAAGCTGCGCCGCGGCCACACCGCTGCGCGCCATCCCGACAACCAGTACTTTTTTTCCTTCGTAATTCATGATTTTCAGCCTCTTCTATCTCCGGATCCCAGACCATTAACCGCCGATACTGATGATCGCAATCAGGCTCAGGATCGTCGTAATTCCGGCATACATGCTTACAATCTGTGTTTCTGAATATCCTTTTTTCTCAAAATGATGGTGAATCGGGCTCATCAGGAAGATCCGTTTCCCATGGGTCAGTTTATAATAGTACCGCTGCATAATGACGCTGACACTGCTCATAATCGGGGTAAAGAAGATCAGGATCAGCAGCAGCGGCAGCCTGAGCACCATCGCTATAGCCACCGTTCCTCCCCCGAGAAGCATGCTCCCTGTATCGCCCATGAATGTCTTTGCCGGATAGCGGTTGTACCGCAGGAAACCGATACACGCACCAGCCATACTCAGCGCAAACACAGCCGTCACTTTGGCTCCGGGGATATCCGTTCCGGCAGCCAGCGCAGGAATTGTTGCCAGCATCATGCAGATGACCGCCCATGCGGATGAACTGATTGCAGTGACCGTTCCCAGTAATCCGTCCAGTCCGTCCTGCAGATTGCTGCTGTTCACAATAAAAATGGTCAGCAACGTCATCACCGGAATATAAAATATACCCAGGTCCCATTCTGTCCGGATAAACGGGATCCGGATTTTGCTGCCGATGTTCGGATTCAGATAGCAGTATACGCTGAAGGCAACCGCTACAATGACCTGTCCGGCAATCTTCTGCCAGGGGCTCAGCCCGTCATGGCGTTTCTTGACTGCCTTGATATAATCGTCCGCAAAGCCGACGGCCATGCTGAGGAAGGCAACTGCCAGCAGCGGAATAATCGGATCCCATCCGCCATCCCAGCGGGCCGGATGGCAGACAAGGCTGGAAACGAGAATCCCCGCCGCCATCATCAGTCCGCCCATAACAGGCGTTCCCTGTTTCTGCTGGTGGCTGGGACCCAGTTCATAGATCGTCTGCCCGAAATGGAGTTTTTTCAGATATGCAATCAGTTTCGGCCCGATTGCCAGCGCAATGGCCATACTGAGCAGTAAAGCGCCTGTCATTCTGTACATAATCCGGTTCCTTTCGCGTAATGGTATCCCGAATTATTATTCACCATTCAGGCATTGTTTTCCTGCTCTTTCTGCATTTCCAGCAGCAGCTCGCTGACAATGACCTTTTCGTCGAACGGCCGTTTGATCCCCATGATTTCCTGATATGTCTCGTGTCCTTTGCCGGCCAGGACGATCACGTCGCCGTCCTCTGCAATCCGCAGCGCGTGGCGGATCGCTTCCCGGCGGTTTTCGATCACATCATATTTTGCGCCGGTCGGTTTAATGCCCTTCTCAATCGCTGCCAGAATCACCATCGGATTTTCCGTCCTGGGATTGTCGGACGTCAGAATGCAGTAGTCTGCCAGACGCCCGCCGATTTCGCCCATCATAGGACGCTTTCCCTTATCCCGGTCCCCGCCGCAGCCAAACAGCGCGATCACGCGCTTCCGGGTAAACTGCCGCACAGTTTTCAGGATATTTTCCAGTGCGTCCGGTGAATGGCTGTAATCCAGAATGACTTTATACGGCGTACCGGTCTGAAGCACCTCAATCCGTCCCGGAACGCGGGTCACTGATTCCAGGCCTTCCCGGATTTTTTCAGGCGTAATCCCCATGATCAGCGCGCAGCTGGCTGCTGCCAGGGCGTTATATACATTGAACATACCGGTCATGTGCATATGAATCCGGACTTCATTCATTCCGTGCAGCTGAACGGTGAATCGGACGCCTTCTTCCGTAATCTCAATATCCCGGGCGAACACATCGGCATCCACACAGATCCCGTAGGTAATATGTGGCTGCTTCAGGTCCGGCAGCAGTTTCCCGGATGTTTCATCGTCCGCATTAACTGCCGCGTTCCGGGCCATCCCGTCTGTAAAGAAGCGCTTTTTCGTTTCAAAATACCGCTCCATCGTATAGAAATAATCCAGATGGTCCTGGCTCAGGTTGGTATAGCAGCCCACTTCGAAGCTCATTCCGTCCAGCCGGTTCATATCGATGGCATGCGCGGATACTTCCATGCAGCAAACCTGAACCCCTTCGTCGGCCATCAGCCGCAGAGTCTTCTGCAGGTCGATGGGGTCCGGCGTTGTCAGCTTGCTGTCCAGGTGCTGATCCTCAACCAGCGTTCCGGTGGATCCGATAATACCGCACTTCAGGCCGGCGCTCTCGCAGATACTCTTCAGCAGATAAGTGGTTGTCGTTTTCCCTTTAGTCCCTGTAATCCCGATCATGCGCATCCTGCGGGACGGATGTCCGTAAAACGCATCCGCAATCCGGGCCATGGCAGCCCGGCCGTTGTTTACCCGGATCTGGGGAACATTCAGCTCCACATAGTGTTCCACCACCAGTGCAATGCATCCGTTTTCCACTGCTTCCCAGGCATAGTCATGTGCATCGAAACGGGCTCCGACGATACAGAAAAACAGTCCCCGGTCTGTCTTGTCCCGGCTGGAAGAAGTGATTTCACAGATTTCCGTATTCATATCTCCCCGGGTATCTTCCACATAGGGCAATTCTGTCAGCAGTTCCCATAATTTCATCGCACTTCACCTTTTCTTTCACGGCTCGCTTCATGATACAAAACGATTTCCGGATCATTCCTGTTCCCGTTTTTCTGTTCACTAAGCAGGAGACTGATCCTGTCAGTCTCCCGGATGATAGCCGCCCGATATTGTCAGCTTGACATTTTCCGGAGCATGAATCCGGATCGTCTGTGCGCTGCTGGCGGATATCAGATTCATCTTCGCAGCTTCTGAATAGACAGTGATATCGTCGTTCCTGAGTGTGATCTCCGCCTGCAGTTTATCATTTTTACCGGCCATTTCAGTGATTTTTCTGTCCAGCTTGTTCAGGCTCCGGTCGCCCATTCCGATCCCTGCCAGATCCGCCAGCACGAGCGCAACACACAAAACCAGGATTGCAACAATCGAGATGCAGGCAACATCCCAGCGAATTCCTTCCCCGCTGAAGACGTTTTTTCGGGTTTTGGCAGTTTCAATGACCTGGAACCGTCCGCTCGGACTGATCCCCATTCCGCCGGTCCAGTCCTGTGACTGGGTATCAAAGCGCACCGTATCAGCGCATGTCATCCGTTCCCTGTGCAAACTGGCCTGCTGCTGGCGCTCCGCATTCCGCCGGTACCGGGCTTCCTGCCAGTTGATTTTTGCATCCTGTATTTTCCCCACATGTGTCAGGATTCCTGTCATCTCTTTTTACTCCCCGTCCCTGTGATAATGTCTGAACCCGATAAACCCTCCCGCCCTCAGCGTCGGGTTTTTATTCATGATTATTCGCTTCCAGCCCGGCGATCATATCAAGCAGCTGCGGCAGTTCCGCATTGAACTGGCTCCAGCTGTCGCTGCTGACCTTCTCGGCCACCACGCGGATATGGTCGTTTGCGCCGGTTATTTCCACATCCCGTTCTTCACCCAGGATTTTCTGCCGGATGTTGGCCGGCAGGAGCACGCGGCCCTGTCCGTCGCATGTCTGCCCGTCATAGCTCAGTGCGTAGAACTGTTCCAGATAGCGGTTCAGCGCAGGATTCAGCTTGCCCAGCTTTTCATAGGCTTCGTTCCGCTTTTCCCACATTTCCGTCGGATATACCGCAATCGATTTGAAATCAAAAGAAGGGGCTACGCAAAACTGTTCCCCGAGCTTATCCCGGAAATTCTGCGGGATGACCAGGCGTCCTTTGGCATCAAGGCTGTGATTGAATGAACCGATAAAGCGGATTTTGCGCTCAGCGCCTTGTTTTTCAAGGGATCCGGCGTTTTCCTGCGAACCATTCACATGGTTGTCATCCATCCTGCCGCTCCCCTTTCTACCACTTTTGTGTTCATTTTTGGGTTTTATTACCCTTTTTCCCCACAAATTTAACACACAATCAGGCGCGATGCAAGCAAAAAATCAGCCGGCCGACGGGTTGTCGGTCGACTGTTTGTTTCTAATGTGTAATCTTTTCGTAATATATTTTTAATATTTTAATGCAGAATTGTGGTCCGCTTTGTTCCCCTTAACCATATTTTGTAGGCAGCAAAAAGCCAGACCTCGTTTCAGGTCCGGCTGTCATGATTATTGATCATAATTGTTACAAAAAATTAAGGAATTTCAGGCCATGGAATCTCCCTCGGACAGAACCGGATTCCGTCACAGGAGACCGGTTCATAACGAATGCCCCGCTGTTCTCCCGCAAATCCGTTTGCAAAAGACGCACCGTGCAGATGCCCGTATACGACGCTCCTCACATTCTTCCGTGCTTCCAGGACCTCCGTAAAAACGGTTTCCCGGTCGCTGACCAGCAACGGGGGAAAATGCATCATAACAAGAACCGGCTTATCCGGCGCAATCCGTTCTGCTTCGTCCAGGGCCAGATTCATCCGCTGAACCTCCCGGCTGCAGATTTTTGCGTCCTTTTCATCCAACGGTGCACGCTCTGTCGGGAAAAGCCATCCCCGCGTTCCGCAAACCACGCACGGTCCAAGATCGACGGCATCATGCTGAAGCGCTGTCATTCCTTCCGGCAATACCGCCCGTACGCGGCTGATGCTGTTCCACCAGTATTCGTGATTTCCTTTGCACAGGATCTTCCTGCCAGGCAGTTTTCCGATTTCCTGCAAATCGGGAACCGCATTCTCCAGTTGCATCGCCCAGCTGATATCTCCGGGAATCAGCACCGTATCTTCCGCCGATACCAGATTGCGCCAGTTTTCGCTGATATGTAAAAAATGCCTGTCCCAATGAGGGCCAAACACATCCATGGGTTTATTGTCTCCCCCATCCATGTGCAGATCCCCGATTGCAAACAGGCGCATGCGTTATTCCTCGTCTTCCGATTCGTCTTTCTCGGCTTCTCTTTCCTCATCCTCCCGGACATCTTCCAGGCTCAGTTCGTTTTCGATTTCACCAAACTCCTGGCTGGGAATGCCCGCATCGTCTTCCACTTCCGGAATAATCTCATCCATGCCGCTGACGGAATCCATATCGCCGATATTGCTGGTATCGACTGTTTCCGTGGTTTCCTCTTCCTGATCCTCCGGCAGACTGTTGCTCTTGTTCATTTCTTTCAGGCAGAACAGGCATACATCCCGTCCGGGCAGCGCAGGCTCTTCATTACAGACGCTGCACAGCTCCACCTCGTCCGGATTTTTTTCTCCCTTCAGTTCCCGCAGGCAGATCTTGCAGTATTTTTCGTCTTCGCGAATATAGTTCAGATCACACCTGGGACATTTAACCAGTTGCATGGGCTTTCCCTCCTCAACAATGCCTCTTTCAGGCACTTTTCCCCACTCAGTCGAGACTTTGGGGGCCGGTTTTGTCTGTTTCAGGCCTTTTTCAGGTCCGCAGCAAAACAATTCAGTGCGCTGCCTCCACTTGCTTGTTTTATCAGCCCACCGAACGTCTGCATATTCACCGTCCCATCTACGGCTCGTGATTATACACTGTTCCGTATCCGGATGCAATAGATTATTGCTCAATAATTGTTCTGATTGTCAATTATGTTGCAATTCAGCTGATCACTGAATCAATCAGCCGCAGAAGCTCATCCCGCCCGGTACCGTCCTCGCCGCTGAAACACAGGATCTCCCATGGCTGCACCATCAGAGCCCGGCATATCGGCGCCAGATACTTGCTCCGTGCGCCGCGGCTGATTTTGTCAGCTTTCGTAGCAATTACCGTAAACGGAATCTCCATATCACGCAGGAAGCGGTTCATCGTCTTATCGTCCTCCGTCGGCTCGTGACGGATGTCAACCAGGCACAGTACATGGCGCAGTTCGTCCGCTTTTTCGAAATAATCCTGCATCATCTTGCCCCAGCGGAGTTTTTCCTGCTTGTCAACCTTAGCAAAACCATATCCCGGCAGATCAACCAGATGAAACGTATCGTTGATCCTGAAAATATTCAGCAGACGCGTCTTTCCCGGTGTGGCGCTTGTACGGGCCAGTTTGTTCCGCCGGCACAGCCGGTTGATGAGCGTGCTTTTCCCGACATTGCTTTTTCCGGCTACGGCAATCTGGGGCAGTCCCTTTCCCGGAAACGCCCCGTAATCCGCCATGGAAGTCACAAACTCCGCCGTCTTAATTTCCAGCATATCTCTCCACCACTAACCACTGATCACTGAATAACCGTTTCCTTCAGCACCTGCTGAATTTCATGCACCGTCACAATCCGGAACTTATCAAGCACGTATTCCGGTATTTTTTCCAGGTCCTTTTTGTTTTCCTCCGGAATAATCAGGGTCCGGATCCCGGCCCGGTAAGCAGCCAGCGTTTTTTCCTTCAGGCCGCCGATCGGCAGCACCCGCCCGCGGAGCGTAATCTCCCCGGTCATGGCAACATCCTGCCGCACCGGTTTTTTTGTCAGCGCGCTGACCAGTGCTGTCGTCATCGTCACGCCGGCGGAAGGTCCGTCCTTGGGAACCGCTCCTTCCGGTACATGAATATGCACATCCATTGTCTGGTAGAATCCCGGATCCAGTCCCAGCGTCTCACTGTGGCTGCGCACCCAGCTGAATGCCGCTTCCGCGGATTCCTTCATGACATCGCCCAGCTGGCCGGTCATTTTCAGGTTGCCTTTTCCGGGCATCAGCATGCATTCGACTTCCAGCAGCTCGCCGCCGACTGTCGTATAAGCCAGTCCGTTCACAACGCCGATCCGGGGTTCTTTTTCCGGATCTTCCCGGATATAGCGTGGCGCGCCTAACACTTCATGGAGCTTTTTCTCGTTGATCGTGATTGTTTTTTTCTGATGATCCAGCATGTATACAGCGCTCTTCCGGCAGACACGGGCTGCTGTTCTTTCCAGCGTCCGCACGCCCGCCTCCCGCGTATATCCCTCGATCATTGCTTTCATCGCGCCTTCTGTCACTTTCACGGCGCTTTCCCGCATGCCGTGTTCCCGGATCTGCTTGGGCATCAGATGGCGTTTGAGAATCTGGAGCTTTTCTTCCTCCGTGTAGCTGGGAACTTCAATCAGTTCCATCCGGTCCAGCAGCGGCGCAGGGATTGTGTCCATACTGTTGGCGGTGGTAATGAACATCACTTTGCTCAGGTCAAACGGCAGTTCCATATAGTGATCCCGGAATGCATGGTTCTGCTCTGAGTCCAGTACCTCCAGCATGGCGGACGCCGGGTCTCCCCGGAAATCGCCGCTCATTTTGTCGATCTCATCGAACAGGAAAACCGGATTCATGGTGCCGCCCTGCTTCAGGCCGGAAATAATCCGGCCGGGAATCGCACCGATATACGTCCTGCGATGGCCCCGGATTTCCGCTTCATCGCGTACACCGCCCAAGCTCATCTGGATGAATTTCCTTCCCACCGCCTCTGCAATGGCTTTGACAATGCTGGTTTTCCCCACCCCGGGAGGGCCGACGAAGCAGAGAATCGGGCCTTTCATGTCCTTTTTCATCTGCAGCACAGCCAGGTATTCAATAATCCGTTCCTTGACTTCCGCCATGCCGTAATGGTCCCGGTCCAGGATTTCCCTCGCCCGGTTCAGGTCCAGGTTGTCTTCTGTTTCCTTTCCCCAGGGCAGGTCCAGGATCCACTCAATATATGTCTGGCTGACGGAGCTTTCCGGTGTTCCCGGCGCCATGTGGCTCAGCCGGTCCAGTTCTTTTTCACACTTGGCACGGGCTTCTTCATTGAGCGGTGTTTCTTCCATCCGCTTTCTCAGCTCACCCGTTTCCGTTTCATCGCCGTCGCCCAGTTCATTCTGGATGGCTTTTATCTGCTCCCGCAGATAATAATCCTTCTGGTTTTTTTCCACCTGCTTGCGGATCCGTGCCTGAATCTGCTTTTCGGTGTCTGCCATGTCGCTTTCCCGGATCAGGATCGCGCAGACCTTCTCCAGCCGTTTCACCGGATCCAGCTCATCCAGGATTTCCTGCCGGTCCTCCCGTTTGGTCAGCACATTGGCAGCCAGCAGGTCCGCAGCCTCTCCGGGTTTTTCCAGGTTCCGGATCGCTTCCACCGTGTCCTGGCCGACGCGCTGGCTATTCCGGGCATATTCGTCAAACAGGTCCTGGCTGGTCCGAACAAGCGCCTTTGTCTCAGCGGAGCGGCTGACGCGGTCGGTACACACGCGGATCCGGGCTTTCAGGCAGGGTTCCTCTTCCAGTTCCTCCTCGATGATTCCCCGGCTTTCACCTTCGACCAGCACCCGGATGTTTTCCCCGGGCAGGTTCATTACCTGGCGGATTTCCGCGATCGTACCGGTTTTAACAAGATCTCTGAAACCCGGATCTTCCGTATCATCATTCTTCTGGCTGATCAGGAAAACTTTCTGGTTGTCTGTCATGCCCTGTTCCAGTGCTGTCACGGACTTTTTGCGTCCCACATCAAAATGCAGCACCATGTTCGGGAAAATCATCAGTCCCCTGAGCGGCAGTACCGGCAGGTCAATCGTCTGGTTTTTCTTCATTCGTTCCTCCGATCGGATAATCGGAACGCCTCCGTCAGGAGGCGTCCGTCGCATCTTCTCTCTGTTCCGTTCTTCGTGTACTCCGCTTGCGTACACCGGCAATCAGCTTCGGCTTTCCGCCCTTTACTGACTCCTCGGTAACTACGCATTCGTTGATATCCGACATGCCGGGCAGGTCGAACATCGTATCCAGCATTGCGTCTTCTATAATCGCCCGCAGGCCTCTGGCGCCGCATTTCCGTTCAATCGCCTGCCGTGCAATTTCACGGACAGCTTCATCCTCAAACGTCAGTTTGACACCGTCCATATCCAGCAGCGCTTCATACTGCTTGCACAGAGCGTTTTTGGGCTCCGTCAGGATACGAACCAACGCGTCTTCATCCAGGCCGTCCAGCGTCACAACAATCGGCAGCCGCCCGACAAACTCAGGAATCAGGCCGTACTTCGTCAGGTCCTCCGGCCGCACGTCTTTCAGGGCATCCGTCCGGGTGGGATCCCGCTGGCTCTGCAGTTCAGCACCGAAACCCAGCGTCTTCTTGCCGATCCGGTTTTCAATGATCGGCACCAGGCCGTCAAATGCGCCGCCGCAGATAAACAGGATATTGGTCGTATCGATCCGGACCATTTCCTGGTGCGGATGTTTCCGTCCGCCCTGCGGGGGAACCGCTGCCTCCGTTCCTTCCAGGATCTTCAGCAAGGCCTGCTGCACACCTTCGCCGCTGACATCGCGGGTGATGGACATATTCTCACCTTTGCGGGCAATCTTATCGATTTCGTCAATATAAATGATCCCCTGCTGGGCTTTGGCAATATCCCAGTCAGCGGCCTGGATCAGCCGGAGCAGAATCGTTTCCACGTCATCGCCGACATAACCGGCTTCCGTCACGCTGGTTGCGTCCGCAATAGCAAACGGCACTTCCAGAATCCTGGCCAGGGTCTGTGCCAGGTAGGTTTTGCCGCTTCCCGTCGGGCCGAGAAGCAGGATATTGCTTTTCTGCAGCTCAACGTCATTTTTCTTCTGTTTCCGGTTGATCCGTTTGTAGTGATTGTAAACCGCAACGCTCAGCGCTTTCTTTGCGCGTTCCTGCCCGATGACATACTCATCCAGCGTACGCTTCATTTCAGACGGAAGCGGCAGCTTTTTCGGGCCGACGTTCTGGAGTTCGTTCTGGCTTTCCGCGTATTCCGCTTCTTCGCTCAGAATATCATTGCACAGTCCGATGCACTCATTGCAGATATAAACGTTCGGTCCGGCTACCAGCCGCTCCACCATATTCTGCGTCTTTCCGCAGAAAGAGCACCGCGGTCCCTGCCGGTTGCTGTAATTGCTGTTTGCCATCCGTTTTCTTCCTCAAATTCCCGTTTATCGCCAGAAGTAAGCCATTATCCGCTGATTACTTCCCGCGGGGCTGGTAGATTTCGTCGATAATATGATAATCCAGCGCTTCCTCAGCGCTCATGAAGTAATCGCGTTCCACATCCGCCTGAATCTTTTTCAGGGATTGGCCGGTCATATCGGCCATCATGGCGATCATCTTTTTCTTGGTCTTCATCAGCCATTCTGCCCGGATCGCCACATCCGTTGCCTGGCCCTGGGCGCCGCCCAGCGGCTGGTGAATCATGATTTCCGCATTGGGAAGGGCCAGCCTTTTTCCCTTTTCTCCCGCCATCAGCAGGAAAGCGCCCATACTGGCAGCCATGCCCACGCATACCGTCCGAACCTGGGGCTTGATATACTGCATCGTATCGAATATCGCCATTCCGGCAGTTACGGAACCGCCCGGGCTGTTGATGTAAAGGCTGATATCACTGTCCGGATCTTCCATTTCCAGAAACAGCAGCTGTGCCACAACCAGGTTGGCTGTATCGTCCGTGATTTCTCCGCCGAGAAATACAATCCGGTCCTTCAGCAGCCTGGAATAAATATCATAGGATCTTTCACCCCGGTTGGTCTGTTCAATGACCATCGGTACAAGCGGCATAAACAGTTGCCTCCTTTTCTGATACGAATGGCGGCCCGGCCGGGCCGCCGTTCGGTTTCATTATTCCTTCGGTTCCGCCTTCTTCGCCGCAGTCTTCTTTGCGGCAGGCTTCTTCGCAGGTTTCTCTTCTTTGTCTTCGGTTTCTTCCTTTTCAGCTTTCTTGGCCGCTGCCTTCTTTGCAGGCTTTGCTGCTTTTTCTTCGTCTTCCGTCTTTTCCGTCTTCTTGGCAGCCTTCTTCTCGGCAGGCTTCTTTTCTTCCTTTTCTTCCTTCTTTTCGGCGATCTTAGCGTCCTTCTTCAGCAGATCCAGAACCAGCTGAATCGCGGCGTTGTCCTTCAGGTAGCTCTTCTGTTCATCCGTCAGGTTCTTCTTAAAGGTTTCCACTTCCTGTCCGGACCGCTTGGCCTGGTCTTCAATCGCTTTCTCAATATCTTCTTCCGTGGGTTCGATCTTTTCAGCCTTGCGGATCGCATCAATCACCAGTTCAGCCCGTACCCGCTTCTCAGCTTCCGGCTTCTGCATGGCAACCAGATCCTCGCGGGTCTGTCCGGTATATTTCATGTAGTCTTCCAGGCGAAGTCCCTGGTAGCTCATCCGCATCGCCATTTCGCGCAGCATATATTCAGCCTGGTCATCAATCATCGCCTGGGGGATATCAATGGTCGCATTCCCGGCAGCCTTGTCCACCAGCGCGTTTTCCAGTGCCACGTCATTGTTCCGGCTGATCTGTTCGCTCAGCTCCTTCACAATGTTTTCCTTGTAAGCCGCAAAAGTGTCGAACTCGCTGATGTCCGCGGCAAAATCATCGTCCAGCTCCGGCTTCTCAGTCGCCTGAATGCCGTTCACCTTCACATGGAACACCGCATCCTTGCCTTTCAGCTCTTCCGCATGATACTCGTCGGGGAATTTGACCTGCAGGTCCTTCTCCTCGCCGATGTTCATGCCGATCATCTGCTCTTCAAATCCCGGAATGAACTGATGGCTGCCGATTTTCAGCGTCTGGTTCTCCGCCGTACCGCCGGCGAAAGCCACGCCGTCCACTGTACCGGCATAATCCAGGTTCACCGTATCCCCTTCCTGTACGGGACGGTCTTCCACGTCAATCGTCCGGCTGGCCTTGTCCTGGTCCTGGCTGATCCGGGCATCCACCATTTCATCCGTCAGCTTCTGCTGGTCGGCTTCAACGGTCAGTCCTTTATACTCGCCAAGCTCCACGTCCGGGCGTACAAACACTTCCAGATGGAACTTCAGTTCCTGTCCGGCGCCGATCTGGTCCACGTCAACATTGGGCTGATCAACGGGATGCAGATCCAGTTCCTTCACTGCGTCCTGATACGCTTCGGGGAAAATCAGATCAAACGCGTCTTCATAGAACACGCCTTCGCCATACAGCGTCTCGATCATCCTTCTGGGAGCCTTGCCCTTACGGAATCCGGGAACATTGATCCGCCCGCGCATCTTCAGATACGCCTTCTGCATGGCTTCGTCAAACTGTTCCGCAGGAATCGTGAATGTCAGTTTCGCTTTGTTTCCGGATACCTTCTCATAGGTGTGGCTCATGAATATCTTTCCTCCTGGTTCTTTTCACGTCAAAAACACCGGCGCAAAACACGCCGCATGGCATTGTAACATAACTTTTCTGCCATTGCAAACTATTTCACACAATATTCATATTCATAAAGGAAATGTCGTTACTGTTCACGGGATGGGCGGACCAAAAGCAAATGAATAAACATTGAAGCAGGTGCTTTTGTAAGCGAGGCACCTGTTTCATTTAGTTATAACATAGTTAATAGAATTGTAACTATTAAGACTTTACAAACAAAGA
>JAFROK010000016.1 GCA_017429695.1 Clostridia bacterium | reverse complement strand
TTTCCCTTGATTCATCTCGGCACCTCCTTAAAACCGAGATGCAGCGATCCTACGATATCATATTTGCCAGAGTAAATGCGACTGGTTGATTTGCCAAAGTAAACGCAACTGGCGAGTTGCATTTACTTTGGCAAATGAGGTTCGCTAAATTTCGGTCAATTCTTACTGCCGTCCTTCCCTCCCGCTGCGTATGAACAGTTGACCATGCTGTCCGCCGCCCGCCGGCGAACCCGGCCCGGTCAAATCAGGAAAGCGCAGCGCGCAAGGAGAAACCCATGAGTGAGATCACCCCGGGAGAAATGCAGGATGTCCGCGCCGGCTGGAGCAAAGCCGGCACCTCGGACCTGAACGTCCGCCTGAACTACCCTGCCGAAGTCAGGCGGTCTCCTGCCGGAAGCAAGGCAGCCGATCTGAAACCGGAAACCAAATGAGCCTTATGCTCATCAAAAAAGAAAGGAAGGAATATCCCCATGAAGAAAATTGTTAGCATTATCCTGGCCCTGGCAATGGCCCTGGCCCTGCTGTGTGCCGCGGCGTCCGCGGACGAAGTCCCCCAGCCCGAAGGCGGCAAAAAGTTTGAGTCCAACTGGGCCATTTTCAACACAACCGTCCGGATCGTTTACGAAGAGGAAGGCTACCGCGTCTACATCCGGATGACCGATCCCACGGAGCACACCGGATATGAGTGGGAATACGCCTGCTTCTATGTGGAAGACAGGGACGCCCTGGTGTCCGTCTCCTCCTCCAAAAACCCCTTCACCGAAAATACGGCGACCGGGGAAATCGTCCGCGGCGAATATGAATACCAGGAACTGGACGATGCGAACCAGTGCGCCGTGTTCGCCATCAATGAAGACGGCTTCCTGACCTGGACCACCGGCCGCGGCGACGAAGGCATGGACCTGGTGTTCTGCGACATCGGCACTTTCGAAGGCGCCTGGCGCAGCGAGGACAACAAAACCGAAGCGCTCATCGAGTGGTCCGATTCCGAAGAGGGCGACGACTACGGCTACAATGTCTACCTGCGGGATGAAGGCGAAGAATCCTATGCCGAATACAGCGGCCATGGCCTGTACGACCCGAAAACCGGCAAGCTGACTGCCATCGCCGATTCCGTCATCATCAGCCGGCTGAATGCGGAAGGCAAGTACGATATGGAAGATGTTCCCGTCAATCCCGATGAGCCCCTGGAGCTGATCTTCTCCGACCTGGGAAACGGCCGGATCCTGCTGGAAAAGGAAAACGGCATCGAGCTGGTTTACGACGAGTTAGGCGGAAGTTCCAACGGCTGATCCCCTCCAACGCAAAAACCTGCGGCAATTACATGCGCCGCAGGGTTTTCTTTTCCGTTTCTTGCAATCACCGGGTTGCAAACCGTTCCTCGCCTTCCACCACCGGAATCCGCTCCACCTCCATGGAGTCGATGCGGACAAACCGTCCCCGTTCCACCGCGGCAATCACCGCGTCAATAGCCTCCGGTTCCCCCTGGATTTCCATGTGCACCGTTCCGTCCCAGTAGTTCACAGCCCGCCCGGTGCAGCCGTACAGGTGTGCGGCATACTGCGCCCGATACCGGAACCCGACGCCTTGAACCGATCCTTCAAATACAATCCTCTGCCGTATTTTCATGCTGTCCCATTCCTCCGGATACCATGTTTTTTCTTCATCCTGTGAATCAGAAAATGTTTTGTTCGCATTTACTTTTCAGTCGTCTGCTAATATAATACAAAAAAACGCCTGAGGTAGAGCCCTATGCCGAAAGATCTCGTTTCCCAGACCTGCTGCTTCACCGGGCACCAGGATATCCTCCTGTGCGATGAGCAGAAGACCATCACCCGGGTGCGGTATCTCCTCCGCCCCCTGATGGATAACGGCGTCATGTATTTCGGGGTCGGCGGCGCCGTGGGGTTCGATATGATCGTCGCGGAATACCTGCTGGACCTTCGGGACCGTGAAAAAAAGAACATGAAAATCATCTCCGTCCTCCCTTTTCCGGACTGGCGGGCCAAATGGACCGATGAGCAGAAAAAAAGGCAGGACGAGATCATGCGCCGCAGCGACAAGGTCATTTTCGTTGCGCAGGAATACTCCCGGGGTGTCTATCTCCTCCGGGACCGGAAGCTGGTGGACGGCTCCGCCTACTGCATCAGCTACTGCCACCGCACCACCGGCGGCACCGCCTATACCGTCCGCTATGCCCTGAAGAAAGGCCTCACCGTATACAACGCCAGCTCCTGGGACCTGCGCCAGCTGGGACCGGGCAGATGATCCGCCTCCCGCAAAGCACGAGAAAAACCTAGAATCAAGCACTTCAAACAATGAGAAAATACCCGCAAGAATCTTCTTACGGGCTTTTTCATCTGTTTTTTCCTGGCCGCCAAACTGTTTCCGCGAAAAGAAGTGAATATCTGCCGCCTGCTTTGCAGTATCAAATACGTCAGTATTCTCCTCGCACCGCTTCTCCTGCTCATGAAATCATTTGACCGTAATTTCTATGATCTGGTTGTACTGGTCGTGGTAATCCGTAACGCTTTCAACAAACTCGCTGAAATCGCCGGCGTAAGTTCTGGACATATATCTTTTGATCGTCTGCGATGACAGGGTCATAAATCCGAATTTGCTCACGAGCACACTGTCATTCTGCGCTGTCAAATCCAGATAACCCGTATTATGTCCTGAATACGATAATCCCAAGCTCGCAGACCAATAATCGTCATAGAGCAGGAATTCAACAATATACGCACTATTGTCAAAAACTTCACTGGCTTTTTCATCCAGGTTGTCTTTCAGTTTGATCACCCGGACGCCGCGGATATCAAGATAATATGTCGTACCGGGCATTCCCTTTTTCTGGTATTCCTGCTGCCATCCGTTCCGGAGCACATTCAGTGCCAGGGTAATCATCTGGTGATGTTCCCCGTGCCGGGAATTCAGTTCCTCCCGGATGCCGGACTGCAGTTCCGCAAGCTGTTCATCGGACAAAGCCGAAAAATCAATTCCCTCGCCCAGCGCGCACGAGCAGCAAAGCATGCACAGCACAATGAAACAGATCCATATTCTTCTCATAGCATTTTCCCTTTCCCGTCTTCAGATGATTTGATTTTCAGTTGTTCCGGTTTTGTCAGGGCTATTATAACAAAGCCGCAGGCGATAATCAATAAATGCTTTCTTTCCTGTCTTTGACATCAGACATCAATGAATAGGCGCCAAACATATTCCGCTGCTTGTCGGAAACAGCAAATTCTGATATGATGTAAGCAGAAAAAATCCATCATATTCTCAGGTTCATTTTGCGATAATTGAAGGAGGACATCCGGTATGGTAAAAAAGGTAATCGCTATTATCCTGCTGCTCGGTGCAGTCGGCGGACTTGTCTATGGTGTTCTCGGGATAGCAAAGAAAGTTACCACGGTAAATATCAAAACAGACTGGTTTGAAGGCGTCTACAATCTTGAAACAAAGAGCATCGAAGGCACTGCGCAAGTCAAGTGGTCAAGCAATTCAATCAAAGGTGGCCACAGCCTGTCTGATATTCCCCAAATTGCGGAAGACCAGGCCAACGCAGAACGCACCAGACAGATGCTGATCGGCTTTGGTGCCTTCGTAGTATTGGGCATCGCCGGATCCACTGTCTGGAAGAAGGTAAAATTATAACTCAAACTTGCTTGTATCGATGTGAACGGTTTGCTTGCGTTATACATAACAGGTTGCCTTCGTGGATGTGAACGAAGTGCCTTTTCCCCCCATTAGCTTGGGCACCATAACTTCCGGGTTTCCGTTCCAATTCCGTGTTTTTTCGGAAATTTCAAACATATGTTGGGGTTATTCGTCTGCGGCCAGTTGACTCTGACTTCCTGATTCAGTCCATTTTTCAAGGGCGGCGGTCAGGGGAGGTACGATCGTTGACTTCCGCGAAGCCTTGGGGGTGAAGAGCAGATATCCGCTTCCGTCATAGTCCGGGAAACTGTCATATACGGC
>JAFROK010000015.1 GCA_017429695.1 Clostridia bacterium | reverse complement strand
GTGCGGGAAACAGGACTTGAACCTGCAAGTACGTACGTACACATGAACCTGAATCATGCGCGTCTGCCAATTCCGCCATTCCCGCAGAAGATGGTGGGCAGGGGTGGATTCGAACCACCGAAGCTAATAGCGGCAGATTTACAGTCTGCTCCCTTTGGCCACTCGGGAACCTACCCATATTTTCCCTCTTGACCCAAAGGGTGGAGCTGGCGATGGGACTCGAACCCGCAACCTGCTGATTACAAATCAGCTGCTCTGCCAATTGAGCTACGCCAGCACGAAGCTCTTCCAATCTGGCCAACGGATTCAATCCTGAAAAGTGGCGACCCGGAAGGGGCTCGAACCCTCGACCTCCAGCGTGACAGGCTGGCGCTCTAACCAACTGAGCTACCGGGCCACAAGAGCTGTGGGCCTTCAGGGACTTGAACCCCGGACCAACCGGTTATGAGCCGGCCGCTCTGACCAACTGAGCTAAAGGCCCATATCGGAAAGGAAGAAAAGTGACTCCGCCGGGATTCGAACCCGGGTAGCCGCCGTGAAAGGGCGGTGTCTTAGGCCTCTTGACCACGGAGCCACGTACAGGGTAAAGAAGAGAGTGTCGGGGTGAAGGGATTCGAACCCCCGGCCCCATGCTCCCAAAGCACGTGCGCTAGCCAGACTGCGCTACACCCCGGTGCATCCTTCCCGCGGTTGTTCCCGCAGGCGACTTTGTTAATATACACGAGTTTCACGCGTTTGTCAATCACTTTTTTCATTTCCGGAAGAAAAATCTCAGCTTCAGTATTTTTCCTTATCCCGCTTGGGTTTTTCCCCGGAAACGCCCTTCATATGAATCCCGGATCAGTCTGTTTTGGTCTGCTTTTTATCAAGCGTGGACATAAACCAGGCAATCGCAAAGCCGACAGCCAGGCAAACGATACTGGCAATCCAGTTTCCGGCAGTTGCCAGCGCGAAGCATTCACGGTTCTGCATAAGCAGCGCCACGGGCGAACCGATTACCAGTCCGAAAATTGCGGAGAAGGTCAGGGCAGCATGCTTCCTGAGCAGGTAATTCATCAGTTTCGCGATGAATACGATACCCACGAGAAGTCCGAACGCATAAGGCAGCAGGATTGCAAGGCTGGACCAATCCCCGCCCCGCAGGTCATTCATGGCGTTGATCACGGAGTTGTAATAACCCAGAAGCATCAGGATCATGGAACCGGAAACGCCGGGGATGACCATGGTAGCAGAAGCAAGCGCACCCAGCGGAATCATCAGAAGGATTGTGCCGATGGAATGATCCACTGTCCGTGCTTCCGGCGGATTCAGCAGGGGCAGTACCACTACCAGTGCCAGGAAAATCAGGAACAGGATCAGGCCCGGCACTTTGGCGTTTCGCATATTGACCCGCTTGTAAATGGCGGGAAGTCCGCCGAGGATCAGGCCGATAAACGCAAAATTGGTGGGAAGGCGGGTCAGCGGAATCTCATCGGACTTCGTTCCCAGCAGGGTGCCGATCAGCGCAGCAAAAGCAAACAGGCCGATCAATACGCCGATCACAATCGGCAGAAGCTCCCTGAAGCTTTTCCTGAACTGCTTGCGAAGGTTATTGACGGCATAGATCACACGGTCATAAATGCCCATGGATACTGCCATTGTTCCGCCCGATACGCCGGGAATAATATTGGAAACACCGATCACAGCACCGCGCAGGATATCTAAAAACCACTGCATCTTATTGATCCTTTCCTTCAGCCAAACAGATGGATACCGTTAATCACAAGCAGGCTTCCCACGCCCATAATGATGGCAGCCAGCAGGACGCCCAGCAGGACCGCCAGGATGCTGGATTTGAAATCCATATCCAGAATGCTTGCAGCCAGGGTGCCCGTCCATGCGCCGGTACCGGGGAGCGGAATGCCGACAAACAGCAGCAGCGCGATGAAGAGGCCCTTGCTGCCGGCTTTCTTCTGGAGTTTTTCGCCCGCCTTGTGGCCTTTTTCCAGGCAAAAAGTAAAGAAACGGCCGGTAAACTTTTTGTCCGCGCCCCATTCAAGCACCTTGCGTGCGAAAAAAAAGATCAGCGGCACCGGCAGCATATTCCCCACCATGCACACAAGATAGGCAGGCAGCGTGGGAATGCCGTTGGCCAGGGCATAGGGTAAAGCTCCCCTGAGTTCAATCAGGGGAACCATGGAAATCAGAAATGTAATTACATAATGTTTCAGCATACATTCCTCCGTTGATCAACGCTGAGTGTCCGGGCGTCAAAATACAACGTGCGCATTATAGCATAGCCGTAAAACCGTGTAAAGCCGGCCGGTATCCGAAGCCACCGTCCCGCCTCTGTCCGGGTCTACCACCCCGCCGTTGTGTCATCGGACCATGCTTCGTCTTCGCTCTCTTCAAAAGAAGCCGCCAGGCTTTCCGGAGAAAACCGGGGATCGAAGGCCAGATTCCGAATCTGTTCCCGGCTGACCACCGTATCTGTGCCAAGGCAGTCGTTGCAGCGGTATCCGCAGTCAGGACAGACGCAACCCAGGTGATCGCTTTCCGCCTGGATCATATAGGTTCCGCATTCCTTGCAGCTGCAACGCATACAACACACCTCCCCCGATCGGCAACAGAGGCATTATATCATTATGCATAAATAAGGGCAAGCCAAACAAAATGGGGCCGCACCATGCGGCCCCGGGGCAAGTTACTCGTCCGGATCTCAGGTTTTTCCGTCGACTGTCTGTTTTTCTGCGCTACATTGCGCTGCTTTCACGTCTCATCGCTCCGGATGCGTGCTTCTTCGGACATCACAGCCGTTTCCTGATTTTCCTTCCGGACGTTTTTGTCATTCTTAAGCTTCCGGCTCCAGCAGACCCAGGTTCCCGTCCTTTCTCAGATAGAGAACATTGGTTCTGTCGGTATCGATATTTACAAAGGCGAAGAAGCTGTGGCCCAGCAGTTCCATCTCAATCTTTGCGTCCTCCACGCTCATCGGCCGGACCGGGAATGTCTTTCTCTTTACGATTTCCCTTTCGTCCGCTTCTTCCGCCAGATCTTCCTCAATATATTCCGGAACCTCGGCAAAGGCTTCCTCTCTCAGGTTCTTACCCAGCTTGGTCCGGTGTTTGCGAATCTGCCGTTCCATTTTTGCCAGCGCTTTGTCGATTGCCAGGAACAGGTTATCATCCGCGGAAGACTCGCTGCGCAGGATCACGTTCTTTCCCATCGGAACCGTGATTTCCACGACCCTGCGGTCATTCTTTTCCTTGGTCATTTTGACCTGCATTTCCGTCTCCGGCCAGAGGTAGCGGCCCATAGTCTCGGTCTTTCTCTCGATCCGTTGCTGGATTGCAGGGCTGATCGACATATTGCGGGTAATGATTGTCAGCTTCATATATCCTGAGGGCTCCTTTCAATTTTGGTATCATCCGAAAACCTTTACGGAACTGCAGTCATCCCTGGCAGCTGTTCCGTAAATGATCGTGTGCCATTGGCATCACGCCCTTCCGTTGTTATCTGATATATTATTTCGACGTTATGCTGCGTTTTCCTTCTTTCTTTTGTCACTTTTTATAAAATTTTTTACCAGTTTTAACATTTTCCCATGGGTGTATATAGAATAAGGGCGGGAAAGCTTTTCCTTCCCGCCCCTGTGATCAATTATCCGAGGATGACTTCAACTTTGTGGTTCTTTCCGTCACCGAATACCGGCAGCACATTGCCGTCGATCTTCTTTCCGTCCACAGTCACCGCTTTGACGCCGCGACAGACATGATCCGGATTCTTGATTTCAATGTCGTAAACCGCGCCGCGGAACCGGCGGCTGACCGTGTATCCGTCCCAGGTGTGCGGAACGCACGGGTCGATCTTCAGGCCGTTCCAGTCGGGCTTGATACCCAGGATGTAATTGCTGATGACGTAGAAGTTCCAGGCAGCTGTACCGGTCAGCCAGCTGTTCTTCGCCTGGCCGAAATTCTTCGCGTCCTTGCCGGCGATCATCTGGCTGTAGACGTATGGTTCCAGCTTGTGCAGGTCGGAAATCTCCTCACGCCAGGCCGGTGCGATCCGGCTGTACAGGTCAAAAGCCCTGTCGCCGTGGCCGACCACAGTTTCCGCCGCAATAATCCAGGGATTGTTGTGGCAGAAAATACCGGCGTTTTCTTTGTATCCCGGCGGATAGGAACTGACTTCGCCCAGTTCGAGGTGATACTCGCTGTATGCGGGCTGCAGCAGTACGATGCCGTGTTTGGTTTCCAGGAGCTTATGAACGCTTTCCAGCGCCTGTTCCGCTTTGCCGTCCTTCACGCCGACGCCGGCCATGACGCAGTAGCCCTGGGACTCGATGAAGATCTTGCCGTCTTCGCATTCCTTGCTGCCGACCTTGTTGCCCATGGCGTCATACGCACGGACAAACCATTCGCCGTCCCAGCCGTCCTTTTCGATGGCCGCGGTCATGGCGTCGATTTCCTTCTGATAGGCGTCCGCTTTGTCGTTGTTGCCCTTGATCCGTTCAATCGCCACCAGTTCCGGTCCGATGGAAACAAACATACCGGCGATCAGAACGCTCTCCGCTACGCGGTCATCCGGCGCGTTGGGGTTGGAGAAGGTCTGGAAGCTTTCGTCCGGCGTATCGGAATAGCAGTTCAGGTTCAGGCAGTCGTTCCAGTCCGCCCGGCCGATCAGTGGCAGGTTATGCGGGCCTCGGTTCTCTACCACATGCATGAAGCTGGCTTCCAGATGCTCCAGCAGCGTGCCGCAGTCGTCCGGATTGCAGTCGTAAGGCGTTGCCTCATCCAGAATGGAATAATCGCCCGTTTCCTTGATGTAGGCAGCAGTGCCGGCAATCAGCCACAGCGGGTCATCGTTGAATCCGCCGCCGATGTCGTTGTTGCCCTTCTTGGTCAGGGGCTGATACTGGTGGTAGCAGCCGCCGTCCCGGAACTGGGTTGCCGCAATGTCCAGGATTCTCTCCCGTGCCCTTTCCGGAATCTGGTGGACAAAGCCCAGCAGATCCTGGCTGGAATCACGGAAGCCCATGCCGCGGCCGATGCCGCTTTCGAACATGGAGGTGCTCCGGCTCATGTTGAAGGTCACCATGCACTGGTAGGGATTCCAGATGTTGACCATCCGGTTTAGTTTTTCTTCGGAGGAAGTCAGGGTGTAGGCGCTCAGCAGGTTGTCCCAGTGCTTTTTCAGCGTCTGGAACGCGTCTTCGATCTGGGCATCCGTGCTCAGCTTTGCGAGCATTGCCTTTGCGGGCTTTTTATTGATAATGCCCTTCTTTTCCCATTTTTCTTCCACGGGCAGTTCAACATAGCCCAGGACGAAGTTGAATTTCTTTTCCTCACCCTTTTCCAGGTGCACCTTGATCTGGTGAGCCGCCATGGGCTGCCAGCCGGAAGCGACGGAATCGCCCATCTTCCCGGTCACAACCGCCTGGGGATTTTCAAATCCGTTGTACATGCCGAGGAAGGTTTCCATATCGGTATCGAAGCCGTCAATCTTCGTGTTCACCGCATAGAAGGAATAGTGGTTCCGGCGTTCCCGGTATTCCGTCTTGTGATAGACCACACCGTCCTCAACTTCCACTTCACCGGTGGAGAAGTTGCGCTGGAAGTTCAGCATATCATCCTGCGCGTTCCACAGGCAGAATTCCACGAAGCTGGTCAGGATTACATCCTTCGCAGCGCTGCTTTCGTTGGCCAGGGTAATCTGGTGCACTTCGGCGTCGTAGCCCATGGGCACGAAACTCCGCTGGGAAGCTTTCAGGCCGTTCTTTTTCCCGGTAATAATGGTGTAGCCCATGCCGTGGCGGCAGGAATACTCGTCCAGTTCGGTCTTGGTGGGTTTCCAGCCGGGATTCCAGATAACGCCGCCGTCATTGATATAGAAATAGCGGCCGCCATTGTCGATGGGCATATTGTTATAGCGATAACGGGTAATCCGGCGGAGCCGGGCATCCCGGTAGAAGCAATAACCGCCGGCGGTATTGCTGATAATGCCGAAGAACTTTTCACATCCGAGATAGTTGATCCACGGATACGGAGTGCGCGGTGTGTCGATTACATACTCCCGCGCCTTGTCATCGAAATGGCCGTATTTCATCAGGCGTTCCTCCAATTTTTGTTCTGGCGCGCTCCGGAATATGCCGGAGCGCCGATTTGTGCTCAGTATAACATACTTATTTGCCCTGCGCAAATGTTTCCTTGATTTTTTCCAGATACTCCTCGTAGTTGCACAGATAGTCCGCGATCGTGCCGTCCGGCCGGATTTCAATGATCCGGTCCGCCACTGTGCTGATGAACTGGTGATCCTGGCTGGTGAAGATCACATTTCCCGGGAAGTTGATCAGGCCATTGTTGACGGCGGTAATCGACTCCAGGTCCAGATGGTTGGTCGGCTGGTCGAGCATCAGGAAATTGGCGCCGGAAAGCATCATCCGGCTCAGCATACAGCGTACTTTCTCGCCGCCGGAGAGGACGCTTACCGGCTTGTACACATCGTCTCCGCTGAAGAGCATCCGTCCGAGGAAGCCCCGCATGTAGGTTTCCAGCTGTTCCGGGGAATACTGGGCAAACCACTGCATCATGGTCAGGTCGCATCCATCAAAGAACTTGCTGTTATCCTTCGGGAAATAGCTGGTGCTGATTGTAACGCCCCATTTGACCGTCCCGCTGTCCGGCTGGATTTCCTCCGCCAGGATCCGGAACAGCGCAGTCTGCGCCTGCTCGTTGCCGACCAGGGCGATCTTCTGCCCCTTGGTTACCAGGAACGAAACATTCTTCAGCAGCTGAACGCCGTCCTGGGTATAGTTCAGGTCCGTCACCTGCAGGATATCCTTCCCGGCTTCCCGGTCCGGTGTAAACGCCACCCAGGGATAACGCCGGCTGGATGCGGGCATCTGTTCAATCGTCAGCTGGTCCAGAAGCTTCCGGCGGCTGGTCGCCTGTTTGGCCTTTGACTTGTTGCTGGAGAACCGCTGGATGAACGCCTGCAGTTCACGGATCTTGTCTTCCCGCCGCTTTTTCTGGTCGTTCATCAGCGCCTGCATCATCTTGCTGGATTCATACCAGAAGTCGTAGTTACCCACATAGAGCTTGACCTGATTGTAGTCGATATCCACAATATGCGTACAGACGTTGTTCAGGAACCACCGGTCATGGCTGACCACGATCAGGGTGCCCGGGAAATCCATCAGGAAATCCTCCAGCCATGCCACGGAACGGTTGTCCAGGTTGTTCGTCGGTTCGTCCAGCAGCAGGATATCCGGATTGCCGAACAGTGCCTGCGCCAGCAGCACCTTGAACTTATCCCCGGCCTGCAGTTCCGACATCATCATCGTATGCTCTTCGGCAGGGATGCCCAGCCCGGTCAGCAGCGTCGCGGCGTCGCTTTCCGCGTTCCAGCCGTCCATTTCGGCAAACTCGCCTTCCAGTTCCGCGGCCTTCTCCCCGTCCGCCTCGCTGAAGTCCGGCTTGGCATAGAGCGCGTCTTTTTCCTTCATAATGTCATACAGGCGCTGGTTGCCCATAATGACCGTATCCATCACCGGATACGCGTCATACATAAACTGGTCCTGCTTCAGGGTGCTCATGCGCTCGTTCGGCGGAATCGTCACGGAACCGGTCGTCGGCTCCAGTTCGCCGCTCAGAATCTTCAGGAAGGTGGATTTGCCCGCGCCGTTGGCGCCGATGATGCCGTAGCAGTTGCCGGGCAGGAATTTCAGGTCGGCACCGGAAAACAGCTTCTGGCCGCCGAATGTCAGGGATACGTTGCTGACTGTAATCATGATATATACCTCTTACTCGTATTATTCGGCTGCCAGCCGGATCAGCCCGTTGGCAAAGATCTTCGCGGCGGTCAGCAGACGGCTGATATCCGCGTATTCGTCCGCCTGGTGTGCCAGGTCGGGTTCATCCGGGAACAGGGCGCCGAAGGCAACGCCCTGCTTCAGCACCTTGGCATAGGTGCCGCCGCCGATAGCTATCGCTTCGCCCTTCAGGCCGGTTTCCTCTTCGTAGGCTGCCAGCAGGCTGGTCACCAGTTCGCTGTCTGCCGGCACATGATGCGGTCCTTTGATCTCGATCACATCCACTTTAAAGCCGGGCAGATGCGCGATTGCGGCATCCTTCAGTGCTTCCAGGTCTGCAGTGATCGGACAGCGCATATCCAGCGTGCCGGCCCAGATGCCGTCCACCAGGCGCAGGATGCCCATATTGCATGTCAGCGATCCGGATATATCATCCTGGCATGCGCAGCCCAGGCTCTTTCCGTCGTACTCCATGCCGACAGCCTCGGCCAGCGTCTTCAGCGGACCCTGTGCGCCGAGATCCTTCATCAGGAGGAGCATCATGCCAATCGCGTTGCGCCGCCCCTGCGGATGGGCGCTGTGGCCCGGGATGCCGGTCACCGTCACGCGGACGCCTTCCGCGGTCACTTCCGCCGCGACAGGCATACCGTTTTTCTCTCCCCATGCGCGAGCCTTTTCCGCCAGTTCCTCTCCGCCTGCCAGCAGGGCTGTGCTTTCCCCGGGTATCACGTTCAGCCGGTCCCCGGTCGCCATTTCCAGCACCCGGATTCCGGTATCCCTGTTTTCCGCCTGGAAGCACAGGTGAATCATGCCTTTTTCCGTGTTGATCAGCGGAAAGGACGCATCCGGGCTGAATCCAGTTTCCGGCATTTCCGTATGCGCCGCATACCATTTCATGTCCTCCCATCCGCTTTCCTCGTCACAGCCGAGAATCATGCGGATACTCTTCTTCAGCGGTATACCGGCTTCTTTGATCGCCCGCATGGCATACAGTGCGGCCAGGCTCGGCCCCTTATCATCATTGGTCCCACGGCCGAACATCCGCTTGCCTTCCATCTCCGCGCCAAAGGCCGGATGCGTCCATCCGTCTCCGGCGGGCACAACATCCAGATGTCCCAGCACGGCGATCTTTTCATCCGCGTCCCCCAGGGTGATATCACATGCATATCCGTCAAAATCCCGTACCGTGAAACCCATACTCCTCGCATCGCTCATGGCGCGGTCCAGCATTTCCCGTACTTCCGGTCCGAAGGGTGCGTTTCCCTTCGTTTCCCCTTTCACGGAAGGAATCTGGATCCAGCTCCGCAGCATCTGCGTAAACTCATCCCGGTATCCATCAATCAGCTCGTATATCTTCTTTTCCATGCCCGTATCTCCTTTATTACTGACAACTTTCTTCCCATCTCCTGAAACCTGACACCTGATACCTGACACCTAAAAAGCATTCCTCGGATCCTTGCTTTTCTTCTTCGGCGCATCCGGATCGATGTACTCAATCTCCACACGCTCAAACGGAACGGCTTCAAAAAACGCGTCCGGCATAAACCGGGTCATGCCGAACTCATCCCATTCCCGCTCGTTCTTGTCCAGCCAGATCGGTTCCGGCAGGTCCAGTTCGTGGCAGGCCGTCCGCAATGCTTCATGCGGATCGCCTCTGCCGCATGGCACCGTTGTCTGCCGGTCTGTACGGTGATGCCGGATGGTCTTGACCCAGAGGGCAGTCGCCATATGTGTGTCATTCCTTTCCGAATAATAGGCGCTTTTGTTATTATCGCATGAATACAGTCCTGCTGGCAAGCATGAGTTTTTACCTGCTCCGCCAGTTCCAGTTCACAACGGCATCCGCAGCCGCCGCATTCATTCCCCTGACTTTCAGCAGTTCCTCCCGGGAAGCTTCGCGGATTGCCTTCAGGCTGCCGAAAGCCTTCAGCAGTTCCTTCCGCCGTGCCGGACCGATGCCGGGAATATCGTCCAGCTGAGAATGGGTAAACGCTTTTCCACGCAGCGTCCGGTGATGAATAATGCCGAATCGGTGCGCCTCATCGCGGATCCGCTGCACCAGTTGAAGTTCTGGTGTCCGGTGGTCCAGCAGGATCGGTTCTTCCGCGCCGGGCAGCCAGATTTCCTCGCGTTTTTCCGCCAGGCCGAACATGGCCGGCGGTGTCATCCCCTGGTCCAGGATTGCCTGCCGGGCAAACCGCAGCTGCTGCGGGCCGCCGTCAATCAGGATCAGGTCCGGCAGGTCGTTGAATTTTCCGTTTTCTGTTCCCTCCTGCTGTTCCTTTGCCGCGTGGGTATACCGGCGGCTCAGCGTTTCATACAGGGACTGGAAATCATTGGCCCCTTCCACCGTCCGGATCCGGAAATGCCGGTATTCCTTTTTGGCCGGCACCCCGTCAATAAAAACCACCATGGCGGCCACGCTCTGCTCGCCCTGGGTGTTTGAAATATCATAGCCTTCAATCCGACGCGGAAAGCGGTCCATCCCCAGGATTTTCCCGAGGTTTTCCGCTGCGCCGACTGTCCGCTCCTCCCGGATGGTCGCCCGGGCATTACGCTTTTCCAGTGCGTCGCAGGCGTTCTTCTCCGCCAGCAGCACCAGTTCGTGCTTTTCCCCGCGCTGCGGCGTCGCCACAGTCACAGCGCTGCCTTTCTTCTGCCGCAGCCAGCTTTCCAGCTGTTCCGCGGCGCCTTCCGGCAGCTGCTGGCACAGTACGTTCCGTGGAATCAGGCCGGACGATTCATAATACTGGGTCATAAAAGCGGCAATCACCTCGCCCGGATCCTCCCCGCCTTCCCGTGGAAGCGCGAAATGGTCTCCGCCGATCATCCGGCCGCCGCGGATATACAGAATTTGGATCATCGCGTCCAGCCCGTCCTGGGAAACCGCAATCAGGTCCTGCTCGCTTCTGTCCGTCCGCATAGCAATCTGGCGTTCCATCATGCCCTCCACATCCCGGATTTTGTCCCGGATCCGGGCTGCCTTTTCATAGCGCATGGCGGCCGCCGCTTCGTTCATTTCCTGCTTCAGGCTGTCCAGCACACTGTCATAGTCCCCGCTGAGAAAGCGGACAACACCCCGCATCATATCCCGGTATTGTTCTTCAGTGCACAGGCCGGCACAGGGCGCCATGCAGCGTCCGATATCATAGTTGACGCACGGGCGTTTCGGTGCCTTGGGCGGCAGCGCCTGCCGGCAGGTACGCAGCGGAAAAACGTCCCGCACTGCCTCCATCACCTGCCGCACCGCGCTGGCGCCGATATACGGCCCGAAATATTTCGAACCGTCGTTTTCCATCCGGCGGCACAGTTCCAGCCGGGGAAAAGGCTGGCGCATATCCACTTTGAGATAGGGATAGTGTTTGTCGTCCTTGAGCAGGATATTGTAATACGGCTGATGGCGCTTGATCAGGTTGCACTCCAGGATCAGCGCCTCCAGGTTGGTTTCACACAGCAGGATATCAAAATCATCGATATGTGCAATCATCGCCGCAACCTTCGGCGTATGTGCGGTATCCCGGAAATAGCTCCGCACGCGGTTTTTCAGGTTGACCGCCTTGCCGACATAAATAATGGTCCCATCCCGGTCCTTCATCAGGTAGCATCCGGGCGAATCCGGCAGCATGCGGATCTTTTCTTCCAGTTTTGTTCCCCAGTTTTTCATATTATTCCAGTCCGCTGATCGTCTCCTGTAATTGTGCCATCGCACTGCGCAGATTGCTCAGCAGCGTTATCAGATTCGTTCCGCCTTTTGCGTCGTTCTTAAAATACTCGTCCACAATATTGATACATCCCCCGATGATTTCATCCGGGATCAGAATCTGTTTTTCTTTTCTCAGGTACACATCGTTCAGTTTTTTGATGGCATAGAGATTGCTCCGGATCTCATCCAGTTCCTGGGCGTTATCGCCATGGGATTTATTCATTTTATCCATGGCCAGCATGTATTCCGAATTGATTTCACTGATGTAGAGACCTCTTTCATCGCCCTGCTTTCTGGCTTCCGAGACCGTCCTGATGGTCAGCACCACCACCGCAGCCAGCAGCACCACAATGATCACATTCCGGATCCGGATCTGGTTGATCTGGTTCAGGGGTGCTCCTTCCCGGTTTACATTGGTATATCGCCTGTACATTTTCCGACCCTCCGTTCACCGGCTATTTTACCATACAGTTCTTTTTTCGTAAAGCAAAGCGCCGGGATCGGTGTCCCGGCGCTTCAATACAGGTTGCTCAGCCCTGCTTCTGCTTATGCTTCGGATTTTCGCAGATGACCATGACGCGGCCCTTGCGCTTGATAATCTTGCACTTTTCACAGATGGGCTTTACGGACGGACGAACCTTCATCGTCATTCCCTCCTTATCAGGATCAGTTTTTACTGCGCCAGGTGATCCGGCCTCTGGTCAGATCATAGGGCGAGAGTTCAATGGTGACTTTATCCCCGGGATAAATCCGGATGAAATTCATCCGCATTTTTCCGGAAATATGCGCCAGGATCTGGTGGCCGTTTTGCAGCTCCACCTGGAACATGGCATTCGGCAGAGCTTCAACCACTTTGCCTTCCATTTCGATTACATCGCTCTTTGACAAAAAATCAGCCCTCCTTGCGCAGTGAGCGTTCCGGTGCGAATCCGTTTGTTTCCAGTGCCTTTCTCAGGTCGCTGTCCTGCATTTTCCCGCCTTCCGGCCGGATGGTTCCGAAATCAATCAGAACCGGTTTCGCACGCAGATGTTTCGTCTTTTTCTTCTTCGGATGATTCAGACGGTGGAGATTTCCGTCGGCAATCATCACCAGGCCGTCTCCGGCTTCTTCCATAACCAGGAAGAAGTATCCCCGGTCCCGGCCCTGGGTGCTCTGAACCACCCGGCCGATTCCGAAATCCAGCGGCTCCTTCATGCTTCCGCCTCCCAGTTGAATCCGGGAAGTGTCAGTATTTCAGGATAACCGTCTTCCGTAATGGCGATGGTGTGTTCATAGTGTGCGCACAGGCTGTGGTCCACAGTCCGGGCACACCAACCGTCCTCATCAACGGAAAGGTGCCAGTCGCCCGCGGCAATCATGGGTTCCACCGCAAGGGTCATGCCCCTTCTCAGCCGCAGTCCTCTGCCGGGTTCCCCGTAATTGAATACGGCAGGATCCTCATGCATTTCCTTTCCGATTCCATGGCCGGTAAAATCACGGATCGCACTGAAACCATTTGCCCGGGCGTGGGCTTCAACCGCATGGCCTACGTCGCCGAGGCGGTTGCCAATTACGCATTGCCGGACGCCTTTCCAGAAGCATTCTTCCGTGGTCCGGATCAGCCGTTCGGCTTCGTCACTGATCGGTCCGACGCCGACGGTGAATGCGGAATCCGCCTGCCATCCGTCCAGGAGCAGCGTACAGTCTATGCTGACAATATCGCCTTCCCGCAGCACCCGCTTTTCACTCGGTATCCCGTGAACCACTTCGTCGTTAATGCTGGCGCATATGGAGCACGGATAGCCTTCATAGTGCAGCGAGGACGGAATCGCGCCGTGTTTCCGGATCAGCCGTTCTGCCAGGATGTCCAGTTCAGCAGTGGATACGCCGGGCCGGATTTTTTCCCGGACCTCGTCTTCCACTTCCCGCAGAATTTTCCCGGCGTCCCGCATTTTTGCGATCTGTCCCGGATTCTTCAGACTGATCATGCCTCAGGCTCCCAGTTCCTTCATGATAGCGGCGTAGGTATTCTCCAGTCCCTGTGCGCCGTCCACTTTCCGCAGAAGGCCCTTCTTCTCGTAATATCCGATCAGGGGCGCCGTCTGGGCATGATAGACTTCCAGGCGGTTCAGTACGGTCTCCGCCTTGTCGTCGTTCCGCTGAACCAGTTCTTCGCCGCATTTCGCGCAGCGGGTTTCCCCGTTCAGCATGCTGACATGGTAAGTTGCTCCGCACTTCAGGCAAACGCGCCGTCCGCTCAGCCGGTCAACCAGCACCTGGTCCGCCACATCCAGCTCGATCACGCTGTCAATCGTGGCAAAGGTGTCCAGGGCTTCCGCCTGCGGCACGGTGCGCGGAAATCCGTCGAGGATATATCCGCCCTTGCAGTCGTCCATCTGAAGGCGTTCCTTCACGATGTCGATAATCACATCGTCCGGAACCAGCTGGCCGGCGTCAATATAGCTTTTGGCTTTCAGACCCGTTTCCGTGCCTTCCTTCATCGCGCGGCGGAGAATATCGCCCGTGGAAATCTGGGGAATCTTCAGTGCGTCGCAGATGCGCTGTGCCTGGGTTCCTTTTCCCGCCCCGGGAGGTCCGAGAAAAATAATGTTCATGCTTTAACTCCGTATAAATGCTTTGCGTTTCGAGTGGCTTAGCAGCCAGTGACTAGCGATTAGTTCAAGTTACTGAAACTAACCACTAGTCACTAACCACTAATCACTGATCTTACATGAACCCGACATTTTCCATATCGATATCGATACCGCGTACGCTCATCTCGCCCTGGATCGTGCGGATGGTTTCCAGCGATACGCTCACGGCAATCAGGATGGAGCTGGCCGCGAACGGCACAGACACATTCGCCAGCTTCAGCAGCAGCGTAGGAACCGCGGCCAGGACGGCCAGGAACAGCGCCGCAAACAGGTTCAGACGATTCATTGTGTTCTGCAGGTACTGGCGGATGTTCTTGCCCCGCTGTCCGGGGATCACAGCGCCCTGCTGCTGCAGCTGCTCCGCCTGCTGCTTCGGATCGAAGCTGATGGAGGAGTAGAAGAACGTGAACGCGATAATCAGCAGTCCTGAGATGATCATGTACCAGACGCTGCCGGTGCTCATGTTCTTAGACCACCATTGGGTGAACCAGCCGTTGCTGTTCGGATCAATCAGCTGCGCGATCGTTCCCGGGAATGCCAGGAAGCTGTATGCGAAAATCAGGGGCAGCACGCCGACGCTGACAACCTTCAGGCTCATGTGTGTGCTCTGTCCGCCGTATACGCGGCGGCCTTTCACCTGCTTCGCGATCTGCAGCGGAATTCTCCGCTCACCCAGTTCAACGAAGGTGACCAGTACGGTCATCAGGATACAGGTGACAATGATCAGGATCAGGTTCAGCCAGGGGTTCAGTCCGCTGTTGCCGGCGGCTGTCTGGAAGGCGTTCGTGATGCCGCTGAAGATGTTGGAAATGATACCAACGAAGATCAGCAGGCTGACGCCGTTTCCGATGCCCTTTTCCGTGATGCGCTCACCGATCCACATGGCCAGCGCGGTACCGGCGGCCATGCTGATGCCGACCAGCGCGTAGTTGAACCAGCCGTCCAGCATGTAGTCACGCTGGATGCCGCGGACCAGGCCGATCGCCTGTACGGCAGCCAGGCCGACGGTGACATACCGGGTAATCCGGTTGATCTTCTGCCGTCCGTCTTCTTCCTTGCTCATCCGCTCCAGCGCGGGAATCGCTATGGTCAGCAGCTGCATAATAATGCTGGCATTGATGTAAGGCGTAATACCCATGGCCATAATGGTCATCTGGCTGAACGCGTTACCGGTCATCATGTTGACCAGTTCCAGCAGGGGCAGGTTCGTTGTCGTTCCGCCGTTTTTCATGGCTTCACTCAACGCGGCGGTGTCCACGCCGGGCGCCGGGATGACGCCGACCAGGCGGAAGACGACCAGCATGAGGAAGGTGTAGATCAGCTTTTTTCTGACTTCCGGAAGCTTCCACATTTTGCGGATACTTTCAATCATTTCAGATCACCTCGGCCTTTCCGCCGACAGCTTCGATCTTTTCCTTCGCGCTGGCGGAGAATTTCGCCGCCTGCACGGTCAGCTTTTTGGTCAGCTCGCCGCCGCCCAGAATCTTGATGCCGTCCAGCTCTTTGCGGATAATCTTCTTTTCCAGCAGGGCCTGAGCGTTCACGGTTTCGCCGTTTTCAAACGCTTCCAGCCGTTCTACATTGACTTCTGCGTATTCAGTTCTGAATACGTTGTTGAATCCCCGTTTCGGGACCCGGCGGTACAGAGGCATCTGGCCGCCTTCAAATCCGGGCCGCTTGCCGCCGCCGCTGCGGGCTTTGGCACCCTTGTGACCTTTACCGGAGGTCTTGCCCAGACCGGATCCGCTGCCGCGGCCCAGCCGCTTCTGAGCGGTGGTGGACCCTTCAGCGGGATGCAGTTCATGCAGTTTCATATGGGTTTCCCTCCTTTATTCGTCCACTTCCTCGACCTTTACCATGTGCTTCACGGCAAAGATCTGTCCCCGGATCGCCGGATTATCCGGCTGGGTAACTGCCTGGCCCACTTTGTGCAGGCCCAGGGCGGCAACCGTCGCCTTGTGCTTCGGGAGGCTCGCGATCGGAGACTTCACGAGGGTAATCTTCAGCTTCATCTCTTTCGCTCCTCCTTATCCCAGAATCTCTTCCACGGTCTTGCCGCGCATCTTGGCAACCTGCTCGGCGCTGCGCACCTGCTTCAGGGCTTCCAGGGTGGCCTTGACCATGTTGATCGGATTGTTAGTTCCGAAGCTCTTCGTCCGGATGTCCTTCACGCCGGCCAGTTCCAGCACGGCACGGGCAGCGCCGCCCGCGATCACGCCGGTTCCTTCCGGAGCGGGGATCAGTACGGATTTCGCTGTGGAATAGTATCCGGTCATTTCATGGGGAATCGTGGTGCCGTCCAGCGGCACGTTCACGAGGTGTTTCTTGGCATCTTCATTCGCCTTGCGGATGGCTTCGGGAATTTCCGCAGCCTTGCCCATTCCGGCGCCTACGCGGCCGTTTTCGTCACCGACGACAACCAGCGCGCTGAACCGCATGTTGCGGCCGCCCTTAACGGTCTTGCTGACGCGGTTGACGGAAACCAGCCGCTCTTTGAATTCGCTCGCCTGTTCAAACCGTTGCATCTTGCGCTTTCCTCCTCAATCAGAATTCGAGTCCGGCTTCCCGGGCGCCGTCAGCGACACTCGCCACACGGCCGGTATACTTGTAACCGCCCCGGTCAAAGACCACGGTCTTCACGCCCTTCTCAGCCGCGCGCTCCGCGATCAGCTTGCCGACGAGCTTGGCCGCGCCCTTCTTGTCCACTTCTTCGAGCTGGCCTTTCAGGGCCGGATCCATCGTGGAAGCGCTGACCAGTGTGATGCCCTTCGTATCATCGATAATCTGGGCCTGGATGTGCTTGTTGGAGCGATATACGCTCAGACGCGGTACCTCGGGGGTGCCGCTGATCTTTTTCCGGACCCGCTCGTGACGAATCACGCGGATTTCATTCCGGTCACGTTTTTTAAACATCTGCAGTCACTCCCTCTCTTACTTACCGGTCTTGCCCTCTTTACGGCGGATATGTTCGTTCTGATACTTGATGCCCTTGCCCAGGTAGGGTTCCGGCTTCCGGATCGCGCGAATGTCCGCGGCAAGATTGCCAACCTGCTGTTTGTTGCTGCCCTTCACCAGAATGGTGGTCTGGTTCGGCGTTTCATAGGTGATGCCTTCCGGCGCTTCCAGGACAACGGGATGGCTGAAGCCGATGTTGATCGTCAGCGTCTTGCCTTCCGCGCTGGCCCGGTAACCGGTACCGACCATTTCCAGGGTCTTGGTGAATCCGTCGGTCACACCGACGACCATGTTGTGCACCAGGGCACGGTACAGACCGTGCATCGCCCGGTGATTCTTGTTGTCCGTAGGACGTTCCAGGGTCAGGACATTGCCTTCCTGCTTCAGGGTGATGTCGGGATTGACCTGCTGGGTCAGGGTGCCTTTCGGTCCCTTAACCGTCACAAGGTTATTCTCATCGACCGTCACCGTCACGCCCGCGGGGATCGTGATCGGAAGCTTTCCGATTCGGGACATGTGAATCTCCTCCTCTTTCGTCTGTAACACGAATGTGTTTTGCCTTCAAAGGCAAAATTCTACCCGTTACAGCTTTTCAGCGTGTACGGTGATTACCAGATGTAAGCCAGCACTTCGCCGCCGATGGCGTTCTTCCGTGCTTCCTTATCGGTCATAAGGCCCTTGCTGGTGGAAATGATGGCAATTCCCAGGCCGCCCAGAACCTTGGGCAGTTCCTCGCTGCGGGCATACACGCGCAGTCCGGGCTTGGAAATCCGCTTCAGTCCGGCGATAACCGGGGTCTGCTTTCCATCCAGATATTTCAGGGTGATTTTGATTTCTCCCTGCAGTCCGTCGTCAATATAGTCCACCGCTTTGATGTATCCTTCGTTCAGCAGGATCTTGGCGATGGCCTTTTTGGTATTGCTGGCGGGCATGGTCACGGCGTCGTGCCGCGCAACCTGTCCGTTCCGGATGCGGGTGAGCATATCGGCGATGGGATCGTTCACTACCATGGTTGTAAACCTCCTTCCATTGTTCCCCCGCTTACCAGCTGGCCTTGCGGACGCCGGGGATTTGTCCCTTATAGGCCAGTTCTCTGAAACAGATACGGCATACGCCGTACTTCCGCAGTACACTGTGCGGCCGGCCGCAGATGCGGCAGCGGGTGTAGGCGCGGGTGGAGAACTTCGGGGCTCTCTGCTGCTTGAGTTTCATGCTCAGTTTCGCCATTTTTCTTTCCTCCTCCTTACGCCTGCTCGAAGGGCATGCCCAGGAGACTCAGGAGCTCCTTGCATTCTTCGTCCGTCTTGGCCGTGGTAACGAATACGATTTCCATACCGCGGATCTTTTCCACCTTGTCGTACTCGATTTCCGGGAACAGCAGCTGTTCACGGATGCCCAGGGAGTAATTGCCGCGGCCGTCAAAAGCCTTGGCACTTACGCCGCGGAAGTCGCGCACGCGGGGCAGCGCAACGGAAACCAGCTTATCCATGAACTCTTCCATCCGTACGCCGCGCAGGGTCACTTTCGCGCCTACGTTCATGCCTTCACGGACTTTGAAGTTTGCGATAGACTTCTTGGCCTTGGTAACCATGGGCTTCTGGCCCGCGATCGTGGTCAGCTCGTTCACCGCCATCTCCATGGCTTTGGCGTTATCCTTGCAGTCGCCCAGGCCCATGTTGATCACGATCTTGCTCAGTTTCGGGATTTCCATCACATTTTTGTAGCCGAACTTCTGCTTCAGGGCAGGAATCGCCTCGGCCGTGTATTTTTCCTTGATACGGGTTGCCATGTGGCTCTTCCTCCTTTATCAGTCAATTTCGGCGCCGCACTTTTTGCAGATACGGACCATCGTGCGCTTCATCTTGCCGTTCTCACCGGGAGCCTTGTCCACTTTGTGGGAAACACGGGTCGCTTTGCCGCACTTCGGGCATACCAGCATGACGTTGCTCGCGTCGATCGGCATATCCTTGTGGATAATTCCGCCGGGCTGTCCGGCGTTCCGCGCTTTCTGGTGCTTGGTGACCGTATTCACGCCTTCAACCGTTACACGGTTCAGCTTCGGGAAAGAGGCAACGATCTTGCCCTTCTTGCCCTTGTCCTTGCCGGTGATGACGATTACGGTATCCTTTGTTTTAACGTGCATCTTACCGTCGCCCTCCTTACAGTACTTCCGGAGCCAGGGAGACGATCTTCATGAAGTCCTTCTCACGCAGCTCGCGAGCCACAGGCCCGAAGATACGGGTCCCGCGGGGCATTTTCTGGTCGTTGATGATGACGGCGGCATTATCGTCAAACTTGATATAGCTGCCGTCGGGGCGGCGCTTGTTCTTGCGCATCCGGACGATAACGGCCTTCACCACTTCGCCCTTTTTCACGGTGCCGCCGGGGGTTGCGGTCTTGACGCTGGCGACGATCACATCGCCGATGCTGCCATCCCGCCGGAACGAACCGCCCAGCACACGGATGCACATGATTTCTTTGGCGCCGGAGTTATCGGCTACCTTAAGCCGGGTTTGCGGCTGAATCATAGCGATTTACTTCCTTTCCTACTTACTTCGCCTTTTCGATGATCTCGACGAGACGCCAGCGCTTGTCCTTGCTCAGCGGACGGGTTTCCATCACTTTGATGGTATCTCCGATGCCGCACTCGTTGTTTTCGTCATGGACCTTCAGTTTGCTGGTCTGGTTCATGATTTTGCCATACAGCGGATGCCGGACGCGGGTCTTGATCTGGATGACACAGGTCTTGTCCATCTTATCGCTGACCACAACGCCGATCCGGGTTTTTCTCAGTCCTCTTTCTTCCATGGTTCCAGCTGCCTCCTTTCCCTATCTCAGGCCTGATCCTTCTGCCGAAGGATCGTCTTGCACCGGGCGATGTCCTTTTTGACTTCACCCAGTTGCATGGTGTTCTGCAGCTGGCCTGTCGCGAGCTGGAAGCGAAGGCCGAACAGCTCGCTCTTCAGTTCCTTCACCTTTTCTTCCAGCTGTTCCTTTGTCATGGCGCTCAATTCGCTTGCCTTCATGCTTCTTCACCACCCGCTTCTGTCTTGGGCTCATTTGCTTTCATAATGAGCTTGGTCTTCAGGGGGAGCTTGTGGCTCGCCAGACGGAGTGCTTCTCGGGCGATTTCTTCAGAAACGCCGGCGATTTCAAACAGCACTCTGCCGGGTTTGACCACGGCTACCCAGTATTCAGGCGCGCCTTTACCGGAACCCATGCGGGTCTCGGCGGGCTTCGCCGTCACAGGCTTATCGGGGAAAATCTTGATCCATACCTGACCGCCACGCTTGGTGTAACGGGTCAGAGCGATACGGGCCGCTTCAATCTGCTGGCTGGTCACCCAATGGGGTTCCATGGCCTGCAGGCCGAATTCGCCGTATGCCAGCGTATTGCCGCGCTGGGCTCTGCCCTTCATGCGGCCGCGGAACTGCTTCCGATGCTTCACTCTCTTGGGCATTAACATAGCTTACTTTCCCTCCTTCACGGCAGGGGCTTTCTTCGCCCGGGGCAGGATCTGGCCTTTGTAGATCCAGACCTTGATGCCCAGCCGGCCATAGGTGGTCTTCGCTTCCGCGAAACCGTAGTCGATGTTCGCTCTCAGGGTCTGCAGCGGAATGGAGCCTTCGTGATAGTGTTCACTGCGGGCGATATCCGCGCCGCCGAGGCGGCCGCTGACCGAGGTTTTGATTCCCTTGACCCCGGGAACCTTCATGGAACGCTGCTGCGCCTGCTTCATCGCGCGGCGGAAGCTGATGCGCTTCTCAAGCTGCTGGGCGATGTTCTCGGCAACCAGCTGAGCGTCCGCGTCAGGCTGCTTGATCTCCATCACGTTGATGTGGCACGGACGGCCCAGGAACTCGGTGATGTTGGTCTTCAGCTCTTCAATGCCGGCACCGCCGCGGCCAATGATCATGCCGGGCTTGGCCGTGAAGATGTTCACGGTCATGGTCTGCGCCGTGCGTTCGATATCAATGTGGCTGATTCCGGTGGCGTAGTACTTCTCCTTCAGCATCTTCCGAAGTTTGAAGTCTTCCATCAGATTGTTCGCAAAATCTTTTTTCCCGGCGTACCAGCGTGTGCTCCAGTCATAGATCACGCCGACGCGCGCGCCGTGGGGATTGACTTTCTGACCCATGTGTTTTCCTCCTTCGCCTTACTTCTGGTCCAGCACCACGCTGATGTGGCTGGTGCGCTTGAGCATCGGGGACGCGCTGCCGCGGCTGCGGGCTACGTAGCGCTTCAGCGTGGGACCGGGGTTCGCATACACTTCGGCGACATAGAGGTTCTGGCGGTTCAGATCCTGGTTGTTCACAGCGTTCGCGATGGCGCTCTCGAGCACCTTCGCCACCACCGGGCTCGCAGCCTTGGGGGTGTACTGCAGGATTGCCAGTGCTTCGTCCACGTTCTTTCCGCGGATCAGATCGATCACGATCTTCACCTTGCGGGGAGAGATGCGAACGTATCTGGCATGGGCCTGGGGCCGCTTGTCGGCATTTGCCTTACGGGCCGCCGCTTTTTCCTTGGTTCGGGTAGCCATTTTCGGTTCACTCCTCTCTCAATTACTTCCGGTTGCTGTTCTTGTCTCCCGCGTGGCCACGGAAAGTCCGGGTCGGGGCGAATTCGCCCAGCTTGTGGCCCACCATGTCTTCCGTGACGTACACCGGCACATGCTTGCGTCCGTCATGAACAGCCACCGTGTGACCTACAAACTCAGGGAAGATCGTGCTGGAACGGCTCCAGGTCTTGACGACCGCTTTCTTGCCGCTCGCGTTCATATCCTGAATGCGCTTCATCAGCGCGCCCTCAACATAAGGGCCCTTTTTAATGGAACGACTCATTGTTCAGAGCGTCCTCCTTTCACTTATCACTTGTTCCCTGCGCGTTTGACGATCATCTTGTTGCTGTACTTCTTGTGTTTCCTGGTCTTCAGGCCCAGCGCGGGCTTGCCCCAGGGAGTCACAGGAGCCGGCATACCGACGGGGCTCTTGCCCTCGCCGCCGCCGTGGGGGTGATCACAGGGATTCATAACCACGCCGCGGACGGTCGGACGGACGCCCATATGGCGGACGCGGCCGGCCTTGCCCAGCCGAACATTCTCATGATCCGTGTTGCCCACGGTACCGATGGTCGCTTTCGCGTTCAGCGGCAGCTTCCGCATTTCGCCGCTGGGAAGACGCACCTGCGCGTAACCGTTTTCCTTTGCCATCAGCTGGGCGCTCATGCCGGCGCTCCGCACCAGCTGGCCGCCGCGGCCGGGCTTCAGTTCCAGGTTGTGAATCAGCGTGCCGACCGGGATGTTGGAAATCGGCAGCGTGTTGCCGGGCTTGATGTCCGCGGTGTCGCTGGAGATGACCGTGTCCCCGACCTTCAGGCCCAGAGGCGCCAGGATGTAGCGCTTCTCGCCGTCGGCGTAGAACAGGAGCGCGATGAAGGCGCTGCGGTTCGGGTCGTACTCAATGGCATTCACCTTCGCGGGAATGTCCACCTTGTCGCGCTTGAAGTCAATGATGCGGTACTTCTGCTTGTTTCCGCCGCCCTGATGGCGAACCGTGATTTTGCCCTGCTTGTTCCGGCCGGAGTGCTTTTTCAGGTTCTCCACCAGGCTCTTTTCAGGAGTCTTCTTGGTGATTTCCTCATAGGTCAGAACCGACATAAACCGGCGGGCGGGCGAAGTCGGCTTGTAAACTCGAATAGCCATGTTTTCGTCTCCTCCCTTACTTACTGGGCCATGCCTTCGAAGAACTTGATCGGCTTGGAATCCTTCTTCAGGATCACGTAAGCCTTCTTGGTCTCCGGCGTCATGCCCTGGGTGCGGCCCTGCCGCTTCATCTTGCCGATGGTCCGGAGGGTGTTCACCTTGGCCACCTTTACGCCGTCATCCGCGAAAACCGCTTCGATGGCGCTCTTGATCTCGGCCTTGTTGGCCCGGATGTCGACTTCGAAGACGTAACGCTTGTCTTCGATGCCTTCGTACGCCTTTTCCGTCAGGACGGGGCGCTTGATGATATCATGAGGATCCTTCATTATGCGTACACCTCCTCGACGGATTCCTTGGCGGCCTTTGTCAGAACGACTTTGCCCGCGTTCAGGATGTCATACACATTCAGGGTGTTCACGTAGCTGACCTTGGCTTCCGCCAGGTTGGCGGTGGCACGCACCACGGATTCTTCCGGCTCAGGCAGAACCACGAGGGCTTTCTTCTCGGCCTGCAGGGCTTTGAGCACGCCGGCCATCAGCTTCGTCTTCGCTTCTTTCAGTTCCAGCTTGTCCACCACGATGATCTCGCCGGCGTTCAGCTTCGCGGTCATGGCGCTCTTGAAGGCCAGGCGGCGAACCTTTTTGTTCACGGACAGATCATAGTCGCGGGGCTTCGGGGCGAACACCACGCCGCCGTGACGGAACTGGGGAGCACGGTTGCCATGGTGCCGGGCGTTACCGGTGCCCTTCTGGCGGTAGATTTTCCGGCCGCCTCCGCGGACTTCGCCGCGGGTCAGGGCGCTCTGGGTTCCCTGGCGCTGTGCGGCCAGGTAGGAACGGACCATCAGGTGCATCGCGCTTTCGTTGATCGGAGCGGCGAAGATTTCCTCGCTCAGCTCGACCTCGCCGATGGCCTTTCCTTCCATATTATATAGTGCAGTCTTAGGCATCTTTCATTTTCCCCCTTACTCAGCTTCAGGCCTTGCAGGTGTCGCGGATCAGGAGCAGTCCCTTGTTGGGCCCGGGCACAGCGCCCTTCACCAGCAGCAGGTTGCGTTCCGCGTCCACCTGGACGACTTCCAGATTCTGGACCGTAACCCGGTCCACACCGTAGTGACCCGCCATGTGCTTGTTCTTGAAAACGCGGGAAGGATCGGAGTTAGCGCTCAGGGAACCCACGCCCCGGTGATACTTGGAGCCGTGAGCCATGGGGCCGGTGTGCTGGTTCCAGCGCTGGATGGCGCCGGTGTAGCCGTGGCCCTTGCTGGTGCCGGTGATATCGATCTTGTCGCCACTGGCGAACTGGTCGCACTTCAGCACGTCGCCGACTTTGTAGCCGCTGCAGTCATCGAACCGGAACTCACGCAGAGTCCGCTTCGCATCGACGCCGGCTTTCTTGTAATGCCCGAGCTCCGGCTTGGTCAGGAGCTTCTTGGCGCGGTTTTCGGTCAGATCGCCGAAACCGACCTGAACGGCTTCGTAGCCGTCGGATTCCTTGGTCTTGGTCTGCACAACCGTGCAGGGGCCCGCTTCAATCACGGTGACCGGGACAAGACGACCGTCTTCGGTGAAGACCTGGGTCATGCCGATCTTTTTGCCCACGATTGCTTTCTTCATACTAATCGTTCCTCCTGCCTCACAGTTTCATTTCGATTTCGACACCAGCAGGAAGATCGAGCTTCATCATGGCGTCCACCGTCTTGGGATTCGGATTGTTGATGTCGATCAACCGCTTATGGGTGCGGCGTTCGAACTGTTCGCGGCTGT
>JAFROK010000014.1 GCA_017429695.1 Clostridia bacterium | reverse complement strand
TTTCCCTTGATTCATCTCGGCACCTCCTTAAAACCGAGATGCAGCGATCCTACGATATCATATTTGCCAGAGTAAATGCGACTGGTTGATTTGCCAAAGTAAACGCAACTGGCGAGTTGCATTTACTTTGGCAAATGAGGCATGTCAAATGAAACGGCCGGATAATTGCCATCCTCCCGGACCGCGGCGTATCAATATTCGGAAAATGAATCCGGAGGGTACTGAAATGAAACGTTTTATTGCAATGACGGTCTCCCTGGTGCTGCTTCTCAGCCTGGCGGTTTCCTGTGCTGAACCCGTTCAGGCAGCGGCGGAAAACCGGACAACGGTGATTACCGCTCATTTTGCCTCCGTGGAGGAAGGACAGGCGCTGATGCGGGGCAAAACCCTGTATTACGAACAGGTCAATGAGAAAGACCTGGCGTTCCTGATGCAGAAAAAGGACGGCACCATCGGGGAACTGATCGATTATGAAGCTGAGCAGGTGATGGCGTTTACCGCGGAGGATGAACAGCGGATCAGCGATGGCCTGGCCTGGCTGCAGCAGCAGTTGGAGAGCCACGGCCTGAAACTGCCGGACCCGGGAATGGTCACCTTTGTCAAAACCACCGGAAAAGAAGCCACCGGGGCAGGCGGATACACCAGCGAAGGAAATGTTTTCTTAACCAGCGTTTTGTTTGAGCGTGCGGATGATGACCTCTTCCGTGATATCCTGATTCATGAAATCTCCCACTGCCTGAGCCGGCTGTTCCCGGAATACAGGGCGGCGCTGTACGACCTGATTCATTTCCGGGTGCTGGACGCGGATATCGACATCCCGCAGGAAATCCGGGACCAGTTCATCGCCAACCCGGATGTGGAACATCACAACAGCGTGGCTGCCTTTACCGTGAACGGGGAAAAGAAGGAATGCTATCTTGTTTTCATGACGGACGATGTTTTCGAGAACCCCGGGGACAATTTCTTCAGGCATAAATATACAGGTGTTGTTCCGCTGGGCGAATCCGTGGTTTACCGCGCGGAGGATGTGACGGACTTCTGGGACGTGGTCGGCAGCAATACGGATTACGCGGAGGATCCTGAGGAAATCATGGCGACGAACTTTGCCCTTGCGATCATGAACCTGGACAAAGGCTACGAAAGCTTCAAAAGCCCGGAAATCCTGGAAGGAATTATCGATTACCTGAAAACGGAATAAGAAAAAGCAAAAAAAGCCGCCTCCGGACAGTGCGGCGATGGCACCGTCCGGAGGCGGTTTCATATTCAGCTTTATTCTTTGTCCTGATAGGGCTCGTCATACCCCAGCGCCCGCTTCGAGTCTCCGATGCCGGCGGTGGTTGGGTCCACCACGATGCCCAGGATCACCAGCAGGGCAAACACGGCGTCCACCACGGTCACCAGTTTTCCGACCAGGTTGCTGAAATCCGGCGTCCAGCCGAATACGGCGGCAACGGCCTGGATCACCAGCGCAATCGCCGGAATCACGGATACCCAGAATTGCTTGTTGCGGATACGGACCAGCCAGTTGATGGTTTTCATAAAAATAACTCCTTTCTGCCGTTCAGACTTCCGGAATGACCGTTCGTCCGAAAAAACTTGATTCTTTTGGAAAATGCTGTATGCTTGTACTAAAGAAAAAAACGAGGAGGCTGTGCTATGGATTTCAAAAATTTTGATGCTAAAAAGCTGCCGCTCATCATCAATGCTATCGGCGTGCTCGTGATGTTCCTGTGGGGATTTATAGGCAACGCCTGGGATAAGAGCTGGATCGCGGTCTGCGTCAGCGGCGTGCTTTCGGGCCTGTGCTATTCCCTGCTTGGAAAAGGCGAAAAGAAAGAATAACCCATTTATTCATCTTCGACAACCACCGGCGGCCCGCCGGGAACCATCGGCAGATGGCGGAAGGTGCGGCGGAGATCGTTCATGTCTCCGTTGCCGCCCAAAGCATGATACTGTCGCCATACCTGATCCATGTTGGACCGGTCGTCAAGGCCGGTCCATCCTTTTTTCCAGGTAGTGTTTACAGGAACCAGGACAGTCGATATGGAATATGATTAACAGAAGGGGAAGGAGGAACGGTTTATGAAAAAGAGAATGACAGCTTTTCTGCTGTCCCTGTTGCTGTTTGCGGCGCATGCCGGCGCGGAAACGCCGATCGTCGTCAATCCGGATTCCGCTCCGCAAACGGCGGAGGAGACGGCCGCCATGGTGGCCGCCATCGTGAAGGAAGCCATGGAGAATGAAGAACTGGGATCGGTTTTCGCGGATGAGGTCACCGTCGTCACGGAAGCAGTTCCGAGCGAATGGTTCCCCGGTGAACCGCAGACAATCCACACCCTGTCCCATGGCGGCATGACACTGCGCTATCTGGAGCAAATTTCGGGAGAAGCGGATGAATCCGGACGGTATCCCCTTTATATCGCCCTGCACGGCGGCGGAGGCGGTTCGGAAGAGATGAACAACGATCAGTGGATCAATATGCTTGGCTATTACGGACCCGATGTGGAAAACGGCATCTATCTCTCCGTCCGCGGCGTTTCAGACACCTGGGACCTGCATTTCCGGGAGGAAACCTATCCGCTGCTGGACGCCCTGATTTCGTATATGACGGCAGCGGAACATGCGGACCCGAACCATGTTTACCTGCTGGGCTTCTCTGCCGGAGGCGACGGGGTATACCAGCTGTCCCCGCGGCTGGCGGACCGCTTTGCGGCAGTGAATATGTCTTCCGGCCATCCCAACGGGGTCAGCCTGCTCAATCTGGCCAACTGTCCCATATGCCTGCAGGCGGGCATCCGGGATTACTATTCGGAAGACGGCAAACGGTCCGTGCGCTGCGCGGAATTTGAAAAAACGCTGAACGAATACCGGAACAGGTATGGCTTTGGGTATGAGCACCAGGTATGGATCCATGTGCCGGAAGGCCACCAGATTTACGACTTCGGGAATGTGACGCCCCTGGTGCTGGCAGATCCGGAAGCCTTCGCGGAAAGGGAAGAGCCGGAGAATATGCTCTCCGCCATGAAGCAGGTTGCGCTGAAGTGGCTGGAAACCGATGATGTGGCCACCCTGTCCTACTGGCTCTACGGGGACTCCGAACCGTTTGACCGGGACATCGCACTCCTGGTCAGGGACGATTTCAGCCTGGAACTGACGGAAGCAAACACGAGCGCGGTCACCTGGGTTTCCCGGTATGTGCGGAATCCTGCCCCGGCGGAGGTGGTCTGGGACCTGGGAACCCGCGCGGCCAGCAGGGAGATCACTTCCTGGTACTGGCTGGAGGCGGAGCCTTCGGTCAACGCGGGAATCATCCGCGCGTCCTTTGACAGCAGCAGCAATACCTATACCGTTACGCCGGATGAGGCGGTGAACGGTGATTTTGCCATTCGCTTCCTGGCCGGCATGGTGGATACCGGCCGCCCGGTCCGGATCGTCACACCGGAAGGGGAATATACCCTGCAGGTGAATCCTTCCGAAGAGCTGGCCATCGCATCCTTCCTGGAGCGGGCGGATCCGGACATGGTCTGCGTAGGGAAAATCCTGTACAGTGAACTGAAGTAAAACAACGCCCCGGAAAATGCGCTGCATTGAAAAACCCGGCTCCGAAGAGCCGGGCAGGGAAGATGATCCGAATCAATCAGTTCCAGGGAGAGTAGGTGTAGAGCAGCTCAGTCAGCATGCCGTTTTCGTCAAAGGTGACCTTGGTGTTGTACGGAGCGAAGTTCGTGTCTTCCAGCAGGAGATCGAGCAGCTCATCGTAACCCTTCTTCACCGGCGCTTCCAGGTTTTCCGGATCGCTCCAGTCCAGGAAGCTGATGTCCTTTTCCAGCGGGATCGTGATGGTGAAGATGGCCGTGAAGAACATGTTGTCGTTTTCCGTGCGGCCGATATAGTCGCCGTCTTCCGCCTTGGTGAAGTAATATACGACGGAGTTGCTGTCCACGAGGCGGAATCCGTCTTCTTCAGCGGTCTTTTCAACGATGAAGATGGCTTCTCCGGGATTGAAAGCGATGATGTCGTTTGCCTTCAGGTTTTCAATGTCCTCCGCCTTGAAGTGTGTTTCTTCACAGGCGGTGATATTGATGGTCCAGCGCGCGTCTTCATCCTGGCCGTAGACTTCATTCCTGCTGACCTGGGCTTCGAAGGTCTTTCCGGCAGTGATCGCTTTGAACGTTTCGGAAATCTTGGGCCGGTAAACGTTGGAAGTGGGAACTTCTTCCGCGCAGGCGCTTACCGCCAGGCAGGCGATCAGCAGTGCGCACAGAATGGCTGACAGGACAGATGACAGTTTTTTCATTTGGGTTTCCTCCTTGTATGAATATGATTCATGGTTTTACCTGCGATGTTTGTTTTCCAGGCGCTGTCTGCGCCTGACACCTGTTCATACGCAGCACCGGAAACAGGTGGCAGTAAAAATTTTTTGGGGCGGGGCAGGGCGGACGCTGTTCATTCCGCCGGCGCTTTGAATTCGATGGAACCGCCGGGCAGGAGCGTGATGGCGTCCGCCTTTTCGTTCAGGATGACATTTGCGCCCTGCACGCTCGCTGTGACGTAAGCGATCTGGAGACTCGGCGTGCCGGTATCGTCCACCGCCGCCGTAATGCTGAACTGGGAGCTGAGGCCGTCCTCTATATTGTTTGCGGAAATCTTTGAGGACCCCTGCAGGTCTTCCATGGAGAAATTGGTGACCCGCTCACCGGTGCGGTTATAGATCGTATATTTCAGGGTAACTTCCTTTTTGGCTTCAGTTTTGACTTCCTCCTGCTTCTGGCAGGCGGAGAAGACAGCCAGGGCCAGCACCAGCACCAGGGCCAGGGCAATTGCCTTTTTCATGTAAAAAACACTCCTCTCTCGTGGTATGGACAGATTATACCACAAAAACCGCCGCCGTAACAGGAAACAGGGGAAACAGGATCGAATCATACCATTTGTTTCAATTTTTTCTGTCAAGGAGCTGGAACCATGAAAAAGAAAACTATTCTCGCAGTACCATCCGCATGTTTCTGGTCGGTGATCGCAGTCTGCCTGGCCGGCATCGCCGTCGGATCGTTCTTTGACCTGAAAATCAGCGAGGCTCTGGCAAATAAAACCGAACTTGGCACGATTTTTGCCACCTACAGTCCTTTCTTTGCCTACTGCCTGTTTCCCGCCGGCGGGGCCTGCCTGTATACCGGGCTGAAAAAGAAAGGCCCTGCCCTGAAGAAGGTCGGGCTGCTGCTGGCGGTGTTCAGCTGGTTTATGGCCGTATACTTTTCCAATTCCTATTTCAGCAAGAACGTGAGGCCGATGTTCGGCTACAGTGTGGAAGAAGGAACGGCTTTCCTTTCCTCCGCGGCCAGCTGGCTGCTGTGGGCGGTGCTGTATGCCTGGGTGCCTTTCGCTGTGGCCCGGCTGCTGGATGATTCCGATCCCGTCAGGCTGATCCTGGTCGGCGCCGCCCTGCTGATGATCTGCTTTATGGCGGACGTCGCGATGCAGTGGCTGAAGCAGGTCGGATCGCGGCCACGTTACAAATACCTGCTGACGCTGGAGGATCCGGCGTCCGAATTCCGGAACTGGTACCAGATGATTCCTAACCTGGCCGGCACCAATGACAATTACATGAGCTGGCCCAGCGGCCATATGTCGATTGTTTCCGTGCTGTTTGCACTGCCGGTGCTGACCGACTGCATGAAAAACCGCAGCAGCCGCAAAAACATGATTGCGTTTATCCTGGTATGCATCTTTATCCTGCTCTGCGGATATAACCGCATCCACATGACGAATCACTTCCTGTCGGACGTCTGCTCCGGTGTGCTGATTGTGAGCCTCCTGACCGCGGGAATCTGCACCGTATTCACGAATGCCGCGCCGGAAAAGTGAGTCAGCGGGAGGTTCTCAGCGACTCATGACCTCAACAGTCCCGGCGCCGTCCGCCGTCACCACCCTGCAGGAGAACGTGAGTTGCCGGCCCGAAAGCGCCGCATGCACATCCTCCACCGACCGGACACCCCGGGTAGCCGCGATATACGAACACAGATAAGATGACAGTGCTGAAACATCCTGCGCCGTCACCCGCCCTGCTCGCATCATTTCAAACACATCACATCCCCAGGCCGGATTCTCCCACCATTCCCCGGAGAGCAGATTCAGCCGGTCCCGGACAAGCTGCGTCACCGCCAAAGAACCGGATACCAGCACCGAAGAAGACAGCACCGGCAGAATATCGCCGGAATCATCAACAGGACGAAGCAGCAAGCAAAACACCCCCTGAAAGGAAATAAGGCAATTGATATGGAATATTAGTATTTGCAACTTTATATTTTCCTGTTCATTAACAATTTTGTAACATTTCTGATATGATGCATCTCCAATAATAATCGGAGGTGCATTTTCATGAATCAGGAAGCGATCCATTACATCATGCAGCGAATGTCTGGCTGGCTGGACAACAGGCAGATGGTTGTTCTCCAGAACACGCTGGACGAATCCGTGAAACTGACAGGAGACAGAGAAGCAGAGAAAACCACAGCAGAACTGCTGGATGCGTTCATTGCCACCAAACGCCTGGAAGGTAGATCAGAAGGAACCATTGAACTGTATCTGTATAATATCAGGGCGGTGTTGAATTATTCGGAGAAGAACGCCTGCGTCATGACCACGGATGATATCAGGCAATGCCTTGTCCGGTATCAGGAAGAGTGCTGGGTCACGAGAAAATCGACACTACGTTGCATTATGCCATGGTCAAGCAGAACAATGTAAAGTTGTCGCACAAAAAGTATATCGGATGAGAGCGGATAACCTTTCTGAAATCAATGAACCGCTTGACAGAAAAGCCTTTTCCGGCTATACTTAAGTCAAGATCAGGAAACTGATTGGGGCTGGTCGAAAGACCCGGGTCCATCGAGAGCGGGGATGTTCCCCGCTATTCTTATATCCGGAGGAATCCTCCCTTGAGCGAACTGAGCATCTTCATTGATGAAAGCGGCGATTTCGGGCCGTATGATTTCCGTTCGCCCTATTACATCATCACCATGGTGTTCCATGATCAGTCAGTTGACATTTCTCTGCCTATAGCCAAATTGGAACAGGATCTCGCGAATCGCGGTTTTCCGGATCATTGTGTTCACACCGGTCCAATCATTCGCAGGGAAAACGAGTATGAATTTGAAACCATCCAGACCAGACGCAGAATCCTGAACAGCATGGTCACGTTTATCAAGCATTGCAACATACGATATCACTGCTTTCATATCGAGAAAAAGCATATTGAAGATTCCGTTCAGGCATCAGCTCGGTTATCGTTGCTGATCTCTCGCTTTGTCAGGGATCATTATCAGGAATTCCTTTCCTTCGAGAAAACAAAGATCTATTATGACAATGGGCAGATAGAAATTTCAAAGATTCTTGCTTCTGTGTTCACTGTTCTGTTGCCGGAAGTTGAAATCAAGCGCGTTGTCCCATCAGATTATCGCCTGTTTCAGGCAGCGGATATGTTCTGTTCCATGGAACTGATCCGCTTGAAAGCAGATGCGTCTGCTATTTCGGCTTCCGAAATGGAATTCTTTGGTAGTATCCGGGACTTGAAGAAGAACTATCTGAATCCGCTGGATGTATATGAATGGAATTAAAAAGCAGGGGAATATAGGCAGACGCTGAAAAGCGTAGTTAGCACTACAGAATTTGAATTTTCCTTTGCATCACTGGTTGAGCTGTCACGGTAGGAGGTCTTGATCATGGAGTACATTCGGGTAACAAAAGAAAACATCGAAAAGGAACACATCTGTTGCGCGATATCAAATAACAAGGATGTTCAGGTTTCCTCAAAGAAAGCCTGGCTGACAGACCGGTTTGATGATGGGCTGGTTTTTCTGAAAAGCACAGAGCGCGGGAAATGCTTCATCGAATATATTCCTGCAGAAAATGCCTGGAATCCGATTGATGCAGATGAATATATGTATATTGACTGCCTCTGGGTCTCCGGGTCATTCAAAGGACACGGATACTCCAATGACCTGCTCAGTGCATGTATTTCAGACAGTAAAGAGAAAGGCAAGAAAGGGCTGTGTATCCTGTGTGCTGAAAAGAAAAAACCTTTCCTTGCCGATCCGAAGTTCCTGAAATATAAGGGATTTACTGTATGCGATGAAGCAGATAACGGCATCCAGCTTTGGTATCTGCCTTTTTCGTCGGATATGGAACCGCCGAAATTCAAAGAATGTGCCCGGCATCCCCATACAGACGGAAACGGTTATGTTCTGTATTATACAAGCCAGTGCCCGTTCAATGCGAAATATGTCCCGATTGTTGAGCAAACTGCAAAGGAGCATGGCATTTCGTTCAGAGCAATCCATATTGATACAAAAGAAGCAGCTCAGGCGGCTCCAACACCAATCACGACCTATGCTCTTTTCTGTGACGGAAAATATCTGACAAACGAACAAATGAATGATACAAAGTTTTTGAAACTGGCGGGCCAATAGCCCGGAAAACCGGAAGTGAACAGGGGAACTGAAGGAGATTGAAAATGAATATCAGGACAAAGCAGTTTCATATCCTGACGGATATTGATCTTGTGTGGAAGCTGATGACAGATGTATACAACCATGCGGAATCAAATGGTCCGGCAGCGCCTTTTTTCGAATACGCGATCATCAGTTCCTGGATGGATAAGGATTATGTGCGATGGAACCGGTTCTGGCTGGACGGTGATCTTCCTGTAGGGTTTGTGTTTTATGAGCAGCCGGTCACATCGACATACTTTGTCCTTCGCCCGGGATATGAATTTCTCGCAGGCGAAATGATCGGATATGCCGAAACAGCGTATCCGAAGTTTGACAAGCCACGGGAGCTGAATCTGATGAGCGGACAGGCGGCGCTGATCGAGGAGGCCAAAAGGCGCGGTTATCGTATAGATTATGAAGAAGCGGATTACATTTTTGATTTTCGGAAAGGGAAACTCGATTATCCGCTCCCGAAGGGCTATCATTTTGTAGACGCAAAAACTTCAGATCCGCTGAAGAGCGCCAGATGCCTTTGGAATGGTTTTAACAGCGAGAAAACGGGCGAATTTGTCAATTGGGAAATCCCAACGAAAAACGGAGGGCTCAGTCCGCATGAACTGTATCAGAATGTCCTGTGCGCCACGCTTTCCCCGTCGCCCCATGCAACGTATGATTATACGGTAATCATTGCCGATGAGAACGACGAATACGTATGTTTTTCCGGTATGTGGTGGGTTCCTGAAAACCGCCTGGCGTATATGGAACCGCTCTGCACCGTTCCGGCTCACCAGCATAAAGGGCTTGCGGCCGCCGCTCTCTCCAGACATGACCGGGTAATGCGCGCGCTCGGCGCCGAGGTAATGACAGGAGGCGGCAATGAATTCTACAAAAAAATCGGTTATCAGGACACGCATGTCGTGCTCCATTTGAAGAAGGTATGATAGGACGGTAATCGCTGCAGACCTGATTTCCGGAAAAAGGACATAAATCTGAATTGAATGAACGATCGGCAGTCGGAATATACAGAGGTGATATGATGCAAGGATGGCAAGCCGGAAACCTGATCCATGAGTTTATTGAACAGTCAAAAAACATTCTGCGTGACAATCTGGTCGGCATATATTTGCATGGATCCGCTGCCATGGGATGCTTCAATCCTGAGAAAAGTGATATCGATCTGATTACAGTGGTGGATCATCCGATGTCTGATGACGCAAAAAGAGCGTATATGGACATGGTGATCAAAGCAAACGCGATGGCCCCTGCAAAAGGGATTGAAATGAGTATCGTTCTCGGGGAGGTATGCAGGCCATTTGTTTATCCGACCCCATTTGAATTGCATTTTTCCGTTGGGCATCTCGAAGCGTACAAAGCTGACCCGGATGGCTATATCCAACGGATGAAAGGTGTCGACAAAGACCTTGCGGCTCACTTTACGATCATAAACAAGAGGGGACAGTGCTTGTATGGTGCTCCGATCAGGGAGGTCTTCGCGGAAGTGCCCCATAGGGATTATATGGATTCCATATGGTGCGATGTTTCAGATGCCGCAGATGAAATAACGCAGTACCCCATGTATTTGATCCTGAATCTTGCGAGGGTGCTGGCATATAAAGAAGATGGCCTTATCCTCTCAAAAAAGGAGGGCGGCGAATGGGCAATCAATCATCTGCCTGTGGAATTCCACCCATTGATCCGGGATGCCATGAACGAATATACTGAAGGTAAAGCGGTTGACTACGATGAAGCTCTTGCGAAACGATATGCAGAGTGCATCGTCAGGCAAATAGCTCAATGATGGAAAATGAACAGATGCCATTTGCCGAACCGATGTTGAACCGGAAAACCGGAAGTTACCCCGTCCTGAACCCCACAAACGCAAACCCGTCTGACAGTGAGTGCCGCCGTGCCGAATTCGGTACGGCGGCTTCTCCTGTCTCGAGCCATCTATCGATATCCACATCAGAGAAAACCACCAGGCAGGCATCCCCGGGATGCACCTCAAAGGGCACCGGCATGAACACCGGCACGTCCGCCAGGATCGGATAACTCATTGACCCAACCTTCACCGCCGGCTGGATTTCCGCCGTCTGCTTCTCTGCGTCAAAGGACACCACATTCCCCGGCAAAGCACAGTGCAGCGACAGAAAGAAATCCCGCTTCAGCGCCTCGCGCTCAGCGGGAGAAAGAGAAGTGTTTTCCATTATGAAATGTGACCTCCACCAGCAGTTCAGACTTCCATGTTCCGTCCCCGGTATCCGCGTCCACGGATCGTTCCTTTACGATCCCCCGGGCGCGGATGTTTTTGTACTCTACCTCCACTGTCTGTCCCGGCCGCCAGCCGGCCACTGTTGCAGAAAGAACCATCAGTGAAGGTGCCCCGTGCAGGCTGCCACCAACAAAAGCCGGCGCATCCGTCAGGTCCGCTTCCGTGATTCTGACGGCTTCAGGCAGGACTCCTGGCGGGACCGCCATCAGTCCGGAAGGCGTCAGCATGGGCCGAGGAGATTCTTCGCTGCGCTCAGAATGACACATCAGCGCTTCGGAAACACATTCGGATGCCCTGCCGAAGAAGGATTGCCCCCTGGAAGAAACCGGATCCGTAGAAAGGACCGATAAAAACGGGATCCCGGTACCGGAAGCATCGAGGAGCTGTCGGACTGTCTCAGAAAGCAGTGTTCCTGCAGGAACGCAAAGAGAAACCGTACTTTCCCACAGATCCAGTCCAAGAGAGATGGAAACGGATGTGACTGTTCCCTCTTTATCCCCATGCCGGAATACATCCCATACCCGTCCGGATACCAGGCATGCATCGCCATGGGAAACAGCAATGTCCTTACACCGGGACATCCGCAGGTACATCTCTTCCGGCAGGTTCCAGAGCTCCAGTGTAAACAGCGCAGGAAACAGGGAAAGTTCATCCTTTCCCCGCAGCCGCATCCGGCCGGAGAAAGAAAGCAGCTCACCGTCCAGGGTGACGGTGAGCGAGCGATTCACAACAATCAAGCAGATTCCTCCAACTCTGGTACAAAGGTGTCTCCGAACAAAACCTGAAACTCCGTCAGGTTCCCTTTCGCCGGATTGACGGTAGACGGTTCGTCTGTATTCCGCAGGACGAACAGTGACCCAACTCCCCCTCCGTCCCGGATATACCGGAAAGGCAACAGCAGGTCGTTCAGTTCCCCGTAGGAACAGATCAGCGGCACCTGGTTTGCCAACAGGACCGATGTTGCGTTATCCCAGATCGAGATCACCCATTGATCCAGAGCGGATAGGTACCGGATTTCCACCCGGGCATGAAGGGCATCACCGTCAATCGTCACATCCACGGTAAACACCTGACGGAAATCGTTCGTCAGTGGCAGCTCAATATAAGATAATGTGCGCATCGGAAGCCTCCTGAAAAAGAAAAGATCAAAACAGGATTTCCATACCCGTTTAGCGAAAAAAATAAGGAAATCCGGAAAAGGCCTAGGACGAAAGAATTATTGTTTTCCGCTCTATGCCGTTATTGACCGCAAGTTGTTTTTCGAATAAGATATGCTCGTGAAGAACAGTTTGAAAATGTAAAAAAATGAATATTGCCATTTCTATAATTTTGTTTTGGGGGGAGATCACATGAGTGCGATTATCTGGCTGATTGATCAGGTTTTGATTCACAAGGGAGAAAAGACGCTGAAGGAATTGGCTCAGGCTTGTGAGGATCCCCGCAAGTCGAATGAGGACCTGCTGATGCGGATTCTGAGGGATAACGCGCAGACTGAGTATGGGCGCAAATATAATTTTGAGGATATCCATTCCGCAGACGAGTATCGGAAAAAAGTTCCCTTTTCCGACTATGATGTATATGAACCCTATATCCGCAGAATGATTCAGAACCATGAGACAGATCTGATTACCACTTATCCGGTCATCCAGTATGCGGAAACTTCCGGAAGTGTCGGCGTACAGAAAAAGATCCCGGTCACGGATCGGTCTATGACTGTTTATGAAAAGTATTCCTTCTCAAGGACGAAGGCGCTCGCGAACCGGTATCACCGGAAGCACGATGGCAAGGGTGTTCCCTGTGAAAAAGGGCTCAATATGCTGGAAACGGAGACAACCCTGACAGAAGACGGGACGCCGACGGGATCGGTAACCGGCGCTGTATCCAGGCAGTTCCGGAAGCTGTATCCGCTCCTGCTGACGTCTCCTGATCCGATCCTTTTTCCGATCGGCGGCATGAACATGAATTACATGAAGGCACGGTTCGCGCTGGAAGAGCCGGATCTCGCCTATATGTTCAGCGGATTCATGACAAACCTGGTGGATATGATGAATTACATCAAAGTAAACTGGGAAATGATCGTAGACGATATTGAGCACGGAACCCTGAATAAGGATGTGTGTACGGAGGAGTCCCGCCCTGCTATTCTTCCCTATATCCACGCGAATCCAAAACGAGCTGCGGAACTGCGGAAGATTTTTCGGGATGGCTTCGATACCCCGGTGATTCCCCGCCTTTGGCCAAAGATCTCCTGGGCATTCGGAATCGGTACGGGCGGGTTTGCTACCTATACTGAGAAATACAGGAGCTACGCGGGTAAAGAACTGCCCATCGATTTCTTTGTTTATGCTGCGTCAGAAGGAATATTCGCCGCCTGCGTGGATATGAATGATCCGCGCTTTGTGCCTCTGTTGGACAGCTGCTTCTTTGAATTCCTGCCGGCAGACGCGCCGGATGACTGTCGGGAGACCCTGCTGGTTGATCAGCTGGAAGAGGGAAAAGAATACGAGGTCATTATCACCAATCAGTGCGGATTCTACCGCTACAGGATCAGGGATGTGATCCGGGTTGTGGGAATGTACCATCAGTGCCCGATGATTACCTTTGCTTACAGGAAGAGCCAGCTGGTGAATGTGGCGGCTGAAAAGACCACAGAGGAGCATTTGAATGAAGCCGTGCGCCGTACCGGAAAGGATCTGAACTGTGAATTCAACGATTACGCGCTTTATATCGATGACACCGGAATGGTGTCCCGCTATGTGCTGCTGCTGGAACCGGACCAGCCGATTGACATCGACCGGGACGGGCACTATGCTGACCTGATGGAAAAGCATCTGTGTGAAGTCAATCCGGAATATGAATTTTTCAGCATTAAACGTGGCAGCATCGGAAAACCGCTGGTGCTGATCCAGCAGCCGCAAACCCATGCCCTGTGGCGGGAAATGAAGATTGCGAAAGGATCTTCTCCCAATCAGGTAAAGCCTGTCCGCGTACTGGATGTTCCGATGAAGCAGAAGTTCTTCTTCGGCCTGCTGGAGGAGGGACAGGATGTGCCGGAATGGAATGTATATAATCAAAAAAAATAGAGGAAACAGGGAAAACTGTAGTGCAGTGAGTATCTGTTCTCAAAAAATAACAGTGCCAAATGAAACAGAAAACCAGAATTTTTGCCTTGTACCCGGACTGCATCAGCAGCCCGGGCTTCGCAGTTAACCGCCAGCCGTTTTCGGGTAATACGGGCTTGGAAAAGAAGCAACAATATTTTTTCAGAAATTTTCAGAAACCACTGCCAGCCCGTCCGGGCCGTGCGTATACCCTAGTGTAAACAGAATACTGAACAGTCATTTGGAAGGAGATAAAGAAAATGAAGCCCGAAATCAAAGCGAAGGTGGACGAATTCCTGAAGGCCCGCGGAGCCAGGGAGCTGACCATGGATGAGATGGACAAAGTGTCCGGGGGCCAGCAAAACGAATCAATCGGCGGTGTGCTGCATTCGCACGAGGAAATTGATGCGTATTGTAAAATGATTGATGACATTGAGAAATCGTTCGGCAGAGATGTTGCTATAGAAGTCTCTATGGGATATCTTCCTATTCCACAAACTGAGGAGTATATGCGTGCCAAAGGCGCGCAGGGACTGGGCAAACTTCTGCACGGTCTCCTGGAGGCTGACACAAGTACATTAGAAGGACGGTACTCTTATTAACAGTGTATCGGAAGATGAATCGATATCATTGAACCGAAAAACCAGAATTTATACGAACTACCCCTTAGTGAGTTTAATCGCGATTTCCCTGTATAACGCACCTGCCGGTTCTGCTTCAGAACCGGCTTTTTTGCTGTGCAAATCCTGCACAATTACACAATATACCGGATACTGTCCGTGTCAATCCCGGCACGGGCTATTTTTTGCTCCAAAGAGCTGCCGTTCTGCAGGGACAGGAAGCCGGTGATAAATGCCCCGGCACTCGCTGCCGGGGCAGCACCGTAATCCACCTTCGCCGCCACGCCGGAATCCTTCTTTGCCGGAGCCGTGGAACCGGTGTTCGTCGGCGTGGACGCGTTGTCATCCGTCTTTGTTTCCCCCAGGATTGCCATTGGAATATATTCCGTGAAGGTCAGGTCCCCGGCCCAGCCGTCCGGATGCTCTTCGTCCTGGGTGACGGATATACCCGTCAGCAGCATATCATCGTAGGTATGGTGCTGGGTTACTACCCGGCACAGCAGCCGGTTCCGCTTCACGGATTCCAGGACATCCAGCATCCGGGTGGCCCAGCCGGCAGCGGAATGGGCCGCGTCGGTTTCCAGCACGGAGAGGGTGACCTTATCCGGTTGGTTCTTCGCGCCGTTGACGAAGGAACCCAGTTCCGTGGCGTCGGCCTTTTCGAAGACCTTCAGGCTCAGAGAGTGGGTCACCGAAAGCACGCCGGTGAAGTGGTAGGTCTGGTTATAATCCTTGACGGTGATGTAGGCGGAAGATGTGTTGTTCATCCTGGCACCTCCCGAAGGGTTCTCAGCAGGTACCGCTCTGCCGTGTCATAGATCGACTTCCCCACAGCCTCCGGATCCGCTGCGGAGGCTTCCACATGGATATTCACCGGCGCGGAAACATTGCTGGAAGTCGTCTGGTTCACCACCGGTGTGGCCATTGCCGGCGCTGCGGAAAGCATTTCCGGCACATCTGAAAAGGCTGAATACGCTTCCCGGCCGGATACCGGCAGTACATCCCGCAGCGATTCAAGTGCCGATGCCGACAGTTCCGACAGCAGGCTCCTGACCAGCGGAACAGCTTCGTTTTCCTTTTTTACAGGCACCACATATTCCGGATCCCCGTCCTCGGCGATCTCTGCGTGGGTTGGCGATGAGAACCGCCCGCCGGTGGCAGCCTTGACCGGAGTAAACACAAGGCCGGAGGAATCGCCGGAATCATCGTCGGAAACTCCTGGCTTTTCCACTTCCGTTTTTACCTTCAGCACCAGCCCGGCACTGGCAAACATGCTCCGTACCTGGGACAGCGCCGAAGAAGCGGCGGAGACGATACCGGAGCCGTCAGCGGTAAGTTTAAACTGCTTCTTCGCCGACGCAAGAAACGTTTCAAGCTGCTTTGATGCTTTCGAAAAATCCAGGTCAATGGAAAAGGTGCCGGAAGCGCCGAGCGTTTCCTCCACGGAGGAAGGCCGGGAGAAGAATGGCAGCGCGGAAAGCTCTTCCGTCGCGGATTGGATGAAGTCCATCATGGAAGAACGGGCCGTATTGAAAGCGGCAGCCAGCTGGTTTGCCAGATCCCGGTTCTGCGTCAGGATCGTTTGCAGCCGGTTGACGCCGGCTTCGTCGATGTCCACCGCGAAGGATGCCAGAAATTCCTGGGGAATAGCGGATCACCTCCTGAAGACAATTCATCCCGGCAGGAATTCCGGGTGAATTGAACGAAATGAATAATATCGGAGTCAGGGCAGCTGTTACGGGGAATCCCCGAAAAAACCGGCACATCACTGCCACCGGGTGATCCCTGTTCGTATCCAGTATTGGAAACCCAGTAAAAGAATCTGAAAGATTGGATGGATGATGAAATGGCAGAGAAAACGAATGACACAGTCGTACTGAAAAAGGAAGAAATGGCCTGCGTTTCCGGCGGTAGCAACGTACTGATTGAACAGCCGCACTGCCCGGGATGTGGAAACGTGGTCTACTCTTATGAAGGTGTGTACAAATGCACCACAAACGGCTGCAAGTATAAAGGCCGTGTCCTGGGTCAAATGGACATGAGATGGATGTGAACCAGGCTTTATTCAGTTCGTATCTCCCATTCCGCCTGCCGGTTCGGTAACGAATCAGCGGGCGTTTTTATCTTTATCGGTCCCTGGCTTCCGTCGCCCGGACCTCATTTTCCCGCCGGACCCGGATCAGCAGGTTTTTCATATGCATATCCGGCTGACAGGAAGCTCATTATAGAAAACGATATGAAAACAAAAAAGAGGAGATGACTGTCTCCTCTTTTTTGCAAGTGCGGTCGCTTATTTCACGCTGGCAAATTTGGCGGCGATCTGCTTTTCGAGATCCTTGTCGATCTGCTTCAGGATTTCGTCCAGTTGCTTTGTGAGCATAGCTTCGGGCCTGTCGGAAACCTTGTTCCCTGCGGCCTTTTTCTGAATTTCATTCAGAGCGTCTATCTGCACCAGCTTCATGAAAACCGGCATTTCTGCCTTGATGGCATTGCTGATAATCTTCAATACCTCGTTAAACATCTCAGCCTGCTGCGGATGGTTCTTCAGTTCCTGAATTGCTTCCTGTTGATTCATAATAGTTCCCTCCTGTTTATTTCGGATATGCTGTATCGCATAATCCTTTGTTCGGTTGCAAAAAGTATACTATAAATGATACAAATTTGCAAGTAAAAAAATTCAGACGTCTATCGAGGCTGCGCACCGGATTTGTCGTTCCGCAACATAACCTGAGAACGATTGGAATCAGCAGGCTTTTTCTGTACGGAATCATAGCTGCACATTCACGTTAATGACGACACTTTCCAGGCTGCCCGCCAGCGTGAGCGCCACCTGGATCGGCATGGCCTTGTGCGCGGCGCGGTCGGCCTCGGACTGGGTGTCGTAACTGTCCGCCCAGAGGGCAAAGCCGTTCTCGATGATGTCGCCGTTCTGAATGCTGCCGGCCGCAGGCGCTTTGCGGCGGCATAATCGGGGTCTTTGAGGAGCATCAGGCCGGTATCAAAGGACGTGGGAACAGAAACGGTCCGGGAAGCATTGACAACCACCCGGGCAATGGTGGAGATGGAGAGCATAAGGATGAACTTCCTTTCGCAGCAGCATCCGCTTCGTTGACCGGATGCAGGATTTCGGTTATAATAGGGCCGGAGAAGCGTAAAAGAAAAATTCCGGAAGATACTGCCGGCGGGCTGTTCCGCTGCGTATGAATTACCGTAACCATACACATTTTTAATGAAGGAGGCAATATAATGAAACTGATTGGCAAACTGAAGGAACGGGTGGAGAAAGCCGCCAGCCAGGACGAAGCCAAAGCGATCATCGCAGAAGCCGGAATGGAACTGACCCAGGAAGAAATGAACACCGTCACGGGCGGGGACGTCAAGAGGGGTTTCACCACCCAGCCGCACTGCAAAGGCTGCGGCAAAGTGATTGAGCCCTTTGGCGGGGTTTACAAATGCAACACACCTGGTTGCCCGAAAAAGGGCGATGTCCAGTCGTACCAGGAAATGGACTGGTATTGATCCGCTGCGGCGCATTTTTATCCCAAATCCCGTGTAAGCCTTGACATATAAGGAATCTTGTGTATCATATTCGACGAAACCAATACTCAGGAGGAAATTGAAAAATGGCTGCAAAGAAAAAGACGGAAGAAGTCAAAACTGAAGTGAAGCCCGCCGCTCCGGCGAAGAAAGCGGCTGCCGCTGTGAAAAAGGCGCCCGCCAAGGCCAAGGCTGCTGTGAAAGCCACCGCCAAAAAGGCCGAAGATAAAGTGCTGGCCGAGAAGATCGAAGTGAAGAAGACCGCAACGAAGGCGGCCCGCGAAACGAAGACCGCCGTGAAGGCGACGGCCGCGAAGGTTGAAAAGGCCGTGAAGAAGCCCGCCGGCAAGGTCAAGGCCGCGAAGCTGGAAATCTATGTCCAGTCTCCTCTGGGCGGCAACATCACCCCCGAAGAGATTGCCATGAAAGTGCCCGCCGGCGCCGAATCCGTGTTCGTCCGCGTGGACCAGAACAAGCTCTGGTGGATCCGCGGCGAGGAATCCGGATCTGTGGATATCTGGTAATCAACGGTCATCAGTCAGCCGGGAAGGGGAGCCTTCCCGGTTTTCCGGTATTCCGGGAAAAAAGCAGCAACAGGAGGAAAAACAGGAATGGAACTGATCCAGAGCTTTTCAGTGGACCATATGCGGATTGTCCCCGGTATTTTTGAAAGCCGGGTGGACCGCCTGGGGGAGTATTCGGTGACCACCTATGATATCCGGCTGAAAAAGCCGAACCGGGAGCCGGTTATTGACGTGGCGGCCATGCATTCGCTGGAGCATCTCATCGCAACCTTTCTCCGCAACGATCCCGACTGGAAGGACGAAGTCATTTACTGGGGCCCCATGGGCTGCCTGACGGGTTTTTATCTCATCCTCAAGGGAAACCGCAGGCCGCGGGAACTGTACGGCCTGATGCTGCGGGCGTTCAAAGCCGTGAACGACGCGCAGGAAGTGCCCGGCACCGCCCCGGAAAACTGCGGCTACTGCCGGATGCATAACCTGGATATGGCCAAATGGTATGCGAATGAATTTGCCGCATACCTGGAAGCCAATGCGGATAACGATGCCATCTTTGAGTATCCGAAAGCGGAACGGCTTGTGACGGATGACGGCCGGCATTTCTTCGATTCGTAAAAATACCGGTTATGAACAGCAGAAGAGGGGAGGAATCTGAAATGAAACGACTTCTTATGATCCTGGCGGCCCTGATGATGCTCTTCTCCTGTGCCTTTGCGGAAGCGCTCCCCGTGGAAACCGAAGCAAGCAGGCAGGAGATCAATGCCGAAATTACCTTTGCGGACGTGGCGGATACGGAAGTGCTGGTACTCGGGCCGCTGGCGTCCAGGGAATTCATTGAAAACTACGTCCGGGAGCATCCGGACATCATCTGGGACGCATATCAGTATCTGTTCTTTATGGATGTGGCGCAGTCTTTCTCGTTAATGTATCCGGACGCCCAGGACAATAATACCTATACAATTACCGAGGATGGATACGAGGAAGCGGAGATGGATGCCGGCTTCTGCGTCTCCTTCCACCAGAACCTGGCGTCGGATGATCCCTTCGGCGGCTATACGGAGGTTGAATATGCCTATATGATCGCAATCGGCATGCGGGAGCTGGACGCGGAGATGGTCTACGTCGGCTATTTCGGCAATCCGGAAATCAGCTTCCTCTGTATGGACAAGGAAAAAGCTTTCCGCTTCGCCATTCAGCACAACCAGAATTCCGTCTACTGTGTGACCACGGATGAAACCCCGGTGAACCCGAAATGGGACAGCACCGCGAATCCCATCCGGGGAGTGGACTGAAGATGATAAAAAAATGCATACCGAACGAAAGCGGGACCCGGTAAGCGGGCCCCGTCTTTTTTCATCAGCGGAAAATGACCGCCGGCGGTTCGGCAATGCCGTACTGCCGTCCGGTGCGGAGCAGGGAGTCCGCCACGCGCAGTGAAACGGCCAGGTCCGCCCGGCGGCGGAGGAGGCTGCCTTCCGCCTCATCCAGCACCACCGGCATGGGCGGCCGGGGCACCGGGAAGATGCCGGCCTTGCGGAGAATGTTGCGGGGACATCCGCTGCCGTCCAGGAAGAGGAAGGACCGGATGCGGCGGGCGTTGTCTTCGCAGTCCGGGCCGTAGCAGATAACGGTCAGCCGGCAGGGCAGGATGGCGGATACGGCCGGACGGGAGGAGAAAACCGTCGGATCGGAAGAAGTGAAGGTCGTATATCCGGCGTCCGGCGCGGAGTCCGGGGTAACATTGTAATAGACGACATTGGCCGACCGGGGAGGAGCCGGCGGCGCCTCCGGATCATTCGGGAAAGGCCGGATCAGGGCGGAAGCCTCCGCGGAGGAAGGCGGCAGCTCCAGGCAGGCGCAGAGGGCCTGGTAGATCGCGGTATTGAAATCGGAATCGGAAATAATTGCGCATACCTCCCGGAACGGAACGCAGTCAGATTGCGTCATACAGGATGAAAGGGCTGCGGGAAAGCAGCACAGGGAAGGGAGCCGGAACGATGGCAGATATCTTGGAACTGATCTTTGGCATTCTGGAAATTATCTGCGAGATTACCGCCGGTATAGCGGAACGTGCAGAACGTAAAAAAAGGGCTGCGGAGGAGACGGTCACTCATCCGTAAGGACGGCCAGTCCCTGATAGTACCCAAACTGAGACCAGTCCCGAAGCTTCGCCAGCTTCCATATCCTGCCGTCATACAGGATCCGGTCAGCGGCCGTCCAGTTGACGCCGCCGGGGTTGCTGCCCAGGGACAATGGAAAGCCGGTATAGATGGCAATGAATTCCTTGTGCCGTTCCTCTTCCGGCAGGAGCTGCACCATCTCCGGCGTGCCGGGATGAATACAGCCTTCCGCCAGAAAGTCCGTATGCGTAACGGCAGCCGCCCCCTGCGAAAGCCGGTAGGTCAGCCGCCGGACGGTAAAAACAAGAAAGCCCAGCTCAGGATCGAGCCAGGCAGTGAAGATATTGGTCATAATAATATTTTAGTTTGTTCCCCTTTTCATAATCTACTGTATCAGGTAAAATGTATGTGCTGTATGTGATTGGGCGAACGCCCGGAAGCGCTCCCGTTGGTAAAACGGGAGGTGATGCGTTATGACGACTGTTGAATTATTCTTCGGTCTGATTACCATTGCAAGTCTCGCGTTGACGATCTATTTCGGTATGCGCAGATGAAAAATGCCTCTGGGTAGTGCCAGCTACTCAGAGGCTGTTTGCTAGGATTTAATTCCAGCGGGACTGCTTCATTAGCAACATCATAATACAGCACTGGCGGCCGGCTGTCAAGCTTGGCCGCCTTTACTTAGTGCGCCCGGCGGCGCACGTTTCTAACGGGTGAAAGTCCCGAACCCGCCCGGTAGTGGGAAGGGTACAGCCGAAGGCAAGGGTGTCCATCGTGAGATGGAATCTGAAGGAAGCCGGATGTGGGAGCAGACTAACCACGGGCAAACCTCTGGCCTGACGAACAG
>JAFROK010000013.1 GCA_017429695.1 Clostridia bacterium | reverse complement strand
TTAAGTGCCCAAGTATCCATTGCTTCTCCCTTCCCTCAAGATCTCTCGAGATTTCTCGAGGATCCATGAGGATTTCGTTTTGGCAATTATCTCACTTTGGGCTATATGCTGAAAGGTATGATTTTATTTACCGCTTACGATTATCCTTCTGGTGTATACAGTGATATCATTATTGGTGACTATTACTCTTCAAGCCCTGTCGCATTTTGGCGCTTTTGGGTAAGCTATTCTGCAGCAAAGTATTTGGGTATTACTTCGTTTACAATCATTATGGATGGCAATGAGTACACGTTTAAAAACGTAGGAAACAAAGATCATATGACGGACTATGGTACCAATGTGAGAGAAAATCCCCATATAACCTTTGGAAGTAACAATTTGTCATTCTGGCTTGCTCTACTTTTAAAATGGGAAGGGCTGGAAGACAAGACAGAGATGTTTGATATGTCGATGCAGATGATCCTTCATGGAACAACAAAGGATTTAACGGTTGACATTCCTGGCTATGCCATGGCAGATATGGCGGTTCTTGGTGAGGTTTATCTTTCAATGGCTGGTATGGAAGCGTTGATGGGTGAAGAAGGCAGTGAAATGACCGTTGTTAACAAAGAAGAAGTAGGGACAAGTGGAACATAAAAGTTTTTCGGTACTAAACGAGTTTCGTGCTCGGTACACACTTTTACACTAAAGGGGGAATTATCCATGAGGAAGACACTTGCTGTGATTATGAGTTTGTTCTGTTTGTTGTATTTGTGTAATGCATATGCAGAACAATATCCTGCGACTTTTTCCCTGCGGGATGGTTTAAAATTTGGTTCAACTGAAGAAGAAATCCGTGCTGCAATGGCTGGAAGCACCGAACTTACAGAAGGTAAACTGCTTGGCTGGGCCAGCATGGGGTATGATGGAGATGTTGGAGGGAAAAAGGCTACAATATGTTTTCGTTTGGATTCAGATAAAAAGCTTGTAGAAATGGGCTATCAGTTCGAATGTAATAGTGCTTCAGAAACACTATCATTATATGATTATTACAGAGAGCTTTTAACGAAAAAATATGGCGAAGAACTCAGTATACCCGAAGGGAAAAGCCATATCTTGACCGGCTCTGCGCTTTCGGGCATAGCTTCTGCTGGGATAAAAGGTAAGTCCGAATGGTTAATCCAGGATGGAGATAATTATATCAAAATTGACTTATTTGCTTTTAGTGTAAATGTTTATGGTGTGTCGGTGGCCCATACGGACATTGCCTATACATGTTTTACCCAAGAAGACCTAAACCAGGCGGTTGATCAAAAAAACGATTCGCAGCAAGCAGTGTTAGATGATCTATGACGGACTATGGTAATCCGTTTGGTGAGGGAACTGCATGGAGAAAGGCTTGAAAGGAGGGACGAAAAAGCCGGTCTTTCATGGGGGAATAGTTCTTTTTTGCATCGTTTTCTTGAGGATATTTATTTGAACGCTAAGTTTTAGGAGGTTTTTATGAAACGTTTATTCGCAATCTTACTAACTCTGTGCCTTCTGCTTGGTTGCGTATCGGTATCGCTTGCTGAGGAAACCGAGGAAAAAACCACTGTGGATACCACATTTGATTTTAGCGAACAGGAAGCGAAAATTAAAGAGCTTGGTGTTCCTACGGTATCATCTGTTGCAGATTTGAAGAAAGTGGCAGATGACCTTTGGAATGCGAAGGACTACATTGCTGCTGCTGATGCATATGCGACATATGCAAAGCAGGCGAACTGGCTTGCCAATCTAATCACCGCTGGCCTCGAACCATATTACGGGGCAAGCTATGATAACAGGAAGAATTTTAGCTTTAGTGGTTTTAAAAAGGGAACAAATTATAAACATGATTTAGCTGCTGCTGAAAGAAAGGCAAATAGCTACAAAACAGAAAGAAATAGAGCGATGCTTCGAGAAGGATTATGCTACTATAATTTGGGCCAGTACGAGATTGCACTTCCTCTTCTCATTAAAGCGTTGGATCTGATTGACATCGAAGATACAGACAACTGGCAGATTGGCATGAATGCTCTTTATGATATTATTGGGTATAAATAATTTTGAGATCTCAAGAACAGCTGACCATCGAGGAAAAGAAGCGTGACCTCTATCTCCGGCAGAAGGAATTACTGGACACGTTCCTGGAGCACGGCGCGATCAGCCAGGCGCAGTACGAAAAATCGCTCGGAGATCTGACCGTGAAGATGGGGATGCAACCAAACGGCGAACCAAAGGTTTAACCAAACGGCAAGGCACAGCCTGGGGGATGCTGCAACCGCCTGGGTTGCACCCCGATTTGTGCCTTTAGAATTAACCGGAAAGGCAGAATGTCCACTTTAAAAATGGCAAGAAAAAACCGGAAATTTTCGGAAAAAACCGGAAAATGAATGCCGCGACATGAAAATTTATGCCAAACTCCGCTGAAATCGGATCGAAGAGCAGTTAGTCATTTTCGGGACCAAAAGGCCGCGGGTTCGAATCCCGCCACTTCGACTCCCGGAAGCATTGTAAATCAATTGCTTCCGGGTTTTGCTTTTTCGGCGGAATTTCCGTTTTTTTCGGTTTGCAACCGGATTGGTTGCAGCAGAGCAGTAAGGCACCGATAGTTTTCCTGATTTTGCCGGTTTAAGAGTAAGCGTTAAAACTGAGACATAGATTTCCGAATTCTTCGCTTGAGATTGTTGAAATAAAATGCCTATGGTATAATCTGATTAAGTGAAGGAAGATCCAGGGGCAGGTTGCTTGATTTGTTTGGACCAGGAGGGAAGTACATGCCAGAGATCAGCAGGTTTTATGGCCTTGTGATTAAAATGATCTTCAATGACAATGATAAGCATCATAAGCCACATGTTCACGTATACTATGGTGAATATGAGGCTTCGGTCGCCCTTGACGGCGAAGTGCTTGATGGTAAGATTCCGATGAAACAGTATCGTATGCTCGCCGGGTGGATGGCTATACATGAAGATGAATTGTATGAAGCATGGAATCAGGCAGTAAGAAATATTCCGTTTAGCAAGATCGAACCGCTGAAATAAGATCGGAGGATGAATATGTTTATCAGAGATGGTATTGTATATGGCGGAGAGCCGGAGCAGCCAATCAAGGTTGATCATGTTAAGGTTTTACCTGACATGATGATGCTGATTCAGTTTAACAATGGTGAGTTAAGACTTTTTGACGCCACATTGCTGGAAGGTCCGGTGTTTGCACCCCTTCACGATGAGCAGGTTTTTTCGAACCCTAAGATAGACCATGGCGTGGTAACTTGGTTGGATGGAGACATCGATTGTGCACCGGAGTTTATGTACACGCATAGTTATGAATACTCTATGGTTGGTTGATCTTGTATGAATGTGGATGCTACAACCTTGGAGGTTGCAAAGAGGGTTTGCCACTTTATAATTTGCTGAAATTACATTTTTTGCCGGTTTAAAGTGAAGAGAAAAGGTCTGGATATACCGTTGTGACAAATAACATACGTGAGTTTGCCAGAGTAAAAAAACTGAAGACGGAAAACTGGGCGGAATAAACCAACATGGAGGATGACCAATATGGCAACAGAGCTGGAGATTATGATGCATGCCAAAGCTTATCTGGACAAACTGGCTAACGGTATTAATCCTTTGACAGACGAAGCTCTTCCGGAATCGGATATTGTTAACCAGGTTCGTATATCCCGCTGTTTGTTCTTTGTATCAGACATTTTGCGTCAGGTGATCGAAAAAGGCGGACTGAAGAAGGCTCCGAAAGAGGCCAAAGTACCTTTTGAATTATCAGCAGAACAACTGAGCAGGTTTCACTTGTTCGAGCAACCTATTTTTATCAGTGCGATCACTGAACGGATTAATTCCCTTATAGAGAATGAAAACATGAGAAGATTAAGCCACAGGAGTGTAACTACATTCCTGGAAAGAGAAGGGTTTTTAGTGCAATACAGTGATTCGCAGGGCAAAACGAAACGTGAACCTACTGACCGTGGTATAGGATTAGGGATCAGTACGGAGGAAAGGACCGGTCTGCGCGGAGATTACAAAGTGGTTTTATACGATAAAAATGCCCAGCAGTTTATTCTGGATCATATGAACCAAATTGCCGAGATCAATCAGATGACAAAAAAGCAGCAAAGTTACTCAAATCCGGTGCAAACAGAAACGACAGATCCGGAGACAGGGGAAATCATACGTGAATGATTATGGGAAAGTAACTGACCCCCTTCACGATGAGCAGGTTTTTTCAAACCCTGTGATACACCCATTCTGTAAACGGCAATACACAGGCAAAAAGAATTGTTGAAAGCAAATGCTCATGATATAATCTTATTGCTCATGAAACGTTTTGCGAATTGATTTGCACACAACAATGAATATCCAATATCCGATGGCTGGATGACTGAATAGCAAACGGAGGAAAAGACAATGAAACACACCAGATGGGGGATATCGTTAGCCGCAGATGTTTCTGCTCCGCGCAAGGTCTGATAAAGGACGAAACCTGCACGGAGCGATCGGGTCCTTTTCGTCCGATCAGGCTTTGCGCCGCATGCAAATAAACACATGTAAGGAGCAAAGCCATGAAAAGACATTCATTGAAACAACTTCACAGTTTTCTTTTGCTATGGGGGTCGCAGACCGTATCCCAGCTCGGGACGGCCATGACGGATTATGCGGTGATTATCTGGGTATACAGCCGGAGAGGAACCGCATCCAGCGTGACCCTGCTGACGGTATGCACTTTTCTGCCGACGATCTTCTTTCGATTCCTGGCCGGAAGCGTTGTGGACCGGAAGAATAAAAAGCGCATTATGCTGATGGCAGACCTGCTGGCAGCCTGCGGAACGCTGGCTGTATTTGTGCTGCATTCCGCTGATGTGCTGCAGATCTGGCATCTGTATGTGATCAACTTTCTGCTCAGCCTCATGAACGCCTTCCAGGAACCGGCCGCGTTTGTCGCTGTCAGTATGCTGGTTCCGAAGGAGCAATATGCCCGGGCCGGCGGCCTGCAGGGGTTCTGCGGAGCCGCCGTATCCATCCTGGCTCCGGCACTGGGCGCGCTGCTGCTGGCCGGCGGCGGACTGGAACTGGTACTGATTGTTGACCTGTCGACTTTTGCGGTTGCCTTCCTGGTGCTGCTGTTCCTGATCCGGATTCCTGAAGAGAAACGACAGGCAGCGGAAAATGAACCGTTCTCAAAGACCTGCCTGGCAGGAATCCGGTATCTGAAGGAGCATACGGCCATTCTGCGGATCACCCTGTTCCTGGCAGTGATCAATTTCCTGGCGAAACTGGGAAACGACGGAATGCTTTCTCCGTTCATCCTCGGCCGGACAGGCAACAACCAGGCCGTGCTGGGCATGGTGGAGAGCTTTACGGCCCTGGGTGTGCTGGCCGGGAGCCTGCTGGCAACATTGATGAAACCGGCAAAGAAACGGGTTCCGTTAATCTTCATCACCACCGGGCTGGTCTTCACCGGGGATATCATCCAGAGCCTGACGCAGCAGCCGTGGCTGTGGTGCGCCGCTGCGTTCGGGAGTTATCTGATGGCGGCTGTGATGAACGTAAACATGGACACCCTGATGCGGGAAAAGATTCCGATGGAGATGCAAGGGCGGGTATTCTCCGCAAAGAGCACTTTGCAGAATTTTACGATTCCGCCGGCTCTCCTGCTGGGCGGTTTGCTGGCAGATACGGTATTTGAACCGTTTGTGATGACAGATTCTCTGGCACAGCAGGGGCTGTCCGGATTCTTTGGGACAGGAAAAGGAGCCGGCATCGGACTGATGTTCTTTATCATCGGGATTGCCGGGATGCTGATCAGCTTTACCCGGATTAAAAAACTGGTCTACAGGGAACTGGATCAAATTGAAACAGAACCATCACAGACAAAACGGAATGGAGGAAACGATCATGAAAAACAATAAAACAGTTGGATTTTTCAGCGGATTCCCGGAGCGTCGGTTTACTGATGAGATTGCTGAACGCCTGGGAAAAGAGTTGCCTGTGCGCAGGTGCATTGTGTTTATTACTGCCTGCCCGGAGGACTACCGGCAGAATGACGAAGACTCGGCTGGGATGCACGGGATGTTCGTGGAATATGGGATCGGCTTTGAACGGTTCTGTGTAGTCGACGCCAGAATGGAACCTGCTGATGCGCAGAAGTGGGCCCGGGAAGCCGACTGCTTTTTCCTGATGGGTGGCGGAGTCTGTGCTGAGCAGATGCAGCTGATGCGCGACAAGGGCATTTCTGATATTGTCCGGAACGGTCCGGCAATGGTCCTGGGCGTCAGTGCCGGGTCCATGAACATGGGAAAAACGACGGTGGATATCTGGGAATCCCTGGTTCCGTATGAAGGACTTGGGTTTGCGGATATCACGATGATCGGCCACTTCAGCTATGATGACGCAGAACGGTTGCGTCTCATGAAGGTAGTTTCCATGGAGAGGCCTGTCTGTGCCATGGAGGATGAGAGCGCCATCTTTATCAAAAACGGCAAAGTGGAAATCATCGGTATCATTCACAGGATTGAAAAAGGAGAAATCAGGCCGTTTACGGAAGAAGATGTCCGGCCGGAATATTGATGAAAATGGCAGGAGCCTGTATAATTCCAAGGGAAGAAGGATTGAGGAGATTAACATATGACGGATTACCAATCGGAAAAACTGATCCTTCATTTTGTATCAGAGGATGATCTGGCAGAGGTCGCCCGGACCTGGCCTGCCGGCCATCATCCGCTTTCTGACGCGGAAGCGCGGGAAGCGATCGCTTCTATGCGCGGAAACTACGGAAGGAATACGAAAGGGTGTATCTTTCATCTTTGCCTGGCCGTATGCGGGAAGGATCATCCCGGAACGATCATGGGCTGGTGCGGGCTGGACGGCACGAGGAATCATTCGGAGCCTGAAATCTTCATTCTGCTGGACGAAGAATACAGAAACCGGGGATACGGAACCCAATGCGTAAAGGCGCTGCTGCGGATTGCCGCGGAGGATTATGTGCTTCCCGGCGTTCACGGCGGCTGTGCCAGGGAGAATATCGCCTCCGCCCGGGCCATGGAAAAGGGCGGCATGGTGCAGTATGGTACGGAAGAAAACGGTGATCCGCTGTTCAGGTTTTGCGTAAAACAGTGATCCGGTTCATATCAGGAGGAAACCGCCGTGCAAAAGAAGCTGATCCTCATTAGCGGGTCTCCCTGCGTGGGCAAGACTGCTGCAGGCACAAGGCTCTTTGAAAGCTATGACAACAGCGCGTACCTGGACGGAGACTGGTGCTGGTGCGTGCATCCCTTTTCCGTTATGGACAGAAGGCTTCGCAACGGGGATAAAAGCATGTCCTTTGTTCTGTCCAATTATCTGGATTCTGATTTTGAGTATGTTTTTTTCACCTCTGTTGTGCTGACGGATACGAAAATCCGTGAAAACATCCTGAACGGAATCACGGCCGGGGATTATGAAACCATTGCCTTTACGCTCACCTGCTCGGAGGAAACGCTGAAAAAGCGGCACGACAAACGGGGCGATCAGGGCGAAACGAATTACTACTGGCTGCACCTGCCGCCCTGCCCGGGAGATATTGTGATTGATACGGACGGCAGGAGCATCCGGGAGGTTGTCAAAGAAATGAAAATGCAGATCGATGCGGGATCCGGAGAAGCATTATGAATTCGGTATACTGGCTACCCCAATGATAATCGGACAAAACAAAGCAATCCGGGACAGGATTATTTCTGTGAACTGCCTTACAATGATTTGCGAAAGGAGGGAGACCGGATGAACTGGATCAAAACGATCAACGACGCGATTGAGTACATGGAGAACCATCTGATGGAGGAGATCGCGCTGGCGGATATCGCGAAGCATGTGAACCTTTCTGCCTTTCATTTTCAGCGTGCATTTTCGCTGCTGACGGATATGTCCCCGGTGGAATACCTGCGGAAAAGGCGCCTTTCGCAGGCCGGGGCGGATCTGGCGGGCGGAGATGAAAAGGTTATCGATATCGCTTTGAAGTACTGCTATGACTCACCGGAAAGCTTCAATAAAGCGTTTGCACGGTTCCACGGCGTTTCACCGGCACAGGTGAAAAAGGGAAGCGCCATTCAGTTCATGAACCGGTTTACCGTCCGGATGACGATTGAAGGAGGCTGTATCATGGAGTACAAAATTGAAAAATGGGAAGCAATGGATCTTCTCATGCATGCGAAAACTTTTCACGCCGAAACAAGCGAAAGCGAGATTCCGAAGTTCTGGGATGAGTATTATGCCCATGAAGAATACCGGAAGATTCCGGGCTATCTCGGACTTTGCGCCCAGCAGAAAACAGACAGCGACGAATTCCGGTACGGCATCGGCTGCAAAACTTCCGATGTGGAAGGCATTCCGGAGGGGTTCGAGATCATCCATATTCCGGAATACACCTGGGCGGTTTTCAAATGCGTCGGACCGATGCCCAAGGCGATTCAGGCAATGTGGGAACGGATTTACAAAGAGTGGCTGCCGGTTTCCGATTATGAGCTGATTCCTGACTATGATATTGAAAACTATCTGCCCGGAGATCCGTCTTCACGGGACTATGTCAGCGAGATCTGCATTCCTGTCAGAAAAAACAAGTGATGCGGAGGAGAAAAAGATGGATCAATCGATTCTGGACTGGCTGCTGGAGGAAGAGACGCCGGAGGTTCGGCTCAGAACGCTGAAAGAGTATATGAAACTACCGGACGATGATGAAAAAGTCATCGAATGCAAGAAACTGCTGCTGCAGAGTAAAACGTATGAGCGGGCCCTGAAAAAACTCAGGAAGGATAAACCGTGGGATAAGTTCGACGCCATTATGGCATTGGCCGAATGGGGACTGACCCGGAAAGATATCGGCAAAGATATCGATGATGAGGTGTTTGCCATGATCGAGCGTACAGGATTCAAGATGCTGTGCGGAGAACCGTACCTGCTGAGGAATCTTGTGAAACTGGGGTATGATCAGGAAGATACCGTAAAGAATGAAATCGCCTGCGTCTTAAGCGGAATCAAGGAAGACGGTGGCTTCGGATGCATCAGCACTAACAAAAAGACAAACGATCCGAGGAAACCGCATAAGAGCTGCGCAAGGCTGACGGTGGAATATCTCCTGCTTGTCGCTGAACTGCATCTGCTGGGATACAGGATGGACTGTGAAAGCAAACTCGTGTATTATTTTACGAAAAGGAACATCTTCTACCGGTCGGACGATATGAAAACGCCTATGGTTGATGTGATGCTGGGCACATTCTATCCTTCTGACCCGATCAAGGTCGGCGCACAGAACATCGTTTATGCGTTGCGGGTTTTGGGGTGCCGGCCGGAGTCTGAAGCGATGCAGGCCGGGTATCAGGTGCTGGATCAGCATCGGACGGAAAACGGAAGGTATATCCTGACAGCATGCAAAAGCGTGCCGGCATTCAAGGCGGGGAAAATCGGTGAAGAGAACAAGTGGGTCACGCTTTACGCTTATATGGCACAGTAGGAAGGGGGCTTAAAAATGACCGGCATTCCTGAACAGGCAAAACACCTGTTTGCCCTGGAAGACTGCACATTCGCCCCGGTATCCGGCCACGAAGGCGGACGGAACCGGATCGTGACCGTCAGCCGGAACGGGGGAAAACAGTATGTTCTTCGGTTTTCCTCCCTCGGAGACCGAAGCGAAAACGATTATCTTGCCGAAACAGAGTTCGTCCGTTTCCTGGCTGAAAACGGCGCGCCTGTGGCGGATGTGATCCCGTCTGTTCAGGGCTGGCTGGTGGAGCGCATGGAGGCGGATGGCCAGGCGGTATATGCCAGCCTGTTTGCTTATGCCAGAGGCATGCTGATTGCGGATAACGGTTACCGTTACCGGGAAGGCGCGCCGCTGGGCGAATACTTCTACAACACCGGCAAGGCCCTGGGCGCGATCCACAGGCTGTCGAGGACATATACGCCTGTCCACCATCGGCCGGACTACTTCGACAAGTACAATATGACATACCTGGACCGCCTGATCCCGGAGGAATACAGCGAGCTGAAAACAGCCATTGCCAAACGCCTGGACGCATTCCGTGCGCTCCCTAAGGATAAAGGTTGCTATGGCATGGTTCACTTTGATTTCAGCGACGGGAACTATCATATCGACATGGAGACAGGCGCGATTACGGTGTTCGATTTTGACAATTGCATGAATTGCTGGTATATGTTCGACCTGGCCAATCTCTGGATTCATAACGAAGGATGGACCCGGCAGGAAACAGACCCGGGCAGACGCTTTGCACTGATGCAGCAGTGCTTCGACCTTCAGCTGCAGGGCTACAGAACCGAAACGGACCTGACGGAGGAGATGCTGGAAAAACTGCCGCTGTTTATCGACATGGTGCTGATCGAAAATATTGTGGATGAACTGGAATGCTGCGTCCGGGAAGGAGAAGAACCGGACCCGGAAGATATTGAAGACGCGGCGGAATGCCTGATCCATGGAATTCCCTATGCGGGAATCGGACAGCAATACGAGGAGGGGCTGTGATGACGGTTATCAGTAAGACAAAATATGAGGCTTCAGAAGCAGAGATCAGGGAGCTGTTTTCTTTTCACAATGTGGGGAATGTGGTTGATACAGCCGCCCTTGGAAACGGGGAATTCAACGCGGCATACAAAGTCACATGCGATAACGGCGCTGCCTACGCATTAAAGATCGCGCCGCCGGAAGGCGCAAAGGTTCTCAGCTATGAAAAAAACATGATGGAAGCAGAGGTTTTCTGGTATTCTCAGATGCATGAAAAGACAGATATCCTCTGCCCGCAGGTTTATGTTTCAGATTTTTCCAAGAAAATCATCAGAAGCAACTGCTTTATCATGGAGATGATGGCCGGAAAACCATTATGGGAGATAGGTTTTTCCGCTGAGGAATATGAAGCGGTCCAGCAGCAGAAAATCGGCATGCTTACGAAAATACACAGGATTACAAACGACGGATACGGCTATATACAGACGGGGCTTGCGGCTTCATGGTATGAGGCCCTGAAAAATATGGCGACCAGGCTGGTTGAAGACTGTAAAAGCCTTGGCCATGATACGCCTGACGGGGAGCGGTTTATTCGACTGATTGACAAGCATCAAAAACTGCTGGAGGCAGTGCCCTGCAGAATGGTGAACTTTGACCTGTGGGACAGCAATGTCCTCTATAACGCGGAGACAGGAAAAATCTGCTGGATCGATCCGGAACGTGGATTCTGGGGTGATCCGGTTGCGGATTTTATCACACTCGGCCCAGGGCAGAAAGCGCCTCTTTCGGCCAAACAGAAGGAACTGGAGATCTATAACGATATGGCCCGGGAAAAAATCTTCCTGACGGAGGAAACAGAGATCAGATATGCCCTTGCGGTATGCTATCTTGCGCTGATTGAAGAGGTTGAAAAATACGTCAGATACGAGCCGGACAATCCCACATACATCCGGAACACCGTTGATGCAAGGGAAATGTATGATATGGCATTCGGGATCCTTTGAAAAACCTGAAAAGTTTGACATCGGAGGATGAACGGAATATAATACGGTCAGCAGTGAACCCGACAAGAGCGGGCAATCACCGCGGAGGTGTGTTTGGAGTCGGTTCGTTAACGGGGAGCATGGTTGAACAAAGAATGCGGTGACATGACCGCTTGTTTGCTGATGCCATGACGCGGTACGGACAGATGCCGGGCACTTTTTTGTTTGCTTTTTTTGTGCCGCACTCCCTGATTCTCTGTTCATGTCAATCTAAACAGAGAAAGAGGAAACGGCATGACACAGGATATGATGACGCTCGGGTTTGATCAGATCATTTTACAATTACAGGACCAGGCAGTTTCCCGGACAGCCCGAAGGAGGCTGGGGGAAACGGAGCCCATCCTGAACGAGGGACTCTGCAGGGCCCGGATGGAAGAAACGACTGCAGCGCTTCGCGTGATGGAGAATGCGGGCACTCCGCCGCTTACGGATACCGACGGAACAGAGGACGGCCTGATCCAGGCGTCGCAGGGAGGGATGCTCCTGCCGGCGCAGCTGACTTCCGTTGCCCGGTTCTGTTCGACTGTCCAGCGGCTGCGGCGCTATCTTAAAGGCGCACAGATGTTCAGCGCCGGTATATCCTCCTGGCATACGGAACTGCCGGCGCTGGACGGCCTGGAGGATGACATTGAACGGTCCGTCCGGGAGGACGCCATTCTGGATGATGCTTCCCCGGTGCTCCGGAACCTGCGCCGCCGGCGGGAACATACGGAACAGGCGATACGGGAAAAACTGAACCAGATTCTTCTTCACCACAAAAAGGAACTGGCGGATTCCTATATTACGCAGCGGAACGGTGTTTTTGTGATCCCGGTGCAGAAACGTTTTCAGAGTGCTTTCCCCGGAAGGGTGGTCGATGCATCCGGAAAGGGCAGTACTGTATTTATGGAACCGTCCGCCGTAATGGCTATGCGCCAGGAACTGGAAGAAATGCTGATTGATATCGACACGGAGGAACGAAGGATTCTCTGGGAGCTGAGCGACCGCGTTGCTTCAGAGGGGGAATCATTGCAGGCTGCGATTCGCGTAATGACCGAGCTGGACATGATCTTTGCCCGGGCCAAGCTGAGCATGGAGATGAAGGCATGCCCGGCGGAACTGACCATGGAGCGCAAGATCCACCTGGTGGATGCCCGGCATCCGCTGCTGGACCGGGAGACATGCGTGCCGCTGAACCTGGAGCTCTCCCTGCCGGATTCCGGCATAGCCGTGACAGGGCCGAACACCGGCGGAAAGACGGTATGCCTTAAAACCGTCGGACTGCTGACGATCATGGCGCAAAGCGGGCTGCACATCCCCTGCGGAAAAGGGACAACCATTGCCATGATGGACCGCGTGCTGTGCGATATCGGTGACAGCCAGAGCATCAGCCAGAACCTGTCCACGTTTTCCGGGCATATGACCAATGTGATCCGTATTCTGAAAGAATGCAGCCGGGAGAGCCTGGTCCTGCTGGATGAATTGGGCAGCGGAACAGATCCGGCGGAAGGCTCCGGACTGGCAGCGGCGATCCTGGAAGAACTGCTTCGCCGCGGAAGCTTCTTCATGGTTACGACGCACGACCCGCAGATCAAACAATGGGCGGAACAGACGGAACACGTGATTTCCGCACGGATGGCATTTGACCGGGCAACCCTGATGCCGCTTTACCGGCTGGAAATGGGATTGAGCGGAGAGAGCTGCGCCATCGAGATCGCCCGCCGTCTCGGCATGAACGAAGGGCTGCTGGAGAGGGCCAGACAGGTGGCGGACGGCGGACTGAACACCCGGCCGGAACCGGCGCAAAAACCGATGCGGATTCCTGCCGGACGGCTGCAGCGGCTGCCGGCAAAGAGAGAAGGAAGCTTTGAACGGTTCAGCATGGGGGACAGCGTGATGCTGCTGCCGGACAAAAAGAACGCAATTGTTTATCAGCCCGCGGATGACGAAGGGAATGTGATCATCCAGATTCAGGACCGGAAAATGACAGTGCGGCATAACCGGCTGAAGCTGCTGGTGCCGGCTGAACAGTTGTATCCGCCGGACTATGATTTCTCAATCGTGTTTGATACAGTGGCAAACCGCAAGGCAGCACATACCATGGACCGCAAGTTTGACCCGGACGCGGTCGTTATTCTGAATGAAGGCAAGAAGGGGGATTGATTCAAGATGAACAGAGCAGACCGTTACAGACAATATTTTACAAAAGAATACCTGATGGGACCCAATTCATTCCGGCTGCTGGACGAACTGATCCGCAGGAATCCTTATGACGCATGCTATGACCGGACGCTTGACCTTGGATGCGGCATGGCACTGACTTCTGTTTTCCTGGTGAATGAAACCTCCGCAAAATCTGTTTATGCCTTCGATCTCTGGGTAGACGCAACGGACAACCTGAAACGGATCCGGGATCTTTCCCTGGAAGACCGGATTATTCCGATTCACGGCGACGCGCTGGATATGCCCTTTGCGCGGGACTGGTTTGATGCCATCGTCAGCGTGGATTCCTATCATTATTTCGGGTGTAAGGAAGGCGTATTTGCCGACAAGATCCTGCCGTTTATCCGCCGGGGTGGTTCCATCATGATTGCTGTTCCCGGTCTCAGGGTGGAACCGCAGGGAGAAATGCGTACGCTCTTTGAAACATGGGCGGAAGGCGACGATTCTCTGTGCTTCAAGACAACTGACTGGTGGAAATCCATGCTTGAGAAGGAATGCAGAGACCAGTGCCGTATTGCTGTTATGGAAGCCGAATGCTATGATGAAGCCTGGGAGGACTGGTTCAACACCGGCCATGAATACGGAATCCGGGACAGGGAGTTCCTGTCCCGCGGACTGAACCGGATCCTGAATTTTGTGCTGATTTATGTTCAGAAGAAATAAACAACGCAACCTGAAGTTGCGCGATTCAGTGAAACAGCACCTGCGGGTTGGTGGGAAAGCTGCCTGCTTTATGTTAATCTGTCCCTGCGACGCGGCGTAAATCACTGTCAGGGAAAACAAAGACAGATCAAAAGGAGGGGAAACATGAGCTTTGGCAAAAATCTTCAGTATTTAAGGCAGCTGAGTGCCAATATGACCCAGGAAACGCTGGCAGAGAAGCTGAACATTAGCCGCCAGACCATCTCAAAGTGGGAAATGGACGCGGCGAATCCGGAAATGGACAAAGCGCTTGAAATCTGCAAAATCTTTAACTGTTCACTGGATAACCTCTTCAGGGAAGAAATGGATAAACGCAGCGACGCCTATTCAAATCTTCGTACTGAGGAAGTCGAAGGATTCCTTTATGTGGCGTATACAGTGATCAGCCGCGAACCGGAAGCGGACGCCATTAGCAGAATGTACAAATGCGCAGAGGAGAACGGAATCTCGAATCCGAAAGTGATCGGATGGGATTTTCCGAGGCTGTCGCAGGAGCAGGTGAATGTGTTCAACATGCACGGATATACCGCGGCACTGATCCTGCCGGAGGATGTTACGCCGGAAGGGTACGAAATCAAAGAACAGCCTGCCCATCCATATGCCGCGATCCATATTGACAGGCCATTTGACAATCCTTTTGCAACAATACCGGGAGCCTATCACACATTGCAGGATTATATGAGGACGAACGGTCTGGCCCATACGGAGAATGAAGTCATCCCCTGCTTTGAAACAGATGGCGAGGGTATGGATGTCTATATCGCCTGCAGATAAAAGGACAGGGGGAGGATTTATGAATCAACAGTTCATGAAGGCCGGAACCTCAGACGCCCTGGTACTGAACAGCATCTCCAAACAGGCTTTCGACAGTGACGTGGAGGTGGGGGCTGTTTCCCCGGGCGGCCCGCCCGGATATCAGTCTGTTTCGTTCCATGTTAAAATGGCCCGGATGAATCATCTGTTCAAGCTGGTTGACGAAACCGGCGTGATCATTGGTGGCGCGATTCTGTTCCGGCAGGGAGACACGCTGAACATCGGAAGGATATTCATTGATCCGCAGCATTTCCGGAAAGGATACGGCATCCTGATGATGCGGGAAATCGAAGCAATGTTTCCGGATGTAAAGGTTTTTACGCTTGACACCCCCGTTTGGAATATCCGGACGAACGCTCTCTACAGCAGGCTGGGGTATTCGGAAGTGAAACGGAGTGCTGATTTCGTTTACTATTCAAAAAAACGCTGACGGAGAAACAAAATTGCAGGTGTGCAACAAAACGATTTGTAACCCGCAGAGCCTGGAAGTTCAGGTCTGCGGGTCTTTTTTTGTGCTAGGGGATATGGTATTATCTCTGAGGAAGGAGAATGGGATGATGGTTCTTATACGAAAGATTCAGGAGGAGGACTATAAGGCTGCGGCAATGATCTGGCGGGAGGTGATCGATGTTCCGGTCAGCGATGAAGACCTGGCGCAGATCTACCGAAAAATGGCAGCAGATGACCGATGCTTCACGTATGTGGCCGAAGCGGATGAGAAAATTGTCGGACTTGTTACCGGAGTGTGTGTGCCGGCCATTCCTTTTCCCAACGGATATATCAAAATGAACGGGCTCGGCGTTATCCCGGAATATCGGCATCGGGGGATCGGGAGAAAACTTTTAATGCAGGTTGAGAAGGAAGCGGCCCAAAGGCAGGTGTCCAGGATCGGCCTGGCTACCGGCATGGGAAGAACGGAAGCACATGCTTTTTATGAGCGCATGGGATATCGGAAAACGTCTTTCTGGTATCGGAAAGATCCTGTTTCAAACAATGAGAACATCAGTCCTTGGAACTGTAGTCATAAGAGTTGCTCTGTGAATGAGAGCAACAGGGAGTTGCTTGCCCAGAACCAAACGGCAGACTATGATACAGATGAAAACAAACCGCAAGGAGGTTTCATCATGGAAACGCGCGAGATCCTGAAAGAATTGAGGGAGAAACATCAACTGACCCAGGAAGAACTGGCAGAGCGGGTGCTGGTGACCCGGCAGGCGGTCAGCCGCTGGGAAACCGGAGAAACCCTGCCGAATACGGAAACGCTTAAACTGCTGTCCCGGGAGTATGACGTATCCATCAATACATTGCTTGGCTCTCCGCGGCAGCTGCTCTGCCAGTGCTGCGGCATGCCGCTGAACGAGGACGGGATGATCAGCAGGGAACCGGACGGATTTTTTAATGAGGATTATTGCAAATGGTGCTATGCGGACGGGAAGTTTACATATCAGAGCAAGGATGCGCTGCTGAATTTCCTCATTGAGCATATGCCCAATCCGGAAGGGCTGGATGCTGAGGACAGGCGCAGCCAGTATGACGGATGGCTTTCCGGGCTGAAGCACTGGCAATGATGAGAGATATTGAGTGCGGAGGAGAGCACGGATGCATTTTGTGGATGCCAGGGGAATCCTGACCGGCGGGAAGGGCCATTTCGGGATGAATATCTACCGGGGATGTTCCCACGGGTGTATATACTGCGACAGCCGGAGCAAATGCTATCAGTTTACGCATCCTTTTGAAGACATCGAAGTGAAGCAGAACGCGCCGGAACTGCTGGAACAGGCGCTGAAGTCGAAACGACAGAAGGCAATGATCGGCACGGGCTCGATGTCGGATCCCTATATGCACTGTGAGGAAAAACTCGGCCTGACCCGGAAGTGCCTGGAGATCATCTGCAGGTACGGATTCGGCGCGGCGGTTCAGACGAAATCCGACCGGATCCTGCGGGATATCGACCTGCTGGAGGAAATTAACCGGAAAGCCAAATGCGTGGTGCAGATGACCCTGACGACCTGGGACGACCGGCTGTGCGGAATCCTCGAGCCGAACGTATGCAATACGCAGCGGCGGGTGGAGGTCCTGGAGGAAATGCGGAAGCGGGGAATCCCGACGGTGGTCTGGCTGACGCCGATCCTGCCGTTTATCAATGACACGAAAGAGAATGTGACCGCCATCCTGGAGGCCTGTGCACAGACCCGGGTGAAAGGGATCATCTGTTTTGATATGGGCCTCACGCTGCGGGAGGGAGACCGGGAATACTACTATGCAGCGCTGGACCAGAATTTTCCGGGACTGAAGGAACGCTATATCCGGACCTACGGAAACGCCTATGAGATTCCCAGTCCGGACAGCGGGGCACTGATAAACCTGTTCCGATCCTTCTGCCGGGAACATGGGATGATGGACAGACCGGAGGAATGCTTTGACTACATGAGCCGCCTGCCGGAGAAGTTTGAGCAGATATCCTTCCTGGACGGATAAAAAACCCGGAGATACAGTGCCCTGCAGTTTACTGATGCTGCAGGGGATTGTTTTATCTTTGATTATCATTCGGATTTCTGTTTCCTGTCAGCGCTCATTATGTTATAATGCAGCGTCGCTTATACCAGCCCGGATCCTTCCGGACATGCGGGCTGCAAATATATACGGGGAGGCATGCGGAATGGCGCAGAGAAGAAACGGGTTCATGATGCTGGTCATCATGCTGCTTGCACTGTGCACCGTGCTGTATCCGGCGGCGGTTCCTGCGGAGGGCGATACCGATGAAAACGCGGAGGGAGCGGTTCGCTTCGACCTGCTGCTGGATTCCTATGAGCCGGAGAAGGATCATTACAATTTCTACTTTACATATAAAACCGTACATGCCTGGTGGGACGCGGTGGCCATGGGCATGGAAGAAGCGCAGCGCCAGTATCTGATGAAGGGCGTTACGATTACCTATGATTATGTGGCGCCGGATGCTGCTTCCGCGGAGGATCAGCAGATCCGTCTTCGGGAAGCGGCTGCCGGAGACTACGACGTGATCGGCGTGGATGTGGCGGATGAGTCGTTGATCTCCCCGGTGCTGGATGAACTGGCAGAAGCCGGTATCCGGGTGATGACCTTTTCCAGCTCAGACGCGGCATCGGGATGCCGGCGGATCGCCTATGTCGGGAACACCCATAATTATGAAGACGGCGCACAGCTGGCCCAGGCCATGTATGAAAAAATCGGCGGAAAAGGAAAGGTGGCCATGCTTGTCGGTACCCACGGCGCGCCGTGCCATGAAGACCGGGCGAAGGGCGTGCAGGATATGACAGCCCGGTATCCCGGGATTGAGATGGTTGCCGTTGAATATGACCAGGACAGCATTGACCTGGCGTATGACCTGACGATGGAAATTCTGAATCAGAACCCGGACCTGTCTGGCCTGATCTGCTGCAACATGAGCAATCCTGTCGGTGCGGCCCGGGCCGTAAAGGAAACCGGGCGCAATGTTGTGATTGTCGGGATGGATCATGACCGGGAGGCACTCCGGTATCTCCGGGAAGGCACCATCTACTGCCTGGGGATCCAGGACTGCTATTCCATCGGATTTGATACCATCCGGGTGGCAGTCAAGGTGGCGGACGGCATCCTGCCCGGAGACCTGTATCCGGAAAAGACGGAAGAACAGACGACGATCATCTACCAGCAGGACGCGCAGCAGATGCTGGAACTCCTTTACGGTGAAATCTGAGAACGGAAGGTGCGGCCATGAAACGTTCTTTGCTGATAACGACCCTGGTCGGCGCGGTTATTGTCGTGCTCATCGTGACCGGCGCAACGATCTGGATGAGCGCCGGCGCGCGCAGCGCAACAGACCGGGCGGTGGAAAAGGTCAGTGATTTCTACCTGGAGGAGCTGGCCGGGCGCAGAAGCCAGGTTGTTTCCCGTTTTCTGGAAACAATTACGGAGGAGGCGGAACGGGCGGTCCTGCTGATGAAACCGGAAAACCTCCGGTCCCGGGACGCGCTGCGGGAATATATCGGATATGTCAAGGCGCTGTATGGGTTTGATGTTTTTGCGGTTGCGGACGAGGACAATATCGTTTATACCGAATATTCAACCTACAGCGGGGGGAGCCGGTACGCCTTCCTTTCCGGACAGCAGGCTCAGCGGAAAACGATCACAACATCCGCTGTTTACGGCGCAGGAAAGGAAATCTGCCTTTCGATTCCGGTGGAGAAACTGGAATTCATGGGGAAAAAGCTGAAAACCTGTTTTGTGAAGATCAACATGAGCGATATCGTCAGCATGCTGGCCTTTAACACGGAAGAGAACGGTACGCATTTCAGCATGTACTATGAAAACGGCGAAAACCTGACAGGACTTGATTTCGGCCCGATCGGCGCCAGGGAAAACCTGCTTGAAGCCATGCGGCAGCAGCTGACGAATGAACAGTGGCAGACGCTTTCCGGCCAGTTTGCCGAAGGAGTATCGGGAGAAGCACAGTTTACCTATTCCGGAAGGGACCAGATTCTGTATTACGCGCCGATTCCGGAAACCGGCTGGATGATCACGGTGCTGATTCCCAAGAACCTGGTGTATGACCAGATTGGCGGAATCCGGGAAGAAACCATGACCCGAAGCACGATCCAGATCATCGCCACCTGTGCGGCGCTGCTGATTTTCTTCACCGTTCTGGCGGTACAGGCCAACCGCATTTCCCAGGCCAAAATTGAAGCGGAACGGAAGATTGCGGTCAAAGACGCCCTGACCGGCGTGGGCAGCAAATATGCCTTTACGCGAAAAGTGGAGACAGTCGATGCGGAGATCCAGAAAGGGACAGTCAAACCGTTTGCGATTGTGGTATGCGACCTGAACGGGCTGAAACAGGTGAACGATACTAAGGGCCATGAGGCCGGAGACGCCTATATCCGGGAAGCCTGCCGGCTGATTTGCGGAATGTATTCCCACAGCCCGGTTTACCGGATCGGCGGGGATGAATTTGTGATCTACCTGCAGGATGCTGATTATGAGCGGAGAGACGAACTACTGGCTGAACTGAACCGAACGTCGGAAGCGAACATGGCGGACGGGAATGCTTCTGTTGCGGCCGGCATGGCAGACTATGAACCGGGTGATCAGTCGATCCAGGATGCTCTCGGCCGGGCAGATCAGCGGATGTATGAACAGAAGCGGCAGATGAAGGGCGGAAGATGATTTTCCCGGATAAGCCGGGCGAACGGGGGAAGAGAACGGATGGCACAGCGGGTTTTTCATCCCTTCGAGCCGTTGTATGATCAAAACAGCCGGATCCTGATCCTGGGATCTTTTCCCTCTGTCAAATCCCGGGAACAGCAATTCTTTTACGGACATCCGCAAAACCGGTTCTGGAAGGTGATTGCGGCATTGTATCACCGGGACGTGCCGTCAACGATTCCTGAAAAGAAGGAACTGATATTAAGCAATGGGCTGGCACTGTGGGACTCCATCGCGAGCTGTGTGATTACTGGCTCTTCGGACGCGAGCATCCGTGAAGTGCAGGCGAACGACCTGAACCGGATCCTGGATTACAGCCCGATCCAAAGAGTTTACTGCAACGGAAAGACCTCCTGGCAGCAATATGAAAAACTGATCCGGCCGCAGCTCGGGCGGGAGGCGGCCTGCCTGCCTTCCACCAGTCCGGCAAACGCGCAGTGGACGCTTCCGAGACTGATTGAGGCGTGGTCGGTGATACTGGATGAAGGAGGAGGAAACCGAATATGAAGGATACGGCATTATTCCGGGAACTGATCCTGGCCCGGCACAGCTATCGAGGGAAATACAGGCCGGACCCGGTACCCCGGGAAGACCTGACTGCTATTATGGAAGCCGGGCTGGCAGCGCCTTCCGGCTGCAACAAACAGACGACCAGCCTGATTGCCGTGGACGATCCGGCCGTACTGGCGAAACTCCATGCAGAAATTGATCCGCCGGTAGCGCAGACGGCACCGGCGATGATCTGTGTGCTGACCCGCAGGATCAACGCCTACCGGGATCGGTGCTTCGCGACCCAGGACTATTCCGCCGCCATTGAAAACATGCTGCTTATGATGAAAGCGCTGGGATATGAGAGCTGCTGGTATGAAGGGCATATCACCGATACGGACCGGATCGGCGACCGGCTGGCGAAGATCCTCGGCGTGCCGGATGAATATGAACTGGTCTGCATCCTGCCGGTTGGCATTGCGGAAACAGAACCGGCTGCACCGAAGAAAATGCCGTTTGAGGAGCGGGCCTGGTTCAACGGGTTCGGGAAGCGGGCGGAATGAAAAGCAAAGCAAAAACTGTTGCTTTGCCGGCGGATATGATATGATAGCGCTCAGCAATCCATAAGGGGGAAAAACCGTTGATCTGTAATAATATACTGGAAGCAGTCGGCAATACGCCGGTTGTCCGGCTGAACCGGATGCCGGAAAAGGGAAGCGCGGAGATCCTGGTGAAGGTGGAATCCCTGAACGTGGGCGGATCCATCAAGACAAGGACGGCGCTGAACATGATCGAGCAGGCAGAAAAGGAAGGCCTGATTGACCGGGACAGCATCATTGTCGAACCGACCAGCGGCAACCAGGGAATTGGCCTGGCGCTTGTCGGCGCGGTACGGGGATACCGGACGATCATCATCATGCCAGACTCGGTGAGCGAGGAGCGGCGGAAGCTGGTGCGGCACTACGGCGCGGAAGTGAAGCTGATTCACGACGCCGGGGATATCGGCAAATGCATGGAGGAATGCCTGAACGCCGCGCTGAGCATGAAACAGAGGAATCCGAAAGTGTTTGTTCCCCAGCAGTTTGAGAATCCGAACAATACGCTGGCCCATAAAAAGCATACCGCGCTGGAGATTATGGCGCAGGTGGCGAAACCAATCCACGGGTTCTGCAGCGGCATCGGCACGGGCGGTACGCTGACGGGTATCGGCGAAGTGCTGAAAGCCCAGTATCCGGACGTGGAAATCTGGGCGGTGGAGCCGGAAAACGCGGCAATCCTGGCCGGCGGAACGATCGGCACCCATCTGCAGATGGGCATCGGCGACGGCATCATCCCGGATATCCTGAACCGGGAAATCTACGATGATATTTATGTGGTGACGGACCAGGAAGCGATTGATACCGCCCGGCGGCTGGCCCGGGAGGAAGGACTGGTCTGCGGTATTTCCAGCGGAACGAACGTAGCGGCAGCGCTGAAGCTGGCGAAGAAGCTGGGACCCGGAAAAACCGTGGTGACGGTGCTGCCGGATACGGCGGAGCGGTATTATTCCACCCATTTGTTCGGAGAATAATTCAGAAGGATAAAAAAGCGGCCGGTTTTCCATGAGGCGGAAAACCGGCCGATGATTTTTGGACGCTCAGCGGATATCCTTCCGGCAATACCGGAAGTACGCCAGGGCGATACCGCAGACGGTCAGCGCCAGGCCAATCAGCAGTTTGCCGCTGTCCAGGCAGCCTGTGCTGATGATGTCCGGTCCGTTGGCATATCCGAAAGGAGTAATTTCCTTCAGGAATTCCGCCTGGCTGGTCAGGTTGGCGATGATGCTCAGGAAATACATGCCGACCGCAATGGCCAGGCCGATTCCCAGTCCACCGCGCCAGATGCAGGCGGAGATGCCGAAGCAGATGCATGCCAGTTCAACCTGCAGCAGAAGGAACGCAACATGCAGCAGGGCAACTTCCTTCCACGGAATGGTTTCCCCGATGGCGGCAATGGCGCCGACGGAGAGCAGGAAAACACATACGTTGAGGATAACGATCTGAATCAGGACGGATGCCAGTTTGGCGGTGACGACTTCCGACCGTGTTTTGAGATGGGTCAGCAGGAATTCGGCTGTGCCGTTCTTTTCCTCTCCGGCCAGCGCACTGATGCCGGCCAGGGCGGCAAAGAACGCGCCGCCGAGGCCCAGGATATTGCCGCATTCAATGCCGTAATATCCAAGCAGCGTACCGAAATTCAGCGTATCCAGACCGAAGGCGGAGGAAAAGGCGCCCATTGCGGAAAAGGCGGAACTGATGCTATCCATTTCCTTTTTCATGTCCGGATAAATCAGCAGGCAGATGACCAGGAAAGCGCTGAGCGCGCCTGTCCAGATCAGGAGGGATTTCCAGGCCCGGCGAAGCTCATGACGGATCAGTGTCATGCCTGATCACCATCCTTTCCATAATAATGAAGTACAATTTCTTCCAGGTCCGGTTCTGCGACGGTCAGTTCCTCCACATGGATGCCGGCCAGGATCCGGATCAGTTCATTGATGTCGCCGCTGTACAGGAAACTGACGGCGTCTCCGTTTTCAGACCAGTTCCGGGCGCCGGGAACATCTTCCTGCCGGATGATTCCCCGCAGGCTGATCCGGCGGGTGCCTGTCTTTACCAGCTGATCCACGCTGTCGCAGGCAATGATGCTACCTTCCCGGATGACGGCCGCCCGGGTGCAGTAACGCTGGATTTCGGACAGAATATGGCTGGAAAGGAAAACCGTGACGCCTTCCCGGTTCTGTTCCTGCAGGATGGAGAAGAACTCATGCTGCATCAGGGGATCCAGGCCGCCGGTCGGCTCATCCAGGATCAGGAGTTCCGGATCATGCTGCAAGGCGCAGACGATGCCGACCTTTTTGCGGTTGCCGAAGGACAGGTCTTCCACTTTTTTATTCACGTCCAGCTGCAGCCGGTCGCACAGCTCCTCCGCGCGGGCTTTGCAGTTTTTCCCGCGGAGGTCCGCGGAAAGCTTTAGGATATCCCGGCCCCGCATACCGGTATAGAAGGCGGCATCCGAAGGCAGATAGCCGACCCGGTTCAGAATGGCTTTTGTCCTGCTGATATCCATGTCCAGGACGCTGGCTTTGCCGGACGTCGGCGAGATCAGGCCCAGGAGCGTTCGGATCGTGGTGGATTTGCCGGCGCCATTCGGGCCGATGAAGCCGAAGAAATCGCCGGTGCCGACATCCAGGTTCAGGCAGTCGACGCCCCGGGATTTGCCGTAGTATTTGGTAAGGTTTTCGGTATGGATTGCATTGCCTGCCATGGTTAACCCTCGCTTTCAGGTTCAATGTACGGATATTATTATATGCGTTGCGGGGAAAAAACAAAGGACTTGTTTGACATGTTAACAGGGTCTATTTTTCTCAGATAGAAAAATAGATTGACAAAACAGGATATTATCGATATGCTTACCGCAGCAAGATGAAAGGACGGTTTAAGCAGACTGATGAGGATTCGCAACTGACATTCGGCGGCAAAAACCCGGACAACTGTTGTCCGGAGGAATTTTTGTGTTGCCGTTTGGAGGTTGCGTGAAGCGATAACCAGACGTCTGTTTTCCTGTTCGGTTGCGTGATCCTCCTCCACGGCGCGAGAGGAGTTTTTTTGATGGCAAAATGCGTACTGGAAGCAAAGGACTTATCCTTATATATTGGTGACCGCCGGCTGCTGGACATTGACCGGCTTGCGATTTATGACGGGGAAAAGATCGGCCTGATCGGCGAAAACGGCGCCGGCAAGACGACGCTGATGCGGATCCTGGCCGGGGAAACTGATCCGGATTCAGGCCATGTGAAAAGAATGGCGCCGGCGGCGATGGTGCATCAGCACGGCAATGATGACGGCGGGGATGATGAGGAAACACGGGCGGTTTTCCAGACCCAGGGAGAGCGGGAAGGCCTGTCCGGCGGGGAGATGACCCGGAACCGGATAGCCGGCGCGCTTTCGGCACATCCGGGGCTGCTGCTGGCGGATGAACCGACCACGGACCTGGACCAGGAAGGGCTGTGGCTCCTGCGGCGCCGGCTGGCCGGCTTTGACGGCGCGCTGCTGCTGGTTTCCCATGACCGGGCGCTGCTGCGGGAAATCTGCACCCGGATCTGGTACCTGGAGGACGGAAAGATTTCCGACTTTCCGGGCGGATACGACGACTTTATGGCGGAACGCACCCGGCAGCGGGAGCGGGCGGCTTTCGAATATGACCAGTACAAAGCGGAACAGAAGCGTCTGAAGGAATCCGCCCAGCGGATGGCGGAGCGGGCCACCCAGGTGAAAAAGGCGCCGGGCCGTATGGGCAACAGTGAAGCCCGGCTGCACAAAAGGGAATGGACGGATTCCGTGCTCCAGCTGAGCCATGCCAAGCGCACGATCCAGAACCGGATGGAGCATCTGGAAGTGAAGGAAAAACCGCGGGATCTCCCGGTGATCACGATGAAGCTGGGCGTGGCCCATCCGGTGGAAGCGAAGGATGTGCTGACATTCCGGTGTGAAAAACTGCAGGCCGGCGGAAAGGTCCTGCTGGAGAACACCGGCTTTACCATGCCAACCGGCAGCCGCACGGCGCTGATCGGGCCCAACGGCTGCGGAAAGACAACGCTGCTCCGCGTGCTGAACAGCCGGGAGGACGACGCTGTGCAGATGGCCGGAAGCGTCCGGTTCAATCCGGCGGCCCGCGTCGGCTGGTTTGACCAGCATCATGAGGGGACGATGGACTCGGAGAAGACGATCCTGGAAAACATCATGCGGGACAGTGTCCATCCAGAGCATTTTGCACGCACGGTGATGGCCTGCCTGGGCCTGGCCGGGGACGACGTATTCAAACCGCTGAAGCTGCTGAGCGGCGGGGAACGGGCAAAAGCCGCACTGGGACGGCTGCTGCTGATGGACTGCAATACGCTGCTGCTGGACGAGCCGACCAACCACCTGGACCTGTTTACGATGGAAGAGCTGGAAAAGCTGCTGGCCGGGTACGGCGGAACACTCCTGTTTGTCAGCCATGACGAGGAGTTTATCCGCAAGACAGCGACCCGGATTGTCCGCTTTGAGAACGGAAAACTGGCGGTATTCGAAGGCGGCTGGGAGGAAATGAACGCGCCGCGGAAAAAGGATAACGGCGCGGAGGAGCGGAAGATGGAGATCAGCCGCCTGGAAATGCAGATGGCTGTGCTTGCGGCCCGGATGTCGGCACCGAAAAAAGGCGACCATCCGGATGAGCTGCAGGCGGAATATATGCGGATCGCGGAGGAAATCCGGAGCCTGAAGGCTTCGCTGTGACCGCGGAAGGAATAAATGACCGGAAGAGGGAAATACATGATCAGAATGCAGCGGATTGAACGGGCGACATACAGCAGAATCGCAAAGCTGACGGTGCCGATTATCCTGCAGAACCTGTTGAGCGCTGCGGTGAACTCGGCGGACGTGGTGATGCTGAACTATATCGGGCAGGAGCATATTTCCGCGGTATCCCTGGCGGCCAATTACGCGAATATCCTTTTTATGGTGCTGTACGGACTGGGTACCGGGGTGACCATGCTGAGTGCCCAGTATTTCGGCAAGGGGGACATGCGGGCAGTCAATGCCGTGGAAGGCATTGCGCTGCGGTTTTCCATCGGCGTCGGCATGCTGTTTGCGGCAGCCGCGGTATGCGCACCGGAACTGATGATGCGGGCGTTTACGCCGGAACCGGAACTGATCCGCATCGGCGCGGGGTATCTGCGGAATGTATCCGTCGCCTACCTGTGCTGGGGACTGACGGAAACCTACCTGGCGACGCTCCGCTCTGTGGGACGGGTGGGCATCAGCACGGCGCTGAATACGGTTGCCTTCTCCCTGAACATTGTGCTGAATGCCGTGTTTATTTTCGGAACGCCGGAAACATCCCCGCTGCACGGCGCGCCCGGCGTGGCGCTGGCAACATCCATCTCCCGGGTGGTGGAGCTGGGACTGACGGTGATTGTTTCCGCCAAAAGCAAGGACGTAAAGCTGAAGCTGTCCTATATGTTCATGAGGAGTAAACTGCTCTTCCGGGATTTCCTGCGGATGGCCATGCCGGCGACGCTGAACGATATATCCTGGGGTCTGGCGTTTTCCATGTACTCGGTGATTATCGGACAGTTCCTGGGCGAGGACATGGTGGCCGCGAACGCCTTTACTTCGCTGGTGCGCACCTTCGGAACGGTGCTGTGCTTCAGCGTGGCCAGCGGCGGCGGAATCCTGGTGGGACAGCTGCTGGGCGACGGGAAAATGGAAGAAGCGGAAACCGGCGCCCGGGCCGTGATGCGGATGACGATGCTTTCCGGGGTGGTGGGCGGCCTGATTGTACTGGCGGCCATGCCCTTCGTGATGCAGTTTGCCGACCTGACGGATCTCGGAAAAACCTACCTGCGGGGTATGCTGTGGATCAATACCTATTACGTCATGGGACAGGCGGTCAACACATCCCTGATTGCCGGAATTTTCCGGGCAGGCGGGGACAGCCGTTTCGGGTTTATCTGCGACACGATTGATATGTGGTGCTATGCTGTGCCGCTGGGCTTCCTGGCAGCGGGTGTGTTCAAGCTTCCGCCGATGTGGGTATATTTCCTGCTGTGTACGGATGAATTCGTCAAGTGGCCCTGGGTGATCGGTCATTACCGGAGCCGGAAATGGCTGCGTAACATTACCCGGGAAAATGTGGTAGAATAATCAACAGGAAGAAAGCGGAAAGGGGGCGCGCGCGGTGGGGGAAATTACCTGGGAACTGTTTGAACAGCAGGTGGAAGCATGCCGGCTGTGCGGGCTTTGCCGGAACATAAAGCATAAAGTGCCCGGGCAGGGAGACCGGAAGTCGCCGCTGATGCTAATCGGCGAAGGCCCCGGCCGGGACGAGGACGAGCAGGGACTGGCGTTTGTCGGCGCGGCAGGGCAGCTGCTGACCCGGATGCTGGCAGCGATTCAGCTGCCCCGGGACCGGGTGTATATCTGCAACGTGGTCAAATGCCGGCCGCCCCAGAACCGGATTCCGACGCCGGAGGAGGCGGAGGCCTGCAAGATCCACCTGCGGATGCAGACCTGGCTGATCCGGCCGAAGGTGATCCTGCTGCTGGGCTCAACGGCCGCAAAGGATATACTGGGACCGGACGCCCGCATTACCCGGGACCGGGGGAAGTGGGTTGAAAAGAAAGGCGTATGGATCCTGCCGACGTATCATCCATCCGCGCTGCTGCGGGATGAATCGAAAAAGCCAGAGGCCTGGGCGGATATGCAGAACCTCCGGGACAAGCTGCGGGAACTGGGACTGTATCAGGACATCTATTCCGGTGAAACGGAAGGAACGACAGAAAGCGTATAATATATGAAGAAAAGATGGAAGCTGGCAGCTTACCTGGCGGGATACATGATCCTGGTGATCGTCCTGGCTGCCACCCAGCCGATGATCGGGGATAACAGTCCGCCGGATGAGGAAAACCGGTATCTGATATCGCAGTATATTTATACCCATGGCGCGCTGCCAACCGGCCTGGAAGAGGAAGTCCGGATCCCGGGATATGGCTTTTCCTATATGCTTTACAACGCCTTTCCATATATTGTGATGGGACTGGCCATGCAGGCAACCGGGATCTTTACATCTGACCCGGCGGCGCTGCTGCTGACGGCCCGGATGGTGAATGTGCTGGCCGGCCTGGCGATGGCGTATGCGGTTTACCGGCTGGGAAGCCTCCTGTTTAAAAAGGAACGGGATCAGTGGCTTTTCCGCCTGGCGGTGACATTCCAGCCGATGAACCTGTATGTGCACAGCTATGTGAATACGGATTCCTTCTGCATGCTGTCCACAGCGCTGATTGTCTGCGCGCTGGTGAAGTTGTACCGGGACGGCCCCGGCGTGCGGGCCTGCCTGGTGCTGACGGCGGGCGTGATTATCTGCGCCTTATCCTATTACAGCGCGTACGGATATATCCTGGCTGCCATGATCCTCTTTATCCTGCTGTTTGTCCGGCAAAAGCAGGAAGGTCCCGGCCGGTTCGACGGAAAAGGCTTTCTGAAATACGGCTGCCTGACTGCCGGGCTGGTGCTGGCCGGGATTGCCTGGTGGTTCATTCGGCAGGGGACTGTGCTGCAGGGTGATTTCCTCGGGCTGCAGACCCGGGATGAGATGACGGCGGCTTACGGAATTGATGTCGTTCAGAAGGCGAATACATTTGAAGGGCAGGGTTATTCATTCTTCGGGATGATCCGGGAAATGATCAGCCGGTCCCTTCCGCAGAAGATGGCCGGAACGCTGATTGCGGCCTACGGGTCTCCGATGAAGGTGCGGCCGGGAGTCTGGTTCTATATTCTTTACCTGCTGATCTGGGGCGCCGGCGCCGTTTCCTGCCTGGCCGCATGGATCCGGATGCGCGTCCGGAAGGAAAAACGCGGATGGAAATGGCACGCATTCCACATCTGTATGGTTTTCTGTATTGTGCTGCCGCTGGTTCTTTTCCTGAAATACTGCTATACGTTTGATTACCAGGAGCAGGGGCGGTATCTGCTGCCGGCACTGGTTCCGGCCATGATGTATGTTGCCGGCGGAATCAGCCGGCTGCCGAAATGGGCGGTTTACGGCAGTTCGGCGGCGATTGTTTTCTGTGCGGTATGGCAGGTGTTTGCGGTGGCGCTGCCAGCTTTTGCGTAAAGACGGGAAAACTGCCGAAACCAAAAGGGGAACGAACTATATATAATGGAAGGGAAAATACCGGCAAAAACACGAACATTTTTACATCGAGGAACGCCAACGTCCGGAAACGTTGAAATTCCTCATTTTTTTAACAATTTTTCCCAAAAAAGTGCTTGACATTCATGGATTGATTTGATATTCTATGCAAGCTCGCCTGCGGGACACCGCGGAAAAGAGCGAAGCGAACCTTGAAAACGATACAGAGAGAGAAACGCGCAATAAGGAAAGATCAGCGAAGATTCCAAAGAGTTGAACATCGAAAGATGTGAAAGGATTAAACGGAAGAGTTTGATCCTGACTCAGGACGAACGCTGGCGGCGTGCCTAACACATGCAAGTCGAGCGGGGACATGCGACGGATCGGAAGTTTTCGGATGGAAGAGAAGATGTATGTTCTAGCGGCGGACGGGTGAGTAACGCGTGAGCAACCTGTCCTTCACAGGGGGATAACACAGCGAAAGTTGTACTAATACCGCATAAGACCACGTTGGGACATCCCAAAGGGGTCTAAGGAGCAATCCGGTGAAGGGTGGGCTCGCGTCCGATTAGATAGTTGGTGAGGTAACGGCCCACCAAGTCGA
>JAFROK010000012.1 GCA_017429695.1 Clostridia bacterium | reverse complement strand
GCCCGCCATGGAGTGGATAAATTCCAGGCACTTCTGCGATTAACTCAGAATAATCCTTATTCTCTCCAGGAACTTTGCACAGCCGACAGCTGATCGCTGCCGGCCGTTTCATTTATCCTTGAAAAACTGTGAGTAGTAACAATCAGAGGTTTCCTATTTTGCAATCAGAGGTTTCCTATTTCAAATCCCGGCTTCTCCGCCAGATGTCTCATTCCTTTCCAATTCCAGTTCCAGGAACTCAACAAGTTTTTTCAGATCATTACGCTCCGCTTTGCTCAGGTTTTCCTGATCAGCTTTCTGGAAGGCAGTAATCAGATGGATTCGTTCATATACTTCAAAATCGACATATATGACCCGGACGCTGCCGCTTTTTCCACGATGCGGAAAGGAAAAGCGCATTTTACGCACTCCGCCGGTACCCTGCAGAACATCCCCGACTTTTGGATCATCCAGCAATTCCTTTTTGAGATTCTTTAGATCATCGTCGCTCAAACCAAGGTTTTTCACCTTAACCGGAAGCTGGGAAGTTCAATAAACATGCGCGACATGGAATCCATACCCATCATCTCCGTGTACAGAACACCCCAAATTACAGGGTAAGTCAAGTGCCTTTTACGATCAGCAATAGAGAGATAACTGAACTGCGAATTAAACACAGTCCGCCGACAAAATAATAGCAGGTACAAGACCTGCTGTAAACGGCGGAGTGTGTTTAATTCGCAGTTCAGTAGAACCATAATTTTGCTATTTATAATCTTCTTTTCTGTAAACATACAGCTCATCGCTGGTTTCCGGCGGATCAACCCCGAGCAGTTCGCTGACCGTCACCGGTTCAAACCCGGCTTCCAGCAGTCTTGGAATCAGGACCGTCAGGCAGTCGTAATCCGTTTTCCGGGCGTGAAACAGCAGGATACTGCCGTTCTTTACCCGGATGTAGGCTTCCTCCGGATCGGTCTGGCTGACCGACCACAGGATCGCGTGATCATATCCGAATTTTTTCAGCGTCTTGTAATGGCTGTCCCCCTCGTTCGGATCTTCCATGATCCCGTAGGGCGGCCGGTACCACCGGATCTGGTAATGATATCCCAGCACCTTGTCCAGCTGTTCCTGCGTCTTGCCCAGCAGCCACAGCACACGAAACCGGTCATCTGTTTTTTTCAGCGATTCGTGGTAGTATCCGTGATTGCCGATCTCGCATCCGGAAGCCACCACGTCCCGCCAGTTCTCCGCGTCCTCCTCGAGGATATTCACTCCGTTGGGGAAGAAGGTCATCGTAATCCCATACTCCCGGCACAGTTCCACCGATTTCCAGACCCATTCCCGGTCGTTGACGTCATCCATCGTGATGGCGATTTTTTTACTGTTCGGATCTCCGAATCGGACCCTGAACGCTTGCAGTCCGTATTCCGCCCGGCCGGGTAAAAGGATCCCAAGCGTCAGCACCAGCGTCAGCACAGCAGCTGATAAGCGTCTTTTCACGATCTTTCCTCCTCGTATGGACCTTCCTGCCCCGCAGATGATGTGACTCAATTTTATGCTTTCCGCCTGATTTCTGTCAAGCCGCTGCCCTTCCTTTTTGCCGGGGAATATGGTACACTGTCCGCAGAAAAACAGAAAGCGGGAAATCCGCTTCGAAAATTGTTCCGGAGGGAACAGCGGGAGGTTTTTTTCAATGCGGACCATGAAAACATTTCTGAAGCGTATCATCTGCCTGGCAGCCGTTCTGCTGATGGCCGGCGGAATGTTCTTTTCCGCGTCAGCCGATCAGGAAGTTCAGTTCAAGAACTACAAAGACGTACTCAAATATATCAAGGAAAATCAGCCCACGGACCTGGATATCGGCACCATGAAAATCCGCCCGTCGGAGCTGGAACAAATCGCCGATGCGCTTCCGGAAGGCGGAAAGCTCAGCTTCTCCATGAAATGGTGCGGAACCGTGATCTCCGATACGGACGAGGAAATCGACCTGAACGGCGACGCCACCGTCGTCCATGAGAGCGATCTGGAAATCCTGATCCGGCTCATTCCCGGCCTGAAGAAGATCGACCTGAAAAAGCATAAGAACCTGTCCAACAAGCAGATGATCCCCCTCGTTGAAAAATATCCGGATGTCGAGTTTGTCTGGCGGCTCACCCTGGGCGGCGCCTACCATCTGGCCACCGACGTATCCGCGTTTTCCACCATGAAAACGGAAGACGAAGGACATAGGTGCCGCTCCGAAGAACTGGACGTGCTGAAATACGTCAAAAACCTGAAGGCGCTGGATCTGGGACATGCGTATATCACGACCCTGGATTTCCTGGATGGCATGGACCTGGAGCTGCTGATCCTGGCGGATAACAAAATCACGGACATTTCCAAGCTGGCTGAACAGACCCATCTGCAGTACCTGGAACTGTTCCGGAATAACATTACCGACATTTCACCCCTGGCCGCCTGCACGGAACTGATCGACCTGAACCTGGTCATCACCAAAGTCACCGACCTCACCCCCCTGGATGCCTGCACGAAGCTTGAACGCCTGTGGCTCTGCACCTATGTCCAGACCACCATCCCGGATGAAGCAAACATTGCCCATTTCAAAGAAACCCATCCGAACTGCGATGTGCGCATCGACCTGGGCCATCCGACCGGTGACGGCTGGCGGGATGTCCCCCGCTACAGGCATTACCGCAAGTGCTTCGATAACCGCGTATGGATCCCCTTCAGCGAAATGACTCAAAAGTGACCCCGTGCCTCACCAGTCTACTGGCTCATATTGCCCCGTCCCATAAAGAAAGCGCTATAGCGCAATGACCTGATCCGCGAATTTATCCAGATACGTCCTGTAGCTCACAAACAGAATGGTCTGATGCGCGGATTTGGTGATGGCGTCTTTGATTTTCTCAGGATACTTTTGCGTCTTTGAGTGCTTTCATTTCCGCCTGCAGTTTGCCTTCCTTCAGGCGAAGGAAGACCCGGTAAACCATCAGAAACGGAAGCAGCACCTTATACCAAAGGCAATGTTGAGTCAATTAAGAAACAGAAGAAGATCGGGACGGCCCATAATATTGTATAAACCTCCGGAGTCGTATAGAATAGAATACGGCAATGGAGGTTTTCTTTATGGGGAGGAAAAGCATATGGCGGAACAATTCCTGACGCTGATGGCGGATCTGGATGATGAAGCGCAGGTGCTGCTGTCCAGATGGTATCATTCCCTGCAGGAAGCAGGATTCGTTGGAGTTCAGACGCCGGGGCTTCCCTATCATATCAGCCTGTCAACGTTTCCCCTGGAGCAGGAAAAAGAAGCAGTTGATATTGCGGAAAAAGCGGCTGCTTCCTTTGCGCCGGTACCGGTTCATTTCAGTCACATCGGCATGTTTGCCGGCGGAAAGATCCTTTTTGCTGCCCCGGAAAAAGACGGGAAACTGACTTCGCTTCAGGAAGCGTGCCGGTCAGGTGCTCCGCAGCAATATCCATGGACACCGCACGCCACGATCCTGATCGATGAGCCGGAGACAATTCATGCGGCGCTGCCGGTCTTTGTGAAATCGTTTGTTCCGTTTGTTGCGCGAATCACACGGTTGCATTTGTGTGCATTCTGGCCGACGCGGGAAATCGGATTATATGATCTGAAGTGAAAAAACAATGAAATGCATCACAGCAATATACTGATACTGCTGGAATTGTAAGAAGGAGGGCATCGCGTATGGGTGAACTGACAATCAGGCACAATCAGCTGACCGCAGAAGAGTTTATTCTTCTGTGGGAAACCGTTTGGGGCCAGGGGCCCGCACTGGAACAAACGCGGCTGGCAATGGAGCACACCTTGTTCAGGGTATCCGTTTTTGACGGAGATCAGATCGTGGCCATGGCCAGGGTCATTGGCGATATGGGCCTGGATTATTATATCAAAGACGTGATCGTCAGGCCGGAATATCAGGGGAAAGGGATCGGACGCATGTTGATCCATGAGATTCTTCAATTCGTCAATGATCATGGCGTTGACGGAACCAATATCTTTGTGGAGCTCTGTGCCATGCCGGACAAGATCCCGTTTTACGAAAAGTTCGGATTCAGTGCCAATGAAGCACAGCGGCTGAGGCTGTTTCACAGGGTGAATAACGGAGGGGATTAAGGATGATCAGGGAAGTCAGACGTGAAGAGCTTTCAACCTGTGCGGATCTGGTCAGGAAAAGCTTTCAGACAGTGGCTGATGAGTTCGGCTTCACCAGGGAAAACGCACCGCGGTTTACCGCCTTTGCAACGACCGAAGAGCGGCTGGCCTGGCATATGGAAGGCGAGCACAGGCTCATGTTCCTGGATGAGGAAGAAGGCGGAATCTGCGGCTATTATTCCCTGCTGCTCATGGATCATAACGAATGTGAACTGGGCAATCTCGCTGTACTTCCCGAATACCGCCACAGGGGAATTGGCGGCGAACTGCTTCGGCATGCAGTGAAAACAGCCCGGGAGCAGAACTGTACCGTGATGAATCTGGGCATTGTGGAAGAAAACACCGTGCTCCGAAAATGGTATGAAAGCAACGGCGCAATTCATACAGGCGCTGAGAAGTTTGATTTCTTCCCGTTTACCTGCGGATATATGAAAATCATGCTGCAGAAAACAGATAAGCTGAACTTCAGCATCATCGAAGGCGCTGACCGGATCGATCCGGATGAAGTCGTCAGGCTTCTGAAAACAACATATTGGGCAGGCAATCGCTCAAAAGAACAGATCATGAAATCCATGGACAATTCATCCTGCTATGGCATTTACCTGAATGATGAGAAAAAGCTGGTCGGGTTTGCCCGGGTCATCAGTGATTTTGCCACCACTTATTACCTCGCCGATGTGATCATCGATCCGGATTATCGACATCGGGGCCTTGGGAAAGCACTGGTGTCCCACATCGTCTCGCTGCCGGAATATGCCGGACTTCGCGGCCTCCTGCTGACAAAGGATGCACATGGACTGTATGAAAAATTTGGATTTGAATCAGTTGAAGGAAGAGCGATGACGAAATCACCCGGCCTCAGGTGATTCGGTATAAAAGTCGTCGGATATAACGCTTTTCCGAATCTTGACATCAGATGGCGCGGGTGGTACATTCTTATCAGGCAAGGGAGTCGTTATCGGCTCCTTTTTTTGATTCCGGATACAGGGAGGAAAATATCATGGCTGCATTTGACCGCATTCTGTCAGGCATTCCGGAAATGGATACTGCGTTTGACAATATCCGCCTGGGGGATAACGTCGTCTGGCGGGTATCGGATCTGTCCCAGTTCCGGCTGTTTATGGAACCCTATGTGGAACAGGCTATCCGTGACCGGCGCAATATCATCTATTTCCGTTTTGCAGGTCATGAGCCGCTGATCGCAGACAGGCCTGAGGTCAAAACGGTTCAGCTGCCGTTATCCCATCGCTTTGAAACATTTACGGTAGATATTCATAATATCATTGAGCAGGAAGGCAAAGATGCTTTTTATGTATTTGACTGCCTTTCCGACCTGCAGGCAGCCTGGGCAACAGACCTGATGATGGGCAACTTTTTCCGGGTCACCTGCCCGTTTCTGTTCATCCTGGACACGGTGGCTTTTTTCCCGATTATCCGGGGGAAGCACTCCGTTCAGGCCATTAACAAGATTCTGAACACCACGCAGCTTTTTATCGACGTCTATGCGGACAATCGGAACATCTACGTCCGGCCCGAGAAGGTGTGGAACCGCAATTCGGACACCATGTTCCTCCCCCATACCTACGAACCGGACAGCGGATTTTTCCACCCGATCCTGGACGGCGTAAAATCCAGCCGGTTTTATCAGACGCTGGCGCAGGCGCAGCGTTCTGCGGAAGAGCAGTACGCCGATTCCTGGGACCGCTTTTTCAACCGGGCCAAACTGCTCCATGAAGGCAGCGCGGATATTTCAGAAGACTGCAGCAGGATGTGCAACATCATGATGACCCGGGATGAAAAAATGCGGGAAATGGTGAAGAAGCATTTTACGCCGGAAGATTACTTCGCTGTCAGGGACCATATGATCGGCACGGGGATGATTGGCGGCAAAGCCTGCGGCATGCTGCTGGCCCGGGCAATTATCCGTAATAAGGAGCCGGATATCGGTGACGTACTGGAACCTCATGATTCTTTCTATGTCGGATCAGATGTCTATTATACCTATATCGTGGATAACAACTTATGGGATTACCGGGTCAGGCAGCGGACCGATGAAGGATATTTCACCCTGGCGGAAGAATTTGCACAGAAGTTGATGGGCGGATCCTTCTCCGACGCCATGCGGGAGCAGTTTGTCCGTATTATCGAGTATTACGGACAGGATCCGTATATCGTCCGGTCCAGCAGCATTCTGGAAGACGGCTTCGGTAATGCCTTTGCCGGTAAATATGAGTCTGTTTTCTGCATCAACAGGGGTGAACTGAAAGACCGCCTGGATGAGTTCGAAAAAGCCGTCAAGACCGTTTATGCCAGTACGATGAGCCTGTCAGCACTGGATTACCGGAAGCGGCGTGGACTGGACAAACGGGACGAGCAGATGGCCCTGCTGATCCAGCGTGTGTCGGGTTCCTATTACGGCTCATATTATATGCCTTGCGCTGCGGGCGTCGGCTATTCCTACAGCCCTTACCGGATCATGAAGGACACGGATCCTGCCGCCGGCATGCTTCGCCTGGTCATGGGGCTTGGTACATCAGCGGTTGACCGGACCGAGGGCTCGTATCCGAGAATCGTGAATCTGGACATGCCGGAAAAAACGTCCTATTCCTCTTCGGCTGATAAGCATAAGTTCTCCCAGGGGAAAGCGGAAGTAATCAGCATGGCGGATCAGGCACTGATCCGGCTGCCGTTTGAACGGATTGCTCCGAATCTGCCGGCTTATCTGGATAAAATCCTCCTGGAGCATGACTGGGATGCCGAATATAATCTCCGGGAATCCGGCAGGCCGCGGGATGTGAAATTCATCTCCTGCAAGGGACTGGTCACGAACAAAACACTGATGGAGCAGATGCGCAGGATGCTTCGCTGTATCCAGGAAGAATATGATTATCCGGTGGATACGGAGTTTACCATTAACATTTCGGAAAGCGGCGAATACTCCATTGACCTGCTTCAATGCCGCCCGCTTCAGATCCGGAAAGGAAAAACCGGAACCATGATTCCGGAAAATATCCCGGAAGACAGGATCCTTCTGGAAAGCAAAGGGGCCTCCATGGGAATGTGCAAAGCATCCGCCCTGGATCTGATCGTTTATGTGGATCCGATCCGGTACTATGAAATGCCTTACAACCAAAAAAACAACGTCGCCCGGCTGATCGGTGCCATCAACTGGCATTACCGGGATCTGCATAAGCATATGATGCTGATCGTCCCCGGGCGGGTCGGAACGTCATCCCCGGAACTGGGTGTGCCGACAGCCTTTTCAGATATCAGCGCGTTTGGAATCATCTGTGAAACAGAAGAACGAAAAGCGGGTTACAATCCGGAATTGTCCTACGGAAGCCATATCTTCCAGGATCTGGTCGAAGCTGAAATCCTTTATACCGCTGTGTTTGACGATTCCAGGACAATTCATTTCGCACCGGAAAAGCTGTTGGATTGCCCGAATATCATCACGCAGTTTGAGCATGGAAAAGAGCTGTCGGATATTGTCCATGTCTATGATGTGAGCGGCAAAGCTTATGAAATCTATAACAATATTGCCGATGAGCACTTATTGATCGCTTTCCAGCCGTATTGATGGCTGTCAAGTTTCAGGCAAATAAGATCCCCCGTTACAGTGATTCCGCAATGTCCAGAACCAGTTTTTCTGTCTTTTCCCATCCGAGGCACGGGTCGGTAATCGACTGGCCGTATGTACCTCCGCCGGGTTTCTGGTTGCCGTCCACGAGGTAGCTCTCAATCATGAGCCCCTTCACCAGCTTTTTCAGGGAATCATTGTACCGGCAGCTGTGCAGCACTTCCTTGGCAATCCGGATCTGTTCAATATGCTTTTTCCCGGAATTGGCATGGTTCACATCCACGATCACTGCCGGATTGGCCAGTTCCCTTTCCGCGTAAAAATCATGAAGCAGCATCAGGTCCTCATAGTGGTAGTTCGGAAGGCTCTGCCCATGCTTGTTCGTCGATCCCCGCAGGATCGCGTGAGCATACGGATTGCCCTGGGAATGGGCTTCCCACCCCCGGTAGATAAAGGTATGCGGATGCTGCGCCGCCTGAATCGCATTCATCATCACCTGGAAATCGCCGCTGGTGGGGTTTTTCATGCCCACCGGCACTTCAATGCCGCTGGCTGTCAGCCGGTGCTGCTGGTCTTCCACAGAGCGGGCGCCCACCGCCACATATCCCAGCAGGTCGTCCAGGTATTTGTGGTTCTCGGGATACAGCATCTCATCCGCGGCTGCCATGCCGGTTTCCTGCACCAGGCGCATATGCAGCTTCCGGATGGCGATAATGCCCTTGAACATATCCGGCTTTGCCTCCGGATCCGGCTGGTGCAGCATGCCCTTGTACCCGTCCCCGGTTGTCCGGGGTTTGTTGGTATAAATCCGGGGCACAACAAAGATTTTATCCTGCACCTTCTCCGCCAGGTCATTCAGCCGGTGCATATAGTCCATCACGCTGTCCTCATTATCCGCGGAGCATGGGCCGATCACCAGGATAAACCGGTCATTCCGCCCCTCAAAGATCGCCTTCAGGTCTGCGATCCGCTGCTCCACCACCTGGCTCATCGTCCCCGTCAGCGGAAACATTTCCTTTACTTCCATCGGAATAGCCAGTTTCCGTTCAAAAATCATGTTCATGTTTGTCCGTTCCTCCTGTAATACCAACATCTTCAAAAAGATGACTAACCGAAGGTCCAGGGCGATCGGAAAGCCCTGGTCGCGGCCGCAGCCGCGAAATCCTTTTTATTTTCTTTCAAATAACGCACGCCGTTGCGTCGACAGCCGCATCTTCTCCCGCATTCCTTCCCGGTCTTCTGCTGCCAGCATAGCGCGGAAATTCTCCAGTTCCCTGATAAACACATCCATCTGCTTCAGCAACGGTTCTTTGTTCATCAGGAACAGTTCGCTCCACATCGCGTCGTTGATCCGGGCAATCCGGGTCAGGTCCCGGAAGGAGTCGCCGGTATAATCCACCAGATGGGTATTGTCCGAGCAGGTCATCAGGCTCACCGCAATGCAATGGGTCAGCTGGGAAACAAATCCGATCATCTCGTCATGCTCTTCCGGCGACAGCCGCGCGATATGCCGGCATCCCAGGATCCGTCCCAGGCTTTCGCACCAGGCAATGGCTTCCGGCGTATTTTTCTCCGTCGGCACCACAATATAGTTGGCGTCCCGGAAGATCCGCTCATCGCTGTTCTGTACGCCGCTGACCTCCCGCCCGGCCATGGGGTGCGCCGCGATGAACTCCACATCATCCCGCAGCGCCGCCTGGATATCATATACCACGCAGGATTTGACGCCTGTCACATCCGTAATCCGCAGGCCGGGCTTAAACAGGTGCTGCCAGTCCCGGATCCACTGAAGGAATACGCCCGGATACAGGGCGAAAATCGCCGCGTCCGCGGTCCGGACCGCTTCCTCTTCCACATGGTCGTATGCCAGGTCCACAATGCCGTGTTCCAGTGCCCAGCTCACCGATTCCGGATCCTTGTCAATGGCGGTCACATGAAAGCCCAGCCGTTTCAGTCCCCGGGCATAGCTCCCGCCCATCAGACCCAGACCCACAATCAGTATATTGTTCCTGCTGATCCAGTCCATCTCTATATCACTCCTTCGCAGTTAAACCTGTTACTCTCTGTTCTCCATTCTCCTGAAACCTGATACCTAATATCTTCATCCGTTCCCAGTAATCCGGAAAGCTCTTCCGTACAGCCTCCGCGCCATCCATCTCCCCGCCGGTCTTCATGCATACCGCCGCCAGGGCCATCACAATCCGGTGGTCATTGTGCCCGGACAGGGGTTCCGTCGGCCGGTGCAGGCCGCCGGCCGGAATCACGATCTCATTCTCCCCGTTTTCCAGCCGGATGCCGAACTTGGCCATTTCCTCCGCCATCGCAGCGCCCCGGTCGCTTTCCTTCAGTCGCAGCCGCCGCGTGCCGGTCAGGCGCGCCCCGTGGTGCAGTGCCGCCGCCGCAATCAATGCCGGCGCCAGATCCGGACAGTCTGTCACATCCAGTTCCGGTATTCCTTCCCGGATCTGCCGGAGGTATTCGCCGTACACCCGGTCTCCCTGCAGGCTGTCCGCCCGCAGTCCGGTCATGGTCACATTCCCGTCCGCGTCGTTCAGGATCTCCAGGTACGCCGCGTTGGAATAATCGCCTTCCACCGCCGTTTCCCGGGGCCGGTATGCCTGCCCGCCCGGAATACGGAGCGTTTCCGGTCCGTCCCAGGCTGCCGTAATACCGAAATCCCGCAGCGCCTGAACCGTCAGTTCCAGGTAGGACCGGCTTTCCACCGGCGGCAGGATCCGGATAGTACTGTCCGCGTCCTTCAGCGGCAGGGCGAACATCAGCCCGGAAATAAACTGGCTGCTGATATCCCCCGGCACTTCATACTCCCCGGCCCGGAGTGTTCCCCGCATCTTCAGTCCGCCGGCCTCCCGCCTGAGCAGGATTCCCTGTTCCCGGCAGATGTCCTCATATACGGACAGCGGCCGGCTCATCAGCTTTTCGCTGCCTGTAAAATGCTTTTCCGTATCGCTCAGCAGCGCAGGCGGAATCATAAACCGCAGCGTGCTCCCGCTTTCCCGGCACCGGAGCTCCGCATTGCCGGCCTTCCGCGGATTGCATCCGCGAACGCTCACATTCCCGTCTTCCATGCGCAGTTCCGCGCCCAGCGCCCGCAGGCAGTCCGTTGTCGCCAGCACGTCCTCCGACGGATCCACGCCGCGGATCACGCTCTCCCCATCCGCAAACCCGGCGCAAATCAGCAGCCGGTGCGCCATGGATTTGGAAGGCGGCGCCTTCATCGTCCCCCGCGCCGGTCCTGGATCAATCCTTACTCTCATAAACCAATATATTCTCCCAAATAATCCATCGCCTCAATATACCCGTCCGTTCCGTGTCCGGCAATCGTCTTCACGCAGGCTGCCCGGACATAGCTGATCTTCCGGAATTCCTCCCGGGCGTCCACGTCAGAAATGTGGACCTCCACAGCGGGAATCGCCACAGCCTTGATCGCGTCCGGAATGGCCACGCTGGTATGGGTATATCCGCCGGGATTGATCACAATCCCGGCGATATTCCCGTAGGCCTGCTGAATCACGTCCACCAGGTCCCCCTCGTGGTTGGACTGGTACAAAGTCACTTCCAAGCCGCGCTTTTCGGCGTGCGCCCGGATTTTCCGGCACAGGTCTTCATAGGTTTCCCTTCCGTAGATATCCGGTTCCCGGATGCCGAGCATGTTCAGGTTCGGTCCGTTGATCACCAGTATTTTCACGCGTTCCACCTGCTTTCAATATCCTTTGCGGCTTCCGCGGCCGATCCGGTCACCGGAATCCTTTCATCGGCCGTTGCCGCATAGATCGGTTTCCGTTGCTGATACAGCGCCTGCATTTTCTCCCGGTTGTCCGCCAGGGGCCGGTCATCCGTCGGAATCAGTTCCTCTTCCGCCCGGTCCAGCCAGAACAGCCGGCCGTTCCGTCGCAGTGCGTCCACGTTTTCTTCCCGCAGCACTGCCCCGCCGCCGGTGGAAATAATCACGCCGGTTTCCCGGGCTGCCTCCCGGATCACCTTGCTTTCCAGGTCCCGGAAGTGCTTTTCGCCGAACTGCCGGAAGATCTCCGTAATTTCCATGCCGGCAGCCCGGACAATCTCCCGGTCGGTGTCAATCACCTTCCGCCCGGCTTTTTCTCCCAGGATCGCTGCCACCGCGCTCTTTCCGCTGCCCGGCATGCCGGTCAGCACGATGTTTTCCTTTTCCCGCGCCAGCCGGCGGAAGATCTCCTCCGTCCGGGCCGGATCATATTCCGTATCCCGGAAAATGCCGGCCGCCCGGACGCCCTGGGCAACAAGCATATACAGTCCGCCCTCCGCCGGAATTCCCCGCCGCCGGGCTTCCGTCAGCAGCTTCGTCCGCAGCGGATGATAAATTGCGTCCACCACCGCCTGCACGTCCGGATAATCGTCCAGTGCAACCGGTGCCGCCTCATCGTTCGGATACATGCCGCATGGCGTGGTATTGATGATCACTTTCGCGTCCCGATGCTCACGACTTGCGGTTTCATAGGTCGCTGCGTCTTCCCGTCCGCTGCGGCTGACCCGGATCACCGGATCCATACCGAGCATTTTTGCCGCGTACGCCGCCGTCTTGCTCGTGCCGCCGGTGCCGAGCACCAGCGTCTTCTTTCCCGCCGGTTCCGGACATACCCGGAGAATCAGCCGGGTCAGCCCGTCGCAGTCAGTATTGTCGCCGCTCAGCTTACCGTCCCGGTTGACGATGGTGTTTACCGCCCCGATGGCCCGGGCAGTTTCGCTGATTTCATCCAGGTACGGCATCACCGCCTGCTTGTAGGGAATCGTCACGTTGATCGCTTTAAATTCTTTCCGCCGCATGAACCCGTCCAGGTCCTCCGGCGCAATTTCCCGCAGCGCGTACGATTCCCCGGTCAGCTGTTCATGAATCGGCACGGAAAAGCTGTGCCCCAGCTTTTCCCCGATCAGTCCGTATTTCATACTATCTCCTAAACACTGTAGTCTCAAAGTATATCTGCGCCGAAGGTCCAGGGCGATCGGAAAGCTCTGGCCGCATCCGCAGATGCGGAATCTTTTATTCTTGTACAGATTGCAGGTAATCTGTTCCAAAGCGCATGGACAGATTATCTGCAATCACAATCGCTGCCACACTGTCCACTACCGCCCTGGCCCGGTGCACAATCGCCGGATCGTGCCGCCCGGCCACGGATATCGTCGTTTCCTGCTTTGTTGCCATATCCACCGTCCGCTGTTCCTTCCGGATGGACGGCGTCGGCTTTACCGCGCAGCGGAATACCAGCGGCATACCGTTTGAGATTCCGCCGTTGATGCCGCCGTTATGGTTTGTTTCGGTGGCAACCTGTCCGTTCCGGATAATCATCGGATCATTGGCTTCGCTGCCCTTCATATCCGCCATCCGGAACCCGTCCCCGAATTCCACGCCTTTGACCGCCGGAACCGAGAACAGCGCATGGGCCAGTTCACCCTCCAGCGTATCAAACCAGGGTTCCCCGACCCCGGCCGGCATGCCGGTCACCATGGTTTCCAGAATACCGCCGACGCTGTCGCCTTCCTCCGCTGCCCGGGCAATCGCCTCACGCATCTCCGCGCCTTTCTGTTCGTTCAGCACGGCAAAATCACTGGCGTTCAGCTTCCGGATATCCGCTTCCGGGTTTCCGGAGAAGGATGCGTCGTCAATCCCGGCGCAGCGGGCAACATGGGTGCCGATCTGAATGCCTTTCTGTGACAGCGCATCCAGCAGAATCGCCCCGGCTGCCGTCAGCGCCGCGGTAATCCGCCCGCTGAAATGGCCCCCGCCCCGGTAATCCTCATATCCGCCGTACCGCACATGCGCCGTGTAGTCCGCATGCCCCGGACGGGCCGGTCCGAAGGAATAATCCCTGCTTCTTACATCGCTGTTGGGAATCAGGATCGCCAGGGGGGTACCGGTCGTTCTGCCGCCGAACACGCCGCTCACAATCCGGAAGGGATCCGCTTCCTGCCGCCCGGTGGATATCGCCCCCGCCGGCCGCCGCAGGCGCAGCCGCTCCGCAATGAACGCCTCGTCCACTGCCAGTCCGGAAGGCAGGCCGTCCAGCACCGCCCCGATTTCCGGCCCGTGACTCTCCCCGAACAAAGTAACCGTTATGGCATTGCCAAACGTATTTTTCATAATGAATTCCTCCGTGCACTTTCCTGAAACCTGACACCTGATACCTATCTCCTTAGCAGCGCCGTATACCGCGCCTTCAGCTCCTCCGGCGTCATCTCCGTCATCCGGCAGCTGCCGGCCTTTTCCACGATCACCGCCGTAATCGTTCCGTTCCCCGCCTTCTTGTCGTGCGCCACCGCCGCCATCACCCGGTCCGGATCCGCGTCGCAGGCTGTCGGAAGGCCCAGCCTTTCCAGCACCGGAATCAGCCGCTGCCGCACATCCGGCGCACACATCGGAATCATGCCCAGCGCCACGCACTCCCCGTGCAGCAGGCCGTTTTCCTCATGCAGGCTCTCGATTCCATGGCCCAGCGTATGGCCGAAGTTCAGTGTCTTCCGGAGTCCCTGTTCCTTTTCGTCTTCCTCCACAACGCGCTTCTTGATCCGCAGCGCGTTCTCAATGATCCGATCCGTCTGCTCCCGCCAGTCGCCGGATTCAAACAGCTGAAATCCTTCTTCGTCAAAGCACAGCGCCATCTTCACGGCCTCCGCCATGCCGTTGGCGATCTGCCTGTCCGGCAGGGTGGAAAGCACCTCGGGATCGATCAGCACGCGTTTGGGCTGGTAGAATGCGCCGACGATGTTCTTGATCCCGTCCAGGTCGATCGCGGTTTTCCCGCCGATGGACGAATCTACCTGGGACAGCACTGTTGTCGGAATGTTATAGAAATCAACGCCCCGCATATAGCACGCCGCGGCAAATCCGGCCATGTCGCCCATCACACCGCCGCCAACTGCCACCACGCAGTCCTTCCGCGTCATGCCGAAGGCCAGCATCCGCCGCAGGATTACCTGAAAGCTGTCAAAGTTCTTGTGGCTTTCCCCCTGGGGCAGCGTCGCGATATCCGCCTCCCGGCACTGGGCGGCCACGCTCTGCGCATATGCTGCCGGTACGCCGTCGTCCGTTACGATCAGCACCTTCCGCTGCAGGTTCAGCAGCTCCCCGGCCCGCCGGATGCATCCCCGCTCCAGGATGATATCATAGCTGTCCTTTCCCAGGTTCATCGGAATGATCATGGATGATATCTGCTCCTCTCCGAAATGCAATCGTAAAAAAAATCCACCGTCTTCCTACAACAAGAAGCGGTGGATGTGCGCCGGATCATTTTTATCCGCGGCCATCCATCGCTCCGGTAAAATAATAATATGCATAAGCGAACATCATTGTTTCGCGCTCCCTTCCGTATTCCGTGTCCAAGAATACATCCGAATGCGCGTCCTGTCAATCATTCCCGCCGCCTGTGACCGTTTTTTCTTTGTTCTCCTCCCCGAGGACATACGCCCTGACAGTTTTCATTGTTTTCCGCATGGTTTTAATATCAAAGTCAACATCCCCGGTTTCCAGGGAATGATTGGCATTCTCCGTTTCATACAGCGGGATACCCATCCGATAGCAACATTCCTCAATGGCTTTCGTGTCCGCCCATGGATCCGCGGTTCCGTGGAATACAATGGACTGCCGGCCGGCAAACTGGAAAGTTGCCTCCACCGGGGTAAAGAGAATCTGGCGGCACTGCAGCCGGTGGTGCCGGGCATATGCGGCGCACACGACGGTTCCGACGCTCTTTCCGATCAGGAGGATATCGGAATAGTCGCTCCATTCGATGTCCCTTAACATCTCTTCCGCCTGTTCCAGCGCCATATGCGCAGCCTGCTGCATCTTTTCCGCATTGCCCTTCACGCCGGAAGGAAAGCCGGTATACGGAACCGGAACGACCTCCCAGCCCAGTCCTTTCAGCAGCTTCCAGCTATAGTACATCAGCGGCTTGTCGCAGGTGTAGCCGATGCCGGGGAACAGGCATGCGATGGCCTTGCTCATATTCCTTCCACCTTCTTCTCAGCGGACAGCGTCTGCTTGCTTTTCGATGAGTTCTGCTTTCAAAACCGGGGCAAACCCGGAAAGTGCAGGATGGTTCGTCAGTGTCCTGACAATTCGCCATCCTGTTTTATTTCTTTCCGCATTCTTCGGTATCGGCCGGAAGCCGAGATCGAGGTATACCTTGCATGCCAGCCATGTCGTCGTTTGTGTCGGAATGACAGCCCGGGTATAGCCAAGCTTTTTCATGTATTGAAGCACATGGGTAATCAGCGGTTTTGACAAACCCTGTCCCTGTGCGTCCCGCCGGACAGCCACCCAGTGAAGCCAGCCGGTCTTTCCGTCATCGCCAGTCCGGATATCGTAATATGCAGTTGCTGTGGCGAGCATCTGCCCGTCATCGTCAGCCACAAAAAACATCCTGTCTTCGAGTTCATTCTCATGACCGGCATAATATTTCTCCCAGGCGGCTTCTCCCTCTTCGAAGGTATTGAATTCCTTTGCGGTCTTTTCAATGGTGATCCATATTGCTTTGTCTCCCGGGGTATAATTCTGATAATGATATCCGGTAGGCAGCGGAATTTCGGAAATATCATCCAGGTTTTGTTCAAGCATCAGCTCATAGTATGGAATCCGGGGATCATGATTGTCAAAGCTCATCAGGCTGTTCCGCACCGTCCATTGTTCCCTGGTCAGCAGGCTGACATGGCCTTTCCGCGTTTCTTGCATCTGCGGAACGGGGACGTTTTCTGTTATCCATTGATGCCGGAAGCCGAGTTTCTCCTGTACCCGTCTGGATTTTTCATTTCCTTCGTAATAACCGCACCAGACGCGCAGTAAACCCAGATCCTCAAAAGCATGCCGAAGCATTTCACAGGCTGCTTCCGGAACAATTCCCCGACCCCAGTACGGCACGCCCAGCCAGTATCCCAGCTCCGCCTCATCGTCTTTCTCGGCCAGATCGTTATGATGCAGGCCGATACTTCCGATCGGCAGCCCTGTTTCTTTCAGTACAATAGCATATGTTTCCGGAACAGAAAGAACATCCCGGATAATCCGGCGGCTGTTCTCAACGCTCGTGTGCACCGGCCATCCTGCAGCAGGGCCGACACGGGGATCCTGTGCATACCGATAACATTCCTCCGCATCTGATTCCTTCCAGGGACGTAAAACCAGTCTTTCCGTTTCAAGTATCTGCACTTCGGTCATGCGCTTTCATAACCTCCTGAAATCAGGGCAGCCTTGTTCACCCTCCCGCCGGAATCAGTCCAGCGAGGCATACATGGACGCCATCAGTTTCGGAATGAACCGGTAATGGTCTCCGGGGAGGTTGGTGGTCAGGTAGACGCAGGTCAGGTTTTCCTTCGGGTCCACACAGAACCAGTTGCCGAAGGCGCCGTCCCAGCCCCATTCGCCGACGGAGCCGTTGATTCCGGCAAGCTCCGGATTGGTCATCACCCGCACGCCCAGGCCGTAGCCGTAACCGCGCTGGGTATCCCAGCCGTCCCCCTTCCGCTGTTCCGGTGTCAGGTGATCCGTGGACATCAGGTCCACCGTCTTCCTTCCCAGGATCCGGACGTCGTCCAGGGTGCCGCCGTGCAGCAGCATCTGGGCAAACCGGGAATAATCCGGAACCGTGGAGTACAGGCCGCCACCTCCGCTTTCAAACGCCGGTTTTTCCGTTGTAAAATCCCGCTTTTCCGCTTTCATGCCTTCATTGATCTGATACAGCGTCGCAACCCGGTCCAGCTTCCCGGCCGGCACATAGAACCCGGTATCCTTCATGCCCAGCGGATCGAAAATATGCTCCTTCAGGTATTCTCCCAGCGTTTTGCCGCTCAGTACCTCAACGACCGCGCCAAGCACATCGATCGAGAAACCGTACATCCATCTTTCGCCCGGCTCAAAGGCCAGCGGAAGCTCCCCGACCAGGTTGGCATATGCCACATTCCCCGGCACAGGTTTGCCGGATGCCTCATATTCCTTTTCCTTCTCAATCCGGATCCGGCCCGCGGCAGTATCTCCCCACGGATAAGGCACGCCGCTGGTCATCGTGAACAGCTGCCGCATGGTGATTTCGCCTTTGGCGTCCACGATCTCACAGCTTCCGTCCGGTTTCTCCAGCGCCACCTTCGGATTCCTGAATCCCGGCAGGAACCGGCTCACGGGATCCCACATCTTGAACAGTCCCTGCTCATACAACTGCATGATGCCGGCCACCGTGATGACCTTGGACATGGAAGCAATCCGGAAAATCGTATTCTCCGAAGACATTTTCACCTTGTTTTCGATATCCGCGTAGCCAAAGTTGCCTTCAAAGAAAACCTTATCGTTCCGCATAATCCGGATCGCGCATCCGGCAATCTCCCCGGAATCAACAAACCGGCTGAGGGTATTCTGAATCAGTTGCATGCGTTTCATCCTTTCATTCGTTTTCATTAGCCCGGCTGATCCGGATCAGCACGCCGCCCGGTGCGCCTTCCACCGTTGCCTGCAGCGCCGCGGTTTCCCAGCCGGCCAGCAGCGGGCTGTCCGTCACAACGGTCGGCACAAAGCCGGTTTCCCATGTGCCCTGGTTTTCCACAAAAACCCTGCACGCGATCCCTTCAGCATCTGTCCCTTCCAGCATATACCGGGCGGAAAGATGCGCCTTCCCGTCCGGACCGATCCGCTGGGTATCAACCCCGGGGCCGATCACTTTCCCGGTAAAATACGGGCCTTTCGCCTCCGCCGTAAAAGGAATCATGACCACCTTCTGCTGCGTGCCTTCCACATCCACCGCTTCCAGGATCGTCACATGGATTTCCATCAGTACTTCGTTGTTCCCTTTCATTCCCGGCCCCTCCGTTCTTCGGTGATTACCTGCTGATTTTCCTCGCCTGCTTGTCCGCGTACATATTCTGGTCCGCTTCCGCGATATACCGTTTCAGATCATGGTCCCCCTGCATGGTACTGCACCCGAATGATACGGACAGCGTGTTTCCGTCAATCCTGTACTTGCTCTGCCGTTTCCGAAGCTGCTCAATCAGATGCTTCGTTTCTTCCGCGCCGGTTCCCGGCAGGAAAACGGCAAATTCGTCTCCCCCTGTCCGGAAGACCAGCGCTTCCTCCGGCAGGCAGAAGCGTAGCAGTTCCGCGCAGCTCCGGATATAGTCATCTCCCGCGATATGCCCACAGGTGTCGTTAATCTGTTTGAGATGATCACAGTCTGCGATAATGATGCTCAGCGGATCCGGCGCATGATGCTCCAGCTCTGCCAGGTATTCCGTATAGTAGCTGCGGTTGTATACCCGCGTCAGCTGGTCTGTGATATACCGCTCCCGCAGCTTCCTGCGCATCTGCTCCTGCTCCGTCACAATATTGATCAGGGCGATAATCCCGCGGACCCGGCCATCCTCATAAAACAAAGGTTCCTTGATGATCTGCAGGTATTCCTGGTCACCGTCGTTTTCCTCGATAATATAGGAGGTGCCCTTTCCGCTCCGGATCAGTTCCAGGTCGGACTCAAGCGCCTTCTGGGCGTTCTCCTTGTCCTTCCGGATATCGATATCCGTCTTTCCGCGGATCGTCCAGTCCGGATCCTCCGCCGTATTCAGGTGGTGCCAGGTCTGGGAGGAGAAAACGTAGCGGGCCTTGTTGTCCTTCAGGTAAATATTGGCCGGCAGGGATTGCAGCATCTTTGAAAATTCAGTAAATGAAACGGAGCTGACCAGCTGTTCCGCGTTGGTGACGCGGTTCTTCAGCACGGCGGCCCGGACCGGCTTCATAATACAGTCAACCACCACGCCGCCCAGGTACTGCTCATCCGCCGCAATGTGCGTTTCATCGGTCAGGATCAGCACCGGGAATGCCAGCAGATCGTTGTTCCGCTCGTTGACGAAGCGGATCAGCTGCCGGATATCCGGAATGGCGGAAGGCGTATCAATCAGCACGGCGGACAGGGTTTCTTCCTGTTCCACAGCCCGCACAGCCTCCTCCGCTGAAAAAGCTTCGGAAAATGTTCCCTTCAGCGCCGACAGTTCCTCCGGAATTTCCGTTTCCCTGTGAACAAGCAGATATTTCTTCATCGTGTGGTACAGCTCCCGTATTTCATTATTCCGAAAAAAGATTTTCTGTGCCCGGCGTTTCCGGACCATATCATGGCATATTATACATGAAAGATTCGATTCCTTCCCGGTTTTTCCTGCTTTTTTCTGTTTGTCTTTTGGGGTTTGAATATGATAGAATATCCGTTACAGAGGAAAAGCCGGAAATAACGATATCAAATATACGCAGGCAACCTTGCACACAACGGAGAGGCGAAGCAGCATGAACAGCGACAGAAAAATGATCGGCATATGCCTGTCCCAGGCGCATACATTCCTGAAAACCGATCTGATCAGCGAACTGGACCGGGCCGCCCGGTCGGAAGGCTATGGCATTCTGGTTTTCAACAGTTCCATGGACTATTACTGGTCCCTGCGGGGAAACAATGTCACCCGGTGCGTCTATGACCTGATCCGTTTTGAATCACTGGCCGCGCTGATTGTCCTGCATGACAATATCTACGATATGCGCCTGCTGGAGAGCATGATCCGCCGGGCCAATGATGAGCGGATCCCCGTGTTCTATCTCGGCGGCATCAGCAACCGCTGCATCAGCATCGTCGATGATTATGAAGAAGCCTATAAAGCCGTGATCCGGCATGTGATCCGGGAGCATCACTGCAGCGATCTGTTCTGCATTGCCGGCCTTCCGGATGAGGACAACTCCCTGCTCCGGCTGAAATATTTCCGGGAGGTAATGGCGGAGTGCGGTCTTCCCTGCCCCGATGAGAATATCGCCTACGGCAATTATATCGAGCCCGTCGCCGCCGAAATTGTGCGCAACCTGATCGCCACCCGTTCAAAACTGCCCCGGGCCATCATCTGCGCCAATGACAGCATGGCCGCTGCGGTCTGTGAAGAACTGAAAGCGCATCACCTCCGTGTGCCGGAAGACGTCATCGTTACCGGCTTTGACGGAACGCCGACTGCTTACCTGGTCCAGCCCCAGCTGACCACCTGCAACAGTAATCCGGGGGCCCTGGCTGACAAGGTGATTTCCCTGATGCACGATTTCGTGCCCGGTGAAACAAAGCCCAAAGTTCACCGGCATCAGTATACCCCGGTCATCGCGGAATCCTGCGGCTGTCCCGGGTTTACCCATCCGCGTTTTAACGCCCTGCATACCTTCCGCCAGGCGGAAGCCATGTTCACCCATGAAAACACCATGTACTACACCGTGGAACAGATGCTGGACATGACGGAAATCCACGAAGTGCTGCACCAGCTGTCTTCCCTGCTCCTGCCGGATTCCGCGCTCTATATCAACCGCAGCCTCCTGGAATCCGATCCGGATGCAGAATATACCGTGAAGGAGCTGGAAGACGAGCTGATCATGATCCCTTACCGGGCGCCGGATAAGGAGCTTGTATTCCGGAAAGTATACAGGAAGGATATGCCGGTGCCGGATCCGGATCCCGCCGGAACCACCGTCATCAACGTGGTCCATTCCAATACGCTGGTCTGCGGCTATTATGCCGCCCGTTCAACGGACCTGGCTGCGGATTCCCAGATGATCAAACGACTGAGCGATGTGCTGAACCTGGTCTTCTCGATCCAGATCGGCCGGATCCGCCAGCGCCAGCTCCGGGCACACCTGGAAAACAACCTGTACCTGGATCCCGCCACCGGCCTCGAAAACCTGAAAGGCCTGACCCGTTGGTTCAGCACTTACAGCGCCCAGGCGGAAAACCACTGCCGTTCCCTGGCGCTGTCGGTCTATGCCATTCCCCGTTTCTCCTATATCTTTGAAACATACGGCATGGTCGAAATGGAAGAGATCATCCGCCTGACGGCGGAAACCCTGAAGGCTGCCAATTCCGATGCCCTGGCCATTGCCCGGATCAGCGAGGATCAGTTCATCGTGGCCAACAGTGCGGAAAACGACGATCGCCTTTCCGCCCTCATCACCCAGCATGTGGGGGACTTTTTCCGCCGCATTGAGCAGTATAACGCGGAAAATGCCAAGCCCTATTTCCTGGAAATCAACAGCGGCTGCACAACCATGGCCCCGGGCTGGGAACATGCGACCCTGGAAAACCTGATCCGCCTGGCCATCGGCGAAATGTACCTGAACCGCCTGAAGGAAGGCGGCCGCGAGGAAATCCGCAAGCAGGAAAATACCGCTATCCTGTATAATGCATTCTCCCTCCTGATGGAAAAGAACCTGTTCCGCTATCACTTCCAGCCGATTGTGGACGCCCGCACCGGCTTGATCTTCGCCTATGAGGCCCTCATGCGGACCGACAGGCTCATTAACATGAACCCGCTGGAGATCCTGAGCGTAGCCCGGGAGTATAACCGTCTCTACGATGTGGAGAAATCCACACTCTTCGGAATCATGGAGCGCTATGTACGGAATTACAGCGATTTCCAGGGCTGCAAGGTGTTTATCAATACCATTCCCGGCCATTTCCTGAATGAGGAGGACTGCACCTCCCTGGCCGATAAATATGCCAGCTATCTCGACTGCTTTGTCTTTGAGCTCACAGAGGATGCCTCCGCCTCGGATGAGGAACTGGAGCGGATGAAACGGCTGTGCAAGCCGGGCGGCCAGACCCAGATCGCCATTGATGACTACGGCACCGGCCACAGCAATATCATCAACCTGCTCCGGTATTCCCCGCATATCATCAAAATTGACCGGGCGCTGATTTCCGGCATTTCCCGGGATGCCAACCGCCGGCTGTTTGTCAAAAACACGATTGATTTTGCCCATCAGAACGGGATCCGCGCGCTGGCGGAAGGTGTGGAAACGCCCGAAGAGCTCCGGACGGTCATCAACTGCGGCATCGACCTGATCCAGGGATACTACACCGGCCGGCCGGCGGAACAGCCGCTCCGGGCCATCAGTGAAAAGGTCCGCAACGAAATTCTGGAGGAAAACCTCCGGGCGGCCCGCTACGACAGTCAGGCCATCCTGCATACCCTGCAGGACGGCGAAACCGTCAACCTGCTGGATATGGCGCTGAAAAAAGTCACCTGCCTCCAGGCCGGAACCGGTTCCTTTACCCTCACCGGCGTCAAGTCCCAGAGCATCGATATGATGCTCCGCATCGATGACGGCGCCAATGCCGTCGTCACGCTGAACCAGGTCAATATGAAAGGCGCTGTGGAACCGGCCATCCAGCTGGGCCGCAACAGCCGGCTGACGCTGATCCTGGAAGGCCAGAACACCCTGACCAAGGAAGGAATCCGCGTGCCGGGTTCCGCCTCCCTGGTCATTGAGGGCACCGGCCAGCTGTATGTGCATAACAACCGGAACTATTCCGTCGGCATCGGTGCCAATTACAATGACCCCTACGGCTCCATCACGCTGAATACCACCGGAACGGTCAGCATCAATTCCTCCGGGGACAAAGTCGTCTGTATCGGCGGCGGCCGCAGCGCCGGGGACGGCATCAAATTCCTGCAGGGTAACTGCAGCCTGTCCGCCAGCGGCATCAACGTGGTCGGCATCGGTTCCTCCGCCGGGAAAGCGGATGTGGAAATCCGCGATGCCGGCGTTTCCGTCCACGGGGAAGGCAATGAGGTCATGCTGATCGGCTCCGTCACCGGGGATGCCCGGGTCCGCCTTTCCGGCGGCGATCTCCGCCTGTCCTCCGCCTGCGAACGGGTCACCGGTCTCGGCACCCTGGCCGGCACCGCCCAGGTACAGCTGGAAAACGGCACCCTGTCCGCCTCCATTAATTGCGACGTCGGCGCCATCATCGGCACTTTCGACGGAGAAGCCGTCGTCCGCTGCCGGGGCACCCGGATCAATCTCCATGGCGAAGGCAACCGCGTTGCCGGATTCGGCAGTATCTCCGGCGCCTGCGACACCCGGGTGGACAGCGGTGATATCCGCGGCGAACTGCTGGCCGGCGAGCGCCTGATGCTCGGCAATGAAAACTCCCGTTTCATTGTCACCGGCGGCAATTTCCAGATCTTCCCGGACAACTCCGCCGGGCCGGTCTCTCCCGCCGGGCTGCCCCTGTTCTTCCTGAATCCGAAGGAGGATCATTTCGAGCGGACATTCCGGGATAAGCGGGAAACCTGGCGCTATGTGGCAGACCGCGACCCGGACGGCCACCTCGGCGTCTACATCCTCCCCGAATGATTCAGGACAGTTCTCAGTGGCTCATCCCTCCGGGAAATAATCCCGCCAGGCATCATATCCGGTATGGATACTTTCCGCCGGATTGTAGCTCAGCAGTTCGGAAAACGGTCCCAGCGATTCTGCCGGGCTGAGTCCCCGGACCCGCAGCGCGAGATACTGATCAATCGTCTCCTGTTTCCCGGCAATCAGGATCCATTCAAACCGGCCGTCATCCGGCCGGTCTTTGTTTTCCTCGTGATAATGCCGGAGCCCGTGCTTTTCAATGATCTTCTCCGCCTCCGCGCCGTACAGCCGGTAATCCGACCGGCTCAGCGGCGGGGACAGGGCCAGGCGCTTGCATCCGCCGGCCACGCATTCGCAGAAAGCAGTCACCATGCCCAGCATAAACGAGCGCCTGTCCGCAGGGTGTCCGTAACAATTCTCTGACATATTCCCTGTTCCTCTTTCTGACATTTTTTCCAGTATAACACATGCAGAGCACTGCACAAAGGCATAAAAATAACTTGTCTATCCTCCTTCCGATATGCTATACTAAGTTGGTTACCGATATTACTATTCTCTGAGACAGGAGGAACCGCTCACATGCAATACACCAAAGAAGTGGAAGAGATGGTCTGTGTTGCGAAGGGCCCCAACCACGGCCCCGCGCCCATTCCTGAAGAAGGAAAATGGATTCAGGCCAAGGAGATCAAAGACATTTCCGGTTATACCCACGGCATCGGCTGGTGCGCTCCGCAGCAGGGCGCCTGCAAGCTGAGCCTGAACGTGAAGGACGGCGTCATCCAGGAAGCGCTGGTCGAAACCATCGGCTGCTCCGGCATGACCCATTCCGCTGCCATGGCCAGTGAAATCCTGCCTGGCAAAACCATCCTCGAAGCGCTGAACACCGACCTGGTGTGCGACGCGATCAACACCGCCATGCGCGAACTGTTCCTGCAGATCGTGTACGGCCGCACCCAGTCCGCTTTCTCCGATGACGGCCTGCGCATCGGCGCCGGTCTTGAAGACCTGGGCAAGGGCCTCCGTTCCATGGTCGGCACCATGTACGGCACCAAGGAAAAGGGCACCCGCTACCTGGAAATGACCGAAGGTTACGTCGTCAAGATGGCCCTGGACAAGGATGATCAGGTCTGCGGATATCAGTTCCTGAGCCTGGGCAAGATGATGGACGCCATCAAGAAGGGCATGTCCCCCAACGAGGCGTACGAGAAGAACCTCGGCACGTACGGCCGCTTCAAGGCGGAAGACGGCGCGGTCAAGTGGATTGACCCGCGCAAAGAGTAATGGGAGGTGTGACGGATGGCTCTGTTTGAAAACTATGAAGGCCGCATGCCTCAGCTGCAGCCTGTCCTGGACAAATACGGATTTAAGAATTTTGACGAAGTCAAAGCGTTCACCAACAGCAAGGGTGTGGACGCCTACACGATCGTTGAGAGCACCCAGCCCATCTGCTTCGAAAATGTGAAGTGGGCCTATGAACTGGGCGCCGCCATCGCGATCAAAGAAAACGCGAAGAACGCCGCGGAAGCCGCCAAGTGGATCGGCACCGCGCTGCAGGCCTTCTGCATCCCCGGTTCTGTTGCGGACCAGCGCCAGGTCGGTATCGGCCACGGCAACCTGGGCGCCATGCTGCTGGATGAAGAAACCGAATGCTTCGCTTTCCTGGCCGGCCATGAATCTTTCGCCGCGGCGGAAGGCGCCATCAAAATCGCGCTGAACGCCAACAAAGTGCGCAAAAAGCCCCTCCGCGTCATCCTGAACGGCCTGGGCAAGGACGCTGCCATGATCATCAGCCGCATCAACGGCTTCACCTATGTGCAGACCAAGTATGACTACCTGTCTGCCGACGTGAAGGAAGACCATGCGCTGACCGTCGTAAAGAAAACCGCCTACTCTACCGGAGACCGGGCTAAGGTCAATTGCTATGGTGCGGACGACGTCCGTGAAGGCGTTGCCATCATGTGGCATGAAGGCGCGGACATCTCCATCACCGGTAACTCCACCAACCCCACCCGCTTCCAGCATCCCGTTGCCGGAACCTATAAAAAAGAACGCTGGGAAGCTGGCAAGAAGTACTTCTCCGTGGCCTCCGGCGGCGGCACCGGGCGGACCCTGCATCCCGATAACATGGCTGCGGGCCCCGCTTCCTACGGCATGACCGACACCATGGGCCGGATGCATTCCGATGCGCAGTTCGCGGGATCCTCTTCCGTGCCTGCCCACGTGGAAATGATGGGATTCCTGGGTGCCGGCAACAACCCGATGGTCGGTATGACCGTCGCCGTCGCTGTGGCTGTTCAGGAAGCCATGAACAAGTAATCTCAGGTTTTCATTGCTCCCGGGGCAACCCGGGAGTATTTTATTAAAAGGCAGGAAGCATCATGAATCAACGCAAAACTGTCTGGATCACCGGTGCCTCCAGCGGCCTCGGTCTCCATACCGCCATGGCCTTCCGCGACGACGGCTGGCAGGTCATTGCCGGAGCCCGCAGCTTCGGCGACAATCCCGCCGCTATCGAAGGCGTCACCTGCCTCCCGCTGGATGTCACCAGTGAAGAAAGCATCCGTGCCTTCTGCGAAAAAGCCGCTGTCGTCGCCCTGCCCGATGCGCTGGTCCAGTGCGCCGGCATGCTGGTCCTTGGCTCCTGCGAGGAAACCGCCCCGGAGGAATTCCGCCGGGTCATCGATACCAACTATCTCGGCATGGTCCGTATGAACCGGGAAGTCCTGCCCCTGATGCGCCAAAACGGCGGCGGAAAAATCGTCATGTTTTCCTCCATCAACGGCCTCATGGGCATCCCCTTCCAGAGTGCCTATACCGCCAGCAAACATGCCATAGAAGGCTATGCGGAATGCCTCGCCCTGGAAGTTAAACCCTTTAACATCCAAGTCATGCTGGTGGAGCCCGGCGATCACCGCAGCGGCAGCGATAAGTACCGCCCGCATGCCGCGGCTATGAACGACGGTTCCCCGTATGCCGCAGCCTATGCCAGTGCCACAAAGCAGATTCACCATGATGAATCAAACGGCTCCGATCCGGATATCCTGGGCCGGAAAATCGCAAAAGCGTTGGATAAAAAGCGGATTCCCTTCCGCAAGCGGATTGCCAGCCCGGACCAGCACCTGGCCGTATATATCCACCGTTTCCTCGGCGCCCGTATCAATGCCGTCATCCTGCGGAAGTACTATATCAAATAATCAGTTCTCGGTTTTGTCCTTTGACAGGACTGCGGAATTTTTCACAACCGCTTGGATGTCATCCTGAACGAAGTGAAGGATCTCATGCCTTCGGCAATGCTGTTGCATCAACTTTGGAGGCCCTGATGAAAAAACTTGCTTTTCTCCTGCTTCTCTTTTACCTGCTGTTCACCGTCGCCGTTGCCGATACAGAGAAGGACGGTTTCCATTTCGACGATAACGGATTCCTGACCGGCGACGACAATCCAGCCGACGAATACCTGCTGGAAGACGAGGAAAACAATTTCTGGCAGTATGCCTCAAAAGACCTGGCCATCACCGTCACCCGCACCCAGGAAACGGTGAAAAAAGGCGGGAAAAAGATCCTGATCTACTGCGTTGCGGATATCCATTGTTCCGAGAATTCACCGATCGGCTCCATCATGACCGAGCCCTATTCCCGCTACAATTCCGTCCCGACCCCAGGCGTCCGCCAGGAGGATCCGCCGGTCCTGATGGCCGATCATCCGACGATCCTGGCCGTTTCGGACGATATGTACGGTCTTCGCTTAAGCCCGGTCGGCAGGAATAAGACCAAGTATGACTATCACGGCGTCATCATCCGCGACGGGGAGGTGCTGGCTACCAAAACCCGGAAAAGCCCGGAAGAAGGGAAAAAAGATAAACGGCCCTGGCCCAATCTGGACACAATCGCCGTCTATCAGGACGGAAGCATGAAAACCTTTGTCAGCGGGGATAAAACCGCGGAGGAATACCTGGCCGACGGCGCGACGAATGTTTTCGCCTTTGGTCCCTGGCTGCTTTCAGAGGGAAAAGTCAATCCGGCGTTTGATAACGCGAAGTATTATCCAGCCTCCGAACCGCGGGTCGCCATCGGGATGGTGGAACCCTACCACTACATCATTATTGCCACTTCCGGCCGGCCCACCGATAAATATACCGGTGTCAAGCTGACCTGGCTCATTGAAAAAATGCAGGAATACGGCTGCACGGAAGCCCTGAACCTGGACGGCGGTGCCACCGTGGTCATGGCTTTCAATAATAAAGTGATTCTGAAGGGCGAAAACGGAAAGAAATTCCGGAACATCGGCAGTATGATTGCCTTCGGCATCCGCTGACAGAACCGGACTTCATCAAAGAGGGCAGATACTCATGAGAAGAATTATAACAATGATCGCACTGCTGCTGGCCACCATGCTCATGCTCACATCCTGTAGCCAGAAACTGGAAGGCAGATGGAACGTGATCGGCGGAAAAGACAATAACGGCAATCCGATAGATGGCTCTTTTGGTTTTTTCGGCGAGCATCAGGTGGAGATCTCTTTCAAGGACAATCATCAGTTTACCGTAATTGTCGAAGGCAGTTACACCAAAGATTATGATTATGAATTCAAGGATGGAAAAATCACCTTTATCGATCAGGACGAGTATATCTCGTTTTCCGGAAATTACATCGGATTAACTGAAACATTCGAACTGAAAATCAATAATAATAGGATGATCTGGTCTCTGCCGGGAACACAGCGTGTGATTGAATTTGAAAAAGAATAACCAACCGGAAAATTAGCCGATGATAAAGAAATGGACTGCTCTGCTGCAGTCCGTTTCTTTATAATGCCCGTATAATCTCCCGCATCGCTTGGAACGCTTTCTCCGCGCTTTTTTTTGCATTTTTCTCAAAGTCTGCTCCTGTTCCGTCAAAAGCGTCGCTGATGCACTTGATGGACAGGCATTTCACCCCGCTGCGTTCACAAATGCGTGCAATCGCTGCCAGTTCCATCTCGCATATTCCGCAGCCGGAGGAACGCAGCCGCAGTTTTTCCTCCCGGTCTTCCACAAACTTATCCCCGCTGGCCACAGCGACCTTCCGGATCCCCGGCATTTTCTGCGTCGCCAGCTTCACAAGATCTGCGTCCAGCGGGATAAATTCATCTGGATACTCCTCGTACTGACCCACCTTGACGAAATCACTGAATGGCGTGACGTCAAAATCATAATGCCACACCTTTTCCGCAACAAACAGATCCTCCACCTTCAGGTCCGCATCCAGTGCGCCTGTCACGCCAAAGTTCAGGATGATCCCGCATCCGTACTTCACAATCAGCAGCATGGTAGCCGCAGCCGCGTCAATTTCGCCGCAGCCGCTCTGTACCGCACAGATCTCATGGCCCTCCATCATGGCATGATATACGGTTCTTCCGGCAACCGCCTCTTCCGTAATATTCTCTCCGCTGTTCAGAAATGCTGCCAGTTCACGCTCGATCGCAATGATCAGTCCGATTTTCATTTACATGCTCCTCGCGAAAAAGAGGCTGTCTTCCGACAGCCTCTGAATCATCTTACTTCTGCTGCATCGCGGCGATTTCCGCGGCCAGGTCATCCTTGCGCTTCTCGATGCCCTCGCCCCGTTCGAAGCGGCTGAACCGGACGATATCCAGTTCGGCACCGGCAGCCTTGGCGATCTCGCCCATCAGGCCCTTGATGTTCTTGTCGCCGTCCTTGACGAAGGGTTGCTCCAGCAGGCATACTTCCTTGTAGTACTTCTCGATCCGGCCTTCGACCATGCGGTCGACGATCTTCTCGGGCTTGCCTTCGTTCAGCGCCTGCGCCCGCAGGATTTCCTTTTCCTTCTCCAGCTTCTCGACGTCCACTTCTTCACGGCGGACCGCTTCGGGCTTGGCGGCGGCAATCTGCAGCGCCAGGTCATGCGCGAAGGTCTTCACATCGTCGTTCTTACGGCCCGCTTCGTCCGCAGCCACTTCGACGATCACGCCGACCTTGCCGCCCAGGTGGATGTAGGTGGAAACAACACCCTTCGTCTCATACCGGGCAAAGCGGCGAACGCTGATCTTTTCACCGATGGCGACGGTCGCGTCACTGATCAGGTCGGAAATGGTCTTGCTGCTGTCGTCCACAAACTGCTGGTTCAGCAGGGCGTCCACATCAGCGGGATTGGCCAGCGCGATGTGCTTGGCCACGTTGTTGGCGAAATTCACAAAGTTGTCGGTCTTGGCCACGAAGTCGGTCTCGCAGTTCACCTCGACGATCACGCCGATGGTACCGTCTTCGTTCACATACTGGGCGACCACGCCTTCCGCGGCAATGCGGCTGGCCTTCTTGGCGGCCTGGCTCAGTCCCTTTTCACGCAGCCATTCAATGGCTTTTTCCATATCGCCGTCGCTCTCGACAAGCGCTTTCTTGCAATCCATCATGCCGGCGCTGGTGCGCTCGCGCAGCTCTTTAACCATGGCGGAAGTTACTGCTGCCATATTCAAATCATCCTTTCATTTATCATTGTATAGGAATATCACTGGTGCGATCGCTGTTACCAAAGCCTTGTTCACTTCGTTCCAAGCCTTTGACAGCTGTAGCATGGGATCTGTTAGCCAAATCAAAGATTTGGACAGATCCGCATCAGGCTTCCGGAGCAACCTCGGGCTTTTCCTCTTCCACAGCTTCAGCGGCGGGCGCTTCTTCCGCTTCGGTCTGCTCGCCCTGCTTGCCTTCCAGCACAGCGTCAGCCAGCTTGCCGGCGATCAGTTTCACGGCGCGGATCGCGTCGTCATTGCCGGGGATCACGTAGTCGATTTCGTCCGGATCGCAGTTGGTATCAACGATACCGACGATCGGGATGCCCAGGATGCGGGCTTCGGTCACAGCGATGTGCTCTTTGCGGGGGTCAACCACAAACAGGGCGCCGGGGAGCTTTTTCATTTCGCGGATGCCGCCCAGGTTGGCCTGCAGCTTTTCCCGCTCATGGATCAGCTTGATAACTTCCTTCTTGGGCAGCACGTCGAACTGGCCGTTCTGCTCCATCCGGTCGATCTGGTTCAGCCGGTCGATCCGGGTGCGGATGGTCTTGAAGTTGGTCAGCATGCCGCCCAGCCAGCGGTTGTTGACATAGAACATGTTGCAGCGCTTCGCTTCGCTCTCGATGGATTCCTGTGCCTGCTTCTTGGTGCCGACGAACAGGATGCTCTTGCCTTCCATCGCGACGTCGCGGACGAACGCGTACGCTTCATCCACCTTGCGGACGGTCTTCTGCAGGTCGATGATGTAAATGCCGTTGCGTTCGGTGAAGATGTACTGCGCCATCTTCGGGTTCCACCGGCGGGTCTGATGACCGAAATGTACGCCGGCTTCCAGGAGCTGTTTCATGGAAATGACTGCCATAGGGGTTCCCTCCTTGTTATTTTCCACCCCTTTCCCATGTGCGGCCGGCCACCGCGGTACCGCGGCACAAGCAACCGCAGGGAAAAGGTGCGTAATCGGATGGATTATACCATTCTGTTTTCCCAAAAGCAAGGAAAAAATACATTTTCTGTACAGAAAACTGCCGGACTGTCAGTGCTGGCCCTGCTTTTCCGCGGTAAAGACGAAATCTGTATCCGGTTCTTCCCAAATAGGCTGGTTCTTCTTAATCGTAACCACCAGGTGGTCTTCCCTGATCCCTTCGATCCGGAGATAATCGCTTTCGAAAACATCTCCGTCAAAGGAAGCGGTATATTCGCCGTCAAACAGGCTGACCTTTCCGTCGGTCCCGTCGCTCATAATGAAGCAGTGCCCTGACAGGCTGTAGGCGGGCAGGTCCGCGCCGCCCAGTGTGTAGCTGCGCAGCATGATCTGCAGCGCCTGCTGATGTTCAGGCTGATGACCATCCGCCACATGGGTAACAACCTTCACCCGGCTCTTCTCCCCTGCCGGCGTATCATAGAACATCACATTGTACTTTTCTTCTCCTGCCCGGTCGCTCCCGGTATCACGCCAGATATACAGGGAAACTTCCGTCGGATCCGCCTCCGCCATGATTTCGGCCACACTGGTCCGGTAAGCCCGAATCTCGTCGGATGCTTCGTTCCAGAGCAGGAAAATCAAAGGTTCATTTTCATCTGTCGCGGTCTCGGGCGTATGGCCCAGCCAGAGCCGATGCCATCCGTCCCTGGTCAGATCCTCCGTGAGTCCTTCCAGAATCTCGCCCTGGGGCACAGCTGAAATTTGATGCGTTTCACCATGCGCCTGGATATAGCTGTTGATCGCTTCCGGATCGGCAGCCAGTATCCGGATCATACCCTCTTTCAGTCTCGATGTCAGCCAGGTGCCGGATATTTCAAACAGATACAGGTCAAAGCTGGCATCTGTCGGCATGGTGAACATGCCGGTCAGGAAATCCAGCGATCCCGTGGCGCCGATCGGTATCACCGGGTTCCGGAAAGCGTCTTTATTCAACGCGGTAAGGATAACGATATTGTCAGTCATACCGTTCCCGAGGATATCGCCCTGGAAAATTTCCGCGACGTAATCCAATCCCTGCCCCTGGTAAAGCCGCGTGGCATTTTGCAGCAGACTGACCTTCTGTTGCGTCAGCGTATTCGTCCACATGATATATTTTTTCAGCTGCGCTTCTGTCAGGATCACGTCTTCCTTCAGCAGTTGATCCTGGTCCAATACGTAAATCTCGTCCTTTTCCGTTTCTGCTCCGCTGAGGAGAACCTTCCTGCCCTTAATCTTGAGAAGCGGAGCAAGGGCCTTGGTGAGCCTGCCGGAACCATAGCGACTGGAGAATTCATCGCAGAAATTACATTCCTGGCTGCCGGAATAGTCCGACCAGTCCCGCCTGGAGCCGTCGGAATACCACGGACCGAAGCAAATCGTCTCGAGATGATGATGGATCGTGCAGTCAGCGGTATGGGTAAAGTTGGGACCGCCGTCCACGTTGTTTATACTATTGGTTAAGATATTCGCGTAGGAATTGCCCTTCAGGCAGGATGTTGCCTGTTCGGTACCCACAGCGTATAGGGCCGCGGAAGAAAGAGTCTCAATGAACGTCGTATAATCATCGCCGAAATTGGCGATCAGGTTTGTACCGTTCTTTCCGTTGAAAGTTGTATTGTCCACCTGGATCGTCACGTAATTGTCCAGAATGTTTTTGCAGTACGCGTCAGCCAGGCCGGTAATTCCGCTGGCGATCACCTGGTTTGTGGCGATCGCATGGAGGTTTTCCTGCTTGGCCTTGATATCAATCGCGCCGTCTGTGCTGATCAGGAACGCCTTTTTGTTATCGTTTCCTTTGATATTCACGATGCTCTCCATTGCGAAATCATTCCGGGAAGTACCCGTCGGGGCCGTGTTCAGCGTGAAACCTTCGTCGCTGTCGGCGTCCACGTCGCCTCTGGTGTAATAATATCCGCCGATCTGGGCTGTGATCTTCATATCGCCGGTTGAAGTCAGGTTCACCGCGCCGAGGTTGATGGCGCTATGGGCAGTGGGAGTAGCATGTGCAAAGCTCTCCGCCCGCTCAATGAAGGATCTCACAGTTTCCTTGGCATGGGTTTCAACGGTGTCGTCTGTCCCCAGGTCGGATATGATGGACATCTGGCCGCCGGCATTCGCCGACACGCCGTCTTCCAGGTTGATGTTCTGGTTGCGCCAGTACAGGTTGAGCGCTTCCGCTTCCTCATCACCGTACACGCTGTACGAACCGGAATAGTTGGTCCGGGCGTCCATATGGGCAGTGGTCTTCGCGGAGAGGTTCATGTCGCCGCCACTGGTCAGTTTCACGTCCTGGCCGATCAGCAGATTATTGTCCTCATGGATTTCGTTCTCGCCCTTCATCGTGCCGACGTTCAGAATAATACCGGTACTGCTGGAGTCCACTTTGGAAGTAGCGTCCATTTCCGACTTCAATGCAATATCCATCGTGTTCTTCGCGGTCAATTGTGCGCCTTTGCCGATGATCACGTCGGTTTCCGTCCAGGTCTCGGTCGGCTGGCAGGAACTGTCAACCTGGCCCAATGAATAGCCGCCCTTCTCTTCCAGCTTCGCTTCAACTGAGGTTTTGTTCTGGGCCAATAGATTCACGTTTACTGCGGCCAGTATCACGCCTTCGTCCAGCAGAACCTTCGCCGTCTGTCGGGCACCATCCTGTCCCACATTGCCGTAGGTATTGGAGATTCCGCCGTTGATCACCTGATATCCGCCCGGTGCCCCGCCGTAGGCGTTTGAGCTGGCGTTGGTCTTCGCGCTGATGTTCGCATCCCCGGCAGCGTTCACAGCGATGCCCTTCAGCACAGCGTTGAAGTTATCCGTGCTCGTGGCCTTGGATTCCAGGTTGCCCAGCGTCGTAAAGGAGACGTCCGCCGCGCCGTTGCTGGTGGCCGATACTACGCTCTGAGTATCGTCATCCTTCATACCGGCCAGAACGTTCAGGTTGGACGTGTTCAGCGTGCCGCCGGGCGAGGTGGTCTTTCCTTTCAGCGTTCCGAGAATGCCTGCCGTGCTGTACGTATTCTCTCTGGCCCATGCGTGGCTCAGGTCAGTGTTGACCAGGGAGATAGAGATTCCGTCTGCGCCTGCAGCACCGACGCTGGCGGTGGCGGAAGCATTGCTGGCCAGCGACTTTACGTCCACATCGTTCGCGTTCAGCGTAGCGTCATCCTCCATGTTGATCGCTGCTTCCTGGGTCATACTCAGGTCGGAATTTGCGAAGTTGGCGCCTATCTTGGCACCGGACACGGAAATCTCAGCCGGCCGGATGATGGCGTTGGTGTTACCGCTGCCGTTGGTCTGGACGGTGATGTTCTTTGCCGTTACTGTACCGCCTTCCGCCTTCAGGTCTGCGCCGGCATGCGCAGTGTTCCGGGCCGCGGCCAGGTTGATTTTGATATCCAGGCCGCTCACATCCAGGCCTCCGGCGGAAGGAGTTACATCCGCCGTGGCGGAGAGATCATAATCGGTCGTAACCTTCAGGTCCCCGTTGATCCTGCTGCCGTCACCCAGGGTGAGCCGGGTGTTGAATTCATCCTGGCTGTATGCCACGCCGAGGATGACGCCGGCGGCAATACCGCCGAACGTGGCGTTGGTAATGGTCGTGTCGGTATGGCTTGCCGCGTTGTTCACCGCGTTGGCTTCTTTCGCCTTCAGCGTGCCCATCCGGGCGTCCACCAGGGCGGTGCTGCGGCCGTAGGCCGCGCCAGCGCCTGCGCTGGCGGCGATGAGTCCGCCTGCGCCGGTCAGCATGTCGACATGCGTCGTAGCGTCGTGATTCACCTCAAAGGTGACCTTGTCCGAATTCAGGGCCGCCAGATCCACATTCACCCGGGAATCCGAGTCATTCACCGCCGTAACCGCGCTGGCAGCGATGGCACCTGCGCCGATATCCAATCCCAGGATTTCAGCGTCCGCTTTGGAGGTGCTGTGGCTCTGGACATAGGTGACTGAATCGGCCTTGACGCTTTTGTTGCCGGTCAGGACCGCGTAGTTCTTTGTGTTGTTCCGTGCGACAGCCGTGTTCATCCCCGCCGTAATGAGGCCTGCCTGTATGCTGATGGTCCGGGCATAAGCGGTGGTATCGTTCTTGTCGCTGACGCCGGTGCGTACGCACAGCCTGGATACATCAATTTCGCTGTCTTCCACAATGGCCCGGTTATCCGCCTGGATATCCGCGTAATTGATGCCGATACCGATCGCGGAGGATCCCGCCTGCACGGAAGCCAGGTCAGAAGATGCTTTGCCTTTCAGGCCGGCATCCACATACAGCAGTCCGGCCTTCACGCTGCTGCCGGAAACGCTGGATTTGCTTTTCGTTTCGTTAAACGCCAGAAGGACGTTGCCGCCCGCGGCGCCTCCGCCTTCACTGATGGACCATAGTACAGGATCCGCCGTACTGTCCGCCCGGTTGGTGACGCGTACGTCACCCGTGGCGTTCAGCGTCGCCTTTTCCACCAGGGTATTCAGCGTCGCGTTCACCTGGCTGACCGCGGCGCCCATGGCCACAGCGTCGCCGCCGGCGTTGATACCCAGCAGTTTGCTGTCCGCGGCAGTATCGGAATCCGCCCGGATGTTGATATTCTGTGCATTGATGACGCTTCCGGCCCGGATGCCGGTGTTCTGTTCCATCCGGTTGATGGCAATGCCCACGCCGGCGTTCACAGTCACAAGCCCTGCGCCTGCTGTGGCGGCAACTGCTTCGGCGCTGACGCTGCTTTGGGTTTTAACTGCCACGTCGCCGCCCGCATTGACCGTTGTTCCTTCATTGATCTGTGCAGTCAGGATAGCTTCAGTCTGCGCCACGGAAACGCTGGCGCCTACTGCCACGATGCCTCCGCTGAGTGTACCGGTGGCGGCAAGCACATGGCCGTAATCCTGGGAAGCGTTCACTTTCACATCCCCGGCAGCCTTCACACTGCCGCCCAGGTTTGCTGCCGTAATGTTATCCGTCAGAACCACGCCGGCGCCGACGGCCAGTCCGACGATTCCGGCGCCCATCGCCGCGCCGACCGCCCGGATTCCGCCCGTCTCAGGATTCAGATCGCTCAAAACCTGCTTCAGCACGTCGCTCCTGTCCGCCACGTTACCGTCGGAAACGGAATCGGCTTTGACCGTAACAGCGCCCGCGGCATCACGGATATCACCATAGCTTTCCGCCAGCACATTACTGCGCAGGATCGCTACGGAGGCGCTGACCCCTGCGCCGACGATTAAAGCGCCGGACACACCTACGCCTGTCAGGTCGGCTGTTACAGGCTGGGCGGCAGACACGGTCACGTTATTCGCCTTTTCAACGATGGCGTCTTTGGTGATCCGCGCGATCACGGCATCCTCCGGCTGGTCTTTGTCTGTATAGGTATAGGTATTCAGTTTTTTGGCGTTAGCGATATCGTCCGTATCGCTGAAGGTCATGTTCTCGCCCCGCTGGGTTTCACCCTGATCGTCATAGTCGGCGTCATCAAAGTCAGCGCTGCGGTATCCGGATGCGGCATCGAAGGTTCCCTGGGCGTCGTTGCCGGTACCGGTGGTGCGGCCCACGCTCTGTTCACTCTCCCGGTGGCCGTTGCCGGACAGATCGTCGGAAATGCCGGAGGCGTCGAAATTGGCCGTCTCGGCACGTTTCCGCTTTCCTCCCTCATCAGGCACAAAGTCACCGTTTTCATCGCGTTCATACTCGGTGCGCTTCTGGGCAATCCCGCTCACCGTCAACAGTCCCGAGGCATCGAAGGTTTTATCGCCGTTTCGGCTGTCCCCGTTTCCGTAGGTCAGCATATCGGCAGCGTCCTGGCTCATTTTTGTTCCGGCCGTCAGCACCAGCACATTCACACCGACGCCCACCGCGCCGGCAATGGCAACGTTCGCAGCGCAGTTTTCCACATCCCGCGCCCCGGCGGATTGGACATTCAGGTCTCCTGCGAGGCTGGCTGTACCGGCCATTTCGGCGGTGACGTTGCTCTTCAGGATGCTGACCACCGCGTTCACCGCCACCGATGCCACGCCCGACAGGCCGATTGCGGCGCTGGTGGATGTCAGATGATAGTCTCCCGTCGCTCCGATGTCCATCCCGCCGGAAGCGGATTGGATGGAACTGCCTTTCTCCGCCGCTGCCCGGACCTTATCACGGCTGATCAGCACATTGGCCGTGCCGGAAACGGCGGCCGTTCCGCTGGCAGCCGCGCCGACAGCGTACTGGTCGATATACTTGTCACCGGCCGCGGTGATACTCACTCCCTTTGCGGCGCTGACCGTGCTCCCGGCTTTCAGGTTGGCCCGGCTGTCCCCCTCAAAGAGGGTCACCACGCCTACGGGGGTAAACGCCCCGACTCCGGCGGCGGCGACCGTTGCGGCCACATTGGTCAGATTTGTGGTGTTGCTGGATGCAATACTGAACTTTCCCCTGTCCGAACGGACGTCGCTGCCAACCTCAGCCAGAACGTTTGTGCTGAGCACCTGAACCGCCGCGCCGATCTGAACCGCCGCGGTTCCGCCGACGCCGGCGCTGATGGCAAGCATCGTGATATCGTCCGCATTACCGGCTGTGACGCTGATGTCGTTTGTCGCGGCCAGATCGTGGGCCAGGGCCTTCACATCCTTGTTGGAAACCAGCGTCACCACAGCGGCGCCGACACCAGCGACGCCGCCTGCGTTCACGCCGCCCGCAATCAGGGTCTGCTTCGTATCGTCCGCGGCCTTCACGGTGATGAAGGAGCTGGACGCATTTGCCCTGCCGATCGCCGATTCGCTCGCGTCAGCGATGATATGGTTATTGTTGATCAGTACATTCACTACGCCGTTCAGTGATGCGTCGCCGGCGGCGGAAATGCCGGCCGCGGCAAGGAACTGCGTCTCCCTGGCATTCGCGCCGATATAGACTCCCTTCGCCTTTTCGCCGGAAAGCGTAGCGACATCTTCCGTTCCGGATGCCTGCACGCTGCTCTTTCCCAGTTTCGTACGCACATCATTGTTCTGCACCGCGATGATGATGGTTTCACCGACGCCCAGCGCTCCGCCCGAAATGGCGATACTGCCGCCGCCGGCGATCATGGTTTCGTCCAGGAAGGACTCAATCTGGGCAGCGTTGCCCGCGGTAAACTGGGCAGCTTCCGCAACTCTTGCCTGAACGCTGTTGCTCTCTGCCAGGACCATCAGGTTACCGCTGAAAGCGGCTGTTCCGCTGCCGGCAACTGCCAGGCCGCCGAAAATGGAAGTGTCTTCGCCAATGGCGTTGATCTTCAGGTTGTTGCCCGCGGTAAATGTCCGGTTCGTGCCGCCGATATCCACCCGGGAAGTACGGCTGAACACATTCACGTTACCCGACGCGCCGATGGCCGCGTTGCCGCCGCCCGCCGCTGCCGCGGTGACGTTGACCGCCTTGCTGCGCGCTTCACCCAGGACGGTGAGATTGCCGCTTTCCGCGGTGATGCTGCCCTTGTCGCCGTTCATATTCACAATGCCGGAGGCAGCAGAATCCAGCACGTTGATCGCGCCTGCGGCGGCTGCGCCGCCGCTGCCGGGAACCGCGCTGGCGCTGGCCAGGATGGAAATCATCCTGTCCACGGTGTTTGCGGAAATGGTCGCGTGATCCTTGGCCGTCAGGATGTGATTGTTCCCGAGGTTCGTTTCGGAAGCCGCCTCGTCCCTGATATAAGCCACGGTGCCGCCGGCGGCCACGCCTTTACCTGCCCCGGCAACGCCGACGCTGACGTTCAGCAGGCTCATCTCTGCGCCGGAGGTGACCGCCAGGCTGCCCTTCGCGTTGACCTGGTTGTTTTCTCCGAGATTGTTAACGGCGCTGTTCTTCAGCAGCAGCACGTTCACTGCCCCACCCGCGGTGAGGGCTGCTTCCCCGGTATTGACGGAGGCTGCCGCGTTGAAGGTCTGGGCCGTGGTATCGGCCAGGGCCTGCTGGATGTATTCCTCCGCTTCCGCGTCCAGCCCTTCGCCGGTCTGCACGGTCACTGTATCCTCATGATCCAGGTAGGTGACGGTCAGGCCCAGTCCCAGCTTCGCGCTGCCAAGGCTTGCCGCACCGCCGATCATCCGAGCGCTGGTGGAACCGTCCGCCAGGATGTTGGTGCCGCCCCAGCCGGACTGGCGGATGGTCACGTTCTTCCCCAGGCTGGCATTGACCGTATTCCTGGATCTGACAATGGCCGCGCTGCCCGCGCCGGACAGCGTGGCAGACCCCGTGGATACGCTGCCTGCGATGGCTTCCGCGTAATAGTTGTCGGAGGAGAGGAAATTCAGCATATCCGCGACCTTCATCAGCGCATACGTATCCAGGTTGACATCCACGGTATACGCGGTCTCGCCCGGTTTCTTATGCACGTCAATCAGGCCGGTGTAGACATTCTCCCGCTGTTCGTCGGTCAGGCTGGAGGAATCGGAAACCAGGTCTTCCCAGCCCAGCGGGAACTTATAATCGTCGAAAGTGACCTTTCGTTTCAGCGCGGACAGCTCGAAATCCGTTGCGGTAATGACCGCACCGTCGCCCACCCGCGCTTCCACGGTATTTTCGCTGAGGATGGTGGCGGCAGACAGGCCCATGCCAACCGTCGCCCCTTTGCTGACGCTGATGCCGCCTGCCCGGACGGCGTTCTTGCTCTTGTCGTCGGCGGAGATCTTCACGCGTTCACCGGTAATCTTCTCCGCGCTGTCAACAACTGCCCGGGTCACGGCTTCCGTGGACAGGACGCTGACAGCGCCGGCAATGGCCAGGGTGCTGTCCTTTCCGGCCACCGCGCCGCTCAGGCTCTGAACCCCCAGCTTGCCGGTATACGGATCATCCATGTTCTGGGTCAGGGTGGCGGTGATATCCACATTGCCATTTGCTTCCACGTTTCCCGATATATCCACGGTGGCCTGGCCCTTATTGACGCTCACGCCCACAGCGGCGGCGATGCTGTTGCCGGTGGCCAGCGTCATGGCCGCGCCGGTGGAACGGGTGTTGTAGTTAATCGTGTTCAGGGCGTTCAGTGTCACACCTTGGCCGGCGCTCATGGGGCCTTCGACGGTAACCGACGCCCGATGGTCGCTGACAGTGACGCCAACGGCTGCGGCAACCTGCAGCTTCCGGGTCTCAGCCGGTTTTGCTGAACCGGTCAGTTCCATGTCCGTATTCTCGCTGATGCTGTCCTCCGCGCCTTTCGACGTATCGCCGGCTTCCTTCCCGGAATCCTGCTGAGCGTTCTGTGTGCGCAGCGCGTTAGTGGAAACGCTGAAATTCGCCTGGGCATCGTCACCCTTGCCGTCTTTCCGGTCGTTCATGCGATCTGTGATCTTCCGGCCGGTGTCAGTGATTTCCTGCCCGTCATCGCTCAGGTCCGTATTGCCGAAGTACTCGCCCCTGGCCAGGCTGTTGGCGGTCTCTTCCGTTGCCTCGATGCCGCCGGCCACCTTGTCCAGCGCGCGCTGGATATCGCCGCCCATCGCGGAGGCAAAACTCCATGTATTGTCTTCGCTGTGGCTGTCCGCCCATACAGCAGCCTTGCCTGCGGCCGTTGCGCCGGAACCGAGCCGGGCTACGATCTGACTCGCTGACAGGTTCACGGCCACGCTCGCGCCGACAGAGGTCTTGTCTCCCGCTGCGAATGCGCTGGCTTTCGTTTCACCCGTCCCGGTTTCATAGGCGGTCACGATCACTGCGCCGTCCGTAACCGGCTCCCGGCGGATTTCTTCGTCGCCGCTTCCCGCTTCTTCCGGTTCTTCGGACGGTTTCTTCGTGGTGGTAACCTTCGTCCCCTTGGCAATGGCCGCGATCACCGTGTTGTCCATCATGCTGACCGAAACCGAAGCATCGAGGCTGAAGTCCTTCACGCCCGCGCTGCCGTTTTTACTTTTGCTGCCCGCAAGCGGATCCTTTCCGGCGGTTGAATAATTCTCTTCCTCATGGGATAAGACAGCCGTCACGTCGATGGTGCCCGCGGTAACACTGTTACGCACTCCGATTCCGCTGAGGACGGAAGAAGAGCCATAGCTCATGGCGAATGCAGCGCCGACGCCGATGGAGGTGCCGTCTGAACCGTAATCTTCTTCCGGCGCTTCCTTCTGATTCATCTTCTCAAATTCTGCCTGTACATGGGCCTTCAGTTTGTCATAACGTTCCTTGGCGTCCTTGATCCCTTCCAGCGGTTTGATATAATATCCATCATCATCCTTGTGGATTGTAACGGTATCCGCAATTTCCTCTCCGTCATCATCGTATGAATAGTTCCGGACCAGTTCCGTGCCTTCCTTCAGGGTGTATCCGTCATCCGGAACCAGGCGGACCATGATATCCTCCGGATCATCCCCGTCTATGTCAAAGGCCGCGGTCCCCCGTCCGTCCGTGGAAACGGAAATGCCGTCGTTGGTTTCTGTGGGACCTGCTTCCGCGCCGCCTTCGGCGTCTTCCGCCTCGCCCGCTCCGAGGTGGTTGTCCGCTTCGCCGTTGCTGTCCACCGCCGCGGTGGCATGGGTACGGATCCGGCGCAGTTCTTCCGCGCTGATGGTCAGTCCGCCGTCATTCTTCACGCTGATATTTCCGTTGCCGACTGCAATCATTGCCTGTGTGTTCAGGTTTGCCACGGCAATGGAGACGCTGCCCGCGATGCCCACATCCGTCGCACCGGCGCCGGCGATGGACTGGGTTGTGATGATATGCCGGTCAGATACGGGTTCCGGCGAGAATTTCACATTCAGCTTGCCGATTACCTTTTCAATCACGGCATTGGTCACCGCGGTGGCCGCCTTCTTGGCCGCGTTTTTCAGGCTGTCGCCCAGGAATTTCGCGATGCCGTTTTCCTTGATCTTCGTCACAAGGATCTCATAGTCGTAAATCTGTTGCCGGAAAGTGCCTGTCAGGCTATTCACGAATGTTTCGTTCAGCTCTTCGGCCGTCTTTTCCTTCAGCGCCTTGAGAACCTCCGCGTTATGCTGGTTGATCACCGGGATTTCCGCTCCCAGCTTGCTGACCAGTTCGGTCACCATCTGATCCATGAACTTTTCCCGGATCTTGCTGACAATCGTCGCCTTGAACTGTTCCTTGATATAGCCGGCATCCCAGCCTTTCCCGCCAAGGCCGTCGCTGACCGTAACCAGGAAAACAGAGGCCATGTCCTTCGCGCTGTCCAGTACGGTATCCTTGATGATGTCCAGCGCTTCGGTAGTCAGCTGGTCACAAGCCTCGGTGGCCACATCCTCCAGGATGCGTTCAACCGTGTCTTCATCAAAGTCTTCGGTCGTATCCACAATTTCGGCAATCAGCTGCCGGTACGGTTCGATCATTGTTGCCGGATAGTTCTGCAGCTTTTCAATCACTTTGGCAAAGGTATCGGCAAAACTGTCGACGGGGATGTTAAACAGCTTTTCCAGTCCCAGGTCCTGAACAAGGGAATCCGCGAAGGTCGCGATAAAGTCATCGCCGACCAGTTCCGCGGCCCAGTCATAATCGTCTCCCAGCCACGCGGTGATGCTGTCTTTCAGCGTTTCGCCCAGCTGGGTTTTGAAATTGTCGGCATTCTCCGCAACGTTCCGGGGCCTGATGGCCGGAGGCGCTTCAGGAATGACCGCCTTGACCTCGATCTGGCCCGCCGTCATGATCCCGCTGCCGATCCGGGCAATATTCTCCATATTCACGATATTCACGGACGCGGCGACGCCGATGCCCACATCGCTCTTCACGGTGGAACCGTCCGCCTTGATGGTGGCGTCCGTCCGGTTGCCGGAGATGACGCTGATCAGTTCCTTCGCGGCCACGTTCACACTGTCCGCAATCTCTGCCAGGGATTTGTTACCCATGATGTTCAGGGCCAGCGCTCCGGCGCCTGCCACGCTGCCTTCCGCTGTTTCGGCTTTCTGCCGGTTCGCGGTATCCTGCTTGATCTGCGTGCCGTTCATGCCGTTCTTGCCAGCCAGGTTGGCCGCGCCGTCCATCAGGCTGTTCGCCTGCTTGTCCGCGCTGCCGCCTTTGGCGTCCTTCTTGCCCTTGTCCCCGCCGCTGGCTGCGGCTGTGGCGGTTTCCTTCAGGGCGTCCGTCGCCTTGGCGTTCACGATGACGGATCCGGCATTCACGCTCTGGTTCAGGATGGCTTCCGCACGGTTGTCCAGCCAGGAAACGGCGAACGCCCCGGCCAGTGCAACGCTGCCGCCCATGGCGCTGCCATCCGCGCTGACCGTATGGTTGTATGCATCCCGTGCGGATGAGCTGGAAGCCGTAACGCGAACCTTGTCCGTCACATCCAGCGGACCGTTCACTCCGTCCAGCCTGCCCAGTTTACCCAGCGCCCGGCCTTCAAACACATCCACCGCAGCAGCGGGCACAACGGCTGCGCTTCCGCCGGCGGCGCCGGCCCTGGCGGTTACGGTATCCTGGATCTTTTGCCCTGCGGTAATACTGATACCGGTCAGTTTGGTTCCCTTACCGATGATCAGGCCGTCTTCCGCCTCGGCTTCCGTAATCAGCGCGTCCACGCCCACGGCAATGCCAGCGCCGACGCCGGTGTTTTCCGCGCTGCTCTTCTTTTTCCCGCTGGCGTCGGCATTGACGGTAAATTCTGCCTTGCCGATGCTGGTTGCTTCCTGCATCAGCGCGCCGTTGTGAATCGTCAGGGATCCCTCAGCATCCGCTTCCGTCGCGGCGCGGGTTTTCACGGATGCCACCTGAACGGCCACCGCGCCGGCAATCCCGGTCTTGCCCTGGTTGAAGCCGGCCTTCGCTTCGGTCACAGCCTTGGTTCCCGAGGTAAGCGCGCTCAGGCTGATATCGCCTTCCGACAGGATCTTGCCGCCCTGGATGGCGTTTTCGTTGTTGCCCTGGACGACGCTGACGGCAACCGCCACGCCGGCGGATACAGCCAGGGCGTCGCTGCCTTTTTCAAACTCGCCGGTCACTTCGATCTTTGTGCCTGCGTCCAGGTTTTCACCGGGCACGGTAAAGCTGTACCGGTTCTCTCCCTCACGCTTCAGCACAATCTGGAAGCTGCCGCTTCCGCCGCTGATCCGCGCTTTCAGGGTGTCCGCCTTGATGCGGTATCCGTCTTTGGGTACAATATTGACAAATACCTTTTCATTTTTGTCCGCGCGGGCAAATTCCGGTTCGATGGAGCCAAGGTTGTCGGGATCGGTGGACCCGGTCAGTTCATAGTCCTTCAGCGTCATGTTCACCAACAGGCTGACAGAGGATGAACCGTCGGGAATGTCAAAGCTGTTGCCTTCGACGGTGACGCCTGTTCCGCCGTCCGGGGTATAGATGATTTCCGAAACCTTGTATCCCTGCTTTGCCAGGTCATCCGCGGGGGATACCGTAATGGTTTCATGGTCGTATCCTTTGCCTTTTTCACTGAGCGCCACGCTGGAAACCGGAACGGATGAACCGTCCTTGGTCGCGCCGGAAACGCTGAGCGCTACCGTCTTCTCCTCCAGCAGCGGCCTGACAAAGAGCTGGGCGCCTTCATGCAGTTCGGGCATGTCGAATGTCAGCTCGTTGTTTTCGTCAACACCGCTGATGGTCTTCGTCTGGGATGTACCCTGCTTGTCAATATAGGTCAGCTCAACGCCGCCGGCATAATAGCCGTCGTCCGCTGTCAGGGTGGCGGTAATTTGATCATTCGCCTTCGCCTCATCCCTGTCGAAAGCAATCTTTCCGTGATCTTCTTCCTTGGCGGTCACCTTGCGGGTGTCCTCCGTAAACAGGGCGTTGATGGTCACCGGCACGCCCTCGGGAATCGCCGCGTTGGGATCGTTCAGCTGGAGATACCAGAGCTGTCCTCCGGTTACCGGATCATCTGATACCCAATGCAGCGACGCCGTCTGAGCCGTGCCGTCCGTACCGCACCAGGAAACGGACAGCGCGTCGGTATTGGACAGCGTGGAGCCCTGCTGCTTCGAATTGATTCTGTATCCCGTCGAAGGGGTCACATAGAAATAATAGTTGTCAGGCTCCGTATCCGGATGGCTGGAGAATGTCAGGGTGCCCATGGGTTTCTCTGTCCCGGAGCCTTCACCATCTGTCACATAGAGGCTGTTCCAGCGCAGGCTGATCGGGTTCCGGACCACATAGCTTTGGCTTCCCGTTGTGCCGGAATCGATCGTCTGTCCGTCCTCCGTAAAGACGAAGCTGACTTCCAGTGTGCTGCCGTAAACGACAGGATATTCGTTCAGCTCCGGCTGGTAAATCAGGTTGCCGTCGGCGTCTGTCGGCAGGGTGCTTGGATCAATCTCCTCCGTAATCCGCCTCCCGTTTGCCAGGCTGGCATTCAGGGTCGTATAATAGGAAAGCAGAATCTTCTGAATCTGAGGAGCATCGTCCTTATTGATGGTGAATTTCGGATGCAGTGCGCTGCTTCCTTCCTCCGTCATGGTACCGGTGACCGCGCCTTCCCTTGTGCTGTTCACCTGCACGGCATACCAGGCGCCGCTGACAGAATATTCCATTTTGGTCAGCTGGGTTTCCGTTTTCTTCTCTGCTTTTTTCCCGCTGCCGCTTTCCACAGCGGAAGCGTCCGCCAGCGTTGTATTGGATGTCTGCTTTGTACTGATGCCGGTGATCATGGCGGCTTTCACATTCGTTCCGGACTCAATCAGCGCACGGGCGTCGTTCAACACCACCCCGGCAGCGATTGAACCGGTCGCCTGCCAGGTCCGTACGGACTGGGAAGCTGCTTCGCTGCCGAATTCCGCGCTGACGGTAATCTCCGTGTCCTCCGGCAGGCCGTCCGGCGCGGTGAACCAGAACCGGCCCGCGTCGTCCGCGGTCACGGTGCTGCTGTCCGTCACCTGAACGCCTTCCTTTTCAGTCGTCCACGAGAACGTCAGGGAAACAAGCTTCTCCCCTTCCTGTGCGGGGTTGCCCACAAAGCGGAGCTTTTCCCCGGCGTGGATTTCGGACAGGCTGGTTCCCTCCTGGCCGGACTCCGTGCTGGTCCGCCAGGTCAGCACCTTCCCGTCGGTGCTCTGGCTGCCGAATGTCAGTTTGTACCGGGTGCCTTCCGCGGTTTCCACAAGGTATTCCTTGGTCGCTCCGTCCTGCGCGGCGCCGGTGGCGTCTTCAAACAGGGCGCTCAGGTCATATACGTCCTCATATTCCGTGTCCGCGTCTTCTCCGGCGGATTTTACCGGCGCTGTCCGGGAAGACTCGCTGGCGTAAATCACGTAGACCTCTGCGTCGGATTCCGGCAGGTCAAATACGTAAACGAGCTTTTCCGCTGTGGAGGCATTGCTGTCCAGGGTGGCCGTCCCGTAAGTGTAGTGGTTCTCGTTCGGCGTGAGATAGCGGAAGCGTACTTCGCTGACTGTCATGCCGGCCTGCGGCTGAACCTCCACATACCCCACAACCTTGCTGGTCGTTTCCTCACCGCCTGCTTCGTTCCCGCTGGTGCTGATCTTGGTGCTGACCGTAGCGGTCCCCTTTTCGTCGTTCTCCTCGGAATAGCCGATCAGCTTCACGCTGTAGCTGGATCCGGCCACCTTATCGAGCAGCTTGTCCAGCTTTTCGAGCCGTTTCTTTTCCGCCTCGTCCGGTCCCTCGGCCCGGTAATCCTTCCATGAATCCTTGATCGCCTTGATGATTGAAGTGAAAAGGCCCTTGAAAGCCACGGCCGGGGTCATGCCGTCTTCGCCGTCTGCGGCCTTGGATGCGACAGCGCCGGTCTGAACGTCCGCAGCTGCTGTCGCGTAGAAGTTCAGGCCTCCGCCGGCCTGGATGTTTGCGCCTTTGCCCACAATGGCCCGGACATCCTGGTCAACGACATTGACGGCGACGAATCCGCCGATCGGAAGGTCACCATAGTTTTCGCTTGCTTTTGTTTCATCCGTCACACTGCCGTTGGCATTCAGCAGGATCTCGTTGCCTGCGGTCAGGCTTCCGCCGGCTGTGACCGTCGCTTTATTGCTGATGATCGAAAGGGCAATATCAAGGGGAGAAGACACATTGACAGAACTGGCCAGGGTTTTCACCTTCACCTGGCTGTCCGCGTTCATCAGGATATTATTCCCTGCCGTGATGACCGCACCGTTTTCCACGTTGACCGCAGCATCGTTCACGACAACGGTGACTGCCAGCGGCATTGCGTCTGATTCGTCCCCGGTGGAGCCTCCGCCCTCCTGATACTGGAGGTGATAACCCGATACGGTTTCAATCTTCGCGTCTGCTGTGACCGACCCGCCGGCGGTCAGCTTCGCGCCGTCCCGAATGTTCACAAACGCGTCAGCCATTTTGATATTGATGCTGTTCAGGGCCATGTCGGCGCCGGGAATAGTGGCCAGCGCTGTGCTGAGTCCGCCGAAATGCTTCACCCGGCTGAGCAGCTGGATATCCTGAGCGGCCTGGATGTCCGCCCCGGCGTTGATGTTGATGACAGACTGATCCGACACGTTGAACAGATCCACGCTCTGGTCTCCGTTGTCCAGGCCGATAGCGGCGTTGATCGTCTGGAAGAGTGTTTCGGTGCCATGGACGGACTCCGCGCGCACGTTCTGCGCAGTAACGCTGCCGTTGATGTCGATCACTTTGCCCTTCAGCAGTACGTTAAGATTGGCTGCGCTCAGGTTGTTGACGGTGATGTTGTCATCCGCGTCCCGGCTGTCGTCTGAGCCGAGCACCACATTGCTCAGCACCAGCGGCGTATCCGAACCGGTAATCGTAATGTTCTGAAGGCCGCTCACCGGCGTTTTGAACACATAGTCGGTAAAGCTGTCCGTTGCACCGGCAAAGGTATAGCTGTCCCCGGATGCGTAAAGGAACACCTGTTTTTTGTTCTTCAGCGCGTCTGTATAGTTGGTATTTGCGTTTCCGGTGATCTCCAGCGTATTCTTGTGTTCCCCGTTGGTATCATTGGTCAGCACGATGGTATTCGGGTCGCCGTCCTTGTACCGGATCGGGTTGCTGCCGTCCGCCGGCTTCGCCAGTGTGCCTTTCAGGTAAACGGATACGCCGGCGCCGCCGTTGAACACAATCCCCTTGATGGCATCAGCCGTGACAGTGTCCACCGTCGCCCGGTCCATAGCGACTGCATCGCCATTTGTAACGGTAACCACCGCTGTGGCCGCGTCGTTGATCTTTTCTGTTTTATTGTAGACCTGGGAATAATCAAGGTTTTCCACCGTATGATGATCGCCCTTGATCAAATTCAGGATATCCGTGCCCGAACCGGTATTGACGTCCACGTCCGCGGCCTCAGACCGTACGTCGATCGTAACAATATCGTCGTCTGCCCCTGCATTGACTTCGATCGTTCCCTGGGCGCCGTTATCGACCAGGGTAAGGGCGTCGGTGTTGCTCCCCGTATCCATGATCACTTTGCCGGCATTGCCGTCCGTCGTTACGGAAAAGGTGTCCACACCGCTGCCGCCGGTAATCGTGATATCGCCGCCCGATACGCTGGCGTTCACGGTATTCACGCCGTCCCCGGCGTTGATTGTGACCTCTTTTGCACCGCTTTCCGCAGTCAGGTTGACCGTATCGGAAGTGGCCGGCAGGTTAATGATAGCGCTGGAGTTCTTTCCCACATCCACGGTCAGTGCGTTCACTGCGTTCAGCGTGCCGTTAAACACCAGTGTGCCGCCCCGGTTCACATCTTCCGGTTTCGCATCGGGACCGGCGTTGGTCACGGTAATCTTGGTGTCTGCGGCCATCAGGATGCTGTTGAGTGATACCTTGATGCCGCGGATCAGCAGATCGCCGAAAATGGAGGTATAGCCATCCCCCTGCATGCCGTCTTCCCCGGCGTCCTCCGCGGTCAGTTCCAGTTCGAAGTCATCCGCCACATCCCGGTTTCCGGCGCTCAGGGTGACATCCCCTTCGTACTTCACGTCACGGCTCAGCACCACCTGGACTTTTCCGCTCAGCGTTTCCATCGCTGCCATCGCATGATCCACCATGTCCTGCAGGATCGGGATCATGTTCACGAAGTACGGAGAGAAACTGGTCGCGTCAAACTGAACCGTGCTGTCCTCAGACGTCTGGGTCCGGAAAGTCTCCGTCTCCGCACTGCCGTTCTCAATGTCTGCCACGGCTTTGTCCAGGGCTTCTTCAGAAAGCTGGCCATCCGGATCCAGCAGGTCCGTCTTCATGTGAAGGATATTCACATTCTTCCCGCTAAAGCCGCCGTTCATATCCAGCACGGAAACCTGAACGTCTTCCCCGTTTTTCGGCTGCCAGGTCTGTCCGTCTACAACCAGGCGGATATCATAGGCGAAAAGCAGGTTCAGTCCGGCCATTTCTTCGGCTGTTTCCCGGGGAATTTCAACCGCCTGGATTTCCGTTCCTTCCGGTATGGCGCCGGATACAGAGATCATATAATCCCCGACCCGGGTTTCCAAAGTCCGCCGTTCCGGGCTGCCGGCATCTTCCGTTTCGGTTTCGCCGGCCGCCTGGTCCTCTGTCTCCAGAATACAAAGCCCCACGGGAGCATCTGATGCGTTCTCTGCCGGTTCTTCTTCCGCAGCAGGTGTCTCTGTTGCTGCCGGTTCGGTTTCATCCGCTGCCGCAGGAGTCTCCTCCTCGATAGCCGGTATCTCTTCCTCTACAGCAGGCGCTTCATTCCCGGCCGAAGGCGTCTCATCCTCGACAGCAGGCGTCTCATCCTCGGCGGCAGGTATCTCGTCCTCAACGTCCGGCGTCTCATCCTCAACAGCAGGCGTTTCATCTTCAACGTCCGGCGTCTCATCCTCGGCGGCAGGCGTCTCGTCCTCAGCGGCAGGCGTCTCATTCTCAACAGCAGGCGTTTCATCTTCAACGTCCGGCGTCTCATCCTCGGCGGCAGGCGTCTCGTCCTCAGCGGCAGGCGTCTCATCCTCAACAGCAGGCGTCTCATCCTCTGCATCCGGCGTTTCATCTTCAACGTCTGGCGTCTCATCTTCGACAGCAGGCATCTCATCCTCGGCGGCAGGCGTCTCAACCTCAACGTCTGGCGTCTCGTCCTCCGCGTCCGGCGTCTCGTCCCCGGCATCCGGCGTTTCGTCTTCCGCGCCCGGCGTCTCGTCCTCCGCGTCCGGCGTCTCGTCCTCCGCGTCCGGCGTCTCGTCCTCCGCGTCCGGCGTCTCGTCCTCCGCGTCCGGCGTCCCGTCCTCCGCGTCCTGCGTCTCGTCCCCCGCGTCCGGCGTCTCGTCCCCGGCATCCGGCGTCTCGTCCCCGGCATCCGGCGTCTCGTCCCCGGCATCCGGCGTTTCGTCTTCCGCGCCCGGCGTCCCGTCCTCCGCGCCCGGCGTCCCGTCCTCCGCGTCCGGCGTCTCGTCCTCCGCGTCCGGCGTCTCGTCCTCCGCGTCCGGCGTCTCGTCCTCCGCGTCCGGCGTCCCGTCCTCCGCGTCCGGCGTCTCATCCTCGGCGTCCGGCGTCCCGTCCTCTGCGTCCGGCGTCTCGGTTTCGGACATCCGGCTGTCATCCGCTTCAGCCACTGACATTACTGCGGGCTGTCCGGGATTCTCAGCAAACGCCCTGTTGGGATGACCCGTTGGGATCATCCCTGTCATCATGCAGAGCACCATCAATATGGCTGCTGTTTTTTTCAATACGGACGATTTTTGCGGTTTATTCATAATTCATATCTCCTGTCTTTCCATCTGGCAGATGAGCAAATATCGGTACTGTTTTTTGTATTCGCTTTCCCTGAACAATCGCTTTTTGTTCTGATTGGCTGTCGGGCCGTCTGTGCGTTTGTCTGATTTCTAAAATGTGTCAGATGATTATCCCACAAATCGCTTCTGTTTGCAAGAAATTTTCTGTTCAGAGCCTTGCCAGAAAACAATTTCAGTGCAGAAGCACACCGGTCAACCACTTCATCCGGATCAATATCCATGATGACAGGCTCGGTCTTTTATTGTATAATCCGGTTATCAGGCAGTAAAAGACAAAATAAATCCGGAGGATATATGAATCAAAAAAGAATCTGGCTCATCCTGCTGGTCGCCCTATGCGCCGCAGTTGCCCTTGCGGCATCTCCGGCCCGGGCGGAAGCAAATGCGGATAGCAAGGCAGACTGGACCGTGCTCTTCTACATCTGTGGCGCCGACCTGGAATCCCGCCATTCCCTGGCAACGGAGGACCTGGCAGCCATCAGCGAATGTGTCTACTACCGCGACACCTGGAACAGTACCCGGAATATGTTCCTCACGCTCTCCGGCGAGGAGGAAAAACCGGTTCTCCGGGAACCCGGACGGGTTAAGGTCGCTGTTCAGACCGGCGGCGCCAAAAAATGGCATACCGAAAAGCTGGGCATCCAGGTTGCGGCGGACTGCCTGCAGCGATGGGAATGCGGTTTCGACCTCTCCAATCCGGAGCTGTATCCGGTCCCTGAAATCCGCCTGATGGAGGAACTCCCCCTGGCCAGCATGTCGTCGCCGGAAACGCTGACGGATTTTATTCGGTGGGGCACGGAAACCTACCCGGCCGAAAAATACTGCCTGGTCATCTGGGGACACGGCGGCGGCGGAAAAACCGGCGTCCTGATCGATGAACTGTTTGACGGAGACCGGATGAACCTGGACGAACTGAAAAGTGCGCTGGCGGAAAGCGGCATCGTCTTTGAAACCGTTCTTTTTGACGCATGCCTGATGGCCAACCTGGAAACCGCCTGTGCAATTCAGCAAAATGCCCGCTGGATGGTCGCTTCCGAAGAAGTGGTCACCGGGGACGGAACTGCCATCCGCGACTGGCTGCAGCAGCTTTATTATTGCCCGGACTGCGACGGAAAACAGCTGGGCCGCTGGATCTGTGACATGACCCAGATCCAGTATGCAAACCAGAGCGACAAGCAGGCCCAGGACCTGCTGACATGGTCCGTCACAGACCTGAGCAAAATTCCGCGCCTGGCCCAGTGCTTTGACCGGTTCATGGAAGCCGTCGGCAATATCTATGCCCATGATACCTGGGCGGTTTCCATGGTCATATCCCTTCTGGAATCCGCGGAAAAATACGGAGACGCCATTGAAGGCATGACGGATCTGGGCGGCATCCTGTTTGATGATCGGATTACCGGCTGCATGGAACCGGATCTGTTCCGGGAAATGGTGGACGCCCTGAATGACGCGGTCGTCTATTCCGTCCGCGGAAACGGCCGCAGCGCGGCACGCGGCATTTCATTCTGCCTGGCAATGGATTTCACGGATGCGGAGCTCGACCAGTATGCTGCCAACTGCCCTTCCCCCCATTATCTGACGTTTCTGGATGCGTTGAGCCCGACATGGAGCGCACCGGACGTGATCTATGAGCAGGCGGAGCGCTTGCCGAATATCGGAGATATCGAAGAATACACAATCCATGCGGAAAAAATCTGGAGTGCAAGCGGCGTGCCGGGAGTCCGGGTACCTTCGCTGACCGCTTCCCTGCGGAATGTTTTATACCAGCTGTATTGGAAAAACGAAGAAACCGGCCAGGTACTTTATCTGGGATCCAACATCACCAGGCTGGAAAGTGGCAGCAACGGCGGATTAGTGTATTGTGCCGGCGAGCCCTGGATGTGGCCTTATGTGGAGGACGATGTCTGCAGCATCGAAATGCTCCGGAATGATTATGTCGGCAACCTGTACAGCGTTCCGCTGCAGTTCGGCACTGAGGTTTGGAACCTGCGATGCAGCCTGAATGATGATAATGAGCTTGAAATTTTCGGCATGTGGGAAGGTTATGATGCAGACAGCAGCGTCATGAACCGGAACGTCATGAAAATGTCTAATTTTGCCGGCCAGCGGTATCGTGTGCTGTATCCCACGGAAGGCAATGAGTTCAGTAACAATAAGAATTTTGATGGCGGAGAATGGCGGAACATCTTCCTGAGCCTGAAGATGGAAGTGCGTCCTCTCCCGCCCGGGACCTACTATATCGATTATCTGGCCATGGACGAGTTCAGGCGTCTGATTCCGCTGGATCGGATCCCGTTCATCTGGGACGGCACAAAAATAACCTTCCCGGAGGAAGCTCTCTGGGAAGGTGAGATGAGCCTGAAATGGCAGGGATGGCCGCAGGATATCGATTAATGGTTGTCATTATTTGTGGGGCCCGTACATAAAGTCCACTTCCAGTGTTTCGATCCGGTTCATGCAGTCCGATCCGCGGTCCAGGATGGTGGCGGAAATACCGGTCAGGTCACCGTACATCACCCGGGCCACGGCTTTTGTAATGCCCTTCATGTCCACCCATTCATTGAACAGGTTGCTGCGGGTGCATTTTCCGTCGTCCGAGCAGGTATAATTCCGGCCCTTCAGTTTCACCGGCTCCCCGTTGATCCGGATCTCTGTAATGTGGATACAGTATCCGGGAAACAGCTGTTCCCCGTTGGAAATGCCCACTGCGCTGAAGGCGGTGTTTTCTGCGTATCCTTTTTCCGTACCGGTAAAGTCCAGCGCAACGGTATATTTCCCTTCCCCGGTAATCTGCACATCCGTCGGCGTCACCCCGGGCGTAATGGAATCCGGTGTGTAGGTGTCGCCGACGCTGTAGCTGATAGCCCAACTGCCCTCGCTGAACATAATCCAGGCCACCGCCGTCTCATCCGATACCGTCACGCTTGTTTCCACCAAGGTTTCGGGCGCGTCTGCGATGGTCGCATCCAGTGCCGCTTTTCCGGCCGCGGCAATCTCCGAATAGTCCTTTCCCGCTTCGGAAGCCACGTTCCGGCCCGCGTACACCGCGGCCATTTTATCCTCAACAATCCGGCCTTCCCGCCGGACAAAGAACCCGCTGCAGTCCCACAGGCAGGAAGTAAAATCCAGCGCGTCGCAGCAGTCCAGGAAGGCTTTGTGATAGGCCGGCGCGTTGGCTTTCATGATTCCGTCGCTGCCTGTCAGCGCGCCGTATTCACCGATCACCACGCCGTAACCGCCCGCTGTGAATTTCTTCATTTTGCCCAGCAAGGCAGCCATGGACTCATAGTCCTTTTTCTTTCCCCACAGCGTCGCGCCTTTCGCGCTGGATGCACCGCAGTAGCTCCAGGGGTCATAGTAATGCACGGAAACCATCAGCCGGTTTTCCGCGGAATCCGTCGGCATGATAAACCGGCTGTCAAATGTCTTGTCAATATTCGTTCCGAAGCCGGCAATCAGCAGGAACCGCTGCGCGTTATTCCCGCCGCCGGCGCGCACCGTATCCACAAATGCCTGGTTGATCTCATTGGTCAGGCGGTACCGTTCGCTGTCCGGCATTGTATGGGTAATGGAATCCTGGCAGTACAGCGGGGAATTTTCATCAAACCGGGCGCCGAGCTCCTCGTTGGCGCTTTCAAAGACCAGGCGCCAGTCGTAATCCGCGAAATACGCTGCCACCTGCCGCCACATGCCGACATAGGCCTCCATGGCCAGCTGCCGGGTCGCCTCCGTGTCCGAGCCAAACATCCCCCACCATCCGCCGTCCCAGTGGTCGTTGATGATCACGGTCATGCCGGCGTCCAGCGCGTAGTTCACAATCTCCTCCACCCGTTTCAGATAAGCCGGGGAAATCGTATAATCCCCGTCCTTCAGGTGGGTGGCGTTGGTCATCCAGGCCACCGGAATCCGGATGCTGTCAAACCCGGCTTCCTTCATGCCCCGCATCATTTCCGCCGTGGTCACCGGCTGCCCCCACATGGTCTCATAAAATAGCGGGTCGTCGGTCGTGTTGCCGCCCAACGCGCCGCCGTTGCACGCCTCCATGGTATTCCCCAGGTTGATGCCGTTTCCCATCCGCCGGGTCATTTCAATCGCGTTTTCCGGCGCGTCTTCCGCCAGCCCCGGCAGGGTCCAAAACAGCAGTGCCACAAGCAGCAGCACCGTCAGGATCCAATGCATTTTCATGCTCATCTTCCTCCGTCTGTGATAAAAAGCGCCCCCTCTTCCAGGAAAAGGGGGCTGCGGAAAATAACGTCGGGATTAATTGCCCTGCATCTGCTGGGTCAGTTCCCACTTCTGTGCCGCTTCCTGCTCACACCATTTCACGCAGTCCGCGTATCCGTAGCTTTCGCACAGCTTCTTCATTTCACTGACGTGGAAATTAAACTCCGCATCTGCCTTCGCGTAGATGGCCCGCCAGGAATAATCCTTCACCGTCTTGGCACAGTTGTTCCATTTCAGCGTCAGGTCGGAATCCTTCTCGCCCTCGGAGTAAGGAATGTCCGGCATCACCACATACATCTTGTCGCCGTATTCGTCTTCCCGGGCTTCCATGTATTCGTCTGCCAGCACCGCGCTGTTATGCTCCCGCCAGTCCTCCTGGATCGGATAGGTGGTGGCGGTCACAACGGAAGACCAGGTGTCCTTGTTGAAGGTTTCCACACCGTTGCCGTCCGGGTTGATCATGTCCTTGGACAGGGTGGTGTTGTTGATCTGCAGCGAACCGTCGTTGTAGGTGCCGCTGAGGGTGTAGGTCTGTCCGGTATAGGGAGAGGTCCATTCGATGCCGGCCATGTTATAGGAACTGTCCTGGCTGGTTAGCTGGCCCAGCTCGGTGAAATACATCCCGCCGTTCTCGTCATAATCCCAGGTCAGGCCTTTCGGGCCGTACCACATGGTCATGGAACCTTCCGGAGTCGCCAGCCAGTTTACAATTTCCAGGCACAGTTCCGGATACTGGGTATAGTTGCCCACGGACCAGATCCGGTTGCCGCCGTTGGCGCCCAGGCCGTACACGATGGGAGTGGCGTCCAGCGGCACCATGGAATACATGTATTTGCCTTCGCTCATGTGCTTGTCGGTGTTGTAAGCCATGGATCCGGCATAGTTGAAGATGGACCAGAAAGTGCCGCCGTTCTTCAGCTTTTCGCTCATCTTGTCATAGGTCTGGGTGGCGGAGTTGGGATCCAGGAGCCCGGCCCGGTACAGCTTGTTGAAGAACCGCAGGCATTCCATATACACGCCGTTGTCATCCAGGCAGGACAGGAACTCGCCGTTGTTCGGATTGTAGTATCCGAAGCCCAGCTCGTCATATCCGTAGAAAGCGGTGCCCAGCGCCTTGACATACATCACCATGTTGCCGTCCCAGTCAGGCCAGGAGCTCAGGGCGTAGGTCTCGTTACCGATTTCATCCGTGGGGCAGATTTCCTTCATCTGCACGAACAGGTCCACCAGGTCATCCAGATCGTATACTTCCGGATATCCCAGGGCTTTATACAGATCCCACCGCACGTCCCAGGTATAGAAGAAGGACTGATGGCTGTCCGAAGCAAAGGCTACATTGAATCCAAATCCGTGGATCTTGCCGTCGCCGCTGATGGCGCGGTTGCTTTCCAGGGCTTTGGTATAATTCTGCCAGATATAAGGTGCGTGGGTCTGGCCCAGGTTATACTGTTCCCAGTCCAGCAGCATATCCTTTGCGGCGGCGTTTTTGTAGTCGTCCCCGTTGGCGCCCCAGACCACGATGTCGCCCAGGCTGCCCGCTTCCATGCGGGTGGCATAGGTGCCGTCCTGTTCCGGAATGATGTTGATTTCCACGTTGAACTTATCCTTCATCAGGGTGGCGCTCCATCCCTGCTGAATGCCGGAATAGTTCGCCAGCTGGCTGTACACGTCCAGCCGGATGGTGGGCGCGTTCCGGTCCACAACGGACTGTTCGGGTTCATAGTCAGCGGTGTTCCGCTCCGTCCATCCCTCAGCCGATGCCAAAGGCATCAGTCCGGCTGCCAGCACCAGTGCCAGCATCAAAGCAACCAGTTTCTTCATAGATCCTTCCTCCTAAAATAATAGCTTTTGCTATAACTTCCAACAATGCATCCCGAAGGGGGCTCGGGGGCGCAGGCCACAGTGCGGCCTGCGTTGGATTCGATCGGAAAGCCCCCCTTATCCCTTCACCGCTCCCAGCATGATACCTTTTACGAAATACCGCTGCATAATCGGATACACCAGCAGAATCGGGATAATGGTAATCATGGCGATGGTATACTTGGTAGTCACACCGGTATTCATCAGGTTCTGCGCCATCTGTTCCGAAATCTGCTCCGTATTGATGGAGGTCGTCTGGTTCAGGTAAACATACAGCCTGTGCTGCAGCGTATACAGATTCGGTGCGGAGCTCATCAGCAGCAGGGAGTCCTGGAAGGAGTTCCAGTTGCCCACCGCGCCGAAAATGGCAATCGTCGCCAGAATCGGCACAGACAGCGGCAGGATGATCCGCAGGAACACCTTGTAGGTGGAAGCGCCGTCGATAATCGCGCTTTCCTCCAGCGATCCGGGGATCGACTCAATATAGGTCTTCACCAGGATAATGTTATACGGGGCCACCATGCCCGGCAGGATATACGCCAGGAAGTTTCCGGTCAGTCCCAGCATCAGCATGTTGGTATACCAGGGAATCAGGCCGGCATTGAAATACATGGTAATCACCAGGGCCCGGTACCAGAAGCTCCGGTGCCACATTTTCCGTTTGGTCACCAGATACCCGGCCCATGCGGAAGTCAACACCATCAGCGCCGTTCCCAGCAGCGTCCTCGCCAGCGTGACCTTCAGGGCGTTGATCACGTCCTGGTTCTTGAATGTTCCGTCCGCATTCTTCCCAAGGATCCGGTCATAGTTCATCAGGTGGATTCCCTTTGGCACAAAGTTGATCTGTCCGCCGGCCACCAGGTTGTTGTCGGAAATCGTGTTGATGAACAGGTAGTAGAACGGGAATACGCAGATAAATGTAAACACAATGAAGAAAACCACGACCATGGTATCAAACAGCGGCTGCTGCGAGAATAATGCATAGCTGACAATCAGGGCGATCAGCGCCGCAATCGTGACGATCACAGCGGTAATCGGCCATTCCTTCACATTCTCGCTCACGGTCACCGGTTCGTCCGTTGCAGCCTGCCATGGCTGCGCCTCGCCGCCGAACAAACGGTTCGCAAACTCCGTCCCGGCTGCTGTCGCCAGCTTTTGCGCGCTTTCCGGATCGTTCCATGCCGCCGTCAGCGTCATCACGGCGGAATCAGCTGTCGTGGACAGCACAACCCGTTTCCGGATATCGGCAGCCTTTGCGGAAATGCCGGCCGTCAGGGCAATCCGTTCGCAGAAATCATCATCCGCCAGCGCATTCTCCATGGGCGTCACCAGGTTCAGCGTTTTTCCCTTGAACTGGCTGGGCAGCTTCGCCGCCGCCTCATCCGTCAGCCGGTAAGCAACGGTCAGCTTCTCCCCGGATTCATCGGCGGATTCCGTCACCGCCACTTGTCCGCTGTCAGCCTCGGCGCCGAAGATGATCACGCCAAACTGCCTGACTGCAGCATCCGTAATCATGCGCAGTTTTTCCGGATCACTGTTTTTCACGGCAATCAGCACCGTCTGGTTGGTCCCGTCCGCCGGATCGGTGGAAATATTGATCATGGCTTTCAGTTCTTTCGGCTTCAGCCGTTCACCGGTTGCCTCATTGATTTCGTCGGAAATATACCGGTAATAGTCGCCTTTGCCTTTGCTGCCGACTTCGCCGATTTCATTCCGCAGACCGCCGGGAATGTCCAGCACTTCCGTGGTCAGCGTCGGATCGGAGGAAGTCATCAACGTTTCGATATCCTCGATGTGCAGCTGCGTGCGCACAGTGGTCACATATACCGGCGTAGCAATTTTCTCGCAGTATACCCAGGCGCCCAGGGCAGCGATTACCGTGCAGCCCAGGATAATCAGCAGCTTCTGCCATCCCTTCAGGACGATGCGATTTGACAGGAATCCTTTTCTCTTTTCCATATCCGCACCCCCATTAAATAATGCTCTCGCCGCGGACGGCTTTGGAAATGCCGTTGGCGCCGAACAGCAGCACTACCGCGATCAGGGACTTCAGAATGCCGATCACCGTGGAAACCGACAACTGGTTGTTGCCGATACCCAGGTTGTATACATAAAGGTCCAGCACCTGAATGTAGTCGCCGTTATACGGGTTGGAGAAAACCAGGTACTGCTCCATGCCGTTGGACAGGATGCCGGCAATACTCATCAGCAGCATCACCATGTAGGTGGGAATCAGCCCCGGCACAGTAATATGCCAGATGCAGCGGAACCGGTTGGCGCCGTCCACCTTGGCCGCCTCATACAGCTGCTGGTCGATGCCGGCAATGCCGGCCACATAGATGATAGCGCTCCAGCCGAGGCCTTTCCAGGTGCCCCACAGCAGCATCTTGATCCATACGCCGTCTGCACTGGCCAGGTAATCCGTCCTCACAAAGCCGGATGCGGTCAGCATACTCTGCAGGTTGTTGATCAGGCCATCTGCCGCAAAAATGGACAAAGCCACCGCATATACCAGCACCCAGCTCAGGAAGTTGGGAATCGTGGTGAGGGTCTGCACCGTCCGCTGGAACTTGGTGGACCGCACTTCCGCAAGCAGGATGGCGAATGCAATCGGCAGCCAGCTGGTGGCAATCCCCAGGCCGCTCATGATCAGCGTATTCCGCAGCACCTGCAGAATCTTGGAGGAAAAGCCCGGGTCGTTCACCAGCATGGTGAAATTGTCAAATCCAACGAAAATATCCTTCGTCAGCTCATCGCCGGCCTTCGCGTCGTAGAATGCGTACCGCCAGCCGTAAATCGGCAGGTAAGCAAAGATAAAGGACAGGATCAGCACCGGCAGGAACATAATAAACAGCCGGTATTTCTCGTCCATCGCCGGTTTCGGATCCGCGCACTTCCGGGAATAGGAAAAATACAGCACCGCCATGGATACCGCCAGCATCAGGATACCGCCTGCTGTCCATGCGCTGTACGCAAACTGCGGCCATTGCGGATCGATGTCCGCCAGGTGATCCGCCGCAAACTCCTCGCCCATGCTGTGAATGAAATCGACGATGTTTCCGTAAGCCACCCGGTTGACCGCCAGTCCGCCCAGGATCAGCGCCGCACCTGCAATGGGAAACCATGCGCCGATCCGGCGCATTTTCCGGTTGCCCAGGCTGATGCAGGCCCCGGCTCCGGCAGCCAGCGTACCCCCCAGGATCATCAGGCAGCCCAGCATGGACTGCTGCAGATCGCCCGCGCGCAGGGCAAAGCGCCGGCTGTTTTCCACCATGTAGGCGCTCAGCTTGGTAGTGATTGTGGAAAAGGATGTGGCAGAAGTCAGCAGCGTCAGGTTTCCGCTGATTTTGCTGGATATTCTTCCCGGGTTAAACGGGGGAAAGAAAACCATCAGCACCACCAGCAGGATGATAATCCGCAATGCCCAGAGCGATATCTGCTCCGGCCGGGACTGGTCAACCCTGACAGGGCGTTTTCCGGCTGTTTTTTCCATGGGGTTGCCTCTCTTTCCGGAATAATACGGCGGCGCCGGTCCGCAGATCAGCGCCGCCGCGGGAATTCAAATGATCAGTCGGTCAGGCCGTTCACGGTGAAGGTGATGGAAATCTTGGCATCGGCGCCGGGAACGGTGTAGCCGAAGGGCGCTTCGCCGCGGTTATATTCATCGATAATGATGATCCGCGCATATTCACCGGAAGTATCCACGTCGGTGTACTTCTGGGTCGCCGCGTCGCCGATCTTGACCTGTACGTCGTCAATCGTGACAAAGCCGTCCTTGATCAGCTTGGAAGGAATCTCGGTGGAGACAAACAGCATCCGGAAGAAGCTGTCGCTGCCGAAGCCCATCTCGCCGGTGGTCAGGGACACGGTGTAGGTGCCGTCGCTGGTCAGCAGCGCGTCTTCGAAGGTTCCGCCGTAGTTCACCTTGTTGTTGTCGGCATCCCAGCCGGTCAGCTGGCCGAAGCATTCAGGATTTTCCTGGGAGTCACGGCCGTAGTTGGCTTCGTCCCAGGTGTTCCGGAAGATGTAGGTTTCGGACTGCACGCCGATGTAGGCATTGTAGTCAACCTTCTGCAGCTCAGCCGCCTCTTCCGCGGTCAGGGGAGCGTCGGCATTCTTTTCAATGGGCTTGCCGTAGATATAGTCGAAGGAAACTTCGATCGTCTTCACGGAAGCAAAATCATCCTTGTTCACGATGATGGGGGAAGCGCCTTCCAGGGTGCCGTCCGCGCGGCGGGCGTCATCAGGCAGGGTGTCGCCGACCCATTCGTTGTAGATGTTCTCGCGGGTGGTAATGCCGTCGTCGGAAGAGGTGTAGCCGGCATTGACGATAATGGATTCGCCATTGATCTTGATATCGGTAATGTCGATGAAGTAGCCGTTGAAGGTCTTTTCACCGGTGGCAATGCCGACCGCGGTGAAGGCCAGGCCTTCCGCCGGTTCAGCAAATTCCAGGCCCACCGTGTAGGCGCCCTGGCCGTTAACAATCGCAGTGGTCGCGGTCACGCCTTCCGGAGCGTCACCGCCCCAGTACTGATGATTCTCGGTCCAGCCGGCATCCGCAAACATCAGGTATGCAACATCCGTTACAGGAACCAGTGTGAAGTCGATCTCAACAGAGCTGACGGAAGCAAAATCATCCTTGTTCACAATAATGGGAGCCGCGCCTTCCAGGGAGCCGTCGAAGGAACGGGCGTCTTCCGGCAGATCGGAAACCCATTCGTTGTAGATATTCATCCGGGTGGTGATACCGTCATCAGAAGAGGTGTAGCCCTTCTTCACTTCAACAGGCGCGCCGTTTACGCGGATTTCGTTGATTTTCAGGTAGGCGCCGGGATAGGTCTTTTCACCGTTCACAATGCCCAGGGCGGTGAAGGCCAGGCCCTCGGCGGGTTCCGCAAACTCCAGGCCGACTTTATAGTCGCCGAAGCCGTCAATCACAGCGTTCGTCGCAGTCACGCCTTCCGCATCGGCAAACCAGTACTGCTTGGCCCATGCGCCGTCCGCATACATGATGTAGGCGTTGTCCACGCCGAACTCATGCAGCACGAAGTCAACTTCCACAGAGGAAACAGAGGCAAACGCTTCTTTATCCACAATAATGGGGCTCGCGTCGTCGATCTTGCCGTCAAAGGAACGGGCATCAGCAGGCAGTTCGCTGACCCATTCGTTGTACAGGTTCATCCGGGTGATCATACCATCGTCAGAAGAGGTGTAGCCCTTCTTCGTTTCGATCGCTTGGCCGTTGACGCGGATTTCCTTCAGTTCAATCGTATAGTTCGGGAAAGCGATTTCGCCGCCGTCAATGCCGATAGCGGTGAAGGCCAGGCCTTCAGCGGGTTCCGCAAATTCCAGTCCGACGGTGTATTCGCCGGCGCCGGTAACATACGTGATCTTCGAAGTCAGGCCTTCCGGAGTTGCTTCGCCACCCCAGAACTGATGGGCTTCGTCCCAGTCGGCATCCGCATACATCAGGAAACCGACCATCCCGCCTTCCGGGGGCAGTTCTTCGGCAGCAGCAAAACTGACGCAGCCGAAAATGAGTCCCAGCGCCAGTACGAGCGCCAGAATGGTGGACAGGGTCTTCTTCATGGTTCTTCCTCCTTAAAAATATAAAATATTGGGTTCCTTCTCTATCGCTTCCGCTTTGCAGCGGCAAAGCTCCTTATCCGACCGTCTCGCCTTCCACCAGCTGGCCTTGTACCGTGATCTGGCGGGGAATATGAGTGTCCGGTTCTTCAATTGCTTCCGTCAGCAGCTGGATCGCTTCCTCCGAAATGCTCCGGGTATTCTGCCGGTAAGTGGTCAGCCGCGGGGATACCATCTGGGTAATCCGGATTCCGTCAAAGCCAATCAGGCTGATATCCCCCGGCACCTGGATTCCCGCCTGGCGCAGCAGCCACATGGCGCCGAAGCAGCTGTAGTCGTCCGGACACAGGATGCACGTCGGCTTTTCCGCGCCGTTCATCAGGTCCAGAATCGTTTTGTAACAGCTTTCCGGATCGTGGAAATGGCCGTTCCGCACGAAGCCTTCCTCCACCCGCAGTCCCAGCTCCGCGCAGATTTTATAGAACCCGGAAAGCCGCTCCCGGCTCACCGCCCCGGTCTCCCCCTGGATCAGGGCGATTTTCCGGTGTCCTTTATTGCTGGCATAGCGCACCAGCTGCTCAATACTGGCTTTGTTATCGCTGGCCACACAGTCACAGCCTTCATAGATATGGTCGATAATCACCGCCGGAATCGCGCTCGTAGCCAGCCGGATGACATTGGCGGAATCAAAATCCGCCTGGATTACCACAACGCCGTCCAGGTTCCGCCGGCGCACATGCTCGTAATAGTTGCCGGCTTCCTCTCCCCGCCCCTGGCCGATCAGGGTCAGGTCATAGCCCTTTGCGTCCGCGCAGGACCGCAGGTCGTCCAGCAGGGAGCTGAAATATTCGTGGTTCATCCGGTCTTCATAAAGGATCCCGATATTGTTGCTCCGGCTGGTCTTCAGCGTCCTTGCGGCGGCGTTGGGATAATAGCCCATTTCCTTAGCGGTTTTACAGATAAAGGCAGCGCGTTCTTTGTTTTCGTTGGTCACCCCGTTCAGCGCCCGGGAAACCGTTGCCACTGATACGCCGCATGTTTCCGCAATATCCTTGAGCCGTACCATCTGCTTCCGCCTCTTTCTGCCATTTTCATCGTACCGTTGCATGTTTGCAATAAACGCAAACGTTTGCAAACACATACTATTGCAACAAATGACAAAAGTCAAGACAATTTTTGTGTTTTTTGGCAGTTTTTTATCGATTTTTATCAGATTTTCCCATGTAACCGAAATGCATTATGAAATCGTTTTCGCTATTTTCACACTAACTACTAACCACTAATCAGCAAAAATAATATCATCCCGGAGCCGGTACAGCGTTGCGCCGCGCTTCTTCATGCAGAACGCGTCCACCCACCATTCGATGGATTCCTCCGCGTCAAACTGCACCATGCCGTAGCGGATCCCGTTGATCTTCTTCCCCGCCATGTTGCTGTCCATCCAGTGGACGGTATTCGTCTCCGGATCGTAGTCCGAAATCATGATGGCGCTGTGGGCGCCGGTGCCGTGGGAATACTTGGCAGTCATCTGGAAATAGTCCCCGCGTTTCACCTGCCGCATAAATGCCAGCGCCAGTTCCCGGTTTTCCTCCGCGGAAAGGCTCGTGTCATACAGGAACTGGGCAGCTTCATAGAACGGGTTCCCGTCCTTGGCCGGAACATCCTTCCAGCAGTATCCGTAATAATACGGCCTGCATTGTTTCTCGGGCATATTGTCCGGAATTTTCAACTGGGTGTCGGGATATTCCGCCATCCGGTACTTGTCCCGCGTCTGGCGGAACAGGTATACGGTAAAGTTCTTGCATACGTAGATATCGCCCTTGTAATGGGCCCGCTGCAGCTTGCCGCCGGCTTTATGGTACAGTTCTTCCCCGAGGCTGATAATGTCGTTGATAAAGGCTTCCCGGGCAGGGTTGTCCGGCGTTTCCTCTGTTTCAGCCGTTTCGTCCAGGATGATTTCAACAATCACATCGTCGTCCGCCGTTTCCGCCGCAGCGCCGGCTATTGACATCAGCAGCAGTCCGGCCAGCATCACAAGGACCATTTTCCGGAAAAACGTACCGCCCTTCATTTTCAACATCCTCCTCCGGGAGTTTCCGCGTTCATTACCTGCCATTCTGAGGCCCATGCCGAGAAATCTCCTGCGATTCATATTTTCTGTATTTTCCTGATGTTCAGCAGATATCCGGCTCCGCCGCCCACCAGTCCGCCGATAATATGCGTCAGGTTGGAAATATTATCATGCGCGGTAATGCCGTCCCAGATCTGCTGGCCGATATAGATCAGCGCAACCAGGATAAAGGTCAGCGGGATTTCCCCTTCCCGGAATTCCGTAAAGGATGTCATCAGAATCATGGCGAAAGCTACGCCGCTGGCACCGAGCAGGATTTCATTCGGAAACAGCAGGTTATGGATGATGCCGGTAATCACGGCGGTAACCAGGATCACAAACAGCAGGTTTTTCCACCCGTATTTTTCCTCCAGGATCGGCCCCAGCAGCAGGATATAGGCCATGTTCGCCAGCAGGTGAGCCAGTCCGGAATGCCCCAGCACATGAGTAAACAGCCGTACATAAGTCATCGGATCGCTGAGCGGTGACGCAAACGTGCAGAACACCCTGCTGACAGTTCCATCGTTCATGATCATGCCGATCAGCGTCACAACCGTGCAGAGCAGTGCAAATCCCAGCACCAGCGGTGCGTTCATCGTAATCTTCAGCCGTTTCTTCATAATGCATATCCTCCGTTTCGGAAAGCGGTATGTCAATAATATATCGCATTCCGCCCAAAAAGCAAAGCCCATCACAATATATAGAAGTAAATTACGGAAAAATACAATAAATTGTATGCACAGCATCAAAAACATGTTATAATGTCTTGGTGCGGTTTCGCGTCGGAGGATTTTTGATTTTTATTTTATGCCATTATTTTACTCCGGCCATCCGCAGACAAATGCTCACCGACTGATTCGAAAGGAGAATCTCATGAGCCATATGGATGCCCTGAGTGTCAGCGAACGCCTGCAAGCTGACAAAACACTGTCCACGCTGTTCGATATCCTGCGGGACTACGGGGACGCGCCGGCCGCTTTCTGGCTGAAGGGAGACCAGGAGCTTTCCCTCTCCTATGCCGAAATGACCCGCCGGGCGGATGACTATGCCTCCTGCCTCGCTTCCCTGGTACCGGACAGGGAATGGATTGCCATTGCCGTGGATACCTGCCATGACTGGCCGACCCTTTTCTGGGGAGTCATCCGTTCCGGTCATAATGCCCTGCTGCTGGATGCCGCCGCGTCGGATACCATGCTGCAGGGCCTGCTGGACGAGGCCGGCTGCAGAGTTATCATCTCCCGGAAACCCCGGGGACTCTCCGGCAACTGCCGCCAGATCGATTTCAAGACGGTCACCGGCGCGCCGCACACCATCGGCTTCACCCCGGTCTGGGGCGAATATGTCGCCATGTGCACCAGCGGAACCACCGGCCGGAGCCGGATCTTCGCCTATTCCGGTGAAGCAGTCTGTGAACAGGCGCTTGCCTCCATCCAGGTGTACCATGCCAGCAAGCGCGTCATCAAGGAGGACAACCGCGGACGCAAGGCCCTGGCCTTCCTGCCCTTCCATCATGTGCTGGGCTTCATGGCCAACGTCATCTGGGCCAGTTTCATGGGCATGGCCAACGTCTTCCTGCCGGACCGGACGCCCAATTCCATCCTGAACGTCTGCCGCCATTTCCCGCCGAACATCCTGATCGTTGTTCCGCTGGTAGGCAACAGCCTGGTCAAGTCGCTGAACAAGAACCTGAAAAAGGAAACGCCCGGCCGCCAGACGCTTTTCAAAGCCATGAACGCCCTGTCCATGGGAATGCAGTATGTGATGCCGTCCGCAGGCCTCCGCCTGGCGGAACGGAAGCTTTTCAGATCGGTCAACGAAAAGCTGCTTGGCACCGAAGTGGACGTCATCATCTTCGGCGGCAGCCATTCGCCGATCGAAACCCTGCGTGCCCTGAACGGCCTGGGATACTACACCATCAACGGCTTCGGCATGACAGAAACCGCCATCACCGGTTTCGAAACCTCCATGAGCCTGCGGAAACGGCTCAACGGTTCCGTCGGTAAATCGCTGGGTGCAGCCGAATACCGGATCGTTCCCCAGGAAGGCTCCGGCACCAACGGCGAACTCCAGATCCGCGGCGCCGGCATCCATTCCGGCCGCGTGGTCAGCGGACAGCTGCTCCCGCCGGACACAATCGATGGCGGTTGGTTCCCCACCGGCGATATCGCCGGTATGGATCCCAGCGGCCGGGTCTATATCCGGGGCCGCCTGAAGGACGTCATCATCAATGAATCCGGCGAAAACATCTATCCGGACGATCTGGAGGATACGTTCTCCGCGCTCACCGGTGTCGATCAGCTGTGCGTGGTCGGCTTCCGCCGGAACAAGCGCGATAATAACGAAGATGTTGTGCTGGTCATGAATGTCGGTGAAAACTATACCGACAGTGACTACCTGAATAATCTTGCCGGCCGGGTGGCTGCCCTGAACGCGCGCCTGCCCATCTATTCCCAGCTGGACCGTGCGCTGGTCACGCCCATGTCCCTGCCCCTGGTCAGCGGTATCAAGGTCAAACGCATCGAGCTCAAGCGCATGTACGATGAGGATGACCTGATCTACCGCGAGCTGGACCTGCGCTCCCAGAGTGCCGGTGCGGAAGTCGCCGCCAGCCGGAAGAGCAACGCTCCCGGTGCCATGCAGGGTGAAATCCGCCGCAAAGTCCGTGCCATGTATGCGGAAGCCCTGGAGTTGCCGGAGCAGGAAATCTCCGACACCGCCAACTTCATCGAAGATCTGCAGGGCGACAGCCTGCAGGTGCTCTCCATCGCCCTCAAGGCGGAAGAAGAATGGGGCATCACCATTCCCGCCGAAGAATACGGCCAGTGCGCCACGGTTGAAAGCATGGCCCGGGTGGTCGAATCCCTCCTGGAAGGCCCTGTCGCCAGCGACAAGCCTGCCGAGCGCGTCCCCGTCCGGCCGATCACCCGCTTTGAGGACACGCCTGAATACCTGCATTTCCTGGAACGCCAGAAGGCGCTCATCGGCAGCGGGGACAATCCCTATTTCGTGGCCCATGAATCTCCCCTGCTGGACACCGGCATTGTAGATGGAAAGGAAATCCTGGAGTTCGGCAGCTACAACTACGTCGGCATGAGCGGCCGCAAGGAAGTCAAGGACGCCGCCAAGGCCGCCATCGACAAATACGGCACCAGTGCCAGCGGCAGCCGCCTGCTGGCCGGTGAGAAGATAATCCATAAGGAACTGGAAAAGGAAATCGCGGACTGGAAGCATACCGAAGACGCCATCGTCTGCGTCGGCGGCCATTCCACCAACGTGACCTTCGTCGGCAACTTCTGCGGCAAGAACGACCTGATCCTCTACGACGCCCTGGCCCATAATTCCATCGAGCAGGGCTGCCGCCTGAGCGAAGCCACTTCCCGTCCCTTCCCCCACAGCGATATCGCCGCGCTGGAAGCAATCCTGAAGAACCAGCGCGCCTATTATGAAAAGGTGCTCATTGTCATCGAAGGCGCTTACAGCATGGACGGGGATATCGCCCCGGTGCCGGATTTCGTCCGTGTCAAGAAGGAATACGGCTGCTTCCTCATGGTGGACGAAGCCCACAGTGCCTGCGTCATCGGCAAAACCGGCGGCGGTGTGGATGAGTATTTCGGCCTGGACGGTAATGATATCGATATCAAATACGGCACCCTGTCCAAGGGCCTCGGCACCTGCGGCGGCTACCTGGCCGGCAAAAAGTGCATGATCGATTACCTGCGCTACAATATGCCCGGTTTCGTCTTCAGCGTCGGCATCTCCCCCGCCCTGGCCGCCGGCTCCCTGGCCGCGATCCGCACCCTGCGGGCCCATCCGGAAATCATGGAGCACCTGCGCACCGCCATTAAATCCTTTGCGGACAGCGCCCGCCGCCGCCACCTGGACATCTGCCTCGCCGGCGAAACCGCCGTCCTGCCGGTCCTGGTCGGCAAGGATGAGGATGCCTGGCTGCTTTCCAACGAACTGAAAAAGCGGGGCGTCAGCGTGCCCCCTGCTATGTATCCCGCGGTACCGAAGGGCAAAGCCCGCCTCCGCTTCTGCGTCATCAGCGAACACAAGCCGGAGCAGATCGAAAAAGCCCTGGACATTCTCGAATCCACCGCCAAAGAGTTCGGCATCGAACTTCCCAGAAGAAACTACGACTGATCAAACGGCCGGAGCGAAAAAGCTCCGGCCATTTCTTTGTTATTTCTCAACTCAGATGTCATTCTGAGCGTAGCAAAGAATCTCCTTCTGACACCTGACACCTGAAACCTATTCACCGCTCCGCCGCTGTTTCTCCAGCCATACGGTCAGCACCGCCACATCCGCCGGGTTCACCCCGGGAATCCGTCCGGCCGCGCCCAGCGACACCGGCTTCTGCTTTGCCAGCTTCTGCCGGGCCTCCAGCCGCAGATGCTCTATCTGCTCATACGGAATATCCTCCGGCAGCTTCGTCTCCTCCATATGCCGCGCCTGCTGAATCAGGTGCTCCTGCTTTTCCAGGTACCCGGCATACTTGACTTTAATCTCCGCCTGTTCCTTCACAGCCGGCATCATCTCTGCCAGTTCCGGCTTCAGTTTTTCCAGATCCGCAAACCCGATTTCCGGCCGCCGCAGCAGTTCCTCCGCAGTCAGCGACCCGGTTGCGTCCGGCTGTCCGTGCTCCCGCAGGAATGCGTTCAGCGCCTCGCCCGGTGCAAACCGGGTTGTTTTCATTTCCCGCAGCAGTTTTTCCGTCTCTTCCCGCTTTTTCCGCATCCGTTCCAGCCGGTCTTCCCCGGCCAGCCCGGCGGCATGCCCGATCTCCGTCAGCCGCAGGTCGGCGTTATCCTGCCGCAGGTACAGCCGGTGCTCCGCCCGGGACGTCATCATCCGGTACGGCTCATCCGTTCCCTTTGTGGTCAGGTCGTCGGTCAGAACGCCGATATATGCCATATCCCGGGTCAGGATCACCTGCTCCCGTCCCTGCAGTTCCAGGGCGGCGTTCATGCCGGCCAGCAGGCCCTGGCACGCCGCCTCCTCATATCCGCTGGTGCCGTTAATCTGCCCGGCGAAGAAAAGGCCGCCGATCCGCAGGCTTTCCAGCGTCGGCCGCAGTTCCCGGCTGTCAATGCAGTCGTACTCAATCGCGTATCCCAGCCGGGTAAACTCGCACCGCCGCAGGCCCGGTATCGTCCGGTACATGGCCCACTGCACATCCTCCGGCATGGAGGTGGACATGCCCTGTACATACCATTCCCGGCTGTTCTTTCCCTCCGGCTCCAGGAAAATCTGGTGCCGGTCCTTATCCGCGAAACGAACCACTTTATCCTCAATGCTCGGGCAGTACCGGGGACCGATCCCGTGGATCTGCCCGCTGTACAGCGGCGCCCGGTGCAGGTTCTCCCGGATAATCCGGTGTGTTTCTTCATTGGTCCATGTCAGGTAGCAGCTGTAGGTGTTTTCCAGCTTCCGGTCCGTCATGAATGAGAAAGGCACCACCGGTTCGTCGCCCTTCTGCTCTGTCATCTCGTCAAAGTCCACCGTCCGCACATCTACCCGGGCCGGTGTTCCCGTCTTGAACCGGCGAAGCTCAAACCCCAGCTCCCGCAGTCCCGCGCTCAGCAGTGGCGCGCTCATCAGGCCCTGGGGACCGCTTTCCCGGCGGTATTCGCCGATGATGATACTGCCTTTCAGGTATACGCCGGTGGCCGCCACCACCGCGCGGCATGGAATCCGCGCGCCGGAGGCAGTCGTCACGGCCACAACATGATCGTTTTCCGTTTCAATCGTCGCAGCTTCGCCCTGCCGCACGGTCAACCGGTCCTGGGTCATCAGGGCATACCGCATCCGGTTCTGGTAGGCCTGTTTGTCCGCCTGCGCGCGCAGGGAATGAACCGCGGGCCCTTTTCCCATGTTCAGCATCCGGCTCTGCAGGAAGGTATCATCAATCGCCAGGCCCATTTCCCCGCCCAGCGCGTCCAGTTCCCGCACCAGGTGCCCTTTGGCGGAACCACCGATCACGGGGTTGCACGCCATCAGTGCAACCCCGTCCATATTCAGTGTCAGCAGCAGTGTATCAATTCCCATGCGCGCGGCAGCCAGGGCGGCTTCGCACCCCGCGTGCCCCGCGCCGATTACAACCAGATCAGCCATTCAGATTCTCCCTTAATAAATCGGATCCGTAGGATCCATGGGCGGCATAGGGGTCGGCGTCACTTTACCCCACAGGTCACTGTACGCAGGCATTGTCGGAATCTGGGCCTCTTCCGGAATCTCCCACTGCTGTCCGTTTTCAAATTCGTATCCGGTAATTGTCACCACCACGGCGCCCAGCATGCCGGTCTCCATGATGTTGTTGAAATGGAACTGCCCGTGCTGGGAACGTTCGTCCCGCCGCAGCGGCAACGGATAGATGCCGTCAAACCCGGTGGTCACGCCGTCCCTGTTGTAAATCATCGGCTGGTTCATCGGATCATAGCAGTCCACTTTGAAGAACACCCGGTTGATTGTCAGGTCGCAGGTGTTCCGCAGCGTCAGCCGGATCTTGTTCTCCGATGTAATCTCCAGGCCTTCCACCATGATGGCCGCGTCGAAATCAGCCACCATGATCTGGGCAGAGGCCGTATATCCGCCGTCGTCCGTAATCGCGGTAATCGTGCTGATGCCGTCCCAAAGGCCGGTCACCTGGCCGGTGGATGTTCCGCTGGACCTCACCGATGCGATGCCGTTGTCGTCAATCTCCCAGTAAACCTTCTGGTTGTTGGCATTCTTCGGCAGCACCGTCGCCCGGATATTCTTTGAACGTCCCCGCTGGACATAGTACATCTGCTGGCTCAGGGTCACGCCTTCGACCGGCTGGGTGATAACCACCCGGATGTTTGCGGAGCGTTTGGATCCGTCCACCGCCGTGGCGGTAATGGTCACTTCGCCGCGCTTGATACCGGTTACCAGGCCGTTCTCGTCCACAGTCGCGATATCAGGATGGTTGCTCTTGAAGGTAACGTCCTTAATGCTTGCGTCATAAGGTTCCACATTCCAGCTCAGCTGCTGGCTGGTACGAATCGGGAAGGTCAGCGTTCCGTTCTGGTTGAAGGTGATCTTCGTCACCGGCTGTACCACCTGCACCGCAGCGGAAGCAGATACCATGGGGTTGGATTCGCTGACGCATGTGACCACGCAGATGCCGGCCTTCCGTCCCGTCACCGTCCCGTCTTTCCCGACAGTGGCAATGGTCTCGTCTGAGCTCGACCAGGTCAGTTTCTTGTTGTTGGCTTCCTTCGGCAGCACCGTCGCCTCCAGCCGGACACTCCGGCCCGTCGACACGGTTACTTCTTCCTGTTTCAGCGTAATCTCTGTCACCTGCTGGGCCACGGTAAGCCGGATGCTTCCGGCGATATTGGTTCCGTCGGTCGTCCGGGCCTCGATTGTCGCTTCGCCCTTGGCCAGGCCGGATACCAAGCCGTTCTCGTCGACCGTGGCAACAGAAGGCTTGTTCGATTTCCAAGTTACCTTCTGAATGCTGGCGGTATTCGGTGTGATCACGGCGTTCAGTTCCATCTGCTCGCCAGCAAACACGGTCTTGCCCGGCGCCTCAACCGTCACCTTTTTCACCGGCTCAATGACCACCACATGGAACAGCTCCTGAACCTCCGGATTCTGCACACTGGCCACCGTCAGTTCGCACTCGCCCTTTTCCACACCCCGCAGCCGGTTTCCTTCCACCTTGGCGATTCCCGCGTCGGAGGATGTATAGCTGATCTGCCGGTTGTTGGCATTATCCGGTTTGCATGTTCCGCTCAGGTTAATGCTTCTCCCGGCCAGCACAACCAGCACAGGATTGCTGCCCAGCCCGGTCAGCTGCAGGTCTCCCAGCGTCGGATCGTCCGGCTCCAGCACCACCAGGCCGTCCCGCTTCAATGAAACTTCCGTCACCTTCTGCGCCACGGTCAGCTTGATCGTTCCGGCGATGTCCGTTCCGTCGGTTGTCCGGGCTTCAATCGTTGTCTCGCCCTTGGCCAGGCCGGTCACCAGGCCGTTCTCGTCGACCGTGGCAACAGACGGTTTGGTGGATTTCCATACAACCTTCCGGATGCTGGCGGTATCCGGTGTGCATACGGCGTTCAGCTCCATCTGTTCACCCGCGAACACCGTCTTGCCTGGCGCTTCAATCTGCACCTTCTTTACCGGTTCAATGACCACCACATGGAACAGTTCCTGAACCTCCGGATTCTGCACGCTGGCCACTGTCAGCTGGCATTCGCCCTTTTCAACGCCCCGCAGCCGGTTTCCGTCCTGTATCTTGGCAACGCCCACGTCAGAAGAGGAAAAACTGACCTTCCGGTTGCTCGCGTCCTCCGGCGAGCATACGGCGCTCAGGCTTACGCTCCGCCCGGCAATCAGCAGGATCACCGGATCGCTGCCCAGTCCGGTCAGCTGCAGGTCAGCCAGCGACGGATCGTCCGGCTCCAGGATGGGCATATTCTTCCGGCTCAGCGTCACTTTGGTTACCGGTCGAACCACCGTAACCTCCAGGGAAGCCCGGCGCACCTGTTTACCGTTCTGCGTCAGCGTCGCGACAATCCGGGTCTTGCCCTTGGCCACTGCCGTCACCGCGCCGTCTTCGGAAACCGTCGCGATTTTGGCCGATTCGCTGGAATAGGTGATATCGCCTTCCGCATATGCGCCATCCCTGTTCAGCGCCGTTTCAGCCGTTTCCCCTTCGTTCAGGGTAATCGCCTTCTCGGTAAAGGCCAGCACGTTATCGGCCATCGCGGGCAGAATACCCAACAGGCAGATAGTGATCACCACCGCCAATATTCCCAGTTTCTGCTTCATCATTGTTTCCTCCAAAATTGATATAAGCCCGGCCCTGTCATGCCGATCCGGGCAGCTGCATGAAACATAACGATCCAGAACCGCCGGTTCTTCCCGTCATACCAAATCAGGCGGCGCCGGAGCGGCGCCGCCTGGTCAGTCTTCAGTGGGTATCCATATAGGATCGGACAAGCTCCTCCAGGATTTCATCCCGTTCCAGCCGGCAGATCAGGCTGCGCGCGGAATTATAGCTGGTGATATACGTCGGATCCCCGGAGATAATATACCCGACCAGCTGGGTAATCGGATCGTATCCCTTGGCCTGCAGTGCCTGATATACATACATCAGGATATCCTGCGCCTCATTCCCCGTTCCCACAATGGGGTTCATTTTCATGGTGTTGAATTGCTCTTCCACACCGAATCCCTCCTGTCGCCTGCCTTTTGCGTACATTATACCCGCACAGCCGCCGGATGACAAGCGTTTCCGCGGTTTTTTCACAGATTATTTTCCATGGTTCCCGTCTTCCGCGTAATCCCGCTGTTTACAGTTTGATTATCTTACGCGGCGTTTTCCGCCGGTTCGGAGATCTGCTGCACCAGCCAGGTGAACAGGCTGAGCGCTGTATCGTAGTCCATGTAGTCGCCCTTGTTGGCTGCGTTGTCCAGATGTTTTGCAACGACCGCTTCCGGATTGAACTGGAATCCAATGGCAAGGGTCTTGTCCGTGCGTTCCACGACTTCAATCATTTTGATTCCGCTGACCTCCGTATAGCCGGTGACGACCAGGCGGGTATCATCCACGTTCTTAATTGCCTGATGATGCCAGGAGGGACAGCCGTCCAGCGTTTCACGGCCGAAGATATCCCAGGCAATCGAACCTTTTTCCAGATGGACTGTGTGCGGCGCGTAATCCCGGTATGAATCCGGAGTTGCTTTCTGGTTGCGGTGCTCGTAATGGTATTCCAGTCCCTGGGATTCAAAGAATGTCGGGATATCCTGGATTACTTCGGCGCCGGAGATGACAGCCAGCATCTGCATGCCACGGCAGAAACCGATGACGGGAATATCGTTGTCCAGGCAGTAGCTCATGGTGAGATAATCCGAGACATCCCGCTCCGCGTTATAATCCCGTTCATCCTCAATGCCGTGCCATGCTTCCGGCGTATAGTACAGTGTCGGACTGATATCCTCGCCATCGGTGAAAAGAACCGCGCTGACGGTGCCAACCGCTTCCGCAGCGTTGGATTCATGCCAGGTGTTGCAGCGAATCAGCTTTGCGGCAGACTCATCCAGCGCGCCGGTCTTTGCGACACCTTCCAGGAGCATCCCTTCCGGTGTATTGGCCAGGTCAGGCAAGAAAACCTGGTCCAGCATGACCCAGCTTCCGCCGGCTTCCTCAATGGCCCGGCAGATATTCGTAAAGAATTCGGAATCGGTATCGGCCCGCCAGGCGATTCCGATGACGGGACCTTCCGGCAGCGGCTTTTTTTCTGCTGCCACATCCGGATCCTGGACCAGATCATACAGATAGTACATTTCATCGTAAAAGCCGGTGCACGCATCCATGCCGGCGTTGGTTTTCAGGGCTTTGTACAGCACCGCGTCCCAGGAACCATATTTTTCATACAGGGATTCCGGGGTCGGGCCGAACTCATCTCCGTACAGATCCAGGTTCCGTTTTTTGGCTGCTGCCAAACCATCCAGGTCATCCCCGTAGGATTCCAGGCGGATTTCATTCCGCCGCCGGCTGACCGCCCGGGCCATCGCTTCAATATCTTCGTCCTGCTCCGCCATGGTCAGGATCATGGCATAAAGCTCCTGCATGTTGTCATGATAGGCCTGGCGCTGCTGCCGGGCGAGGGCGACCTGTGCCGGATTTGTCCAGTCGATGGCATCCACATATTCCTTCAGCGTGGAGTCCCCGTCCGGACGGGGAGAGAAACCGTATACCGCGTCCGGGTTGACGACGATATCCCGCATTGCGGTGGGGTTTTGCCGCGGATCATGTTCATAAACAAAGGGAGCGGATTCCGCCACAGAGCATCCTGCCGGAAACAGCAGAATGAGCGACAAGAACAAAGCGATCCAGAATGAAGCATGTTTTCTGTATGCCATCGGATGTATCCCTTCTTTCAGAATGCCGGAGGAGGCACATTTTTCTGCATTATAAACGAAAGCAATGGAAATGGCAATATGATCCGGGTTGCCTTATTGGCGTATACGCCTCGTCTGTTTTCTTTGTCGGGTTTTTATGGTATGATCTGAACAGATCAGTGGCTTGATGTAAGTCTAAGGAAACGCTGAACAATACCAGCGATTTCCGTACTCCAGTGATTTGAGTAGGTATTTTCGGGTTTTCACCTGGTTTTCCGACTCAAATCCCTCTATCTCTCCCCTGGAACCCCTTCTTTGGGGCCTAAGGGGTAGAAATCACCCAAGGCAAACAGAGCAGAACTCCTTCGCTCTGCCACCCCGTATGCACATGAGCAGGTTTGCACATCCAAACAGCATGTGGAACCGATTCATGTTCTTGGCAATCCCGCGGTATGCTGTCT
>JAFROK010000011.1 GCA_017429695.1 Clostridia bacterium | reverse complement strand
TACCGTCTCTCCTCGTCGTCGCCATCGTCGTCTGTTGTGGTAAGGGTGGGAAAATCTTCGATTTTTCCACGCTTTCCACAACGCTTTGCTCTTCGGTTGCACTTAACCTGGCAAAGTTGCATTTAGTCTGTCAAGTGACCAGTTTATTTCCGGCGCATACTGGATCAGTTCAGTTCGTCCAGCAGGATATAGTACCGCAGCTTTTCCTCATCTTTCGGAACGCCGGCCGCCCGGAACAGGTCATCCGGATTGATATCCGGATATACTTTGCCATAATGCCCGTCGCTGTTGTGCTTCAGGCTCCGCCATCCCAGCGCCAGGTCTGCCCACCGGTCACCGGCTCCGGCATTGCCCACGTCAATAAAACCGGCAAACCGTTTCCCGTCCGTGAACAGGTTCGGCAGGCAGAAATCGCCGTGGGTTACCACGCGGTCCTGCGGCGGAAGATGGGTTTTCAGCCACTCCACCAAGGCTTTCGGGTCTTCAAACCCGCCCGGGCCAAAGGTCTCCGGTTCGCAGTCGGAAGCGTCAAACCGTCCGGCCAGGATCGTTGCCTCGGCACTGGCCAGGTTATCCGCCACAGTCCGTTCAAACGGACAGTTTTCTGCGGGGATGGCCCATAATGTATGCAGCGCTGACGCCATGCAGTCCAGCAGCAACGTCGGGTTTTCCATCACGGAAGGATCGCACAGTACCTTCCCTCTGACCCGGGTCATCAGCAGCCAGTCCATCCCATCCTGCACGGCATGGGCTGCCACCTGCGGAACAGGCGCCTTTCCCGCAAGCCATCTCAGGATCCGGGTGTCCTGCGTATCCCAGCCGTTTTCCGGGCGGATCTTCAGCACATAATCTTCAAAAAGAATCACCCGGGCCCCGGATTTTCCCCGCTCGTCTATTGTCCCGGCACGTTTGCCGATAACGGCGGCAATGGAATCCGGAATCCGATCAACTTGTTCCGGCCAGCGCGTCAATCCGATTCATCTCCTGTTTCTTTGTTCTTTCCCCGTTGTTTTCAGGGTTCTCAGGTAATCTTTCTGTTCTGGTGTAATCCGGTAACTCTCAATGGCTTTCTGAATTGCCTTATTATGGGTCCAGTCATCCAGCCGGTGCTGCTCAATATATGGCAGTGCAGCGTCATACTGCTTCGCCAGTGCCGTGGCGAAATACCAGGCCGTCATCATATTCACATAATATTCTCCAGACCGCACGCCTGCCACCATCTCAAGGTACGCCGGATCAAAATCCCCGTCCAGGTAGTGTTCCATCAGCATCCCGATGCCGAACCGGATTGTATAGGTTTCCTTCGATCCGATCCATTCCCGGATGCTGTTCAGCAGTTCCCTCCGGTGCTTTCTGAACACCTTCGGCGACATCTGGTCGCATGTGGCCCAGTTGTCCACGTACGGCAGGAACCGGTTCAGTTCGGTAAGGCATTCTCCATAGTCTTTCATTCCGGAAAGAATAAAAGCATGCAGCTGGTCCTCCTCAAAATACCGATGCGGCAGGTCCTTCAGGAACAGGTCGGCATCTCCGGCCTGCGCATACTGTTTAGCCATCTGCCGCAGTTCCGGGGTTCGTACACCAATAATGCGGTCCGATTTCACCGTTGGAATAATCCGAACCTGCATCTCCCTGTATTTCATATCCCGGAATTTATTCAGTTCCATCCTGATTTCATCAATAATCATTGGTATACTCTTCCCCGCCAGTCACATTCTGCCAAGTCCCGAATGCTGATAATTTAACGTTTCCCGGTTTTAATATATTCAATCAGTTCTTCAAGATTCTCAAAATCATCATAATCCCCCATAATTCCTTCCCTGTGGTATACAATACCAGCCTTTTCGTTGGCTTCCAGCCGGTCCAGCAGCGCTTCAGTCCCATACCGGCGCGCATATTCCGTAAAGGCCAGCGCCTTGATCTTGCTGCCAAAAAGCCCTTTCCTGCAGGAAGCATCCTGGCATGCCCAGCAGCCATCAACACCTTTGGCAATACAGCATTTCCGGTTTTCGCACCATTCGGCATCCTTACACCAGGACAGGTCCAGGAATCCGTCCTGTTTGCAGCCTTTGCATTTCACGTTTTCAGAGCACAGGCAGCAAGCCAGGCCACACCGTGCGATTCCCAGTTCACGTTTCATTTTGCGTTTTCCCCCTGATTCTGTTGTGAATACGGCATTTTCCTTCACATATCGGGACATCCGGAAAATTATATCATCCTGTCCATCGTTCATGCAACGGATCATCCACAAATAATCTGTCGTCTCACGCTCCTTTGCTACGCCTCTCCGGAAGCTTGACATTCCGGGATATCTTTCCATATAATCGAAAAGCACAGATATAACATCAGCAGTATCCGGCTGTGCTTTGAACCGGGAAAGCAGCATCTTCTTTCATGGAGGAATTGCCATGCAACCATTAAAAACCCGCGAAAAAGTCGGCTACGCTTTCGGTGACTTTTCCAGCTGCCTGATCTGGCAGTCGATCTCCATCTATCTTCTGTTTTATTTTACCAATGTAGCCGGCGTGGAACAGGGCGCCGCCATCGCCATCATTTCCATATCCAAATTCATCGACGGTTTTACGGATATCCTGATGGGATTTATCATTGAACGGACCCGTACCCGGTTTGGTAAAGTGCGGCCGTATCTGTTGACCATGGGACTCCCGTTGGCTGTCAGCACGGTGCTGCTCTTCTCCGTGCCGGCCTCTCTGGACACAAACGGGAAACTGATCTGGATATTTGTCTGCTATAACATGGTTACGTCCGTGTTCTATACTGCGCTGAACGTTCCTTATTCCGGCATGCACAATTTCCTGACGGATGATTCGATGGAAAGGAGCCGCCTGTCCGTTCTGCGTCTGATTTTTGCTTATGCGGCGCAGACGCTCGTCAACAGTACCATGCTGATCCTGGTCCGCGGATTCGGCGACGGCACCGAAACCAGCCAGGCCGGCTGGACAGGTGCCGTAGCTGTTATCGGAACTGCGTCTTTTCTTCTGGCGCTGGTTACCTTTTTCAATACCCGGGAACGGGTCGGAAGCGGCACGGCTGAAGATGGATCAAGAACCACCGCCCGGGCATCCGCGCATTCCATTCTCCGGAACCGGTATCTGCTTCTCCTGCTGGCAGTGACGCTGTTTTCTTTCAGCGCCAATGCCCTGTGCAGCGGTTCCGCCGCCTATTATGCCGAATCTGTGCTGGAAGATGTGAATGCAACAGCTCACCTGACGAATGCCAGCACCATTGCCATGGTCCTCGGGCTGATTTTCATCGTCCCGTTTGTGCTGAAGCGTTTTCCCAAGCGAACGATCTACCAGGCAGGCGTCGCGGCTTCTGCCGCCGCCTGTATCATCAGCTGTGTCTCCCCCGCCAGCCTTCCGCTGCTGATTGTCATGAATGCTGTCAAAGGCCTGGCGATGGGCGCAACCTCCTCCATGATCTACGCGATGTGCGCCGACGCCGTGGACTGGGGCGAATACCGCAGCGGTATCCGGGCAGCCGGACTTGGAACAGGTCTTCTGCAGTGCATGGGAAAATTCGGTATCGGCCTGGGAACCGCGCTGATGGGTGCTGTTCTGGCGGCAGGCGGATTCATTGCCGGGGAAACAATCCAGACCGATCGGGGCATCGGTGCCCTCATCGCGGTCTATACCTGGATTCCCGGCGTCATCCTGGCGCTTTCGCTGGGTATTATGTGCTTGTATCAGCTGGATAAGCTGTATCCGGAAGTGGCCCGTGCTTTACGGGAACGCCGGAAACAGGACGGAAATCATGCATAAACGATAACGGCGACAAACTCCAGAACGTCCTCGCCCGTATTGACAACACCGTGCCCGTGGCCGGTTTCACAGATCGCCACATCCCCCGCTTTGACTTCCACATCCGTGCCGTTGTCTGAATAGACGCCGGTGCCATTCAGGAAATAAAACAGCTCCGCATCCTGCTCATGCACATGGTATCCGATACTGCTGCCCGGATTCAGCGAAATCCGGCTGAAAAGGCGGCCCTTGTCATTGAGTTCCTCCGGTCCGGCAATCAGGGACGTAACCATGGCTGAACCTTCCCCGCCGCGCATTTTTTCCCGGCACTCTGTTTTACATGCTTCTTTTCTTCTGATCATTTGTTTCACCTCCGTTTTTCATATTATCATTTTGCAATTCCGGTCACAACCCCCAAAGGCCCTTTTCGCATCATCGGTCGCAATGAAACACTGTTGAAAACCAGGCCGGCAAATGATATAATCTCCCCGCTTCATCCCCACGCGGCCGTTGTCGTGTAAGCCGGGTATGACAGCATATGGCTTCAGGAATTCCACCATCATCTGCAAATTCAACAAACGCCCGCGATCCCGTCGCGGGTGTTTTTACGGAATCAGCATAACAAGAAAGGCATACCATCATGATGAAACGGGTTCTCTCTTTTCTGAAAAAGGAAATGATGCTGACGCTGTCCCTGGTGGCTGCGCTGGCCGCGCTGGTCATTACGCCCCCTTCGCCGCAGCTCCTCAGCGATATCGACTGGCACACGCTGGGAACGCTCCTGATGATGCTGTGCGTCCTGGAGGGATTCAAGCAGGAAAACGTACTCCGTCCGCTGGTCAGCCTTGCCGGCAACCTGAAACGGATGACTTCCCTTTCCCTGTTCCTGATTTTCGGCGTCTTCTTTTCTTCCATGTTTGTCACAAACGATGTTTCGCTGATCATCTTTGTCCCGCTGACCATCATGCTCTTCCGGGACGGCGGAAAGAAAAAGTATATCCTGCCGGTGATCACCATGGAGAATATTGCTGCAATCCGCGGATCGCTCCTGATGCCCTTCGGCAGTCCCCAGAACCTTTTCCTGTATGGAAAAGCCGGCGTCAGCGCAGGGCATTTCATGCTGCATATGCTGCCGCTGTGCGCCATGTCCGCTCTGCTGCTGATCGCGTTTGTTTTTGTGCTTTTCCGGAAAAACCCGAAGGAAGAGATTTCCGCTTCCGCGGACCGGATGCCCTGGTCCCCGGATGGAAAAATCCGCCGGATCGGCTATGTATGTCTGTTTGTGCTGATCCTGGCCGTCATTGTCACCCGGACTGAACTGTGGCCCTGGGCGGTCGCCGTTGTCCTGGGCGTCATGCTGATCCTGGACCGGAAGATCCTCCTGAAGGTGGACTATGTGCTGCTGGTCACCTTCCTCTGCTTTTTCATTTTTTCCTCTTCCATCGCCGCCAATCCCGGTATTTCCGGTTTCCTGAAAAAAGCCGTTGCCGGCCATGAATACTGGTGGAGTATCGGCATCAGCCAGGTCATTTCCAACGTACCGGCTACCATTGTGCTCTATCCGTTTACGGAAAACTTTTCCGGCCTGATCTACGGCGCGGATACCGCGGGTCTCTGTTCGCTGATTGGTTCACTGGCTTCCGTGATCAATTACCGCATCTATGTGCGGGAATATCCGGGTCGGGGAAAGTTTTTCATCAAAACCTTCACGCTGGTCAGCTGGGCGTTTTTCCTGATTGTCGTTATTCCCGGTTTCCTGCTGTCCGGCTGGCCGTTCTTCTGATTTGTTTCCTTCTCTCATGTCCGGTGCCGGCTTCGCACCTCTTATCCAAACCGAATATGCTATCCGTTTTTCACCGGGCAGCTTATGCCGCAAAAACATGAACGCTTGACACTCCGGAGAAGCTTTCCGTATAATCTGATCATACAAAAAAGAAAGGCAGCATATAAATATGAGAACACACCCATTCGGCAGCCGGGAAGTATCCGTGATCGGTCTTGGCACGGCCAATTTCGGAGGAACAACTGCGGAAAGCCAGGCCTGCGAATTCATGGATATGTATATTGCCATGAACGGCAATTTCATTGATACCGCCAGGGTATACGGCGATTTCGCAACCCCGAAAAACGGCGAAAGCGAAAAAGTTATCGGCCGGTGGATATCCTCCCGCCATTGCCGGGATCAGATCTTCCTCAGCACAAAAGGCGGTCATCCTCCGCTTGAAAACATGCATCACAGCCGTCTGAGCCGGGAAGAAATCCGTTCTGACATCCGGGCCAGCCTGGAAGACCTGCAGACAGACTGCGTGGATATCTACTGGCTGCATCGGGATGATGCCGGCCGCCCTGTCGGTGAAATCATGGAAACGCTGCAGGAGTTGCTGGATGACGGATACACCCGCCTGACCGGCGTTTCCAACTGGACGCCCGCGCGTATCCTGGAAGCCAACGCCTTTGCTGCCGCCCACGGCCTGACTCCGTTATACGCCAACCAGCCGCAGTTCAGCCTGGCTGTCCAGGTTGCCTTTCCGGAGGATACCCTGATTTCGATGGACACATCTGCCTACCGCATGCACATGGAAACCGGCATGGCCTGCTGCTGCTTCTCCTCCCAGGCCCACGGGTTCTTCACCAAGCTGGATGAAGCAGGGGAAAGCCGCCTGCCTGAAAACGTTAAAACCCAGTATCTCTGTGAAGAAAACCGCCAGATCTACCGGCGGGTCAAACAGCTGCAGCAGGCAACCGGCCTGGATATCAGTTCCATCGCCCTGGCTTATCTGACCTGCCAGCCATTCCCCACTTTTGCGCTTGTCGGGGGCAGCCGGGCGGAACACATCCTGGCGCTTGAAAAAGCCGGAGACACTGTCCTGACCGCGTCCCAGCTGAATGACCTGCGGTCATTCTAATCCGTATATCATCCAACTCACGCAAGCGGAGAAATCCTGCGGCTCTCCCGCTCTTTTCCTGAACAGGCCGGTGCCGCGCCGGCATGGTAACCATCATGAATATACGACTCACGGCCCGGAGAAAAGGGGATCCGGCGGATTATGCGCCTGCTGAGGCGCATTCCCTTTTTGCAGAAATCCTGCAGACCGCATCCGGCTCCCCTTCGGAAATCAGGATACGTATCACAGCCGGCGAGGATTTTGACGGAATCATCCGGATCGCGTACGGTGTGAATCACGCGGACAGTTCCGCCCGCTTTTTCCTCCCGGGCTTCATGTACGGCACAAACCGGGGAGACGCGCCGCTGATTGTAAACAGCAAGGCGCCCCGCCTGCGGATGGAAAGCAATCTTCCTGCTTCTCCCTGGTGGATGGTACGCAGTGACCGGCTGTCCCATCCCTGCGCAATGATGTACCTGGACGGCCGGATCCTGGGAATCTCAGCCTCGCCGTATTACATATGCAACAGCGGGAAGAGAACTGCCTGGCAGCCCGGACAGACCGGTTCTTTCGACCAGTACGCAGGCTTCGGCTGTTCCCTGGCGGACGGAGATGTTTGGTATACCCTCGGATACGAAAACGCACCCTGGATGTTTGTGGATTCCCACCACATTTTTCCGAGGAAAGAACCGGTGGAAAATTGCTTCCGGATCGGCAAAGGGGAAACCGTTGAAGTGGTCCTCCATTGCTTTGACCTGCCGGCGGAAGATGAAAGAACAATCCACGATATCCTGAAATGGGTCTATGTGCGCTGGCATGAACCGCCGCGCAGGAAAAGCACCGTCCATGAAACGGTCCGGGATATCGCCATCGCCATTTCCCGGGATGCCTGGCTGCCGGAATCCCACGGCTACACCGGGTTTGTCTTTGACCGTAAAACATATTTTGAAAACAGGCTGATCCCTTCGATTACCTGGACAAATGGCCTTGCGGCTGCTGTGCCGATGCTGCTTTCCGCCCGCCGCCTGCACGACCGGGACATGCGCGCGCAGGCGCTGGACTGCATCGATCATATCGTGAATCACTGCATCAACAGCCGGAACGGCCTCCCATACCTGGCGGAGCAGCCGGACGGACAGTGGAACAACCGCGGTTGGTGGTATGACATCCAGCCTGTTCCGGGGCACGCGGCATACCTCGTCGGCCAGGCTGTTTATCTGGTTCTGAAAGCATACGAATGTGAAAAAGCGGCAGGAACCGTACACGAAAACTGGCTCGGTTTTGCGCGGGACGTCATCGCCCGTACGGAAAAGACCCGCAGTGCCGACGGCGAATATCCCTATATCTTTTCGGAGAGCACCAGCGCCGGCCTGGAATACGACTCCTTTTCCGGTGCCTGGTGTATGGCCGCCGCGGCCCGCTTCTGCCGGCTGGCCGGGGAAAGGGCATACATTCCCGGGCTGATGCAGAGCGAAAAATGGTACCACAATACCTATATCCGGCATGAAACATGCTACGGCGGCCCGCTGGACATCGATAAAAACGTCGACTCGGAGGGAATCCTGGCCTATATCCGGGCCATCCGCGACCTGCACGAAATCGCCGTCATGGATGACGCCGCTGATTCCGCCGGCCGGGAAACCCTGCTGGATCATCTTCGGGACGCGCTGTACTATGAATTCACCTTCAAATTCTGCTATAATTCGCCGGTCCAAGTGCCGCCGCTGAGCACGGTCGGCTGGTCCAGCTGCGGCGGAAGCATCACTTCCGTCACCAATCCGCACATTCATCCGATGTCGTCTTCCGTCATGGATGAAATGTCCTATTATCTCCGGTTCCGGGATGACGGCTACGTCCGGAACCGCCTGGAAGACACCCGCCTGTGGAGCTGCCAGTGCCACAATACCCGCGACGGCGAATTCGGATATGGGAAAACCGGATGGATGTCTGAACGTTTCTGCCACAGCGAAGGCCTGCTTACCGAAAAATGGCCCGACGGCTCTCCCGCTTCCACCTGGTTCGCGCTGATGCCCTGGGCCTGCGGCTCCATCCTGGAAGGCCTTGCCGGGGAAGCCTGGCAGGCGGATACGGCAAAAATCCGCGTGTATACCCGGCCCGTTGACGCTGCCTGTTATCCGGAAGGCCTGGCCCGCAGCGTGCATTTCGCTTTTGAGGCGGATGATACCGGCGTTCTTCCTTTCAATAAAAATTACGGGATTCTTTTCGCCGAAGGAAGCATTTCCGGAAACAATACCATTATTCCGGCCGGTGTCCGCAATCCGCGGATTTTCCATGCGGCAGACGGCGCAATCTGCGTCTGTGCAGAGCGAACCCTGGAAAACGGAAACGTGGACGAAACAGCCGCCGGCAGTCTCCTTCTGTGGAAAACCGGAGACCTGATCCGCTTTGAGTCTGCCGGCCTGGTCAGTGCGGATACGGTTCCGGCCGGCGCATCCGATGTCCTGGTCATGGACAGGGGGCTTGCGGAAACCGCGCTTCGCCGGTGGAGTCCCGTGGTCTGCACCGGCATCAGCATTCCCGAGGAAATCCGCGCGCAATCCCCGGAAGATCTCCTGAGCGTTCCCGCCCTCTTCCGGTACAGTGACGGCTCCGTGCGGAAGAAAAAAGCCGCCTGGAATCCGGAAACCGTTCATTTCGACCGGCCTGGCGTCTATCCTGTCCGGGGAACGGTCACCCAGCGGTACTTCCGTTTCCCCCTGGCGGAAGGATACGGAGATCCGGTCATCTTTCCCTGGGAAGGAAAATGGTACTATATTTCCACCAATGACAACCGGAATGACATCGGCCTCTACGTCCGGGAAGCGGACAGCGTCGAAGGACTCTTTGCGGAAGGCATCGCAGAGCACCTGATCCTTCCCTTCAGCCCGGAGCGCGGTTTTGAGCAGACCTTCTGGGCACCGGAGTTCCATGTCATCGGCGGCGAACTGTATCTGCTTTTTGCTGTCAGCGGGCACGCCTGGGGGCCCCAGTGCCATATGATGAAAAAGAAAAAAACCGGCCGGATCATTGATGAGGCCGGATGGGAGGAACCCGTCCGCGTGGTGAAAAAGGACGGCTCCCCGCTGGCGGAAAACGCCATCACGCTGGATATGACCTTTATCCGGGCGGAAAGCGGCTCCTATGTCGTCTGGTCTTACCGGGAGCACATCGGTACGCCCATGGATTCCGGTTCCATGCTGTATATTGCTTCGATTGACGAACGCACTCCCTGGCGCCTGGCCGGTGACCCGGTCCTGCTGACGCGGCCGCTGTACGGCTGGGAAAACGTGGAGGGAACCATCAACAACGAGGGACCCTATGCCTTTGTCAGAAACGGAAAAGTGTACCTGACCTATTCCGGCGGATCTGCCAACCGCTACACCTATGCCCTGGGACTGCTGACGGCGGATACCGGAAGTGATCTTTCAGATCTCCGTTCCTGGTCCAAAAGCATCACGCCCGTCCTGACCTTCTATTCGGTCGACGGCGAATTCGGTCCCGGCCACAACTCATTCTATACCGATCCGGAAGACGGGCTGATGATTGCCTATCATGCCGAAACCGGCCTGAAGGAAACCCTCCGGTGCGACGGTATCCGCCGGGTGCATTTCCGGCCGGACGGAAGTCCCTGTTTCGGAATATCCTCCCGGGACGAGCCGGCTGAGGTAACGGTCGAATCCCGTGTCGTCATTCAGTGAAAATCTGTTCCGTCTTCCGGCTTCTTCTTACCAGCTCGCTTCGGGAGTAGCGGATCAGCAGCAATGTGGAACAAAGGATCCACCCCACCGGATAGGCCAGGGCCACCGCGATAAATCCAGCGCCCAGCGCTTTGGTTACCGCCAGGTAAATCTGCCGGAATACCACAAAGGATGCCAGCATGATCACCGTCGGCATCGTGGCGTCCCCGACGCCGCGCAAGGCGCCGGCATAGATCTGGTTAAAGCAGACGGCAATATAGAACGGGGTCACAATCCGGATAAACCGGATACCATACTCAACCACCTCTTCCTCCGGAGAGAAAAAGCCCATCAGGGGCCTGGCCAGCACAAACACCAGCAGGCCCAGCACCGCCGTGGAAATCAGGCTCATCAGCGTAGCCGTCCGGACGCCCTCCCGGGCCCTTCCCGGCTGGTCCGCACCCCAGTTCTGGCCCACAAAGGTCGTGGAGGACATGGAAATGCTCTGCACCGGGATCAGGGCAAAAGCGTCGATCTTGCCGTATACGCCGTATCCGGCCATGCAGGCTGAGCCGAATGCGTTGATATAGGACTGTACAAACACATTGGAAAAGGATGTCACCGCTGCCTGGATACTGCTGGGCAGGCCCAGCTTCAGGATCATGGAAAGGGATTTCCGGTCAATGCGGACCTTCCGCCACCGGATCCCGTAATCTCCCTTTTCCTTTGTCAGCGTAATAAGAATCAGCAGTGCGGAAAAAGCCTGCGACAGGACCGTTGCATAAGCCACCCCGTCCACGCCCATACCGAATGCCAGCACAAACAGCAGGTCCAGCGCCGTATTCAGCAGGGCGGAGATGATCAGGAATACCAGCGGCCGCCGGGAGTCCCCGACCGCCCGCAGGATTCCGCTCCCCAGGTTGTAAAACAGAACGCCGGAAATACCGGCAAAATAAATGGACAGATAGGTTCCGGATTCCGGCATCACATCATCCGGCGTCTGCATGAACCGCAGCATCGGTTCGATGATCAGCCGGCCCAGGGCGGTCGCAATCAGGCTGACGATAAACGTCAGTGCCACGGTCGTATGGACTGCTTTGCCCAGGCCTTCCCGGTCATGGGCGCCGTACCGCTGGGAAATCACCACAGAGGCGCCTGTGGCCAGTCCTGCGCAGAAGCCTACGACCGTATTGATGATCGGCCCGGTGGAGCCCACTGCCGCCTGGGCCTGATGCCCGACGAACTGCCCGACCACCAGGGTATCCACCGTATTGTAAAGCTGCTGGAATAAAAGCCCGATGGCCATCGGGACGGCGAACCGCAGCATATGCTTCCATATGTTTCCTTCCGTCATATCCAGGTCCAGCCGCGCCACGCCATCACCTCCTGCCAGGCTTGTGTATATCTTTTCCGGACCATTATCCCATCCGGTTCAGCGTCTCATTTCCGGGTGATCCTGGTAATAGGTTTCCTTATCCCGGTACATCCGCTCGTCAGCGGTCTTCAGGGCGGTCCGGATTTCCCGGGAATCGGAGATCACGCAGTATCCGGCGGCAAAGCTGACGTGTTCGTATCCTGTCGCGTGCCGTTTGATTTCTTCGCAGCGCTTCCGGAGTTCCTCTTCCTCCGCGCCGCGGGTAATGATCATAAACTCATCGCCGCCGGCCCGGTAAATCTCATCCCCCGCAAACACCTGCCGCAGCACGGCTGCGCTTTCCTTCAGCATCCGGTCGCCTTCCACATGCCCGAACTGGTCGTTAACCCGTTTCAGGCCGTTCAGGTCCGCAAACACGATGCCCAGCCGATCAATCCTGGCCTTTCCCTCCCGGAGTTCGTCAATCCGGTTGTTCATCTCGTTCCGGTTCATGATCCCGGTCAGCACATCCGTTCTGCTCAGTTCCCGCAGCCGGGTCAGGAGCATATGGTTCGCAATCTCACTTGCAATAAAATAGGTGCTCAGTTCAAGCGTTTCCTTGATATGCAGGGTTTCCACCGTGTCAAAATTGGTCGCCCAGATGTAGCCCAGCAGCTGGTCATTCCCGCCCTTGAGCGGGAAGATCACAATGCTCTGTACACGGGCCGCCATCAGGGATTGATACCACACCGGATTCCGTTCCCGGATGTATTCCATGTCGCCCGTGTCCTTCACAATCAGGCAGTTGCTCCCGCCGATCGTATCCAGCCATGACAGCGCTACTTTGTAGAAATCCGGCATCATGGACTGCCTTTTCTCCGTCAGGTCCTGCGTGGTCTGGATGGCTTCGCTCATAACCCGGCACTCTTTCCGGCTTTCGTCCATCAGGAGCACCGCGCAGTTCCTGGCCTTGCACAAATCCCGGATATCCACGATCACGCTCCGCAGGGTGCTTTCAAACGCCGCTTCATCCTTCACGCCCCGCAGCTTGATACAGGTATTGAGGACGTCCATGGCGGTTTCCCGGGAAATGCCGGTCATTTTTTTCGAATCCGCCTGCCGGGTAATTTCCTGGGTATAACTGCAGTAATAAATATTTCCCTCGTGCCCCAGCGGCAGCATATAAATGTCGAACCAGAAATCAAACCTTCCCGGGTTGACATAGGAATGCATCGGTTTGCGTTCCACCGCGCAAGAATAGCAGTACAGTTCAAAATTCAGGTCCTTCGGAAAATAGCGCTCATAAAGGCTGCCCGGCTCAAAACGGGTGGACATCATATGCGGCACATCCGGCGACGGGTTTTCAATGGATTCGATATAGGCCCTGTTTCCGGTAACGAGCCGGATCTCTCCGCAGGAACCGTCTTCCTTTTTCTCGACCGAAAGAATACAGGTCATCGCGTCGATCTGGTTGGCAAATTGCTGCAGGTCCATGGAACCCCCTCCGCCTGTTTTTGTATTTCCGATATTTATATCATACCACAACGCCACCCCAAAATGATATCTCCTTTTTCGTCCCGCCCTGTGCAGAAACTGTTTTGTTTGAAGCACATCTGTTGACTTTAGCATAATAAAGTGCTATTGTTAGAAAGCCGCGGACGGCTGTCTGTCCCGGCAATCATTGATGATTTGGAGGCTGCTGAATATGAAAAAGATCGTTGCCCTGCTGCTGTGCCTGGTTCTGGCCGCTGCTTCTGCCCTGGCCCTGGCCGATGACAAAGCCGATGTCATCGCAAAAGGTAAGCTGATCGTCGGCATTACGGATTTCGAACCCATGGATTACCGGGATACGGATGGCTCCTGGGTCGGTTTCGATGCGGATCTTGCCCGCAAGTTCGGCGAATACCTGGGTGTGGAAGTCGAATTCCAGGAAATCGACTGGGACAACAAGGTGCTTGAGCTGGACAGCCTGACCATCGACTGCGTCTGGAACGGCATGACCCTGACGGATGAAGTTCTGTCCGCCATGGAATGCTCCAAGCCCTATATGAACAATGCCCAGGTGGTGGTCATGTTCGCCGACAAAATCGGCGGCTACTCCACCGTTGAAAGCCTGTCCGGCCTGGTCTTCGCTGTGGAAGCCGGAAGCGCCGGTGAAAAAGTGGCGACCGAACTCGGACTCGAAGTCAATGCCGTGCAGAATCAGGCGAGTGCGCTGATGGAAGTGGCCGCAGGCACTTCGGATGCCGCTATTATCGACGCCCTGATGGCCGCCGCGATGGTCGGTGAAGGAACGGGCTACGAAAACCTGACCTATGCTCTGCCCCTGAATGACGAGCAGTATGGCGTCGGCTTCCGCAAGGGTTCCAACCTGGTGGACGAACTGAACGCCTTCCTGGATGCCTGCACAGCGGACGGCTCCCTGCTGGAGCTGGCGAAGCTGTATAGCGTACAGGGTGCGCTGATCGGTGAATAATCGCTGAATATTCTTTCGGCAGGCGGATCTCTCCGCCTGCCGGTTATTTGTTTGTGTGCTTTCGGAGGTTTCAATGGACTTTTCCCAACAGTTTCCAATCGTTTTTGCTTCGCTGAATACCGGCTTCCTGCAGACGCTCCGGCTGTTTGCCATCACGCTGATCGGCGCGATCCCGCTCGGGCTCCTGCTGGCCGTGGCTGAAATGTCTTCCTTCCGGCCCCTGCGGATGCTCATCAAAACCATCGTCTGGATCATCCGCGGTTCTCCCCTCATGATCCAGCTGCTGATCATTTTCTATTTTCCCGGCCTTGTGCTGAAAAACCCGATCTGGGGCAGCGGCGAAACCGGGCGTTTTGCCGCTGCGTCTGTTGCCTTTGTCATCAATTACGCCTGCTATTTCTGCGAAATCTTCCGCGGCGGAATCCAGGGGATCCCCGTCGGGCAGGAAGAAGCCGGGCTGGTGCTGGGCATGAAGCCGGCGCAGATCTTCTTCCGCGTCAAGCTCCTGCAGGTTGTCAAGGCCATCATTCCGCCCATGTCCAACGAGATCATCACCCTGATCAAGGATACTTCCCTGGCCCGGATCATTGCCCTGCAGGAGATCATCTGGGCCGGCCAGTCTTTCCTGAAGGGAAGCGGCGGCATCTCCGGCGCCATCTGGCCGTTGTTCTTCACCGGGATCTATTACCTGGCAGCCACCGGTATCCTGACCATTGTCTTCGCGAAGCTTGAAAAGAAACTCAGCTATTTCCGCTGAGGGAAAGGAGAGATCATTCATGCCGATTCTTGAAGTACAAAACCTCCGGAAATCCTTTGGCGAAACGCTCGTTCTGGACGATATCTCCTTTTCCATGGAAAAAGGAACCGCCCTCTCCATCATCGGTTCCTCCGGCGGCGGAAAAACCACGCTCCTGCGCTGCCTGAATTTTTTGGAAAAGCCGGATTCCGGCATCATCCGCGTGAACGGCGAAACACTGCTGGACGCGTCCGCTTCCGGCAAGGCGGATTTCCAGCGGAACATCCGCCTCAAGCGGCTCCATTTCGGCCTGGTCTTCCAGTCCTTCAATCTCTTTCCGCAGTATACAGCCCTGGAGAATGTGATGCTCGCCGAAAGAATGCTGGCAAAGGAACAGCCGGACTGGAAGGAGCGGAAACAGGCCCGGATTCGGGAAATCCGGGAACACGGTGAAATGCTGCTGAAGGATATGGGCCTGCAGGACCGTATGAACAATTATCCTCATCAGCTTTCCGGCGGCCAGTGCCAGCGGGTGGCCATTGCGCACGCCCTGGCGCTGAATCCGGATATTCTCTGTTTTGATGAACCCACCTCCGCCCTTGATCCGGAGCTCACCGGCGAAGTGCTCCGTGTCATCCGGGGCCTGGCCGACCGGAATACCACCATGATCATCGTCACCCATGAGATGACCTTTGCCCGGGACGTGGCCGACTATGTGATTTTTATGGATGGCGGCGTCATCTGCGAGGAAGGCGACCCCCGCGAAGTGTTCTCCAACCCGCAGCAGGAACGGACGCGCCAGTTCCTGTCCCATTACAGCCAGTAAATGAATTGTTGCTTTCCCTGCATTTCCGAAAAAACGGAGGGATTTTCTGATGAATGAAACCGTCACCACGCTGATCGCCGCCGATAACCACTGGGCACTGCTGGCCATTCTCTTTGCCTCCACCTTCCTGGCCATCTTCCTGGAACAGAAGTACAAATGGGCGTCCAAGGTCTCCGGGGCCATCATTACCCTGGTCATCGCAATTGCCCTGGTCAACCTGCACGTCATTCCGTCGGAAGCGCCGGTATTCGACGATTTTGTCTGGGGCTATGCCGTGCCGATGGCCATCCCGCTGCTGCTCCTGCAGACCAACCTGCGGCGGATGCACCGGGAAGCCGGCCGTTTCCTGGCCATCTTCATGATCGGCGCCGCCGGAACGGTAGCCGGCGCGATCCTGGCAACGGTGCTGCTGCGCGGCGCGGTGGAAGGCATTCCCGGAGCCGCCGCCATGATGACGGGCTCCTATATCGGCGGCGGTGTGAACTTTACCGCCCTGGCGGCTGCGTTCAATGTGGACGCGACGCTCAAAGCCTCCACAACGGTGGCGGACAACCTGAACATGGCCATCTATTTCCTGGTGCTGCTGTCCGTTGCCGGCAGCGTGTGGTTCCGGAAGCGCTATCCCCATCCCCATATTGATGATGTGCTGAAAAACGGCAAGAATGAATCCGGAAAAACACTGGCTGCCAGTTACTGGGCCCCGAAGGAAACCTCCCTGAAGGATGTCGCCCTGAATATGACCTATGCGGTCATCGTCGTGTTCCTTTCCAAACTGATCGGCGGTTTCTTCAAAGACCTGATTCCGGCGGACAACTGGTTCCTGAAAATGCTGAACACGTTCTTCGGCAGCGAGTATGTCTGGATCACCAACCTGTCGCTCCTCTGGTCCACCGGTTTTGAGAAACAGGCTTCCCGTATGCGCGGTGCCCAGGAGATCGGCACCTGGCTGATCTATCTGTTCTTCTTTGTCATCGGCGCGCCGGCCTCCGTCGGCGTGCTGATCCGGAACGCGCCGATCCTGCTCCTCTTCTGCATGATCATTGTGGCCGTCAATATGATTTTCTGCTTTGTCGGCGGCAGGCTGCTGAAATTTGACCTGGAGGAGATCGTCCTGGCCTCCAATGCCAATATTGGCGGACCGACCACGGCCGCCGGCATGGCAATCTCCCAGGGATGGGTGAAGCTCATCGGACCCTGCATGCTGGTGGGCACTTTCGGCTATGTGATCGGCACCTGGCTGGGCATCCTGGTCGGTTCCATCCTCGGTGCGTAAGCGCAGAAAGGGCAAATCAGATGTTTTCGGATGATATGAGCGGTTTTGTTTCCATCGGCGAGTCGATCCCGGATGTAATCCTGGAAATCCGTTATTATTCCACCTTCAACTTTATCGGCGACCGGATCGACGGCTATGAACGCCCGGTGGCGCTGATCACGCGGGAGGCAGCCGCCCGGCTGAAGGAAGCCGCCGTTCTCCTGGCAGAAAAGGGATACCGCCTGAAGATTTTCGACGCCTACCGTCCCCAGAAGGCCGTGGACCACTTTATGCGCTGGGCGGAGGACGCCTCCGATACCCGGATGAAAACATATTTTTATCCGGATCTTGAAAAAAAAGATCTGATCCCCGGCGGGTATATTGCCCGCCACTCCGGCCACAGCCGGGGCAGCACGGTGGACCTGACGCTGTTTGATATGCGCACCCAGAAGGAAGTCGATATGGGCGGGCCCTTTGATTTCTTCGGAGAACTGAGCCATCCCGATTATCAGGATATCACGGAACAGCAGTATGCCGGCCGCATGCTCCTCCGCGATGCCATGCTGCGCTGCGGTTTCAAACCTCTTTCTTCGGAATGGTGGCATTTCACGTTGGAAAACGAACCGTATCCGGACACGTTTTTCACCTTTCCGGTTTGCTGACCGGGTCCGGTTTTCGAATCAGAACGGACGGATGGGTTTGTGTCCCCATCCGTTTTTTGATCCGCCCGCTATTGATTGTACAGGATAAGGGTGGTATTGTTATGCTGTGGATGCGCCTGTGCATCACGTCTGCTTGATTTGCTCGGGAAGGCAGAACTCTTTTTTTGTCTTCCGTGGATATGTTTCTCAGGAGGAATGGAAATATGGACGGGGAAAAAATGCCGGCAATCGGTATTCCGCGGGCCATGCTGTATTACCGCTACGGAGCGCTGTGGGAACATTTCTTTCAGTCGCTGGGGCTTTCAACGGTCCTGAGTCCGCCGGGCAGCCGCGGAATCCTGGAAGCCGGAACAAGGCTGGCCCCGGATGAAAGCTGCCTTTCCCTGAAAATGTTCATGGGCCATGTGGATGCCCTGGTCGGCCGGTGCGAACGGATTTTTATTCCGCGATACAGCAATTACGGGTATACCGAATTCTTCTGCACCCGCTATGAGGGAATCTACGACCAGGCCCGGAACATTTTCCGTTCTTCCGGCCAGCGCTTTATCACCTGCAATATCGACGTGCAGAACGGTTCCCCGGAGGCAAAAGCCTTTGAGAAGCTTGGTGTGGAGCTGGGGTTTTCCCCGCGGCAGAGCCGCCATGCCTGGCACGAGGCCGCCAGGGCGCTGGAGCAGCAGCAGAAAACCGCCGAGCACATTCAGAAAGAACTTGCCGGAAAGCCGGGCATGAAGGTCCTGGTTGCCGGCCACAGCTATGTCCTGTCCGATCCGTACCTGGGCAGGCCCATCCTGGATTATCTGGAATCTGCCGGCGCGGTTTCCCTGCGCGCAGATGCGCTGGAACCGGAAACAGCCCGGAAGGCCTGCGCCCGGTTCTCCCCCACCTGCCGGTGGATCACCAGCGAGGAAATTGTCGGGGGCGTGCTGCTGTGGAAGGACCGGGTGGACGGCATCATCCTGGTCAGCGCGTTTCCCTGCGGCCCGGATTCCATGACCAACGAGCTCCTGATCCGCCGCCTTAAAGGCAAACCCATCCTGACACTGGTGCTGGATACCCAGAGCGGCATGGCAGGCGTTGAAACGCGCATTGAAAGTTTCCTGGATATTATCCGGTTCCAGAAAGGGGAAATGGTATGAAACAGCAGCGGAAAGCCGCCCTTCCCCGTTACGGCGAATATAACTGTGCCCTGAAGTATATTGTGGAGCAGGGGTTTGAAACCCGGTGCATCCTCCCGCCGCCGCTGTCCAGGCACACCGAGGACCTCGGCGCCCGGAACAGCCCGGACCTGGTTTGCACGCCGTTCAAAACGACCCTCGGCAGCATGATCGAAGCCCTGGAGGCCGGCGCGGACACCATCATCATGGTCCACGGCGCATGCCGGCTGAATTACTTCGGCGAACTTCAGGAGCAGATTCTCCGGGACATGGGCTATACCTTCGATTTTGTCAATCTTTCCCTTTACAACACCGGGAAGAAGAAGGATATCCTCCGGGCCCTGAAGGTCATCAATCCGCACTGCAGCATGGTGAAGGCCGGCAAAGCCCTTTACGAGGCCGCTCAGATGGTGGAACACCTGGATGATACCACCGCCATGTATTATCAGAACTGCGGCTTCGATCCCTCGGGAACCTATCCGAAAATCTACCGGAAGTTTATTTCCGATATGTATGCCGCCCAGTCCCTCGCGGATATCCGGGAAGGCTACCGCAGCGCGTGCCATGCCTTTGCGGACGTCACCCTGCATAAGCCCGCGGATCCGATCCGTATCGGGATCATCGGCGACTACTACACCGTAATGGATCCCTTTTCCAACCTGGAGATCGAACAGAAGCTGGCGGACATGGGCGTGGAAGTCCACCGGCTGATGAACATCACCAACGACATGCTGCGCAGCGGTGAAAAAAACAAGCAGGCCAAGATCCGCGAATTCAGCGAATATAACATGGGCGCCAGCTCCACCACCGATATCTGGCAGGCGCAGAACTTTGCCGAAAGGGGCTTCGACGGCCTGGTCCAGGTCAAGTCCGCCTGCTGTATGCCGGAAACGGATATCATGCCGGTGCTGGCCAATCTCTCCCGGGATTATGCCATTCCCGTGCTGTACCTGACCTATGACACCCAGACCAATGATGTCGGCCTGATGACGCGGCTGGAAGCTTTTTACGATATGCTTGAAATGAGAAAGAAGGTGACGCCTTGAACACGGGAAACGCATTCCTCGGCATTGACGTGGGATCCATTTCCACCAAAGCCGTCATTATTGACGAAGGCAATGCAATCCTGGCACAGGAATACATCTGGACGGAGGGAAACCCGATCGGCGCCGTCAAAAAGCTGCTCGGCCTGCTGGAAAAACAGCTGGACCGGGAAACATGGCAGATCGTCGGCGTCGGGGCCACCGGAAGCGCCCGGCGCCTGGTCGGGTCCATTGTCGGTGCAACGGTTGTCAAGAATGAGATTACCGCCCATGCCGTGGGAACCACCACCTTCCATCCGGATGTGCGGACCATTCTGGAAATCGGCGGCCAGGATTCCAAGATCATCCTGGTGGAAAACGGCATTGCCGTGGATTACGCCATGAACACCCTGTGCGCTGCCGGAACAGGGGCGTTCCTTTCCAGCCAGGCCCGGCGGCTGGGCATCGAGGTGGAGGAAATGGGGCAGTATGCCCTGCAGTCCGCCCATCCGACCATGATCGCCGCGCGCTGCACCGTCTTTGCCGAATCGGACCTGGTTCACAAAATCCAGATGGGCCATCCCCGGGAGGATATCATTGCCGGCGTCTGCCGGGCGGTTGCTTCCAACTATATCAACAATGTGGGCAAGGGAAAAAAGATATGTTCCCCGGTGGTATTCCAGGGCGGCGTCAGCAAAAACATCGGTGTTGTCCGCGCCTTTGAGGACCTGCTCCGCTGCCCGGTCATCGTGGACGAAAACGGCCACCTGATGGGCGCGATGGGCGCAGCCATCCTCGCGCGGCGGAGCCTGAAGCGGACGCACTTCGACTTTTCCGTGGAAAACATGGAATTCGTCACCCGGGAGCGGAACTGCGGCGGCTGCTCCAATAACTGCGAGATCATCTGCGTATACCGGAACGGCACCCTGATTGATTTCTGGGGCAACCGGTGCGAAAAAGGCGCTTTGCGGGCGGATAAAGCCTGATCACAAAACGATATCAACAGTTGATTGAATGAATTTGAAGGAGGACAGACTTATGTTTGGACACAGACCGGATGGAAAACGCGTGAAAAAACTGGATCCCATTGTACAGTTCACCCCTTACCTGATGCCCATGCGCTGCGACGCGCAGGTGTTCCTGGAGCACAAGGCGGATTATGAAAAACTCAGCCGCTATATTGCCCGCAAGGCCCAGGAAGGCGAAAAGGTCACCTTCATGCAGATCCTGGTGGCCTCCTACGTCCGGGCAGTCAGCCGGAATCCGGAAGTCAACCGGTTCATTTTCAACAAGCAGTATTATTCCCGGAACAACTGCTCCGTGTCCTATACGATCCTGAAAAACCCGCAGGATACCAACAGCAACGAGGATACCGTCCGCATCCTCTTCGACCTCACGGACACGCTCTTTGATGTCCGGGACCGGATGAACGACGCCGTGGAAAAATGCCGCCAGGCGGAGACCCCCGGTTTCGTCATCAAGCTGGCCAGCGCCCTGCTTTCCGTGCCGGGCCTTGCCACGTTTGTCACCGGTTTCGTCCGGCTGCTGGACCGCTACGGCATCGCCCCGGGCGTCCTGATGCGGGAACTGCCTTTCTACAGCGGCCTGTATGTCACCAACAACGGTTCTATCGGCCTCCACAATCCCCTGCACCATATCTATAATTTCGGCAATGTCAGCCTGTTCTTCGGCATGGGCACCCTGGTCAAGGAAGCGATCGTGGAAAACGGCAAACCCCGGATGCGCCGCATGCTGCCGATCGGCATCACCGCGGACGAGCGCGTCTGCTCCGGCGCGCACTATGCCGCCTTCTTCTTCGATGTCATTCATTATATGGACCACCCGGAAGAACTGGAAAACCCGCCGGAGGAAGTGCGCTTCGATCCGGGCGTGGAATACCACGTTCCCAAGCTGCAGAAAAAGCCGGAATAACAGCCGGCACACTCAAAAACCCGGGATGCCTTTCAACGGCTCCCGGGTTTTTCAGCCTGTTCCGTCCGAATCAGTATGCCGCCGGATAGGGATCCAGTCCTTCTTCAATATATCCGGCAACTTCCTCCTTGGTATAATCAATCATCTCCGCCAGGATTTTCAGGAATTCGTCCACTTCTTCCTCGGTGTTATAAATGCCGAAGCTGACCCGGATCATGCCCGGGGTTTTGCCGTCGTCGCAGTCAATAAAGGTCTCCAGGTCTTCTTGGGGAATACCCATCAGCCGCCATACATACGGATGCGCGCAGAAAGCGCCCCGCCGGGTTGCGACGCCGCCCAGCCGTTTCATGTTGCCTGCCAGGTTGGCGGAGTTGACGTCGCTGAAATTGAATGTCACTACGCCCACCCGGTCGCTGATGTCCTCCGTATCGCCGTATACAATCACGTTGTCCAGCTTCAGCAGGCCGTCGATCATCCTGCGGATCAGCTTCTGTTCATGCGCCTGGATGGCGTCAAAGCCGATCTCCTCCAGGATTTCAATCGCCTTCCCCATGCCCACGACGCCGGGATAGTTCGGCGAACCGGCTTCATAGGTGGCCGGGGCCTCCTTGTAGGATACCCAGTCGTCCGCCACGATGTTCACCGTTCCGCCGCCGTAGAATTTCGGCTGGTGCTCCTGCAGCGTCTCCGTCCGGCCGATCACCGCGCCGCCGCCGTAGGGCGAATACATCTTATGGGCCGAGAAGACGAAGAAGTCAATATCCTCTTCCGGCGTTTCTCCCCTCATGGAGAATTTCCGGTGCGCCACAATCTGCGCGCCGTCCACCACGATCTGCGCACCGTGGGCGTGCGCCATCTTCGCCACCCGGTGGACGTCCGTCACATACCCGGTCACGTTGGAAGCCGCCGTCACGCAGACGTACTTTACCTTGCCTTCATTTTCCGTCAGCAGCCGCTCGATGTCGTCATAAATCACCCGGCCCTGCTCGTCCACCTCGGCATAGATCACCTTGCAGCGTTCCCGCCAGGGCAGGTCGTTCGCGTGATGCTCAATCCGGGTGCACAGCACCAGGTCGTCCGGGCTGGTAATCAGCGCGGAGGCCAGCTTGTTCAGGCCGTCCGTCGTGGTGTTGACATAGAAGCATGTATAAGGCCGCTCGTAGTCTTCCGGATCGACGCCCACAAACGCCAGTACCTTATCCCGCACTTCGGCGTAAACATCCGACGAATGATCGGACTTCAGGGAATATCCCCGCCCGATGGAGCCGTACATCAGCAGCTCCTTGTTGATCTCGTCCTGCACCGGTTTCAGCGCCGGCGTGGTGGCCGCGTTGTCAAAATTGATCAGGATCCGCTCCGTCCCGTCATCCAGCTGAACCGGTGTGTCCAGGCCCACCACGTAGTTCCGGATATTGTACAGGGTAATTTTTTCCGCTGCGTCTTCCGCAAAGGCGCCGCAGCCTGCCAGCATCACCAGGGCCACCAGGAGCGCCGTCATCCGGCGTAAAACTTTCTTTGCCATGCTTCTTCCTCCGTCAGTCTTAGGGAATTTATACAACAACCCGGTTCCGTCCGGCGTTTTTGCCCATGTAGAGTTTTTCGTCCGCGGAATTCAGCAGATCCTCCAGCGGAGATGAGAAATCGTTTTCCTCCACGCCGATGGTAATCGTAATGGAAAACTCCTTGTCTTCATGCTCCAGCTTCAGTTTTTCCACCGCGAAGCACAGGTCGTTCATCAGCGATCCCGCCTCGTCCAGGTTCATCCCGGGCATAAAGAAGCAGAATTCCTCGCCGCCCCAGCGGCATACGGTATACCGCCCCATGGCATGTTCCACAAACAGCTCCGTCAGCCGCACCAGGGTATAGTCCCCGGTGTTGTGCCCGTAGGTATCGTTGATATTCTTAAAGAAGTCAATATCGGCAATCGCCACGCTGAATGGCTGGCCGGCGGATTCCTTGTAGTATTTCTCAATCCGTTCAATCATGGAACGCCGGTTGGGCAGCCCGGTCAGGGGATCGGTTCCGGCTTCCTTATACAGCGCCTGGTTTTTCAGCCGCAGCTGCCGTTCCGTATCCTGAATGCTGGTGCTGAAAACAATGCTCATGCAGGCCAGCATCAGGAAGAAGGCCACCGTGTTCAGCGTCTGGTAAGCGGTTCCGGCTTCCACGTCCATCGGCCGCAGGGCCGGATGCAGCTGGGACATCCTGAACAGCAGGATGCGCACCGCCAGGATCACAATAAACCAGATGATCTTGTATAGCGGTTTGTCATATACGTTGAAGAAAACCAGCACCAGCGTCAGCGTCAGGAAATGCTGCACGCCGCTGCTCCAGCCGAAATACCATATGTTCCACCAGATCCAGGAAATGCTGACCGCTGCGAAAAGAATCAGGTTAATCCGGATGCCCCCGTGTTTCGCCAGCCACAGGCTGCCGGAGCCCACAGCCAGGAAAAGCACCGGAACCCATACCCACTCTCCGCAGATAATCGGATACATAAAAAAGCACAGCAGGTAATAAACGATCAGCAAAACCTCACTGGTCACAAGCGCCCGGCGGTAGTAATGGGGAATGTCCTTTCCCGCCTTCGGTACCTTCTGTCGCAGAAATTCAAGGAAGAATCTCATATTTTAGCAGTACCTCTGTGATTATATTCCGTCCCGACTATTATGCACTAAAATTCATTTGATTGCAAGATGAAAAAGTCAGCCGGCCGCCGTTTCGGCAGCCGGCTCCAGATATAGTTTCAGCGTCGGTTTTTATTCCTCAACCGGCACAAACTGCATGTCACTCAGGAAAGCCACCACCCGGTCGATGTCCGCGTCGGTCAGTTCCGCCTGTTCCTCGCCGGGGAAGAGATGGATTTCAATCTCATGACCCTTGTAAATCGTATAAACGTAGGCATCCAGCTTGCTGGGAGCCATCACCGTCAGCAGCTTCGTGCCGTAAGCGGTTTCTTTGATGTCAAATTCCGGGGTCGCATATTCAGCGCAGAAGGAATCCTTGATGGCGTTCAGGTCTTCTTCCGAAACATCGTTCAGCCGTTCGGTATCCGACCATTCATCGCTGAAGGCAATCACCAGGCCCATCCTGGGCAGCGCCGCCTGGGTGGACTTTATGTTGGCCATAATGGTCATGTCGTTCTGGATGTAAATGGACAGGGTGTAGTCGTCCGGCAGGGGGCTGTAGGTAATGTCAAACGCGTTTTCCACCTTCAGCACGCCCATGGAGTTCGTTTCTTCTTCCGCCAGGGCAGCCGTGCAGCCCAGCAGCATCAGAAGGCTCATCACCAAAGCAATGATTCTTTTCATGGTATTGTCCTCCTTCTTTCGTTGATCAGTATGCGTCCCTGAACGCAAACTGACGCATCACAAACCCGGTAATTCCCGTATTGGGTTCCACCACCTGGTACCAGTCGCCGAATTCGGCAATCACCCGCATGGTGGTGCCGTAAGCATAAGCCTGGATCATCTCGCAGTCCGTACTTGGCGCCCAGCGGACGTTGACGGTACCGCTTCCGCGGGTGCCGCGCAGCGTAACGGTATACGGCACAACATAGCGCACCTGTTTGAATATGTTGTTCAGGGCGGTAATACCAGTCTGGGAAGGCGTGGGCGTCGGGGCCGGCGTGGGCGTATACGGCCCCGGATATGTTCTGGACATCAGGGCTGTCATCACATATCCGGTCTGGCTGCCCCAGATGATTTCAGACCAGCCGTTCCCGAGATCATGGTCGACTGCCAGCGGCTGGCCGTAGGCGATGTTCCCGATGGCGGGATAGGTTTTTCCCGGGCCCGAACGGACGTTCAGGGGTTTTCCGTTGCTGCAGCAGGAATAAGCTTCATAGTATGCCATTGCAGCGGTAGGAACAACAATCATGGACACAATCAGTGCCAGTACGGCAACCACGGCGACAAACCGTTTGGTCATGGATATGACCTCCTCTTCGTTGTGATTTGCATGGAGCGCACCATACATTCATGTAAACGATCCGATCAGCGGTTTCATTCCCGGTTTTTTCTCCCTTTTATTCTCCGTCCCGCCATGGTAGAATATCCGGCAGAGGAGGTGTTCCTGCCCTTGTCGCTGCGCATTCTGTATCAGGATGAGTCTTTGGTCGTCTGTGAAAAGCCGGTTGGCGTCCTGTCCGAATCTCCCGGCCTGCCGGATATGCTTTCCGCGCAGGAGGGCTTTGCCGTGCTGCCGGTTCACCGGCTGGACCAGACCACCGGCGGCGCCTGCGTCCTCGCCCGCTCCCCGCAGGCCTGTGCCGCCCTGCAGCAGCTCTTTCAGCAGGATCTTGTCCTCAAGGAATACCTCGCCGTGGTCTCCGGCGTACCGGAAACGCCTGCCGGTTCCTTCACCGATCTTCTGTATCATGATCCCCGTTCCAATAAAACCTTTGTGGTGGATAAACAGCGCAAAGGAGTTAAGGAAGCCTCCTGCGAATGGTCCCTGCTGGAAACCGCGGAGCAGCCGGAAGGTGTCCTGAGCCTGGTCCGGGTCCGCCTGCATTCCGGCCGCACCCACCAGATCCGCGTCCAGTTTGCCTCCCGGAAAATGCCCCTTGCCGGGGACCGCCGCTATGGCAGCCGGATCAAAGCCTCCGTCCCTGCCCTCTGGGCCGCCCGGCTCTGCTTTCCGCATCCTTTTGCGGCAGGCCGAACCGTGGATGGTTCCTCCGCCCCGCCGGATGAATTTCCCTGGCCCTGTTTTTCCGCCCTCCGGCCCTGAAGGCAAGGCCGTTCCTGTGTTTTTTTGATGTTTCCGTCCCCGTAAATAATTGACATCCGCTTCCCGGCCGTCGTAAACTGCTTTCCGAGGACAAGGGCGTCATCGGGTTTGTTGCCCGATGGCGTTTTTCTGTAAACACCTTAATCAGGAAGGCAGGGTAATATATGAAGCGGAAAATAACCGGACTGGGAATCTTGCTCGGAAGTGTGCTGGCGGCCGCCTCCGCCTCGGCGGAAGAGGGCTTCCTCGGCGCCGTCGCAGATGTCAACAAAGCGGTCAACGGCGTGGTGTGGGGCGTTCCGGCCCTGGCGCTGCTGGCCTTCGTCGGCGTCCTGATGACCGTCCTGACCAAGGTTTTCCAGGTCACCCATCTCGGCCACTGGTTCAAGAAAACCATCGGCGCGGTCTTTAAGGATAAACAGGTCACCACCCATACCAAGGATAAGAGCATTTCCCAGTTTCAGAGCCTCTGCACGGCCCTGGCTGCCACCGTCGGCACCGGCAACATCGTCGGCGTGGCCGGCGCGATCCTGGCCGGCGGCCCCGGCGCGGTCTTCTGGATGTGGATCATGGCCTTCCTGGGCATGATGACCAACTATTCCGAAAACGTCCTGGGCATCTATTACCGCCGCAGGAATTCCAAGGGTGAATGGTCCGGCGGCGCCATGTATTACCTGCGGGACGGCCTCGGTTCCCGCAAAAACTGCAAAACCCTGGGCAAGGTCCTGGCCGGCCTGTTCGCCTTCTTCTGCCTGGTTGCCTCCTTCGGCATCGGCAACATGACCCAGGTCAACTCCATTTCCGGTAACCTGGATGCGGTCTTCGGCATCCCCACCTGGGTCACCGGCGTGGTCATCATGCTGCTAGTGGGCCTGGTGGTGGTCGGCGGCCTCAAGCGGATCGCTTCCGTTACGGAGAAAATCGTACCCTTCATGGTCATTCTTTATATGATCGGAACCATCACGATCTTCTTTATCAATATCTCCCATGTCGGCGCGGTATTCACTTCCATCTTCAAAGGCGCCTTTGCCATGGAATCCGCTGCCGGCGGTATCGTGGGCTACGGCATCAAGAAGGCCGTTGAATTGGGCATGAAGCGCGGCGTCTTCTCCAATGAGGCCGGCCTCGGTTCCTCCGTCATGGTCCATTCCAACTCCAACGTAAAGGAACCGGTCAAGCAGGGCATGTGGGGCATTTTCGAAGTCTTTGCCGATACGATCGTCGTCTGCACCCTGACCGCCTTCGCGATCCTCTCCTCCGGCCTCATTGACCTGTCCACCGGCAAGGCAATTCAGGAACTGGATAACGCCACCCTCGTTTCTTCTGTTTTCGATAAGCAGTTCGGCTTTGTCGGTTCCGCCTTCATCGCGGTTTCCATTGCCCTCTTCGCCTTCTCCACCGTCCTGGGCTGGAGCCATTACGGCACCAAGGCCTGCGAATACCTCCTGGGTGAAAAGCGGACCATTCCCTATCGCATCCTCTTTGTGTTGCTGGTCTTCGGCGGCGCCACCATGGGCAACAACCTGGCCTGGGACCTGGCCGATACCTTCAACGGCCTCATGATGATCCCGAACCTCATCGGCGTCATCGTCCTCTCCGGAGAAGTGGCAAAGATCACAAAGAATTATGTCCTCCGCCACCTGCGCGGCCGGAAGGATATTGAGCCCCTCTATTCCGCCTTCCCGGATATCCAGCAGGAACAGGAAGCAGCTCCGGATACCGGCGCGGATGACTGATCCCGGTTTGCAGGGCATTCAAAAAGGGCGTCTCATCTGAGATCGCCCTTTTTGATTTGCAGTCATCGTCAGTCATCCTGTGACGCATCCGCCGGTCCTTCTTCCGGCAGGATGAACGCGCAGATGATGTAGGCCAGCAGGCCGGTACCCCATCCGAAGATCGCCAGGGCCCATGCCAGGCGGATGATCGTCGGGTCAATGCCCAGGTATTCCGCCAGACCGCCGCACACACCGGCAACCTTCTTGTCCCGCGTACTCTTGTGCAGCTTGCCGCTGATCTTTCCCTGGTTGTTGCTCACGATGTACTGGTAGATAAAGTATCCCAGGGCCACGCCCGCCGCGATTGTCATCACTGTCTTCATTTTCTTCTTCCTCCTTCAAAATATCTTCCTCAGTTCTGGTTTGCCGGCAGCACCACGGAGAACACGGTTCCTTCGCCGACCTTGGACCGTACGTTGATCCGTCCCTCGTGGGCCACCACAATGATCCTGGCGATGCTCAGCCCCAGGCCGTGCCCGCCGTTGTCCGCCTTCCGGGCTTTGTCGCTCCGGTAAAAGCGGTCGAATATCTTCGGCAGATCCTCTTTCGCAATGCCCTGCCCGCGGTCCGCCACGGACAGCACGCAGTTTCCGTCGCTGTCTTTCCGGCAGCTCATCGTCACGTCCGTTCCCGCCGGCGAATACTTCACCGCGTTGTCGCACAGGATCCGCATCACCTGTTTCACCATGCCCCGGTCCGCGCTGATCTCCATGGCCTCCGCCCCGCTGATCGCGAAAGCGTGCTCCGTATGCACCATGGCTTCCTCTTTCCGAACCTCCTCCAGCAGTTCCGCCGGGTCGAATTCGGAAATTTCCATCATCAGGGTCTTCTTGTCGTGCCGGGCCAGGAACAGCAGGCTTTCCACCAGGTCCTTCATGCCTTCCGTTTCCTGGGAGATGGCCGCAATGGCCTCCGCCAGCACTTCCGGATCGTCCTTGCCCCAGCGCTTCAGCATGTCCGTATATCCCCGGATCACGGAGATCGGCGTCCGCAGCTCGTGGCTCGCGTCGGAAACAAACTGCTTCTGGCTGTTGTAGCTCAGCTCAATCCGGTCCAGCATCCGGTTAATCACGTTCGCCAGGTCCTTCAGCTCGTTCTGGGTGCCGGCAATGTTGATCCGGTTGGAAAGGTTGTTTTCGCTCAGCGTCGCCGCAATCTCGGTAATGTCCCGTATCGGCGCCAGCACCCGCTTGTTCAGCCGCCGGTTGTGGCGGAAGAAGTACAGTCCCCGGATCAGGTCTGCCAGCACGATGCCGCCGATCATGATGAACCACATCCGCCGGATTTCCGCCGTGTCCACCCGCACCAGCCATTCATTTCCGGCTTCGGCGCTGTAAAGGAACCGCAGCTCCCCGTCCTTCAGCCCGTCGCCGAAGATAATCTCCGTCTGCTGCCGTATCCGGGGAAAGAAATCCGTTTCCGGTATCCGGTCGGAAAGCGTCATGCAAATGTTTTCCCGTACCCGGGGTTCCTCGCCTTCCTGCCAGGGCGCCGCGCTCATGTCCTTCAGCCGCCCGGCAATCGGCGCGCCGACCGCGATCCCGAAGACCACCGTCAGCGCCAGGCAGACGGGAATCAGGCTGCGCAGCAGCTGCACGCAGTAGTGCCAGGCGATCCGGATCGTCAGCGACAGCCGGATCCAGCTGATCCCGCCGTGGATCTTCCCGCTCATCCGGTTGGCAATCACCAGATCCCGGGTTTTCTCCTCCGGCACGGGCCGCTCATTCACTCGCTTCGTCTTCTTCATAGCTGAATAAATATCCTACGGACCGGATGGTGTGAATCGTCTTGATCCGGTATGTGTCGTCAATCTTGTGCCGGAGGTAGCGGATGTATACGTCCACGATGTTGGAATCCCCGATGTAGTCGTATCCCCATACCTCGTTCATCAGCTGGTCCCGGGTAACCGCCTTCCCTTCGTGTTCCATCAGGTACTTCAGCGTGTCAAATTCCTTCTTGGTCAGGGCCACGGGTTCTCCCTTGACCTTGGCCTGCCAGGAGTCCAGTTCCAGCGTCACCGGGCCGCAGCTGAGCACTTCCGCCGGCTTTTCCGGCGCTTCGTCCCGCACCCGCCGCTTCTTCATCGCCACCCGGATCCGGGCCAGCAGTTCCTCAATCGCAAAGGGCTTCGTCACATAGTCGTCCGCGCCCATGTCCAGGCCCATCACCTTGTCGGATACGTCGTCCTTCGCCGTCAGCATGATAATCGGCACGTCGCTCGTGTGCCGCAGCCGCCGGCAGACCTCAATGCCGCTCAGCTCCGGCAGCATCAGGTCCAGGATCAGCAGGTCCGGATCCTGCTCCAAAGCAGTCTCCAGTCCGCTGCGCCCGTCAAAGGCAGTCAGCACCTCATACCCCTCATGCACCAGTTCCAGTTCCAGGAACCGCGCAATCTTCTTTTCATCCTCCACAATGAGTATCCGTGCCATCCGCCAATCTTCCTCCACTCGCCAACAACTGGCCACTAACCACCAGCCGTAATCTCAACCTTCCGTTTCCCGGAACACCAGCCTGAGCCGGCGCAACCCGCCTGTTTGCCCGCCGTCCTTACCCGATCGTCACAGAAGAGTATCCGTTCTGGTCCTCATCAATCTGCACATTGCCGTCCCGGGTTTCCGTCTGCACCGGAATCTGGATCGTCGGCACATCCACCACATGGGTGAAGTCAAATTCCTCATCGACAACCGGCGCCACCGGCTCCGCAGGAATGTCTTCCGCCTTCTCAACCTTCTTCTCAGCCTTCATTTCAGCCTTCGCTTCAGGCTTCGCTTCAACCGTATCCTTAATGGTCTTCGCCACGCTGTTGACCGTCGCCTTCACGTTGTCCGCGGCGTTCTTCACGGTCTTCTTCAGGTTGTCGTTCGCGAAGTCTGCGTCCATCTGGGAGAATGAGAACCGGTATCCCAGGATCATCGCGATGATGATGCCGGTAATCGTAATGTGCGGCGCGAAGATCAGCGCGGCTGCGCCGTATACCACAGACAGGTTAACCACCGGCGTATCGCCCTTGTGCACTTTCACCCGGCACTGATACAGCTTCTGCAGCAGGTTGATCGCCTTTTCCTTCGTCTCGCCCTTTTTGGCGTTTCCGTCCGCCGCTGTCTTGGTCGTGTTGCTCCGCTCCGGAGCTTTTTCATCCTTCAGCTTGCCGTTCCGCTCCAGGTCGATCAGCGCCCGGGCCAGGTTTCCGTTATGGTATTCCAGCAGCGCAACCGCTTCCTGGTAACTCATGCCGCTCTTCCTTCTCAGCAGTTCGACATCTTCAATCGTGTAAGCTTCCATCTTTCGTTTCTCCTTTCTTTCCTGCCGCTCTCTCTGGCGGCAAACGTATCGTAGCATAAACGATTCCGTTTGTTCTGAAAGGGAGGCGAAAAGATCATGAGAATCAGATTAAAAAATCCGTAATCTTTTTTCATTTTCCCCGAATGTCATCATGTGCCTTGCTTTATCTTCCCGAGCCCCTGACTGCCATCACAAGTTCTGAAACATCAGGCCACTGCCTGTCACCCTGAGCCCCAGACTGTCATCCCGAGCCCTTGAACTGTCATCCTGAGCGGAAGCGAAGGATCTCCTCCATTCGAGTGTTCGAGTGTTAGAGTGTTCGAGTGTTTTCGTGTTTTAGTGTTTTAGTGTTTTGCCCTTCTCGTCAGAAGGCTCCCGCTAAGCGGGAGCCTCCATTCCTTCGGGACAGTATAATCATATCATAAGATCGGTAGGACATCAATATGTCAAACACTGACAAATACTGACAAACACTGACAACTTTACAGGATAATTGCCGCGGCCAGCAGCGCCCCGCAGAACACAAACGCCCCGAAATCCACCCCGGTAAACGGATACCGCTTGTATCCGGACTGCCGCGTCCTCAGCCGGAACCCGCGCACCTCCGCAGCGGCCGCCGTCTGGTCCGTCCGCCGCACCGATGAAATCAGTAGCGGTGCGCACAGCGGCAGGATCATGGAAAACTTCTTCAGTCCCCGCGCCTTGTCAAAGGCCACGCCCCGGGCGGTCTGCGCTTCCATAATCCCGCTCATTTCCTCCATAAACTGGGGAATAAACCGGATCGCGGTGCTCAGGGTAAACGCGTACTGATACGGCACGTGCAGCACCTGCACCAGCGCGTTGGTCAGGTCGCTGATCCGCGTCACCGCCAGCATCAGCGCCAGCGGCATGCAAACCACCACCAGCCGCAGCACCACCTTTCCGGCGGTCAGCAGTCCCTGGTCCGTAATAATCCAGAATACCGGCGTACCCTTCCGGGTCAGCAGCACCTGTAAAAGGAACAGGAAAATGGCAATCTTCAGCAGCCCGCGGAAAATCTGCCATGTCCGGTTCGCCACCCCGCCGATCACGCCGATCAGCAGGTCCACCGCCAGCAGTCCCGCCAGAAACAGCAGCCGGTCGCTCAGAAACGCCGCCACACAGATCACAATCGTAATCAGCAGCTTGGTAATCGGGTTCATCCGGTGAATCACGGATTTGCCGGGCACATACTGAAACAGGTTATTCATGCTCCCGCGCCTCCTTTTCCCCGGCGCGCCATCACGGCTTCCGCCATGCCTTCCGGCGTGTCCGCGTTTTCAAACCCGTCCCCCAGCCGCAGTCCCAGCCCGATCATCTGCGGCGGCAGGATGGATGCTTTTTCCATCAGTTCCGTATTCCGGAAAATCTCCTTCACCGGCCCGTCCGCCAGCAGCCTTCCGCCGGCCATCACCAGGGCCCGCCGGGCATAGTCCAGCACAACTTCCATGTCATGGCAGACCATGATGACCGTCACCTGTTTTTCCTCGTTCATCTTCCGGATCCGGTCCATGATATGGCAGCATTCCAGGTAGTCCAGTCCGGTGGTCGGCTCGTCCAGGATCAGGATCTCCGGTTCCACCGCCAGGATGGATGCCAGGGCCACCCGCTGCCGCTGCCCGCGGCTCAGGCTGAAGGGCTCCTCATCCCCGGTAAAATGAAAATCCTTTAATACTTCGTCCGTCCGGGCCTGCAGGGCTTCCTCGCCCTCGTCCCCCCGCACGGTCCGCAGTCCGAAAAGGATTTCTTCCCTTACGGTATTCTTGCATATCTGCCGGTCCGGATTCTGAAACAGGAACCCGACCTTCCGGGCCCGCTCGCTGACCTGGCTTTTCACCGTGTCCATATCGTTGATCAGCACCCGTCCGGACGTAGGCTTCAGCAGCCCGTCCATCAGGCGCACCGTCGTGGTCTTCCCGGCGCCGTTGGCGCCCAGGATGGCAGCAAACTCACCCTTTTCCAGCCGGAAGGATACATCCTGCACGGAAGGGCCCTGGTCGGCATAGGCAAAGCTGACGTTTTCCAGCGTAATCATCCGATCAGCCTCCTTACCATTTTTTCCGCTTCCTCCAGGTTAATGCATACCGGCTGCGCTGCCCCGGTTTTTTCACTTAGCATCCGGCTCAGCGTCGTCACCCGGGGGCAGTTGACCCCCAGCGCCTGCAGTTCGTCCGCGTGGGCCAGCACATCCCGGGTATTTCCCTGCCGGATGATCTTTCCCCCGCTCACCACTGCCAGCTGCTTTGCGAATTCACACAGCAGCATAATCTTCTGCTCAATCAGGATTACCGTAATCCCCTGCTCTTCGTTCAGTTCCTTCAGCAGGCTGAAAATCTGCCGGCTGCTGCGGGGATCCAATTCGCCGGTCGGCTCATCCAGCACCAGCACCTGCGGCTTCAGCGCAATAATGGATGCAATCGCCACTTTCTGCCGCTGTCCGCCGGAGAGGGAGGCAATGCTCCGTTCCTGCAGGTCCGCAATCCCAACCTTCTGCAGGGCTTCCGCCATCCGCTGCGGAATCTCCTCCCGCGGCACGCCGAAGTTCTCCAGCCCGTACAGGATTTCATCCTCCACCAGTGGGGAGATAATCTGACTTTCCACGTCCTGGAACACCATCCCCACCATCCGGGAGATTTCATCAATGGATGTATCCACCGTGTCCAGTCCGTTCACCGCCACGCTGCCGTAGAAATCCCCCGTATAGTGGTGCGGAATCATCCCGGTAATCGCCCGGGCCAGCGTGGTCTTCCCCGCGCCGGCCGGGCCGATAATCCCCAGGAATCCGCCGTCTTCAACCGTCAGGTTAATCTCCGAAAGCGCCGGTGCCTTCTCTCCCTTGTAAGTAAAAGACAAATCCTTGAAACAAATCATGCCTCATCTCTCCAAAATCCAATGATCTCTCTGCTTCCCGGGTAACATACAAACTCTGCTGATTCTTTCAGTTTTGCATTTGGTGTCATTCTGAGCGAAGCGAAGAATCTCCTCCGGACGTTCCGTCGCAGCCCGCCCAAACCTCAACCAACTGATAGCTGAAAACCGCCAACTGACAACTGTCAACTTCCAATCACCGGTTCAGCACTTTCTTCAGCGGCAGGTAAAGCAGCTGCACCAGTACGCTTCCGATGGCCGCCGTTCCCAGCACGATCGGGATATAAGCCACCAGTCCGCTGGTCTCCATATGCATAAACACAAACAGGCAAACCACGAAGCTTCCGCCGGAAACCACCGTCGAAACAAACGTCGACAGCAGCGGATTCAGGTCCATCTTCTTGAACTTGAACGGCACCTTCATCATGAAGAACATCATCACCGCGCCCAGCAGCTCGGAGATCAGGTTCAGCCACGGGGTTCCCGGCAGGAACTGGCACAGGGCGCCGGCCAGGATGCCGATAATCGCGCATCCAACCAGTTTCGGCCGCACCAGCAGAATCGCCAGGCAGTACGATGCAATAATGAAATTCGGCTTCATGCCAAAGAAGTTGATCACGCTGCCGACAAACAGCTTCAGCACGGCGCCTGCGGCCAGCAGCACCGCTACGATAATCAGGTCCTGAATGGAAAATCCTTTGGTCTCCTCGTTTTTGATAACTCTCTTTTCTGCCATGGGAATCCTTCCTTTCTTCGCCTTCTGGCGATCACAAAATAGTTTTTTGTTGGTCCCGGCTGCCACCCCGGTCAGTGAAAGGAAGGTCCGGCACAATAAAAATCCGTCCCTGTTCAAAGGACGGATTGTTAATCCATGGTGCCACCTTCGTTTGAACCGGAAATCCGGTTCACTCTCACGGGCGTGCCAACACACGCTCTGCCCTTAACGCGAGCCCACGGTCCGGATACTCCGGGAGACTCTCCCGTTTCCCCTTTCCCTCAGCGAACCATTTGCCGGTGAACCTTCCGCGGGTTTTCAGCTACCCCCTGCTCTCTGTGGGCGTCCCTTCCGGTTTGACTTTCGCCTCTAAGGTTTCAGTATTCGCGGAAAAAATACCATGAATTTGCGCCGTTGTCAACGCTTTGGATTGTACTTCAAATGTTTTTCACCGCCGCATCCGTCCGTAACAGTTCTCGCATAAACGGTACGGCCAGTTCCAGGGCAGGTGTCGTTTGCAGGAGGGACAGGTGCGCTGCTGCAGCTTCTGGGTGGACAGGATATGGACGATCCCCTGGGAAATCAGGTCCTTCCGCCGCTGGATTTCCGCCAGCAGCTTGTCCGGATCCTCCAGGAAAAGCCGGGTATAGTTGTAATACAGGTCGCAGCGGCGGTAGTTTTCTTCCATCTCGTCCAGCATGCGGATGGTGCAGCTTTCCGGCTCCATAATTTCCGGCATCTCCGGCATCACGTCAATATGTTCCCCGCGGCATTCCGCGTGATACATGGCCTTCCAGCGGAACAGCAGGTCCGGATCCTTTTCGTCAAAGGGAATGCAGAGGAACCGGTACAGGAGCCGCCGGTCCGTTTTCGGGGTTTCCATCATGGCAGCCAGCTCTGCCATGCGCACGGTGGAAGCCTTGGAGAAGCATCCCTTGTCCTGCATACGGATCCACTGGTCAATAATGCTGGTCAGCGGCAGCGGAATACCCAGCAGGGATTCCGGGAACCCGATAACCCCCTCCGTCAGCGGCAGTAGCGGCCGTGCCATGGCCCGGGCCACCTCCTGGCGGAAGCCGAAGGCGTTCACATATCCGATTTCATATTTTCCGTAGCGACCGGCCCGTCCGGCAATCTGTTTGATCTCCGAATCGGTCAGCATGCGGACGATATCCCCGTCGTATTTTTCCAATTCCAGGAAAACCACCCGCTGAATCGGCAGGTTCATGCCCATGGCAATGGCGTCCGTGGATACGACCACTTCGGTTTCGCCCCGGTGGAAGCGGTCCGCCTGGTTCCGCCGGACATCCGGCGGCAGGGCGCCATAAATCAGGGAGACTTTGTATCCCTTGCTTTTCAGCTCTGCCGCCACAGCATGTACCCTGGCCTTGGAAAAGACGATCAGCGCATCGCCGGGGCGTACGGAAGCAGGGAACTGGAATCCTTCCTTTTCCACTTCCAGGGGTGTCATCCGCTCATGGCGGATCACAGTCAGTTCATCCCCGCAGTCCCGGATAATCTGCGTCAGCAGCGCTTCGGCATCCGGTGATGCGCAGGCGTGGATTTCATCGGCACACAGGCCCAGGATGGCCGCTGTCCAGGCGCCGCCTCGGTCCCGGTCGGCGATCATCTGGCATTCGTCGATCACCGCCACGTCATACCGGGTTTTCAGGTCCGCCATTTCTACCGTGGAAGACTGCACCCGGCTGAAGGGAACCCGGATCTGCTCTTCGCCTGTAACCAGGGAGCAGGGCACATCCGCCAGGTTCAAGGCTTCAAACTGCTCCGCCGCCAGGAGCCGTAGCGGGCCCAGGTATACGCCCTGCCGGGCGCCGTGGAGCCGCTGAACGCCTTCATAAGTCTTGCCGGAATTTGTCGGCCCCAGGTGCAGGTAAAAATGTCGGCGCATCTGCCGAGCTAATGGATACAGGTCGCAGTAGCGCTCCGGAATCGCGTCCAGCAGCGCCGCGCGGATGCGCTTTTCCCGTTCCAGAGCCGCGTCCGCTTTTTTCTGCAGGCTGATGAGTCCCGGGTTCTTTTCCAGCAGGCGGCGAATACGTTCCCTGGAGAACTTTTTCTCCAGCGCGCTGAATATCCGCCGGCTCCCGCGTTCTGCTTCATGGCGCAGGGCGGCAGCCACGGTTTCGCCGTTCGGCATGCGCACCGTTTTGCAGCTGTTCAGCTCCGGAAACTTTTTGCCGGCTTCCATCCGCAGGAATCCTTCCAGCGAACCGGGCCGGAATGCCCGGTCCACAGCCCGTAGGGAAAGCCCGCCGGGCAGTTCCCGTTCCATAATCCGGCGGATCACCGAACGTTCCGGTTCTTCCTCCCGGAGGCAGCCGGAATGGTCGCCGGTGCGCAGCCAGAGCACCACCCGGTTTTCCGCCTTGGTGACCATGGAACCGAGGGATTCATCAATCCATTTCCGCAGCCTGCCGCTGAGAATGATTTCCCGGGCAGTGTAGGCTTTTTCCAGGGAAACCTTGCTCTTTTCCACCGTGCGCAGAAAGGCAAGATCGATCTTGCGACCGGCTTCCAGTTCCCGGCTGATCAGCTTCGACAGGCGGTCAAACTCCGCCCGGTCTCCGGACAGCACCAGTTCCCGGTGCAGCAGGCCCTGCCAGATCCGGTCCCGTTTCTGAATCTGGTGCAGCGTATTGCGGAAAGCTTCGCTGAGCAGGTACGCTTCCTTTTCCGCTGGCTTCATGCTGCGGGTAATCACCCGCACTTTATTCAGTGCATGCTGATAAAGATATCGCTCCCGTTCAGGCAGAACAGCCTGAACATATGCTTCCAGCGCTTTTCTGTCCTCCCGGTTCATCCTGCGTTTCCTTCTTTCCGATGGGTTGAACAAAGCCTCTGTATGGAAGAATTATATCCTGCCCGGCGGCAAAACACAATCCTCACGAAAATGAATTGACCTAAAGTGGACTCTAAGCGTTATAATAGTCGCAGATATTAATTGGACATATTTTCCGGCAGAGAGGAGAAAAACAATATGAAGGCATTGTTTATCGGCGGAACGGGAACCATCAGCACAGGCATCATTAAACGGCTGGCGGAGGATCCGAACTGGGAGGTGTGGCTGCTGAACCGGGGCAACCGGAAAACAGTTGTACCGGAAGGCGTGCACCAGATTATCGCGGATGTCCATAATGAAGCGGAAACAGCCGAAAAACTGAAGGGTATGTTCTTCGATACCGTATGCGAATTCATCGGCTTCGTTGTGGAAGATGTGGAGCGGGATTACCGGCTGTTCAAGGATAAGACCCGGCAGTATATCTACATCAGCTCTGCTTCAGCCTACCAGAAACCGGCAGCCAGCTATGTAATTACGGAAGGTACGGCCCTCAGCAATCCTTACTGGCAGTATTCCCGGAACAAGATTGCCAGCGAGGATTTCCTGATGAAAAAGTACCGGGAGGAGGGCTTCCCGGTCACCATCGTCCGCCCCAGCCATACCTATGACGAGCGGAGCATCCCGGTGGGCGTTCACGGCAAAAAAGGCTCCTGGCAGGTCATTAAACGCATCATGGAAGAAAAGCCCGTCATCATCCACGGTGACGGTTCTTCCCTCTGGACGCTGACCTTCAACACGGATTTTGCCGTCGGCTTCATCGGCCTGATGGGCAACCGTCACGCCATTGGCGAAGCCTTCCAGATTACCGGAGATGAAACCCTGACCTGGGACCAGATTTATGCCACCATCGCAGACGCGCTGGGCGTAAAGCTGCATCCATACCATGTGGCATCTGAATATCTGGCGGCCGTTGGCGCGCCATATAACTATGACCTGGAAGGCGGCCTGATTGGTGACAAAGCGGTTTCTGTTGTTTTCAACAACAGAAAACTGAAACGGATAGTTCCCAACATGCAGACGACCATCCCCTTCAGCATCGGTGTCCGGAAAGCATTGGACTACATCCTCGCCCATCCGGAATGCCAGCAGGAAGACCCGGAATTCGACGCCTGGTGCGATAGGATCATCCAGGCCCAGGAAGCTTCCAAAGCGATGGTTATCGGATAATATCGTAGGCGAAACAGATCCTTTGCATTTCGTGTACCCCCTAACAGAGTCATCCTGAGCGAAGCGAAGGATCTCACCCTCCTCACTACTTGTCATCCTGAGCGCAGCGAAGGATCTCACCCTCCTCACTACTTGTCATCCTGAGCGCAGCGAAGGATCTCCTGCCCTTCACGATAATCAACCTCAAGTGGAGACCAACCATGCAGACCATCACCATCGACCAGGCCCGGCAATTCATCCTGCTCAAACAGGGACTTCTCGGAGAGCACCGCTTTATCAATAAAGACGGTGCTTATCAGTATGTCCGTCAGGCCGGCTGCATCCAATATGACCCGGTGGACGTCTGCGGCAAAAATGCCGAACTGACACTCCAGTCCCGGGTCAAAAACTTCAAAAAGCAGATGTTGCAGGATCTTCTTTACAAGGACCACCTCCTCGTAGACTACGCGGATAAGGAACTATCTATCTGGCCCAGCGAGGACTGGCCGTATTTTACCCGCTATCGGGAAAACAGCATCGCCCACGGCCGGCACTTCCCCGGCATTCCCGAACTGGAAAAGGAAGCCATCGACTATATCCGGAAAAACGGTCCCGTCAGCAGCGATACCCTGCCCATTGAAGGAACCATCTTCTGGCATTCCTCCATGCATTGGAGCGGTCACTGGCATAAGGAATCTCTGGCAGCCCGTTCTGTCCTGGAACAGCTTTATACCGATGGCGTCCTCCTGATCCACCACAAATCCGGTTCACGGAAATACTATGACCTGACTGATAAATATCTGTCCCATGCCCTACTGACAGCTCCGGATCCATGCCCGGATGAAGCTTCCTGGCTGGCATGGCGCGTAAAACGCAGAATCGGCGCTATCGGTCTTCTCTGGAACCGCCGTTCCGATGCATGGCTGGGTATCAACATGGATACCGCACAGCGCGAAGCCGCCTTCGCCAAATTGGAAACAGAAAGCATGATCTGCCCGATCCAGGTGGAAGGCATCCGCTTCCCGCTCTACATGCTAACCGAAGATCTCCCCATCCTGGAATCTGTCACATCAGGTCAGCAAATGTTCAAGCCCCGCCTTGAATTCCTGGCCCCGCTGGATCCCATGCTATGGGATCGTAAACTGATCGAAGCCATCTGGAATTATCAATATTCCTGGGAAATCTACACCCCGGCTGTCAAACGGAAATACGGCTATTACGTCCTCCCGATGCTCTACGGTGACCGTCTCATCGGCCGCATAGAGCCAAAGGCAGACAAAAAAGCCGGCACCCTTACCATACAAAACATATGGCTCGAGCCCGGTATTCATCAGAAAAAGGAACTATCTGCCAAGATCGAAAAATCTGTTCAGCGCCTTGCGAAATTCAACAATTGCAGTTATCATTATTTTGATTTCAATGGCAGTCCATAAGAAAAAGATCAGGAGGATTGTTATGATTTGTAAAACAACAGTCAAATCACTTGCTCTTCTTGCATTTGTTTTCGTTCTCACTATTTTTATGTATTCTTTGGCCAATGCTGATTCGATGCTGGAAACCGGTGCTATAATTAACAGTAAAATGAAATCGCTTGCAGCAGGCACAGAAACAGAGTATCGGGCAAGAACAAGTGACATTAAAGCAATCCGTATAGCTGACTCGCTTCCTACAGATTTCGTCCCATCCGAAGCCAACACCGTCTCTACCGCTGATTCCGATAATCCAATTTATATTTTTTTTGATAATGAGAATGATGCAGGTATCATATATTTCTACACAGAAGGCAAATCAATTAAAATGAACCCTGATTCCGGGTATATGTTTGCCAATAATGCAGCTTTAGCAGACATATCCGGTCTTGCAGATTGGGATTCTTCCAAAGTCATTTCGCTGAATGGTATGTTTGTCAATAATTCGTCACTGGCAGATATCTCTCCGCTGGCAAATTGGGATACACATAACGTAGCCATGCTGGTCCTGACTTTTAAAAATACTTCTTCACTGAAAGATATATCTGCTTTGGCTGATTGGAATACTTCGAATGTAACAGATATGTACGGATTGTTCAGCGGAACAAGCAGTCTGACAGATGCTCTTGCCTTAAGATATTGGGATACTTCAAATGTCACGGATATGAGCATGATGTTTTCGGGTGCGACTTCTCTTGAGATAATCGATGTGTCCCATTGGAACACAAGTAAAGTAACAATGATGATATGCATGTTCCAGGTTGGAGACAACTGGACTGGTAATGGCCAACTACGGGAAATAGTCGGTCTCGGAAACTGGGATGTTTCCAATGTTACAGATATGACTTGCATGTTCTATGGTGCAGGAGAAATGACATACTATGATGTCGCGAACTGGGATGTCTCAAAAGTTGAATCCATGAATCACATGTTTTGTGATAACTTCAATCTGAGGATTCTTGATCTTTCAGGTTGGGATGTTTCCAGCGTCAAAACAATGTATTGCATGTTTGATGATAATAAAAAACTCAAATCGATTGGCGATGTTTCCCATTGGAATACAGCCAGTCTCATTGATGTTGGCGGTTGGCTAAATGATGCCACTTCGTTTATTGGCGATAACTACGGCAAAATGGATCTATCTGGATGGAATACAGATAATCTGAAAACAGCCGCTGAGATGTTCCGTGCCACAAATCTCCATGAAATTGATCTTTCTGGATGGACTTTTATTTCCATAACAAACGATTCATGGGACGGAGCAGGAAACGGGATCTACTATGAAACAGGAAACATCTCCGCTGCCTGCAAAGGCTTGGGAGAAATGTTCAAAGATACACCACAGCTGACAAAAGTATGGATCTCTAAATCGGGTCTTGATTCATATAACGCTGCCTTGGAAAATGAAGTCAGCACACTGGACATGTGGACTGGTTCAAAAACTTCCGGTTTTACTGTAAAGTGAAATAAAAAAGCAGGCATTTTGCCTGCCATTTCTGATCAGTCTGCGATAATTTTCATCACTTACGAAGGAACAGATAAAAGTGTAAAACATTGGTTTTCCGATATCATCGCCGTCAATGGTCCTCCTTTTCCGCAGCCGGTGTCAATGCAGATTACACCTTTTTCAGGTAATTCATATTGCATATCGTCTTCTAGCTCCATGACCGTCTCACCATCTCCGGCAAACCAAGTCGCTTTGTTCAAAGCAATATGGCCAGTAATCGTAAGTATACCATTATATCGGTTTTCTGGTACAATTTCGTGATCATGAATTAACGTTTGCAGATCATTTGCTTCCAAAGGTTCTACCATTACGCCAGCATGAACACACTGAAAACTGTTGCTTTTCCAAAAAAAGGCACAGTGTTCCCGAAGCCAAGGAATGGTATCCTCCATTTTTTGTCCGGCTTGCATAAAAGAACGGACCGTTGCTGATCGTCCAACTTTTTCCCAGATCATCCGTTGCCATAGCGTCAGCTTAGGTTGAAGAAGGTAATCCTCATGGTTTCCACGGAGTAGCACAAAATCATTGCCAAATTCTTCAGCCAGTTTCTGTATAGTCTGAAACACTTGCAAAGAATCAGGTCCACGGTCAAACAAGTCGCCCAGCAATACCAGTCTGTCTTTTCCGGGAATCGGGCTGACATTCGCCAACAGCGACTGCAGCGAATCGTTACAACCATGAATATCCCCGATAATAATTGTTCTCACGGATGTCAGTCACCCTCGATTACTCCGTAACTGCGCAAGGTTTCCAGCAAGGCGTCAAGATCCTTGGCTGCGACTGCTTTTTCCACCTCGTATTCATCAAGAATCGCCTGAAGCAGGTCATCTCTGGACTGTGGCGTCTGCAGTTTTTCCCATACAAAAGCAGATACCTGATTCAGCAGAACAGTGCCACTGAACTTCGAGATATTATCTCCCGTCGGCATCAGAATGTATTCATCCACTATGTTTCTGAGAACAAATCCGGGTTTTGCTGTCATATCTGGTTCCTCCTTCAAAAATTGATATTGATCAAAGGCACATTTCAGCGCCTGTGCATCCATTGCAGTCGGTCCGCAGAAAGCACGGACAATTTTAGCATTCGCCGCCAGCTTTACGATGTTGATCATCTGGATGGCAGTGGTTTCAGTATCCCACATGGGTAAGAAGCACTGCCGGAGTAGAAGCTTTCGTCTTTGGTCAAAACTCATCCTACGGATATAATTCGTATTGGAACGGCGGACTTCGCAGATTGCTTTCAGAGGGTAGTGGACGTTACGGTAACACTTTTCCTTTCCGTCCCATGGAATCCCGAACAATTCCAGCCTGCGAGCATCGATTAACGGGCGGTCACCGTTGATGAGTTTTGCCTCAAAAGCTTCAATCCATGCGGCTGCCCGGGTTGATTTTCCAACTCCCGAAGGAGCGGTAAACGCATATGCCTCATCATTAACCTCAACAGCTGCAGAATGAAGGGAAACATAGCCCATACGCGCCAGCCGGCATTCTAGTGCAATCCGTACCAGCCATTCGTGCATCCCGGTAATCAGATCATCTCTCGCGCCGAGAAAACGAAGGCGGGAATAGTCAGAACTAACAAACAGCCCGCTGTTATCTGTATTCCGCAAATGGAAAAACCAGCCTTCCGGAATCACACGGTGAAAAATCATTCCCGATTGCAGATCCGTTCCGGACGGGGGGATCTCATTCGTTTTTTCCAATGAGATATCCGCGTCAGAAGGTTCACAGGCGAACGCCCCGAATGAATCCAGCCTACATTCGGATTGCAGGGTCAGCTTCGCGATTCTGTAATAGAACATAGATCCTCCTGTTCCGCCGGCGTTGCCGCCTTTTTTTCCATTCTGCCGTTTGTGAGATGCAGCCTGTAATCGCAGATGGCCAGCGCAGCTCGGCGGTGGGTCACAATCAGAATTGTTTTATCCCGCATGGCTGAAATATTCTGAAGCATCCGGGCTTCCGTTTCCTCATCAAGAGCGCTGGTGGATTCATCCAGCAACAGAATCGGTGCTTGGGTCAGAAGTGCCCTGGCGACGGCTACGCGCTGAGCCTGACCTTCGGAGATGCCCACGCCGCGCTCTCCCAGTTCCGCGTCCAGGCCAACCTCCGCCACAAGATCATCGATACATGCTGCTTTCACCGCTTCCCGGATCTGTTCGTCAGACGCCGCGTCGGTAAACATGGTCAGGTTTTCCCGCAGCGTGCCGGAAAACAGCGTATTTCCCTGCGGCACATAGGCAAACAGGGAGCGGGATTCCCGGCAGGCCGCCGTTTCCCGGTTGCCCTTGCGGAATAAGACTTTTCCTTCGTTCGGAGGATATATCCCAAGAAGAAGCTGAAACATGGAAGTCTTCCCGCCGCCGGACGTACCGGTCAGCGCGACGGAATCACCCTTCTGGATTCTGCAGCTGATACCTCTCAGCACGTCGTCGGCCCCGTCTTCATATCTGAAGACGACCCGGTCCATGATAATCTCGTCGAAATCCTTCAGCAATTCTCCGGTCGTTTCCGAAGGAATCTCTGTCAGCTCCATCAGCCGCTCCGCGGACGCGATGACGCCGTAAACCGAGGTGGCAATCCCGACCGCGCTGGCAATCGGTCCCTGAACACGGCCGATCAACTGAATCATCGCGGCCAATGAGCCGTACGTCATCTCCCCCCGGAAAATCGCAGCGCTTCCCCACAGCATACAGAATACCCAGGAAAAGCTGAACATCATCCCCATACTGTTATTCATCAGTGCTGAGAACTTTCCCTGCCGGATCTGTTCTTTTTCCAGAATTCTCTGTCGCTGATCCACCTGACGAACGATGCGTCCTTCGGAGAGACTGGCCTTGATCAGCCGGATGTTTTCGATTGTTTCCTGCACCGTCGCGTGGAGCTTGTCTTCCGCTTCATGCATGCGCTTATGCCGTTTCTTCATCGGATTGCGGAAGAGCAGGACAATAGCAATTCCGATCACGCCCGCCGCAGCAAGCAGCAGAACAAAACGCCAGTCCAGTGCGATCAGAATCGTCGCCGCGCCGATAAAGCTGACGACCGTACTGATCAGGTTGGGTAAAATACTCAGCACGCCGCCCCTGATGACGCCCGCGTCGGAAAATACCCGGTTGACCAGTTCTCCGCTATGATAGCCTTTCAGCCCGGAATACTGTTTGTACATGATCTCGCGGATCAGCAGGCCCTGTAAATGGTGCTGAAGCTTCGCTGATGCATGGGTCCGCAGTAGGGACACCGAGAAGCCCAGAGCAATTTCCATGAGCACCAGCCCCAGGAGCATTATTCCATACCGCCACAAAGTATCTGTCCGGGAAGAAACCGCAGCGTCCACCAGTTCTTTGGTTACCAGTGTGAGTCCCAGCGAACAGAATACCAGGATCACGTTCATCACGCAGTTCAGAATTACGCTGCGATGAATACACTTGGACCAGTTTACGACCTGTTTCAACGCCGGGCTGCAGAATATCTGTCGGACTTTTTTAAGGTCTTCAAGGTTTGCTTTCACTTCTTCACCCACACTCTCAGTTTTTTGATCCTGTGGAGGACGCCGTTCTTATATCTCTGGACCAGCCGATAGCTTTTCCCAGCCTTATGCCAGAATCTTGCCCATTTCAGTCCTTTTTCAGGGTCCGGAACGATCCTGTGTCTGCCCCGTTCGATTAATACGACTTTCCCCCAGATATTCTCCTGCGCAAACCATCCATCCGGCTCGGAGCAGTTGTCTCCCCAGGTCTGAATCATTCCATCCCGAACGTCCCAGACCCGGTGCATCACATAGCGCTCAGACGGTTCACAAATCATAACGATATCGCCCTTTGCAGGCATGCTTTGCACAGGAACCACCGTGACAAAATCGCGGTATCCGCGGATCAGAGGATTCATACTATATCCGCTCAGTGTGATATGCGCAGGCGGCGCATCTCCTTCGGATGCAAGCCGATGCCATTCCTGAACGGATATTGACTGACGCATGGCAATCACCTGTAACTAAACTTGATAAATCATTATACAATAAAATGGCGCCTCATGAAAGAGGCGCCAGCAAAAAAACTGTTTCTTCGTTTTCCTGTCTGCGAAGATTATTTGTTATCGCACAGCCAGTACTCATGCGTTACGTCGTGTCCGTCCTGTCCGCATACTGACACTGAATCATTAAATATATAGCGAATATTGCAATTCCAGTCAGGATTTGATTGTTCGGTCGTCGTATAGGTGCGGGACGCGGTCACGTTCTCAGAATAATCAAAGATGACTTTTTCCGCTTCGGGTTTCATGTACTCTTTTTTCATTGTTTTTCTCCTCGCTTTATTAAATTCTGCTCATTAAATTGCGCCATTTGCAGCCGCGTCTATCACATCAGAGTAAGGATTTGACCATTCGCCGGTCGGAGTGGTCTGGCAGTTATAGCCGCCGTCCGTATACTTCTGGAAAGCGCCTCCGCAACTACTTGACGCCGTAACACCCTCTGAATAATTGAACTCCAGTTTCTCCGCCTTCGGAACTTCGTACTCTTTCTTCATAGTTTTCTCCTTTCAGTATTTTCTATTCACAAACCGTACGATGCCGGTCAGATGAATCAAGTTGGTTATTCGCATTCCGGGATATGCCTGAAACCATGCTGAACATACATTTTCGAAATCTCACACAACCCCTTCGGCACTTTTCCGGGGGCAGCATACAGGAGCATGTTTGCAGCGCAGTTAAAGCATACCTTTTCATACGCACAGCCTTCGCACTCCGGAACCCTCGGCCAGTGATTCGCCTGATCATTGATCCTGGCCCAGGCTTTCCTGAATCCCTCCTGCATCGGATAGGCGCAGATATGATAATCCAGGCGGTTACAGGCCAGCAGCTCTCCCTTCCAGTTGATCACAAATCCGGATCTTCCGCCACCGCATTTTAGTCCGCATTTGTCGCACTCATGGGAAGGCCCGCCTGGCGGAGGAAGTTTGTCTTCGTCAATCTCCCTGGGGCTCTCTCCATGCAACTCATACAGCAGCCTGTTACACCGGAAATAAAGATCCAGGTCCATTTCAACCTGTTCCTGGGCCCGTCCTGTTTCCTCCCGCGGAGTAAACAGATTGGCGTTAATGGAAAACTCCTTCGTAATGCCCATGCCTGTCCGGATGGTTTCCAGGATATCCTCCCCCAGATACTTGCTTGGCGTAACAGTGATCTTTACCCTCAGTCCGGCCTCAATCGCCTTTCGGGCGTTTTCAGCCACAGTGCTGAAAGCGCGGTGCCCGGTCACGCGTTCGTAAACGTCGTCATTCCATCCATACAGCGTAATCTGAATCATTGACGGCTTGTTTTTCCGGAAGAATTCGATCCTCTGGTCATCCAGAAGATAACCGTTCGTCAGGATGGAAACATCACATCCCAAACTGCGCAGATACAGATACACTTCGTCGAACCCCGGATAGGCCAGGCATTCTCCGCCGGTCAGCGTCGTATAAATCATTCCCGCTTCCCAGGCCTGATGCATCAGATCTTTCCATTTTTCAACCGGCAGAACCTCCCGGCCCGCCAGCTGATTCTTGTCAAGGTGCACATAACACATTTTGCAGCTGAAGTTGCATAATGGTGTCAACTCAAACTGTCCGTGCAGCGGAACGCCTTTTTCTCTGGCCTTGTCATCCAGGTACAGGGCAAACGGTCTGTAACTCTGTTCCTGTTTCCCGTTCTGCTTGCGAAGCGCTTCCAGGAATTCAAACCCGTTCGCAAAATCAACTGCCATCGCTGCAATCCTTTCTCCGTGTTCCGGACAAAAACATTATAGGGATATATTGACAAGTTGTAAAGAATGATCTAAGCTATTTTTGTTGTTATTCGTCACATTTTGGAGGTATCCATGAAAAACTTTTCCATTTCTAAATTGGCAGAAACTGTTTTATCCCATCGGAAACAGCTAAATCTGACACAACAGGAACTGGCTGATAAAGCCGGTATCAATCGTTCTATGCTTTGCCGACTCGAAAACCAGGAATATATGCCTTCACTTGATCAGTTAACTCGTCTGGCCAATACGCTGCAGTTTGATGTGGCAGATGTCTTTATCGAATACACAAAGCCGGTTTTTCGGCATATTAATCCAAGGAAGATCGCTGTTTGGGATGCAGGCTATGCTGGACTCTCTGTCGCCATTATGCTCTCACGTCATCATTTCGTTACAATCATTGATGAGAATTCCAGAAAAGTGGAAATGATCAATCAGCGGCTCAGTCCTATTCGGGATGAATATATTGAAAAGTACTTTACAAGATCAGATCTGCACCTGACAGCAACAACCGATGGATTTTCTGCTTGTAGAGATGTAGATTTCATCATTATTACAGTGCCAACTGGCTATGATCCCAAAAAAGGCATATTTAATACTGCCATTGTTGAAAGTGTAATTGAAACATCGTTTTGCGCGAATCCTGATGCAACAATTGTTATCAGAAGTCACGTCCCGGTTGGTTTTTCAGCCTCAACCTGTAAAAGGCTGGATGCTGGAAATGTTCTATTCTCTCCTGACTTTCTTCGGGGATCCAAAGTGCTTTATGATAATTTGTATCCAAGTCGGATAATCGTCGGTTGTAACGAATCTGCCCATGATCGTGCAAAGGATTTTGCAGATATTCTCCGGAATGCCATCCTCAAAAAAGATGTGGAAATTCGTATGACCGGCCTTTCCGAGGCTGAAGCAATTGCTTTCTTTTCTAATTTGTTTTTGGCAATGCGCATCACCTGCTTTAACGAACTGGATACCTATGCGGAATCAAAAGGCCTGAATGCATATGAAATTATTGACGGTATCTGCCTGGATCCAAGGATCGGATCCTCGTGCAACACTCCGTCCTTCGGCTACAGCGGATTCTGTTTGCCGGAAAGCAGTCGCCAGTTGCTTGCTGTTTCAGATCCAGCTTTGCATGATATGCTTACCCCAGTTGTAAATAGCAACCAGTTCAGGAAAGAATATATTGTGGATCGGATACTGGAAATAGCAAATGTATCCGAGTTAAATGATATGCCGAATGAAGCAAAAGAAAAAAAAGTGATCATCGGCTTTTTTCGATTGACAGCCGAAAAAGATTCTATCAATTTTCATGATAGTGTTGTTCCGGACATCATTAAACAAATCAAAGCAAACGGATTAACTGTAATTATTTATGAACCGATATTGGAAGACGGCTCTTCTTTCTTTGGATGCAGAGTGATCAATGACTTGAAAAAGTTCAAGAAGCAAAGTAATATCATCATCGCAAATCGATACGATTCTTGTCTGAATAACGTAACTGATAAGGTTTATACCCGTGATCTGTTCTTCTCAAAAATCTAATATAACAATTATGGCATTTTGTATGTCTTTTGATACTTGCCATTGCGATATACAGCAAGGCCTTTTGATGATTGTTTAACTCCTAACGCATCAAAAAGTGCCACTCTTTCTTTGGCAGCAACATACTCCCCTTTCAGTTCTGATATGGCATTCTTTCTCCCCAGTCCTTTATTCAGGTATCTGCCAATCTGATACAACCAGGCAAATGGACGAAGGACTGCATGTTTTTGAGCTGTCTTCCAATTCACCAACCCTCGTTCCTGCAACAGATGAATAAAGGCAAATGGCGTTCTGGCATATGACAAAACATTTGCTCCCGGACCAATCTTGTCAACTAGCTTTATTCCAAAATTTCCGCATGAAAGAACAAAATCCATCAAACCTTTGCAGGATTTTTCATCGACATTTCTACACCACGTATGTTCTTCAAGTCCAAGGAACATTTCACACATTCTTGTCACTACTTCAGTAAGTTTTTCCAATCCTATCCGCTGAGCCATCATCCTGAAATTCGACCATTCCTTCTCATCTGACAGACATTTGTCAACAAACATCATCCAGTCAATAATCTGACGTAATCCAAGACCACCTTCCATATGCTGAGCAATGTGTTCAAGAAGGACAAGTCCATTTACAAGATCCGGAAGTTCGTGGGATGGAGTAATATTTTCAATGATTAAGTCATCCAGATACTCAGCTTGTTTCGGCTCATTAAGCAAGGCGAAAAAAGCATGCACTTCAACCTCAACACCATTTTTTGAAAATCCCCTGTGTCTTCCGAAGTCCTCTTCTTCTTTATTTATGTGCTCAACAAATCCATACTTTATAAGTTCGCTGCAAGCATTTTCGTAATCCTCTCTCCGGGTCATTATATCAATATCACCCATTTTTCGATATTCCGGATGCGGATAGTATTTTGCTGCAGATGTTCCCTTTAAAATGACATATGGGAAGGTGATAGGCAGATTTTCCTGTTCGTACAGATATTGATTATATGAAATCAACTGCTGCATAATGGTTTTTTTCCATTCTGTCCGCAGCTCAGGATCCATACTAGTCCATGGTAAAACATTCGCGGGTAAGGCAGCAATAGCATGGGCTTTCATTTCTGAATAATCTTCCCTGCTTGCTATAGCGCTTTCAGTGCCCCACAAAGATGCTTTCAATAAATCCAGCATAGCCTTATCCCTTCTCCAGTTTTAGTATATAATCTTATTAAATTCATTAGCACTATATTTGATGATTTTGAAATTATGCGATAATAATCACAGGAAGCTGTACCGTTTATTTCAGAAAATTACTCTTTGAAAAATCTGCCCGCAAAATCCATTGTTGAGCAATTTTCCAACGGCAGTTTGACCGCTTTCCCTTCAGCTGCAGATTTATAGATCGCCAGAACAAGTTCAAGGGCCCGTTTTCCTGCCTCTCCGTCAACAAGCAATTCTTCTTTTCCCTCAATAGCAGCTATTACATTTTTATATAGCTTTGTGTGACCAAAGCCATAGACGTTAGGTGGATTTTCAGCGCACTCCTTCTTGACTTCTTCCTCATCTCCAAAGTAATCTGCAAACTTCCATTCTTCGATAATATTAACAGCTTCCCCGCCTGCTTTCACCGTTCCCTTTTCGCCAAAAATATATAGTGTTTCTTCAAGATTTTTCGGATAAACATTCGTTGTTCCCTCAATGGTGCCATAGCTTCCATTCTTAAACTTTACAACAGCAAGTCCGAGGTCTTCAGCTTCAATATATGGATGAATAAGACGGTCAGTCATCCCATAAACTGTATCGATTTCGTCTCCCATCATCCACCGAAGAAGATCAATGTCATGGATACATTGGTTCATCAATGCTCCGCCATCCTGCTCCCATGTGCCGCGCCACGCTGCGCGATCATAGTATTCATGATTTCTTGCCCAGCGAATATGCGCTGTTCCATATAACAATTTCCCGAAACGATTCTTTTCAACTGCTTTCCTGATTTCCTGAATGCTTTTGTTAAACCTGTTCTGGTGATTCACGCATACAAGTACACCTTTTTTCTTGCCTGCTTTAATAATTGCATCAGCATCAGCAATGGATAATGCGATAGGTTTCTCAATAATCACATGACACCCCGCTGTAATGCAATCTATCGCAATAGCAGCATGTTTCCCAGATTCTGTAGCTATCGCTACCAAATCTGGATGTTCAGCATCCAGCATTTTTTGATAGTCCTCATATATTTTTACGTCTTTTCGATTCAATTCAAACTTTATAATTTTGTCTTCAGCATTGGTCTTTTCAATATCACAGAGAGCCACAATATCCAAGCCATTATTCTTTGCCGCCACAACATGGTTGGGAGATATTCTGCCGCAACCTATTAACGCATATTTCATTCTGTTTTTTCCTCCATCGTAATTTTCTCTTTTTCCTTTCGATACTGTATTCCGCATGCCACACATTTATAATTTTCGTTCAGTTTACAGCCGCACAAACAAACATAACCAACAACCCGTCCCGGATTACCAACAACCAGATTGTAGTCATCCACATCACGAGTTACTACAGTACCTGCGCCTACCATTGCATATTTTCCAATCACATGACCGCATATGATAGTTGAATTAGCCCCGATTGTTGCACCTTTTTTGATGATAGTCTTTCTGAACTCATGCTTCCGGCTGATAAAAGCTCTCGGGTTTATGACATTTGTAAAAACACAGTTAGGGCCAAGAAAAACATCATCTTCAATTTCTGCGCCACTATAAATAGCTATATTATTTTTTATTTTAACCCCATTTCCAATCTGGACACCGTTTTCAATAAATACATTTGCGCCAATGCTACATTTTTCGCCTACAACAGCCCCGTCCTGAATAATGCAGTTTTGCCAGACAGAAGTCCCCTTGCCTATAATTGCCCCCGAAGCAATATCTGCACTCTCGTGTATCTTTGTTATGGATTCCAACTGTTTACCACCTCAATAATCTGATCAATCTCCTGCTGGGTTAATTCAGGGAACATAGGAAGCACCAATGAATGAGTCGCAACAAACTCTGCATTTGGCATATCACCCTTTTTATACCCCAAGTTCTGATAAACGACCTGGAGATGGAAAGGAACAGGAAAGTATACTCCGCTTGAAATATCATTCCGCTTTAAATATGCTCTCAATTCATCTCTTTGGTCCGTTGTAATAGCATAGACATAATAGATATGTGTATTGTCTTTTGCAACTAAAGGCTTGTTTATTACAGGATTGGTTATTTTCTCATCATATTGCTTGGCTATTTCTCTCCTGCGTTCATTCCATCTGTCCAGATAAGGAAGCTTAACTTGTAAAAGGGCCGCCTGTAATGCATCCAATCTTGAATTATATCCTGTTACAAAATTGAAATATTTTGGAAGATTCCCATTAAAATCAACTGAATCTTCTGATATTTCAATGCCGTTTTGGATTCCATAAGTATAAAGGCCATCCAATCCGCTTCCATGAGCTCTGAGGGCTCGACATTGGCGATAAACGCTTTCATCGTTTGTTATGATGATTCCCCCATCACCAGCGCATCCCAGATTTTTTGTTGGAAAGAAAGAGACGCACCCAACATCTCCCAGACTGCCAGCTTTTCTTCCTTTGTATGTAGCCCCTGCTGCTTGCGCACAATCCTCAACAACTTTCAGATTGTATTCGTCCGCGATTCTATTGATCTCATCCATATCAGCACATTGGCCATAAAGATGCACCGGAATGATCGCTTTGCTTTTTTGTGTTATCTTTTCTCTGATATCTCTGGGATCAATACAATACGTGTTTTTGGTGCAATCAGCAAATACTGGTATCGCTCCAACCGAAGTGATTGCTTCTGCTGTTGCGCTGAAGCTCATAGCCGTTGTTATTACTTCATCACCAGCTTTAATACCACACGCTTTCAACGCCATTACCAGTGCATCTGATCCGTTTCCTACTCCAACAGCATATTGAACGCCACAATAAGAAGCAAACGCCTTTTCAAATTCCTCTACAGTTTTTCCAAGAATATATTGTCCTTCATGCAGAACATCCAATGCTGCTTTATCCAATTGATCCTGAATTGAAGCGTATTGTCTTGTTACATTCATAGCAGGAATCATATCCCATTACTCCTCACTTTATTGCAATTAATATAATTGTTCTCTTGCTGGCCTTCTCTAGTCCCGCCTAAACAAGTCGCGTGTATACACTTTTTCCTGCACATCGTTTAAGCAAGGATCATATCTGTTGGCAATAATCGAATCACTTAATCGTTTGAATTCTTCCAGGTCATTCACAATAAGGCTTCCGAAAAATGTTGTTCCGTTTTCCAACGTTGGTTCATATACAATCACGGTTGCACCTTTTGCTTTTATCCGTTTCATAACACCCTGTATAGAAGACTGCCGGAAATTGTCTGAATTGGATTTCATTGTTAATCGATATACACCGATTGTTACATGTTTTTCCATATCGACATCATAATTAACATCCGATGCGTATCCATATCCATAGTATCCGGCTTTTGTAAGAACCTGATTGGCGATAAATTCCTTTCTGGTTTTGTTGGCCTGAACTATTGCGTGAATCAGGTCTTCTGGAACATCCGCAAAATTTGCCAACAGTTGTTTTGTGTCTTTCGGCAAGCAATAACCACCATAGCCAAAACTTGGATTGTTGTAGAAATCGCCAATACGCGGATCAAGGCAAACGCCTCTGATAATATCAGCTGAACTAAGGCCTTTCATTTCTGCATAAGTATCAAGTTCATTAAAATATGAAACGCGAAGGGCCAGATAGGTGTTTGCAAACAATTTCACCGCTTCCGCCTCAGTGGAACCCATAATAAGTACTTCCACATCTTTTTTCTCTGCGCTTTTTGCTAATAAACCTGCAAATTCCTTTGCCTTTTCTTCTGTGCTTCTATCACATCCCACAATAATCCGGGACGGGTATAAATTGTCATAAAGTGCTTTTGATTCTCTCAGGAATTCTGGTGAAAAGATAATACGATCAGTTTTATATTTCTCCCTGATTTTTTGCGTATATCCGACCGGAATTGTAGATTTGATTACCATAATTGCATCTTCTGATGCTTTGAGTACTGATTCAATTACAGTTTCAACCGCTGAACAGTCAAAGCAATTTTGCCTGACATTGTAATTCGTCGGTACAGCAATGATAACATAATCTGCGGATGCGTATGCCTTTTCTCCATCTATTGTAGCTGATAAATGAAGATCTCTTTCAGTATGTTCTTTGAAATACTTTTCAATATACTCGTCCTTAATTGGACTTTCCCACTTGTTAATCATTTCAACTTTTTCCGGAATAATATCCACAGCAGTAACATCATTGTTTTTTGATAAAAGCACCGCCAGTGAAAGTCCAACATATCCCGTCCCGGCAACAACAATTTTCATGGCCGATCTCCTTTCCGGCTCACTTCCTGAATTTCTCTCTTGCCTGATTCAAATCATTCGCATCATCAATTTCAGACCACATTTCTTCCGGAACTTCAACAATTTTAATGTCGCATTCCCGTAGATAACAAAGCATGCCAAGCACCTTTTCGTAGTAGCTGTTCTCTCCCATACAATCTACATACCACTTAATCAAAGGCATGTATTTCGCCACAAAAACCTTTGAAAAGTGATACATGTTAACAGTTTTATATGCCCGACTATAATCAAAATCTGGTCCTTGCCATTTTCCAAGTATCAATTCGACGGACTGATCACCAGTAACCTTAATCACACTGCCATTCATAGTGGATTTATTAAATCGACTGACTAAAATGTTGCAATCGCCCTCTGAATTAATCAATTTTTCAAGCATCTCTTTATGATAGTAAATATCACATTCAAGCATAAGCATTTCATCGTCGCAAAAATCAATCGCTTTGCTCAGGCTCACCACATTATTGGTCTCAAGATAACGATTGTTTTCATAATAACTTATTCTTGCGCCATTCCATTCTTTTCCGATCGCTTGCTTAATGAAGTCAGCCATGTGTCCAACAACAATGCCTATGTCATATATGCCCAATTCAGTCAAGATATTAAGTGTATTTACAAGAAGAGGTGTTCCATTCACTTCTATCATGGATTTGGGCATAGTTTGAGTTAACGGCCACAGTCGTTTTCCAAATCCAGCTGCCAGAATTAATGCTTTCACAAGATTCCCTCCATTCATTTATTTTCTTCAATGTACTTCAGCAAAGAAGGATTATTGCCAAAATCGACGTCTTCTAATTCATTTTCTACATATGACCATCTTTCTTCCTCGGGTGGTAGTGTCATGAAATCTGAATAATGAATTGACAAGAACTCTTTGGGATTTGTCGGAACCGGAAAGCTTTTCCTTTCAAATTCCATAAATAATGGCTTTTGTAAACAGGAACTTGGAAATGTTCGTTTCTTTATGGCAGGATCCGTCATGATAACTACATTAGGCGTTTTTTGCATACTGTATCGCTTCATAATACGATCCAGATGCCGATTTAGTGTTTTAAATGATATACACCATAAAAGATCTGATACGATCTTCTTTTCCAGAGTTTTCATCTTTGATGTCCGGGCTCCATATGTCAATGCAGCTTTAAAAAGAATTAATCTCATCGTAAAGCTGAATGCTTTGACCTGTTTACTGATTTTCTTCTCATCATCAGTCAGAGAATCAATTGGGAAGATATCAATATATATGCCATCATGAGATGGGACATATTTACATGAATGCATATCTTTGAAAAACACATGTGTTCCGTTTATTCTTAAGATGTCATGAGGTGAAATATGATATTCTTCCGTTTCATAACAATCATAGAATAAATAATCTATCGGTTGAGCAATAAAATATTTCCGCAGTTTTTCATAATCTTCTCTGTGCATGGCAATATCAATGTCAACATCCCAAGGTATAAATCCCTTATGTCTTACCGCGCCGATAAGAGTCCCATATACCAGATAATACTGCAGTCCGAGTTCCTTTGCGACAGAATCAAATTGTTCCAGCAACCATAACTGACTGAGTTGATATTCCCTGGCTTTTTCCCTGTCCATTTTTACACATCCTCTTTTGCTTTTACTGTCTTGAAGAGACTGCTGATTTTTCTTCTGTTGATTATTCCAATAATTATCATGCCTGCAAAAATAAAATAACGTATGATTATTGATTGATTATACAGAATATTGATTAAAAAAACCATCAAAACTAATACAAATCCCATTCCAAATATCTTTTTCCAATCATATATTTTATATCCATCAAGGTACTCTTTGCACACTTTACGCATAAAGAAATAATGAAGGACACCGAAAATCACATAGCATACCATTGTTGTATATCCTGCAGCAACAAATCCAAACACCGGAATAAAGACAGCATTTAGAATAATGTTTAAAACAGCGCCTATACATGATCCGATAGCAATCCACTTTGTTTTCTTGAAATAAAATTGAAAAGATGCAAACAAATCATACATGAACTGAAAAAATACACTTGCTGTGACTGGTGGTATAACCCATAAAGCATTATGATAACTATTGGGTGCCATGATTGTGAGCACCTCTGGTGCTATAATCATAACAGAAAAATTCATCAAAGCAATAATCGCTGTTAATTTGTAGGATATTGGTCCTATTCTATCCAAACTTTTATTTTTTATTGATTGATAGATCCACGGATCTAAAGTCTGAGCAATCGCACTGTTAAATGTAAATATAATGGCAGCAATAGTATATGCAACACTATAATAGCCTGCTTCAGCATTCCCGATATATCGGGAGATCATAATTCTGTCTGACTGATTAAGAATTGTCTGGGATAAGTAATGAGGAATAAGAGGAATGCAAAAAGACAAAGCATATTTCCAGTTGTCTCGTATATAATATTTTTTTCCTTTAGCGAAGATGTAAATGATGATCCAGGAAAAAAGCAGAATGTTTGATATGGCAACACCGGTTAATCTGGCTTCAACCTGTGCCGTTTCAGATGAATGTAGAACAAGAAGTATTGCAATCAAAGGGCGCATAATTGTTATTAAAAAAGTAAGGACGATAATACCTTTATATTCATAATTAACCCGTTTTGAATTGATCCATAAATTGCTTGCCTGAACAGTAACAAAATCGACTCCCATCATCAAAAATAAGTAAGACGAAAGCCCGGTGACAGTATTTATATAATTGGAAAACAAAAGATATACGATGATATATAGGGCCAATATTGTTAAACCAAGCCCATAGAATGATGATGCCAATTCCCGTTGTTTTTGTTTCCCTTCAGCAACAACAAGTCCTCTTGTAAAGCAGTTTCCTGATATGCTTAACGTAACAAACACTGTAAAGATAGAACACCATGAATTGTATACATTATATCTTCCATATTCACTTTCGGTCATTATCCGGGTAAAAAGAGGAGTAGTAAGCATCCCGATTCCTTTTTGAAAAAAGTTGCAGATAAGGAACCAGAATGCCATCTTAACGGGAGCGCTCATTCTTTTATAAGTCGTAAAATATTTCCGTAACATCTGAAGAGAATCTCCTACCTCATTAAATGCTTTGCTGTTTATTCTTTAATGCCCAACATTCTCTTCACGGAGCCGGTTACAGTAAGCACCGCAAGTTTCCGAATAACAGTCTCATCAAAGAATTTTGATAAGATTTCAAGCAATTCACTATGTCCAGTAAGCTCTTCACAATCACACCTGAATGTTTCTTCAATATAATCTCTCAGTTTGGGTTGTGAATCAAACCAGTACTGAAATGGATTCATATCTGCAGGGTTTCGTTTTCCAAGTAGTGTATACATCTTCCTTCTTACCTTATTCACTGCTTTTAGAGCAAGCGAATGGCTCATTGCTGATGGATAGTCTGAATTCATATACTGTTTATACCATTTGATATATAGCTTTCTGTATGAACGCATAGACGTTGGCAAGCACATTGCATATTCAAAAAAATCTTCATCCAGGAACGGTGAAAAAGCATAAAAGTATCCTGATGTCGTTTTTTGAAAATTCAGGCATCTGCGAATATCGTCAAGATTGGTCCGCTGATTCGCTGTCAGCGTTGAATCCTGATCCTGAATAGCATCACCGCCGGAAGCGCAAATGTCTCCCATGATTTCTCCCCCACCAAGGCCTGTGTGAACAATCCCATTTTCTTCCCTCTGTGTCATTTTTGCCATCAGGATTGCACCGGTTGATCCCGCATAATACATCTGTCCTTCATTTGCATCTATAATCTCATCTCGTTGATAAACAAACTCGCAATTATCCAATGGAATAAAATGATTGTCAATTCCCAATTTACTTGTGATACGTTTTGCAATAATTTCATCTGCACTGCCGGATTGCGCGTATGTATATGTCGTCGCAGAAGTCGCTTTATGAAGCTTAACCATATGTAACAGCACTGCTCTGGAATCCATTCCGCCGCTGACAGTAAATATTTGCTTTTTTCCATATTGTTCATTCTTATACCACTGTAACTCACAGGCTGCAGTAAAGCGCTTTTCCAGTTCCTCAACAGCTTCACTATCTGTGATTTCATTGATATTTTTCATTGGAGGAATCGATAATTTTTTTATTTCAACATTCTTTTTCTTACAATCAATAAGGAGATATGAATACGCGGTCAGAAAACGTGTATCACTTTCATATGTCATATCCCCACAGAATACATTTTCCCGGCAGAAATACTGTATTGCTTTCAAATCCATCTGAGGAATTCGTCCATTAGCACGCAAATCAGCGCAGAGATCAAACAAGGAAGTATTAATAAGAATCACGCCATCTGTATCATAGAAATAGACTGACTGTTTTGATAAGAGATCATTTGATACATATATTTTTTCATCTTTCTTATCATAAAGCCAAGCAACATAACTGCCTTTATAGCGTTTTTGTATACTTCCATCGATAATATATTGGGGAATATCATTCGTCTCTGAAATATTGTTCAAAACAATTCCAGATAGGCCAAAGCACCTATCCTCTTCTTCTATGACAAAATTATCATTAGGCTCTGGATTGTTCCCATTTTGAATCAAAACATCAGTATTGATAATTATTTTCACTTTACTCACTCCTTGTTTTTCATGTCTGAAGGAATTCTTAATCAATTTAGCACAAATTTCAATCAGTTCACTGTTATGCTTCCTGACACACTGAAATCATGGGGTATATATCAATCCAGATGACCCTTTATCAGAAATCTTTCTGGCTGGAACACCTGCAATTGTTATACCGGGCGTAATAAAGCTTTTATTTACAACTGAATTTGCTCCAACAGCAATACCGTCAGCAATTACTATCTTTCCGTAAAGCTTTGCTCCTGGACCAATATACACACAGTTGCCAATAGTTGGAGCATCGCCGCTTTTCCCTGCTGCGGTTCCGATATTTACATCTGCATGAATTCTGCAATAATCTCCAACCCTGGCATTCTTATTTATTATTATCGTACCAAGATGTGCAAGGTTCAAACCCTTCCCACATGTATTCAGTGGAATTGTATATCCACATTTATTTCCAATGATTCGATGGCGCAGCTGAAAGAAAAAAACTAGCGGTTTATACAAAATTGATTTTTTACAATTTGAATAGTATTCTGCTCTTCTTAAAGCTAATTGATACCTCAGTGGCCAATCAAATAAAGTTAAAGGGAACTTTCGTCCAACTCGATCTGCTGCTTTCCTATCTTCTTTAACATATTCCTTGTATTCAGTCTTTGATGATATCATGATGAAATCCTCCCATAGTAATCTTCGCTTTTCGCCGTTTTTCTGGCGAAATCGTAGTCTTTCATTTCGTCACAATCCGAGTTCGACAGTTTCCGCATCCCCAAAGGATTGATTTCTCTGGACTTTGCGGGTTTCAGGGTTCATGAAAGAGGACGTCGTCTTATGTCGGCCTTCTTAACCCCGTTCCCTTGCGGCAGCAAACCTCCCATGTCATGCTGGATCATCCGAACGCTGTCGGAGTCCTGAATTCCCTCGTTCTGCCTGTCCACAATGGGGTGTCTTGCAGCTCCGTTACTGAGTCGTTGCTCTGATGGAGTAAATTCAAACTACCGGCTCGATTTGTAACCTGGGCTCCTGCTTCATTCACAGCGCCTTTCGGCGGACGTTGCCTGTGAGGTCAGCGTTTCTGGTTCCTTGATCCCGAGGCAAAAAGCCCTCGAAACCACTCAACCAGCCACCGCCAAAGGCGGCGCGCAGCGGGCTTGACAGGGGCCCGGAGGCGCATTACACTCCGCGGGCCGACGGTGCGGATTGTCTGTATTCCTGGTTCCTGTCACCGTCGGCATCTTCTGCCCAATGCGCATCCGGGACTCTGTCAAGGCTGGCGGCACTGGATCCCGTGCCTATGCTACAACGGTCTCATTACGATGGATATCTGACAGCATCTTTTTCCCGTCATACTCCACACTATGAACCATGATTGCATAGAATACTCGGATCAGCTTGCCGCACAAGGCAACAGCGGATTGTTTCTTCTTCAGCGGGTTCACTGTCCTGGTCGTAAAGTACTGGTGCAGTGACCTGAATTCTTCGTTCGTTGCAAGCAGCGGGATCACTGCATTGAAGAGCACCTGTCTGAGCTTGTCCCTTCCCCGGCGACTGATTGTCGTCTGTCCCTTATGCTTGCCTGAACTGTTCTCCCGAAGAGACAATCCTGCCAGCTTCTGGATCTGTTTCGGCGATTCGAAACGTCTTAAATCACCGACTTCCGCCAGAAACCCTGCGACAGAGATAATCCCGATTCCCTTGATTGCCAGCAGTTTTTCCGCTTCCGGAATCTCCCGCAATGTGCTCTCAAGGGCTGCCATGACGAAAGCAAGCTGCTTTGCCTTGGCCTCATAATCCTCCAACAGCAATGCCATCTCGAGCTTGGCGGCACTCATGCCCTGGTCGTGACCGATGCTCCTCTTGGCTGTCTCATACAGGGTCGTTGCCCGCTTCATTCCGACAGCCCGGATTTTTGCCTCCCGCCAGATCCGGCAGATCCCTTCCACACCCAGTGCCACAATGGACTCCGGTGTGCTCGCTACTCTCAACAGCAACATGCTGCTCTTGGATTCATAACTTCCGAATACCTCGCAGTATTCCGGGAAGTATATCGCAAACCATCTGGCGAATCGGTTCTTGATCTGTCCGATCTCTTGTAAGCGGTAAATAAAATCATACCTTTCAGCATATAGCCCAAAGTGAGATAATTGCCAAAACGAAATCCTCATGGATCCTCGAGAAATCTCGAGAGATCTTGAGGGAAGGGAGAAGCAATGGATACTTGGGCACTTAAGCG
>JAFROK010000010.1 GCA_017429695.1 Clostridia bacterium | reverse complement strand
GGCCATGACCGTCAGCGCAGAGGACGTCAATGTGACTGTTGACGGACAGGCTCACGGCATCACAGTGACCGTCACCGACCCCGCATCCGGTGCAACCGTGAAGTACGGCACAGAGGCAGGCAGCTACACCCTCGATGCCAGTCCAACCCAGACCGAAGTTGGTGAAAAGACCGTCTACTATCAGGTGACGGCAGATAACTACACCACATACACTGGCAGTGCGAAAGTGACGATCACGGCACTCCCGACCTACGAAGTGACCTACAAGGTAGTAAACGGAACCTGGTCGGATGACAGCACGACGGACAAGGCCGAGACCGTGCAGAGCGGCTCGAAGCCTGCCAGTGTGCCCACGGGAATGAAGGCTGCTTCCGGCTACACAGGCGGAGCATGGGACACAGACCCGGCAGGTACGACCATCACGGAAGCGACGACGTTCACCTATACCTTCACGGCCATACCGATCTATACCGTCACAGTTACCAATGACGGTCACGGGACCGGCAGTGCAGCGCCTGTCTCCGGCGCGGAAGGAACAGAGGTGACACTGAACGCAACACCTGCAGAAGGTTATGCGTTCAAGGAATGGCAGGTTGTATCCGGGGGCGTAACCGTTAAGGACAACAAGTTCACCATCGGTACGGCCAATGTGGAGATCAAGGCGGTCTTCGAACAGGCCGGTGATATGGAAGATGAAGTCATTGTTGAACCGGGTGCACCAGCAGTATCCGGCACAAATATCGATGAAGTGGCTGCTGGCGTAGTCACTGCGGATGAAGTAGCTGCCGGTGTGAAGGTCTGGGTGGATATTTCCCCGCTGGCTGAAGCTGCTGTTCCGGCAGGGGACAAAGCTCTGGCGAATCAGGCGATGCAGGGCTTCGGCGGCACCGCGGGAGCATGGATCGACATGAGCATGTTCAAACAGGTTACCGGACAAAATAAGACAGCAGTTCATCAGACAGCGACGGCTTTCCGGTTTTCAATGAAGGTTCCGGATTCCCTGAAGAAGGCAGGGCGTACTTTCTGGCTGCTGCGGCTGCACAACGACAAAGCGGATATTCTTGCTACCACCACAGGGGATACACTGAGCGGAGAAACCAACCTGTTCTCCACCTACCTGATTGCCTACAAAGATGCTGAAACGCCGACCCCGACACCCAAACCCGTACCCAAAACAGGTGATCAGGATCATCCGGGATTATGGATTATCCTGATGCTGATCGGTATTGCCGGGCTGACGGTGATAGGAACACTGAAAGTTTCCCGGAAGAGAAAGTAAGCGTATGCCTTATTACCCTGAGAGAAAGCCGGAACCATCCGGCGAAAAGCAACGGAACACAACAGCGGCGGAGAAGCGTAACAGGCTTCTCCGCCTGTCTGTCGCTGCATTTTTCTCCCTGCTGGTTCTTTATGGAGCGATCCGGCTGTTCCGGTACCAGTCGGAACTGAATGAATCCAGAAAAACCACGGCGGAACTTCGTCGGATTCAGAACCTGGAAGAAATCAAAACAGAATCGACTGATTTGCTTGTACCGAAGGAAACGGTGACTGCCGCCGCGGTTTCTCCCGTACCCGCCGCCACGACAATCCCTTCACCCGAAGCATCCAGCAATAGGCTGGAAGCGGTTTCCTATCCGGACAATCCGAAGTGGAAGGTCAGTGAACGATTTCGGAAACTGCGCAAAAAAGGGAAATACATCATCGGCTGGGTGAGCTTTGACGAGGTGGATGAGGCGGTTTGCCAAAAGGATAATACTTTTTTTCTGAACCATGACGCCACAGGAAAGAGAAACAGGAACGGAGCGATCTTCCTGGATTCCGGAGTGTCCCTGATAACACGTCCGTACACGCTATTCCTGTACGGGCATAACATGAAAAGCGGGAACATGTTCGGCAGGCTGAAGAAGTATAAGGAAAGCGGCTATTTCTATAAGCACCGTATCATCACTTTTGATACCCTGTACGAAGATGGACAGTATGCCGTATTTGCGGTAATGGAAATGGATACAACCCCGGGAACCGCGCGCTGGTATGATCTCTGGTCCCTGGCTGCTGACAGCTATGCGGAACGGGAAGAGGCGATCCGGTCATTGGAAAGGCGGTCTGTGATCAGCAGCGCCCTGGATGTGCAGGCGGATGAGCAGATTCTGCTGCTGGTTACCTGCCTAGACGGAGATACAGAACGGCTGGTTGTGGCTGCACGAAGATTGAGAGAAGGAGAAACAGAAAACAATCTGATTATTCGAATAAACCAATAGGCCGGGATTAATCAGTACTCCAAAGGAAAAACCGGGGCAACGGAATTATATTGCCCTGGCTTTTTGATAAATATGAACTTCCTGATGATTATCCGATCAGTCGATGCGAACAGTTTTGCAGATAAGACTTCACATTTCCTGTCATTGCAAGCTGAACGTATTCCCTGGGTGCATTATAAATGAGCCAGTCCAATTCAGACCGTTGGTACATCCCGTCAGCATATGCTTTTTCAAAAGCATCGCAGTCAACGATGACAATGTTTCCTTCGGAAGTTCTGGCCCAGACGCAATTGCTGTCCATGTCGAATTCTGCGTGAGCGATAATCATATTGTTGCTCCTCCATAATCAGTATTTGACCAACCCAATAGGCAAGACACCTATTTTTGTTCATTTCTGGTCTAAAACTGTTTTATGGAAAACGCGCTTCCGGCGGCTTTTCCTGTATGCTTACTCTGTCTGCCACGGTTTTTGTTTTATTCGTAGCTGACGGTTCCGTTCACTTTCCAGTCCAGCAGGATAATCAGCGTCCTGCCGCGCTGCAGCTCAATCTCGTTGCCGTCTTCGCCATAGAACACGGTCCGGCTGTTGTCATCTGTCCGCTGCCATACGCCGGCGATATGCTTTCCGCCCATAAAGTAATCAGCGTTTCCCGTTCCCACCAGGTTCGGAACCGGCCGTTCGAAATTTTCCCAGTTATAATCCACCGACTGAACGATGACGTTGCTGAAGTCGATATCCCGGCCGGCTTCCAGTCCGCTGACCAGGTACCGCCGCTCGTCATCCACCTTGGTCTTGGTCAAATCCATCGGAACGTTTTCATGATAGGTAACCGGTGTGCCGTTCTGATACAGATAGCGGAAATATGTGTTGGTTTCAGGATCATACTCCAGCTCGCTATATGTTTCTTTGCTGCTGGTCATCTGTACATAAATGAACGTGGCGTCCTCGCCTTCCGGCTTCTCGTCCGTAAAGCGGAACGCGTGATTCCGCGGCACATAGTCTTTCGGTACCACTTCGTTCACAAGCGCCGCCAGTTCAAACACTTCGTTGTTCGGCGCGGCCGGCACTCCTTTGCCGTTCGGGCCGATCATCCTGCGGTAATAGGATCCCCAGGGGCGGCTCGGCGCCCCGGCGGGATAAATCAGTCCGGGGTTTTCCGCGGTATACGAGGTGGATTCGAGGGGATTCTTGATTCCCTCCCGTGCCAGTTCATCCGGAACGTCAGCGTCCGACCAGCCGGAAGTCACGAACGCGCAGTCCCATTCCTGCCGGAGGCGCAGATGCGTCACCCGGGTGCTGCGGACAAAACCGACATAGTCCGGAATCACGTCAGAAAACACGAAGGACATCCTGTCTATTCCGTTCGTAGCCAGGCATGACTGGTAAACAACGTCCGCCCATGAGCCGTTCAGCGGGGCCCATAGATCAATTCCCTGCTTCACATTGATGATCTGCGCGATAATCGGCATATACCGGCCGGTCACGGCCAGGCCGGCGGCGCCTTCCGGCGCTTCCGCCTTCACTTCCGCCAGGTTCCGCCCGGTTGTGGGGCTGATTCCTTCCTCCACGGGGTTGTCCCCGGCCGGATTGATCTGTATATTCCGCTCTTCCCCGCCGTCAATCTTTTTCCCGTCAGCCAGTGCGACGGAAACGGCCAGGCAAAGAATCATGATCAGGCAAATAATTCTCTTCAAAGTGTTTCACACTTCCTTTCCATTCATCGTGCTTGCTTCCGCAGGCCGGAAAATTTTATCATAATGCTCCGTCCTTTGTCAAATCAACGCTTCGGGTAAAACTGAAAGCTGCCCGGAAAACGCATTCCCGGGCAGCTTTCTTTTCCCTGCGGTTTATTGTGCTCTCATGATCTTCATCACCGGTTTGGCAATAGCCAGGGCCAGAACCAGGCAGATGGCCAGGTCCGGTCCGATGTAGGAAATGTTGTACACAAAACTGGCCCACAGTTCCGTATTCCAGAAGAGCACGCCTGCCAACGTATGGCATACAAGCCTGCTGACCACGGCAATCGCCATGGCCGCATACAATCCCCAACCCTTTTTGAAATATTTGGCAAGTCCGGCCAGTCCCAGCACGGTAAAGGCCAGCAGGTAATCCAGCGCAAACTGGGCAAATCCGCCTGCTGCGACAATGCCGCCGCCCTGGAGGCACTGCAACACGCCGAAAGCCATACCGGTCAGCAGTCCCGGCCCGATTCCGAACGTCGCGGAAAACAGCATAACCGGCAGCATGCTCGCCGGGGTAACAGATCCGCCGTTGGGCATTCTGAACAGCCGGATACAGGACAGTACAAACGACAGTGCGATGGACAGCGCGCCGTATGCAATCGCCTTGGTCGTCCATTGCTTCCGTGTCTTGGCAACGATAAGCAGCACCGCGCCGGTCATCAGCAGGGTAATAAATGTAATCCACACATGCGTCGGTGTTTCCCCGAATTTTTTAACCGCCTCATGCAGCCACCCAGGTGACTGGTTCGTTTCCTGTGTCGTTTCCGCCGCTGCCGCGCATACGGTCAACAGTATCACGATCATGCATACCAGCGCCAATACTTTCCGGATTCCGTTTTTCATTTTCTTCTCCTCCTGTTGTCTTCGGTTTCCGTCCAAAAACAACGATCCTGCATGCAGTGCATGCAGGAAGCGGCGATCGAATCAACTCCGCTTCCCTACGGTAGGATGACCTACACAGGTTCCAAGGGTCGGGCCCGCAGCCCCTCTCAGCCTCTTCCGAGACGCCCCCAGCGCTCTTGTTCCGACGGAACGCGGTCATTATACCACCCTGCCCGGCTTTGTCAATCCCCGCAATACCCTGACGCCTGACACTTGCCACCAGCTACTGTACTTTCCCTGTCCTTTCGCTTTTCCCGTCTTGACCAATCCGCTTTTCCATAATAACATTTCGAAGAATGTTTTCGAACAGTCCCCTCATCTTATTATTTTGGAAGGAAGGGATTCCCATGGATCTGGTTATCAAACTCGTTATGCTTCTGGCATTCTTCGGCGTTATGATTTACGTCGGCTTCTACTGCCGCAAGCACTCCACCGACGTGAACGGCTTTGTTCTCGGCGGACGGAATGTCGGCCCCTGGCTCACCGCCTTTGCCTACGGCACTTCCTATTTCTCTGCCGTTATCTTCGTCGGCTACGCCGGCCAGTTTGGCTGGAAATTCGGTATCGCCTCCACCTGGATCGGTATCGGCAACGCGATGATCGGTTCTCTCCTGGCCTGGGTGATCCTCGGCCGGCGGACCCGCATCATGACGCAGGCCCTGTCCAGCGCCACCATGCCGGACTTCTTCAGCAAGCGCTATTCCGCTCCGTCGCTGAAGGTCGCGGCCTCCATCGTCATCTTCATCTTTATGATCCCCTACACCGCCTCCCTGTACAACGGCCTCAGCCGGCTGTTCGGGATGGCGTTTGACATCGACTATTCCGTCTGCGTCATCGTCATGGCGGTGCTGACGGCGATTTACGTCATTGTCGGCGGCTATATGGCCACGGCGGTGAACGACTTCATCCAGGGCATCATCATGCTGGTCGGTATCGTGGCGGTCATCGCGGCGGTGCTGGGCAGCAAGGGCGGCTTCATGGCGTCCCTGGAAGGCCTGTCCAAAGCGGCTGACACCAGCGAAGGTTTTCAGAACGGCACCGTTCCCGGGATCTTCAATTCCTTCCTCGGGCCGGATCCGCTGAGCCTCCTGGGCGTGGTGATCCTGACCTCCCTGGGCACCTGGGGCCTTCCCCAGATGATCGGCAAGTTCTACGCGATCAAAAATGAAGGCTCTATCCACAAGGGAACCATTATCTCCACCTTCTTCGCGATCATCGTTGCCGGCGGCTGCTATTTCCTGGGCGGCTTCGGGCGGCTCTTCGCGGAAGAACTGGGCGCGCCGAACGGCGGAAACCCGGCGGGCGGTTTCGACAACGTCATCCCGACGATGCTGAAATCCCTGTCTCCCTTCCTGATTGCCGTCGTCATCATCCTGGTGCTTTCCGCCTCCATGTCCACCCTGTCTTCCCTCGTGCTGACCTCTTCCTCCACCATGACGCTGGACCTGATCAAGGGCAAGTTCGTCAAGGATATGGACGAGAAAAAGCAGCTGACCATCATGCGTGCCCTGATCGTGGTGTTCATCGTGATCTCCGCGGTGCTGGCCATCATCCAGGCCAACTCCAAGGTGGCCTTTATCGCCCAGGCGATGGGCGTCAGCTGGGGCGCCATGGCCGGCGCGTTCCTGGCGCCGTTCCTCTACGGCCTGTACTGGAAGCGTGCCACCGCGGGCGCCTGCTGGTGCTCCATGATCTTCTCCTCCGTCTTCATGATCATCGACATGCTGGTGAACCTGAATGTGTTGGACTGGAACCTGGGCTTCCTGGCCTCCCCGATCAACGCCGGCGCGTTCTGCATGATCGCCGGCCTGGTCCTGGTGCCCGTCATCAGCCTGGTCACCAAAGCCCCGGCCAAAGACACGGTGGACAGCCTCTTCTCTTCCTATGAGCGCAAGGTCACCGTCCGCGCCAAGGACTCCATCGAAGTCGCGGAATAATCATCCCAAAAGCACTTCAGGGGGCGGTTCAAAAACCGTCCCCTGTTTGATTTCCTTCCTCTTGCAGTTCCCGGAAGATATTTTTCATCCCTCACAGGAGAAGACGCTTTGCGCGATCTTCACCGCGTCCCGCACGTCCTTCGCGTAATCGTCCGCTCCGATATGCGCCGCGTAATCCGCCGTGACCACCGCGCCGCCCACCATGACCCGGGGCGGTTTTTTCATGGCCTTCAGCTGCCGTACGGTTTCCGCCATGGCCGGCAGTGTCGTTGTCATCAGCGCGCTCAGGCCCACCAGCGGCGCGCCGCTTTCCTCGGCTTTCCTCACGATCGTTTCCGGCGCCACATCCCGGCCCAGGTCAATCACCCGCCAGCCATAGTTTTCAAGCACAGTAATCACGATATTCTTGCCGATATCGTGGATATCCCCCTGCACCGTGGCCATAATCAGCGTGCCCCGGTCCGCGCTTTTCGCGCCGCTGCGGGCCATCGCCTCCTTGATCTGACCGAAGGCTTCCTGGGCCGCCTGGGCCGCGCTCAGCAGCTGCGGAAGGAACACCCGGCCCTGCTCATATTCCGCGCCGACCTGTTCCAGCGCCGGAATCAGCTCCTGTTCCACAATTTCTATGCCGCTTCCGGATTGCAGCGCTGCCGCTGTAATCCGCCCGGCTTCCTTCCTCAGTCCCCGCCGGATGGCATCCTTCAGCGTCATATCTGCCGCCGGAACCGCTGTCTTCGTCTCAGCCGCCGCTTCGGCAAACCGGTCCACATAGGCCCGGCATGCTTCATCTTCCCCGTTCAGCACCTTCCGCGCCGCCACCATGTCCATCATTTCCTGCTGATTCGGGTTCAGGATCGGCATTTTCAGCCCGGCTTCAAACGCGCTCATCAGGAAAGCCTGGGTCACCAGCATGCGGTTCGGAAGGCCGAAGGATATATTGCTGACGCCCAGCACCGTGGGAATTCCCAGCTTTTCCGTCACCATCCGCACAGCCTTCAGCGTTTCCGCCGCCTGTTCCTGCTGGGCGGATACCGTCAGCGTCAGGCAGTCAATCCATACGTCTTCCCGTGGAATGCCGATGGCCACGGCCCGGTTCAGGATCCGTTCCGCAATGGCAAACCGTCCCTCCGCTGTGGCAGGAATTCCCTGCTCGTCCAGCGTCAGGCCGACCACCGCCGCGCCGTATTTTTTCACCAGCGGCAGCACCGTAGCAAGGCTTTCCTCTTTTCCGTTCACCGAATTGACTGCCGCCTTGCCGTTATATACCCGCAGCGCGGCTTCCAGGGCTTCCGGGTTCGTCGTGTCCAGCTGCAGCGGCAGGTCCACCGCCGCCTGGATCGCCTGCACCGCCCGGGGCAGCATGCTGACCTCATCCACGCCGGGATAGCCGACATTGACATCCAGGATGTCCGCCCCGGCGTCCATCTGGCGCACTGCCAGGTCCACCAGGAAATCCAGGTCTTCCTCCAGCAGCGCCTGCTGCAGGCGTTTCTTGCCGGTCGGATTGATCCGCTCGCCGATCACCATAATTTTCCCGGTTTCCCGGCATACGGACGGCGTGCATACCGCGCCCCGGTCCATTGCCGTATGGCGTTCCGGCCGCGGTATTTCGCGGATCGCCCGGATATAGTCCGGATCCGTGCCGCAGCACCCGCCCAGGATATCCGCCCCGGCTTCTGCCAGCGCGGCCATGTCCTGCGCAAATTCTTCCGGCCCGACGCCGTATGCCCCGGTCACCGGATCCGGCAGTCCCGCGTTCGGCTTGGCAATCACCGGCAGGGTGGTGTTCGCCCGGATTTCCCGGATGATATTTCCCATTTCCGCCGGTCCCAGCGAGCAGTTGACGCCGACCGCGTCCGCGCCGAGACCCTCCAGCGTCCGCGACATGGAAGCCGGCGTGCAGCCCGTAAACGTCCGCCCCGTCGCGTCAAAGCTCATCGTCACGTATACCGGCAGTTTCGTCTGCTCTTTTGCGGCCAGCAGCGCCGCTTTTGTTTCATACAGGTCGCTCATCGTCTCAATGGCGATCATATCGGCCCCGGCTTCCTCGCCGATCCGCATCATTTCCGCAAAAATATCATAGGCTTCCTCAAAGGACATGGTGCCCAGCGGCGCCAGCATCGTCCCGATCGGCCCGATGTCCAGGCCGACCATGGCGCCGGTTTTGTCCGCTTCCTCCCGGGCTGTCCGGATCGCCGCGGTAATCACCTCCCGCGGCGTAAAGCCCGTTCCGGCCAGTTTCTGCCGGTTCGCGCCGAAGGTGTTTGCATAAACCGCCTGGCTCCCGGCCTCCGCGTAAGCCCGGTACACCGCCCGGATCATATCCGGATCGGTCACATTTTTGGTTTCCGGAATCTCTCCCGGTTTCAGTCCGCTCCGCTGCAGCATGGTACCCATCGCACCGTCCAGCAGCATCGGCATTTTAAACGCCACAGAATGTCCCCCTTTCCCGGTAGGAACAGTTTCCCCTCAGTGAGCAATATGCGCATCCCCGGATTTTCGCGCCTTGCGGCTTGTCTGAAAGCCCGATAATCGCCGTCACGGATTTGGATGGAATCAGCAGGTGGCTGGCTGTTTCCGTCACGCCCAGCCGCCGCCCGGCGTTCAGCACCCGCAGGATCCACCCCTGGCTTTCCAGCGGCAGGTCGCCGTATCCGGAGCTGAACCGGTCCGTCCGGTATTTTTCCGGAAACCGCGCCGCAATCTCCTCCTCCGCCGCATCGCACCCGGCTTCCACCCAGGCGCTGCCGCACGCGTCCAGCACCACGGCCCGCGCCATGTCCCGGGCTTCCAGGGCCCGCTGCATGGCTTCAAATTCAGCCCCCAGTGTGCACAGCAGGATCACGGCGGCGTCGCATTCCGCCAGCATTTTCTTTGCCAGGTTTCCGGCCAGGATCTCTCCGGCCTCCGGCAGGAAAACGCCGTCCGGCCGCATTTCCGTCCGGAACACCCGCCATGTATATCGGGGCGTAATGCGCTTCTCCAGTTCCGCCGCGGTCTCTTCCGCCATCCGCCGGGTTTCCTCGTTTCCTTCCCCGGCGCCCATGTACCGCACCGCGTCCGCAACGTTAATCTTCATACCTGACACCTGATAAATGCAATATGCTCGACAGATTTTTCATAATCCCTTCCGCCACATCCGGCTTGTTCATCGTGTAAACATGGATATGCCGGATCCCGTTGGCAATCAGGTCAATAATCTGTTCCGACGCGTAAACGATCCCTGCCTGTTTCATGGCCGCCGGATCTGTTCCGAAGAAATCCACAATCGCCCGGAACCGCTGCGGCACATCCGTCCCGGACATCGCCACGCTGCGTTTAAGCATTTTCGCGTTGGTAATCGGCATAATCCCGGCAATTACCGGAATATTAATGCCCGCTTCCCGTGCCCGGTACAGGAAATTATAGAAAATATCATTATTGAAGAACATCTGGGTCGTCAGGAAATCCAGTCCGGCGTCCGTCTTTTCCTTCAGGTATTTCAGGTCCTCGCGCTTGTTGGCGCTTTCAATATGCCCCTCCGGATAGCACGCGCCGCCGATGCAGAAATCCCCGTTTTCCCGGATGTCCCGGATCAGTTCCACCGCATACCGGTAGTCCGTGGATACCTGCCCGCCCTGGGGAACGTCCCCCCGCAGCGCCAGGATGTTTTCAATCCCGTTTTCCCGGTATACTTCCAGCATTTTCATCACATGGGCCCGGTCGGAGGACACGCATGTCAGATGTGCCAGCGTCGGCACGCCGTATTCCCGCTGAATCCCGGCAGCAATGCCTGCGGTAAAATCCCCGGTGCCGCCCCCGGCCCCGTAAGTCACGCTCATAAAATCCGGCCCCAGCCGGGCAATTTCCATGGCCGCTTCCGCTGTTTCAGTATACTTATCGGACGTTTTCGGCGGAAACACCTCCAGTGAGAAGGTTACGCCGTCCCTTGCCAGCAGTTCGCTGATCCTCATCTCTCTTCCGCCTCCGTTCATTCTGCGTCGTCCAGCACAATCACCCGGGTATGGTAAGGCAGCCGGGTCCACAGCCAGTACATATTGATATTGCTTTCCTCCGTCGCAAACAGGCTCACCCGGGTACATCCGTGGGATGCCTTCTGCCCCAGCAGCGGCAGGTTCGCGCTGTAATCCCGCACCCGGCCCACCCGGGTAAACCCGACGCCGTGGATCATATTCCCCGCGTCATAGCGGATCGGGTATTCATACCGGAAGTATTCCTGTGCGAAGCTGGCTCCGAGTCGGACATGGGTCAGAAACGCGCCGGCCGGCGTCTCCCGGTAGGTATTGCCCGGTTCCGGCTTCCCCGTGGAAACCGGCAACACCGCAATCGCCTTTCCGTCCTCATATACGGTCATCGTCTGGTCCTTTTTATCAATCAGCAGGCCGTAATGAAGCTGCGGCTGAACCACGCACAGTTTGTCCGTCCGGATATATCCGGTGCATACCGAGCCGTTTGTATGCGTCCAGGCTTTCACCTTCGTCCACCGTTCCCCGGCTTCGAGCACTTCCAGTCCCTGGGTGGCGCCCCGCAGTGATCCGGTCACCCGGCTTTCGGTACTCGGCCTTTCATAGATATCATATCGTTTCATCGTCCCGGTGTCCCGGATCACTACCGAGGGTTTCATCATAATTTCCCATATTTCCCCGTCCGTCATCCCGCGTTCCGGAACAATCGGCCCGGTTTCGGCAATCTCATACACCGGACACGGCCCTTCCTCCACATGCAGCGTCCGGGTAAAAGAATAGTCCGGATTCGGCTTCGAATGGAACACCAGCGTATAGTCCCCCGGTGCCAGCTTTTCCCGGCCGGTTTTCCCGTTCCAGTAGTATAGATCGCCGTCGGGATTGCTGATATACTGGCTTTCGGTCCATATTTTACGATTGTCCTTCCATACCTCCATGTCCACCTGGCACTCGGCGGAAACATAGTACTCCACAAACCATTTTTCGCTTCCGTCCAGATACAGGGTTTCCGAAGAAAGCAGCGCGTATACCAGCGCCGGCTTTGTCGCGTTGATGGTAAACTTCGCGCTGGCCGTCCTCTCCGTCCCATCCTCCCCGGTCACGGTCACGTCGAAATGATACGGTCCCGCAAACAGCCGTTCCAGGTTTTCCCCCAGCCCGTCCCACGGAATCCGGTTATCCCCGGCAGCCACGTCCGCGCGCATCACCCGCCACGGATTATTGTTCGCGTCATACAGGCGAAGCACAGCTTCCCCCGGGCACGGGCTTTGTATCCGAATCTCGCAGTTCACATATCCCCGCACGGTTTCGGGCATGGAAACCTTCAGCGGCTGTTCCTCCGCAAAAGCCGGAACAGCCATGCCCGCCGCCATCATCAGCGCTGCGGCCACTGCAATCATCTTCCGTATCCCGTTTCTCTTTTTCATATGCCGAAAACCGTTCTCCCTGCAGGTTATCGCGGGCATTATACCAGATTCCGCCGCAAAAGAAAAGCAAGGCAGCCCGTCATGCCTTGCTTTTCCTCTGTTTACCTCTTTCGTCATTCTTCCTCTTTATCACCGGCGAAATCTGCGCCAGGATCACCGCCGCAAACATCACCGCGCAACCGATCTTCTCCCATCCCGTCATCTGCTCACCCAGCAGCAGTGCGCCTGTCAGTACCGCAAACACGGATTCCAGGCACATCAGCAACGACGCGATCGTCGGATCTGTATCCCGCTGCCCGTAAATCTGCAGCGTATATCCGACCGCGCTGCTCATAATGCCGGTATACAGAATCGGAATCAGCGCTTCCCGGATGCCCTCCCATTCAATGGTTTCCGCAAACAGCGCAATGATCATAGACAGCCCGCCTGTCACCAGAAACTCGTCCCGGGCCAGCCGTATTCCGCTGACACGGGGCGCGAAATGATCCACGCTCAGAATCTGGCCCGTAAAGCATACCGCGCAGCCGATCACCAGCAGGTCGCCGGTCTGCAACCCGGCCTCGTCCTTTCCCGCGATGCACAGTAGATACAGTGCCGCCACAGCCAGCGCCACACTCACCCAGATCATTGGCCCGGGATGCTTCCGAAACAGGATCCATGCCGTCACCGGAACCAGCACCACATACAGCGCTGTAATAAATCCGGCCTTCCCCGCTGTTGTGGATACCAGCCCGATCTGCTGCAGCACGGAAGCGATAAACAGCCACAGCCCGCATATAATCCCGGCTTTCACCTGTTCATGCTGCTGCGCCGCGGTCCGCTCGTTTTTCTTTTCCTTAATCATCACCATCGGCGTCAGCACCACCGCGCCCAGCAGCATCCGGATTCCGGTAAATGTCATCGGCCCTACATGATCCATCCCGGCCTTCTGGGCCGCAAACGCAGCGCCCCAGATCACGGACCCCAGAAGCAGCAGCAGGCTTCCCCGCAGTTGCCGCTTCCCCTGATTCTGTTCCATTCGTCCCATCCTCCTGAAAACAATACGCCGTTAATGATTCGCCCCCGATCTGCCCTTTCCTGCTTTTGTCTGACAACTAATCCCACGGCCTCCAAAACCCGCTGTAACCACAAAACCCTCACTGCAAAAGCAGTGAGGGCCTTGTGATTGCTCAGGAGATTACTTGTTCTCGTTATCGATGGTATACGCAGCGGTCCGGCCGGAAACGAAGATCTCAACGATCGCGTTGCCGCCCAGGCGGTTGCCGCCGTGGATACCGCCGGTCACTTCACCCGCGGCGTAGAGGCCGGGGATGATCTCGCCGTTGGCGTTCAGCACATGGCGTTCGGTATCAACCACGATACCGCCCATAGTGTGGTGCGTGGAGGGAGCCATCAGGCGGACGATCAGGTCAGCGCCTTCCAGATCGTAGGATTCCACGTTGTAGCTGCCGTCTTCGTTCATCTCAACGTTACCGATGGTGCGGGAAGCGATGCCCTTGCCGACGTCCGGGAATTCACCCTGGCCCATCACAGCCATGTCGTAAGCCTTGATGGTTTCCAGCACGGTGGCCGGATCCGCGGTAACCTTTTCAAACTCAGGATCCGCAAACAGCTTGGTCAGCTCTTCCACGGTGCCCTTAATGTGATAGTAACGGCCGGCATAGTCATCCGCCAGCAGCTGCGCGGTGGGCGGTCCGGGGATCTTCTGCGCGGCGTTGTAGAATTCAACGAACACGCCGGGGGTGTTGTTCTTCACAACGCCGTTCCGGAATTCAGCCAGGCTCAGCACGTCACGTTCAGAACCTTCGTCCACGAAACGCTTGCCGGTTTCGGGGTTAATCCAGCAGGCATAGTTGCCGCCGCCGAAGGCCAGGTCGCCGTTGTCAACCCAGGAGATGGGCATCAGCTGGGTGAATCCCAGGCCGGTGGTCGCGGCGCCGGCCGCTTCCGCCATCTTGATGCCGTCGCCCTGCAGGGAGCTGCGGTTGGTGCTCTGGGTGGAGGTGGTCAGATAAGCGGTATCCCAGTACACGTTGTTTTCAAGCACCATATTGATGTTCGCGGCATATCCGCCGGTAGCCAGCACAACGCCCTTCGCGGCATGCGCGGTCACTTCGGTGCCGTCATAGCGCACGGCCTTGACGCCGGTCACCTTGCCGTCTTCAACGATCAGGTCGGTCGCGGTGGTGCCCAGCATAATCTTGTTGGCTTCGTTGGCGGTAATGGTCGCCACCGGGCCCACAAAGTAGGTGCCCCAGTTGCCGTCCTGCGGCAGGTATTCGTTTTCACGATACCACAGCGCGCCGATCAGCGTGGGCTGCGTGTCTTCGATGAAGTGGGCGCCCTGGTCTTCCAGCCACTCCTTCAGGCCCTGGCCGCCGTTGATGAACTGCTTCACCAGGTCGATGTCGCCGTAGATCCACTGGCTCTTGTCCGCGCTCTGGCGCAGGCCGCCGTAGTAGGTCTGGAAAATATGCAGGTTCAGCGTGGAGAACAGCGTCAGCTGGTTCTCGGGCGTGCCGGCATCCAGCTTGGGCTGTGCCCATGCCAGGTACGCTTCGATCTCTTTCTTCAGTTCCTGCAGCACGGGCAGGTATTCCGCGTGCACGCCGTGCTTGCTCAGCTCCAGCGCGTCGCCGGCCACGAATTCATTGGTCTTGTAGAATTCTTCATCAAAGGGCTCTTCGCTCCAGTTCAGGATCATCTTGAGCTCGTTGATGCAGCCGCTCACGGACTTGACCTTGTTGTAGGTCTGGCCGTCACGGCCGTAAACGCCCGTCTCGGCATCCGGATCCGCCGGATCCCATACCAGGTAGGGCATCACGGACTGGAACTGGCCGCCGGATACCAGCGTGTTGCCGCCGACTTCCGCGTTCTTTTCAATCACCAGCACGGTGTTGCCCAGCTGGGCGCTCTGAGCCGCCGCCGCGATACCGGCGCCGCCGGCGCCGACCACGACCACGTCGTAGGTCTCGTCAATGGGATCTCCCGCCACATGTTCCACCTTGTTGGCTGTGAAGGCGTCCATGTTGGTGCATCCGGCCTGCTCAGCCGCGCTGTTCACGATGTTGCGCAGCGCGCGGCTGGTGAAGGTAGCGCCGGAAACGGCGTCCACACCGGAGCCGTTCGCCTGGAGCATTTCGGGAATCATGATGTCGTAAGCGACATCGCCTACATGGGCCGTTTCAGTGGAGCTCAGGATCTCAATCGCTTCGATCTTGCTCTCGGAGAAGGTCACCTTGCCGGTCACAACGCCGTTGTAGCCGTCCGCAGACGCTTCGTATTCGCCGGCGGTGAAGGCCAGTTCGGCGTTCGCGTCACCCTCAGCCAGGGCCTTGGTAACCGCTTCCACAACCGCCTTCTGGGTGAAAGTCGCGCCGGTAACCAGGTCCACGCCTTCAACGGTGCCGGCCGCAACGATTGCTTCAATCAGCTTTTCAACCGTGGCAGACCGTTCAAAACCGGCCATGGCATAGGTCTCGCCGGAGTCGTCCACATCCAGTGCGACGATCTTTCCGTCTTCAACCGTAACGGAAACTTTAACCTCGCTGCCGAATCCCTGGGCGCTGCCGGTCTTCACTTCCGCTTCCGCGGAGGCAAACGCCGTCATGCCGAGGACCATGCAGAGGGTCAGGAGAAGGGCAACAAACTTTTTCATAGGGTTCCTCATCCTTTCTTAATATGAAATTTGGTCGCGCAGATTCTCCTAATCTGTACGTACTATTTTACTCTCTTCCCAATTGTTTCGTCAATGTTTTTTGGATCAAAATGATCATTTTTTTACAATTTTCCCATTTCCGCATCCCGTCAGAAAAGCCGGAACTTTTTTCCAGCCCGATCCGTCATAATGAACGTAGGATCTCCTCCCCTGGTTGCGCATTCCCTTCATTTTTGCTATAATCCAGCCATGAAACCGAACCATATACTCAAGGAGGAATCACATATGAAGCGTCTTTTCATCATCCTGGCCGCCCTGCTTCTGGCCCTGTCCTGCGTATCTGCCCTGGCCGAAGAATCTCCCGCCCTCTCCCCCGTCGCGGTGGAGCCTGTCGTTCCGGAGCAGCTGAACGGTGAATACAACTTCAAAATTCTGTCCTTTGAAGGCGGATATATCACCGCTTCCCTCTATAAACTGGACCTGTACGAAGCCGAGTCCGTAAAGGGCCTGGCCACCGGAAGCAAAATCCTCGTCAACGGCGTCACCTATACAGTCTCCGAAATCATGGAGCACGATGAAGACACCATCGAAATCATCCCCGAAGGTGATTTCTACGGCTATATCGTCCTTTACCCCCACTGGTCCGAAGATGGATTCTGGTATCCCGTCCAGGGCGATGAAGACGGCGACTGGAGCCCCTGCACCTATGTCGGTGAAGTAAAAACCACCCTGACGGATAGTTTCGTCTATCTGGAATATGTCGCAGGCGAGGAAGTCAAACAGAAAGCCGCCAAGCTGGAAAAGCGCCTGAACGAAGAAGACGGCATCAGCTGGTTCACCCAGTATAACACCACCGCCGTTTTCAAAGACGGCGTTCTCACGGAACTCCATCATTCCGATTATCCCATCGGCCCCGCCGAAGAAACCACAGCCGACTGACAGAATTTCTCCAAAAGAAATCGCCGGACTTCAATCATCCGGCGATCTTTTTATTGTCCGATCATTGCCAGTGCTTCTTCTCTCGTTATCAGTTCCGCCACCAGCTGGTGCGGCAGGCATACCACCATGTTCCACAGCACCCGTTCTTCCCGGTTCTCCAGCGTCACCATACCCTCGCCGACGCAGTCCTGCCCTTTGCAGTTGGCCGCTTCCATCCAGAAGCCTTCCGGTGTCAGGTGCAGCACATTCACCGCCTCGCTTCCGTCCGGCATGATCTGCCGGATCGTCCGGGTATACTCCCCTTCTGTCGGCAGCGGCAGCAAGCCAACCGGATTCGGCATCCGTACCAGCACATAGGCGATGGACGGATCGTCCTCCGTAATCTGAACCAGAAACGGCTGTTCTTTCTCGTTTTCCTGCCTGCCCGCCATACCCGCTGTCAGTGTCAGGATGATGATCATCAGGATTGCTGCCGCTTTCTGTACCATTCGGATGAATCTCCTTATTGAATAATATACGCTTCCGCGCCGGAGGAATAAGTCACATTCCGTTCCCGGTCAATAAACACCGCTTCAACGCCCTCCAGGCTTTCAATCAGTTCCATTCCCGCTTCCGTACCCATCACGAAAGCCGTCGTGCTCAGGGCGTCGCCCATCATGGAGCTGTCAGAAAAAATCGTCACCGAGGCCAGTTCGTTCTGCACCGGCCATCCTGTAAACGGAGACAGCAGGTGGTGATAGATCACACCGTCCATTTCAAAGCCTCGCTCATAAATGCCGCTGGTCACAGCGCTCATGTCAATGTTTTTTGAAACCAGCATCGCCGTTTGGGCTTCCCCGTCGATGTCCTGGATCCCGACCTTCCAGGGGGAGCCGTTCGGCTTTGCGCCGATCGCGATCACATTCCCGCCGAAGGAAAGAATTGCGTTTTCCACGCCGCGCTCTTTCAGGTAGCTTTTAATCTGGTCCGCGATATAGCCCTTGGCAATCGCCCCCAGGTCAATCATCATCCCGGCCGGAAGCGTAACCGTCGTCCCGTCCAGCTCGAGCTTCGAATAGTCAATCCGCTTTGCGGCCTCTGCCAATGCCTCTGCGTCCGGCAGCGCCGGCGTTTCCGCTTTGAAATCCCACAGCGTGGAAGCCGGACCGATGGTCACGTCAAACGCGCCGCCGGATTTTTCACTGATCGCCTTGGCGAACCGGAGGATCACCGCCATGTCTTCCGATACTTCCACCGGTTCTCCGTTCGCGTGGTTGATCCGCCATGCGTCGCTTCCTTCCACAGTCCGGGAAAGCAGCTGTTCATACTTTCCGCATTCCGTCATGGCATCCTTCAGGATCTGGGGGTCATCCACATAAGCGGTCAGTGTAATAATCGTATCCAGGTAAAAACCGATCTCGGTCCGCTTGTCCGGAACAGAATCAGCAGATCCCGCCACGGGAATGAAAACCGCTGCCGTCATCATAGCCGCCACAGCCAGGATGGCCAGTTTCCTCTTATTCATCTTCATGCGGACTCTCCTTTTGCGGCAAATTCCCCTGGTAATGCAGTGCTTTCAGTACCCGCTCGGCAACAATCCCCGTCAGACATCCGACCACACCGCCGATCGCAACGAGCACCGGAAGATAGGATTTCAGCAGCCCGGATGTCTGCAGGATCAGGCTGGCCACCAGCACCTGCCCGGTATTATGTGCCACCGCACCGGCCAGCGATGTTCCGGTCACGCCGCTCATCTTCCCCGTGCATATCAGGATAAAAACCACCAGCGCGCCGGCGCACGCGATTCCCGCGAGCACCAGCGTCCATACCACGTCGATATCGGAGGATGTATTGCCGTCCTTCTGCAGGTAGATGAATACCGCGGCCGCTGCGCACAGGGCCGCCAGCGCTCCCCACTGCGGCTTTTTCCGGATCAGCAGCATAATCCCGAGGCTCAGCGAACTGCCGGCCAGACTGTAAATCATCACCGTCGGGGAGCTGAACAGGAATCCGCTCAGCCCCACCTTTACCAGCATCAGCAACACGCAGTCTTCCCAGCTCATCGTATAGATGGCAAATAAAAGAACGGTGTTGGCCAGGCCCAGCTTAATGCCGAACAGCATATCCGGCGCAACCAGCCGGTCCAGCCAGCTGAGGATCAGGGTCAGCGCTGTCAGCAAACCGAAACGGGCAACCTTGAGCGTATCGGTTTTCATCGGCCCTTCTCCTCCTCACATCCGTTCCTGTTGTATTTTATTATATCCCTTTCACCCGTTCCGGGCAACTGCCTTACCGGAACTTGGCTGCGGTCATCGCTACCCATGCCGGCCTGAATCCGCTCCGGAACGCGTTTTTCATCGACCGGATGTTGGACCATGCGGAAGCGTAAAAAGGAACCTTTCCCTGTTCAAATATGGCCCGTGCCAGCCGGTTGGTCAGTGCGGCGGCAATTCCTTTCCGCCGGTATTCCGGCAGCACGTCAATTCCGATCTGCCACATTTCGCTGCAGTCGGCGGAGCACGCCGCCAGGCCGATCAGCTTTCCGCCGTCATATGCCCCGACGCCCAGCATGTCCAGTTCCTTCCGGTCGCTGCACAGCGCGTTTCCCCATTCCGGCATATACAGCTCCGTGAAATCTTCCGGATGCAGTTCCCGTGTCTCGTAGGCGCAGGGCAGTTCGGTTCCGAAAATCACCCCTGTATCCGGCAGATAGCAGGTGTGCATCCACGTAATCTGCGCGTCCGCCTTTTCCAGAATCCGGTTCAGTTCATAGACGGCCGGCGTTTCAAAGCAGTGGTAATGCTTGTCCGCCCCGTTCACAAAAGCCGTCACTTCCGGAATCAGGTCCGCCCGGCAGGAGGCAACGATGTTGGACCCGTATGAAAACATGGCGCAGATGTGTGGCAGTTTCATGTACCGGCTCCCATTCTCCGAAGCCTTTGATTCCACAATCACATTGGTTTCCTTCCGGAAATCCGCTTCCGCACATGAACAGTCCTCAGCGGACTGGCGCATGGCAATGCGCAGTATTTCCTCCTGTGTCATATCGCGCAGCTCCTTCAGCAAAACGATTTCACCGAAATGATAGCATGCCGGCAGCCTGCGGGCAAGGGGAACCGGATATATTTTGCAGGAATCCTTCGCTTTTTCATCGAAATGGAACAGGAAGTCCGGAACACAGGTCTATGCTCCGCCATCATTGCAGAAAGTGAAGCATCCGTCATCATATGAATCAGCAGCTTGCCCTTCTCCGGGATATCATCGCCCGCTCAAAGCGCATTGTCTTCTTTGGCGGCGCCGGCGTTTCAACTGCCAGCGGCATTCCCGATTTCAGGTCATCCTCCGGTCTGTATTCCGGTGAATTCCATGGCCTGTCGCCGGAAATGATCCTCAGCAAATCCTTTTTCTACCTGCATCCGGAGATCTTCTTTGATTTCTGGCGCACATACATGCTGCATCCGGACGCGGAGCCCAACGCGGCCCACCGTTTTCTTTTTGAACTGGAAAAGCAGGATAAACTCCGCGGAATCGTCACCCAGAATATCGACGGCCTCCATAAAAAAGCCGGCAACATCCGGGTATATGAAATCCACGGCAGCGTCCTGGAAAATTACTGCACCGAATGCAACGCTTCCTATCCCGTGGAAACGGTTCTCCGTTCGGAAGGAATCCCCCGCTGTGAGTGCGGCGGTGTCATCCGGCCGAATGTGGTTCTCTACGGCGAACCGCTGGAAAAGTATGTATGCATCGGCGCCATCCGGGAAATCACAAATGCGGATACCTTAATCGTTGCCGGCACATCACTTTCAGTGGAGCCGGCCGCGTCCTTCATCGAACATTTCAGGGGCCGGAACCTGGTTGTCATCAACCGGGAGCCCACCCCGGCGGATGAAAAAGCAACCCTGGTCATTCATGACAATGTTGCCGATGTGCTGGGTATGGTATGAATCAGGATTTGACGGCTACCGCCGGAAATCCCGGGCGTCGGCACAATAAATACATGGCATTAAGATTGATACCCAACATTTTCGCTGCCTCTTCATAACAAAACTCAAAAAAGCCGCCTGCAGATCAATGCAAAAGCACCATCTGCAGGCGACAATCATTTAATGGAATATTCAATTTTACACTTTGTCCCTGTACGGCTCCTCATACCCAAGAGCCCGCTTGGAATCTCCGACGCCCGCGGTAGTCGGATCCACTACGACGCCCAGAATCACCAGCAGTGCGAACACGGCATCCACGACGGCGATGAGCTTGCCGATCAGGTTACTGAAATCCAGTGTCCAACCGAACACGGCCGCGACAGCCTGGACCACCAATGCGATTGCCGGGATCACGGATACCCAGAATTGTTTATTCCGAATTCTCACCAACCAGTTAATCTCCATAAAGAACAATCTCCCTTCAATATTAGTTATTCATCATCCACGACCACTGGCTGCCCGCCGGGAACCATCGGCAGATGGCGGAACGTCCGCCTCATATCCTTCATATCTCCGTTGCCGCCGAGGGCATGGTATTGTTTCCAGACATTTTCCATGTTGGACCGGTCATCCAGATCGGCCCATCCTTTTTCCATATAATGCTTGTACCCCTGCAAAAGCCGGTCACGCAGCATGGCCTTGACCGCCTCCCGCATC
>JAFROK010000009.1 GCA_017429695.1 Clostridia bacterium | reverse complement strand
GATGCGGGAGGCGGTCAAGGCCATGCTGCGTGACCGGCTTTTGCAGGGGTACAAGCATTATATGGAAAAAGGATGGGCCGATCTGGATGACCGGTCCAACATGGAAAATGTCTGGAAACAATACCATGCCCTCGGCGGCAATGGGGATATGAAGGATATGAGGCGGACTTTCCGCCATCTGCCGATGGTTCCCGGCGGCCAGCCGGTCGTTGTGGATGATGAATAACTGATCGACTTTAAAGGAGGAAATCAAAATGATCAACTGGAAAATCAGACTGATGAACAAGCAATTCTGGGTATCCGTGATCCCGGCCCTGGCGCTGGTGGTGCAGGCGATTGCTGCTGTGTTCGGCTGGACGCTGGACTTCAGCAACATCACCGGCCGTCTGATTGCAGTGGTGGATGCCGTTTTCGCCCTGCTGGTGATCCTGGGCATCGTGGTGGATCCGACTACCGCTGGTGTTGGAGATTCCAAGCGGGCAATGGGGTATGAGGAGCCTTATCGGGATGTTTGAGCCATATACACCATAATCATGGAGTTGAAGTTATTGATCAGCCAAAATATCTGAATACTATATCAGAGACACACTCCCCATCTCTTTTGCTTTCTCCGCACATCCCTTTGTAAAGCCGGACTTGGAGAAAAGGAAGAAATGCTTTTTCTGATAGGCGAAAAGGATGCTGCGCTCTATCAGCGTATCCAGTACGCCCAGGTCAACTTTTTCATTTGTCCACTTACACTCGCCGAAGAGAGCAGTATTCTTATCCTGCTCGCCCATGATGTCGATTTCCGCCTGGCGTTTGTGGATGGGGTCATTGCCCCACCAGCGGCCCAGGGAAGTGAATTCTATCGGGGATTTCCCACTCAGCAGCAGTCTCCAGAGGTATTGCTTGCAGATTTCTTCAAACACCTTGCCCATATAGTCGGAAAGGTGCGGTTCAATGCGCTGATATACCAGATCCGCCGCGCCGCGGGAGATCAGGGAAGCGTTCTCCGGCACAAAGCGATACCAGAAGCGGAACATGTTGTCGTCGATAAAATAGATCGCCCTTTTTGACGCTTTCTCTCCGTAAGGCAGTTCCTTTTGCACGATGCCCAGCGTGATCAGGTTTTTCAGGTAGGTGGAGCAGACGTTGGTGTCTTCGCCAACTTTGCCGGAGATCTCCGACATGCGTCACTCAAAAGAAAATGATTGTACTGAAAAAGGCCGTTGGGGACAGGGCAACCCGTCCCAACGGGCCCAAAATAAATTGCACAAAAACTGTGAATCAAGTATAATGAATGCGTATTAGCTGCCGGACAATCAAATCAGGAAAGGAAAGTATGGATTTCGTTTCCGAAATCATCATACAGGGATTCTTATGAGACTGCTTGATACCATCAACACATATGCCCTTACACAGCCTGAGAAAACCGCTTTGAACGACTGCAGCGGAACGGCCGTGACCTACGCGCAGCTGACGGACCTGTCCGGGCGCGTATATCATTATCTGAAGGAGCGGGGCATCGGCCGGGAGGACATGGTGAACATCCTGCTGCCCCGTGGCGTGGAGCCTTTCATCGCCATGATCGGCGTCTGGCGGGCCGGCGCGGCATGCGTCATTCTGGAGGAAGGCTATCCCGCCGAGCGGGTAAAGTTCATTCAGAACGACTGCGGGTGCCGGCTGGTTATGGACGGGGCAGCCTGGCAGGAGGCGATGGCCTGCGAACTGCTGGAGGGCCGGGAAACCGTCGATGACCATGACGCCGCCTTCGCGGTATACACCTCCGGTTCCACCGGCAATCCCAAAGGCGTGCTGCACGAGTACGGCAATGTGGACCGCGCGGCGGAGATCGACCTGACCATGACAGACTACGCGCTGATTTCACCGCTGAACTTCGTTGCCGCCATCATCTGCAGCACGTCTGTGCTGCACGACGGCGGCACGTTGTTTGTCATTCCCTGGTCCGTCGTCAGGGATCCGTCTGCGGTCAGGGAATGCTTTGTCCGGAATGGGATTACCCAAACGCTCTGTGCTCCGTCGATTTTCCATCTGTTCAGGGATATTCCGTCCCTGGAGCTGATCGAGGTTGCCTCCGAACCGGCTTACGGGATCTGGTCGGATGACCCGAAGCTGGCTGTGTATAACTTTTATGGCATGAGCGAATCGGCATTTGTCATTGCGTACAAAAAACTGGATCAGCCCAACGAGATATCGCCGATCGGCCGGGCATGCCCCGGTGTTGAAATGACGATCAGGGATGAAAACGGAAATCCTGTTCCGGACGGCGGGGAAGGAGAACTGTGCTTCCGGAGTCCCTATGTGCGCGGATATATCGGGCTGCCGGAGCAGACGGCGAGGACGTTTGTAAACGGAGAGGTCCGCACCGGGGATCTCGCAAAACGGCTGGAAAACGGCGACTATGCGGTGCTGGGCCGCATTGACGATATGATCAAGATCAACGGCAACCGGGTGGAACCGGCGGAGGTGGAAGCCGCCGTGCGAAAGGTGACCGGGCTGAAAGCGGTCATGGCCAAAGGCTTTTCGGAGAACAACGCGGCCTACGTCTGCCTGTACTATACGGACGACAGGGAGATCGACACGGCGGCGGTTCAGGAGACGCTTCAGCAGCATCTGCCCTATTACATGATTCCATCGCATTTCATCCATCTGGACACGTTTCCCCGCACCGGGAGCGGAAAACTGAGCCGCCGCCTGCTGCCCCGGCCTGAATTTGACATTCCCGACGAGGAGTATTCAGCGCCCGACAGCGCCGCGGAGAAGGCGCTGTGCGACAGCATGGCCGCCGTACTGAAGCTGGACCGTGTCAGCGCGGAAGCGGATTTCTATGCTTTGGGCGGCAGCTCCGTAACCTCTATGGAACTGGTAAGCCGATGCCCGCTGCGGAGGCTGGACATCGGCATGATCTATCAGGGGCGGACACCCCGGAAGATTGCGAAGATCTGGCAGGAGGCGACGCAGGCCGCCGACGCCGAGGACGAAGGGGAAACGGATCCCGCGAAGCCCTGCCCGCTGACCCAGACCCAGATGGGTATCTATGCCGAATGCGCGCGCCATCCGGGCGAGGCGATCTACAATAACCCGATGCTGCTGCGCTTTCCGGCGGACACGGATGCAGGCCGGCTTCAGCATGCGGCCGAGACGGCGGTCAAAGCCCATCCGGGGCTCTTTGCGCAGATCATAACGGACGAGGACGGGCTTCCCGCGATGGTGTACCGTCCCGACTGGGCGGAGGGAGTCCTGTGTAAAATCACGGATTCAACGGAGGCAGCTTTCGCGGAGCGGAAGAGCGCGCTGGCCGCGCCCTTCAACATCACTGAAGACCGGCTGTTCCGCATGGAGATCATCCGGACAGAGAAGGCCGTACGGCTGTTCATGGATTGCCATCATATCGTTTTCGACGGCACCTCCGCGCACATCCTGTTTGACGATATCGCCCGCGCATGGCGGGGCGAAGAAGCGGAGCCGGAGACATATACCGCCTGGCATGCCGCAAGGGACGAGGCCTCGCTGCGCGAAAGCGGCGCGTATGAGAGCGCAAAGTCATGGTATCTGAAACAATTCGGCGACATCGAAGCGCCATCGCTGCCCGAAGGGGATCGGCACGGCGAAGCGCCTGTGCATGCCGACAGAACCATCGCGCTGACGACGCCGGTCTCCGCGCTCAGGACATTCTGCGCGGAGCACGGGCTGACCGAAAACGTCGTAACAACAACGGCCTTCGGGGTGCTGCTGTCCCGGTACACCCGGGAAAAAACGCCTGTGTTCACCACCATATACAACGGTCGAAAGGACAGCCGCACCGCGCATACCGTTTCCATGTTTGTGAAGACGCTGCCTTTGCGTTTCAACACCGCCGGGGATATCCCGGTGACGGAGCAATGCGCCGCGGTGAAAGAACAGCTGCTGGGCGACATGGCGGGCGACACTTTTTCCTTTGCGGAGCTGGCCGCCGCCACGGGGATTACCAGCGATGTAATGTTCGTATGGCAGGATCAGATGCGCGCCCTGCCCCGGCTGGACGGCGTGACGGCCGCGGAGGAAACCGTGCCCTTCAACGCTGCCGCGGCCATGCTTTCCGGGGAATTGACGGCCGAAGGGGATCGGCTGGACCTGCATATGGAATACCACGCGGACCGATACAGCGAGCGTTTCATCGACGATTTTGCTGCCCGTTACGACCGGGTGCTGGAGCAGATGATGCGCAGGGAAAAGCTCTCTGAGATCAGCCTGGTATCCGATGAAGAGATTCCGGCGCTGCTGCAGCTGAGCCGGGGTGAAACCCTGGCATACGATCTCCGTGAAACCTGGCTGGATCTGTTCCGGAAGCAGGTTCAGACATCGCCGGAGCGTAAGGCCGTGACGGACAGCGAAGGCAGTTACACCTACGAGGAGCTGAATCAGGTCTCCGACGCCGTTGCCGCGTGGCTTGTCGGTCAGGGAGTTGCCGAAAACAGCTTTGTCGCCCTGCGCATGGGCCGGGTGAAGGAATTCGTGGCGGCGGCCGTCGGCATCCACAAGGCCGGCGCGGCCTATGTGCCCATCGACGCGGATTATCCGGAGGACCGCGTCAGATATATGCTGGAAGATTCACAGGCGACCCTGCTGATGACCGAGGAGACGGTGAGGCAGGCGGTGAGGGAGTGCGCGGACGCGCAGCCGGTGCTTCGCGCCACGCCGGACACGCTGGCCTACATGATTTACACATCCGGATCCACCGGCAGGCCCAAGGGTGTCATGATTCCCCACCGGGCGCTGACAAACTTCGTACACTTTATCGCGGACCGCTGGGGACTGACGGAAAACAGCCGGATTGCCTGCCATTCCAACTTCGCTTTCGACGCCTCGGTGGAGGATCTGTATCCCGTGCTGACGGCGGGCGGGGAGCTGTTCATCGTGCCGGAAGAGGTACGGCGGGATGTGGATGAGATGCGGCGCTATTTGAAGGAGAACGCCATCAACGGCGGCTGCTATTCCACCCAGTTCGGTCAGCTGCTGGCAGCGGAAGAACCGCTGGACGTGGATTATCTGTGCCTGGGCGGCGAGGCGATGACCTCTGTGCCGCTGGCCCGGGGACCGGTGTACAACACCTACGGCCCCACGGAATTCACGGTGGACGCCACGTACTTCGAACTGCAAAAGGGCGAAAGCTACAACCCGATCCCCATAGGCCGGCCGCTGCATAACTGCTATGCCTTCGTGTGTGACGCGAACGGTCAGCTGCTGCCCCGGGGGATGGCGGGGGAACTGTGCCTGGCGGGGCCCCAGATCGCTGAGGGATACCGGAACCGGCCGGATCTGACGGAAAAGGCGTTCGTGGACTGCCCCTGGCTGAACGGCGAAAAGATGTACCGGACGGGCGACCTGGCCCGCTGGAACCCGGAGGGGCAGCTGGAATACCTGGGCCGCATCGACAACCAGGTGAAGCTGCGCGGCTTCCGCATCGAGATGGGTGAAATCGAAAACCGGGCCGGTCAGTATGAAGGGATCAGGACCGTGGCGGCGCAGGTGCGCAGGGATACCCTCGTGCTTTATTACACGGCTGACAGGGAGATCGATCCGGACGCGCTGAAGGCGTTCCTTGCCGAAACGCTGACGGACTACATGGTTCCGGCCATTTACATGCAGCTGGAAAACATGCCCGTGACGCCCAACGGCAAGATCGACCGGAAGGCGCTGCCGGAACCGGAGATCGCCGCCAGGGAATACGTGGAACCGGCCGGCGCCGCGGAGCAGGCGGTGGCGGCGGCGATGCAGAAGATCCTGAACATGAAAACGACTCCCGGGGCGCTGGACAGCTTCTTTGAACTGGGTGGCGACTCCATCAAGGCCATCCGCCTTTCAAGCCTGCTGCGCGAACTTGATCTGGCGGTCTCCGTAGCCGACATCATGCGGCAGAAGACGGTTCGCGGCATCGCGGGCGCGGCTCAGTCGAAGAAGGGGCCGGAGATCAGCCAGCAGCCCTTTGAGGGGGATGTGGAGGAAACGCCCATTGTCGCGTTCTTCAGGGATCTTCACCTGCCGCAGCCCTGGCACTACAATCAGACTGAGCTGTTTATTCTCCGGGACCGCATGACGGCTGACGAACTGCAGCGTGTTTTCAATGCCCTGACGGTTCAGCATGATATGCTGCGGGCGATCTGGGCGGACAACCGCCTGACGGTCAGACCTGCCGATAGCGTGATCCTCATCGAGGATTACAGCGCCGCCTCAGAAGAGGAAATCACGGCCGTGTGCCGGGAGATTCAAAGCCATATCCGGATGGAAGAGGCGCTGGTCAGGGCCGCGCTGATCCACGCGCCGGACGCGGACTTCTTCTGTCTCGCCTGCCACCACCTGGTGATCGACGGCGTGAGCTGGCGGATCATTGTCTCTGACCTTGAAACGGCTTTTGCCCAGGATACGGGCGGGAAAGCGATTCAGCTGCCCCGTAAGACACAGCCCTATGCGGATTACGCGCGGGCGATCCGGAAATACCGGGACAGCTATCGACTTGCACAGGAGATCTCCTACTGGAACGCGGTTCAGAAAAAACTGGAAGCGTTCCCGCTGTCAGACGGGAAGGATTACAGCCGCGAATTCGCCCGGCTGACCGTGACCATGAGCGCGGAAGATACCGAACGATTCCTGCGTACGAACTTTAACGCCTTCGGACTTACGCTCAATGACGCCCTGCTGACCGCCGTGTGCAGAAGCTGGCGTCAGGTCAGGGGCGACAGGCCGGTGCCGGTACAGATGGAAGGACACGGACGCGAAGAACTGGATGAACCGCTGTACACCGATCGCACGGTCGGCTGGTTTACCTCCATCTATCCTGTGGTGTTTGAGGGCCTGACCGGCGACATGCGCCGGGATCTGATGGCGGTGAAAGAGACGCTCCACCGGATTCCCCATAAAGGCGTGGGATACAATGTGCTCCGGTATGTGGGCGGAAAAGATGCGCTGGACTTCCATACAGACAGGATCCCGCCTCTCTGCTTCAATTACCTGGGCGAAATGGACGAAGGATCGCCGGAGGAAGAGAAGCAGTTCCGGGTGGCTCCTATCGACAAGGGAAAGGATATCAGTCCGCGGAACACAGAGGGTCCCGGTTTCAGCATCAACAGCCTGACGAGAGACGGTGAATTTACCCTGACAGTCGATCACGATCCGACCGAATTTGATCCCGGGCAGGCCGAAAGGATCGCCGGGGGAATCCTTGAAGAAATGCGGCGGATCGCCAAGTACCTGACTGAAACACACACACCCATGACGACAGCCTCCGACCGGGGAGAAACGGAATGGAGTGAGGAAGAATTTGAAGCCGTGACGGCGGACTTTGAAAGCCGCGGCGAACGGGTGGAACGGATTTATCCGCTGCTGCCGATGCAGGAAAGCATGCTGCTCAAGCACCTGCAGGAGCCGGAGGCCTGGGCTTACCGGCTGGTGGATATCTTTGAAATGGACTGGGCGCCCACGGAGGCGCAGCTTCGGCATGTGCTGGACCGGATGGGGGCGAAGCACGAAGTGCTGCGCACGTCCATCCTGCATAAAAATGTCAGCGTTCCCCGGCAGGCCATCATCGACAGGCCGCTGGGCCTTGCCATGGCCGATCTGACCGCAGAGGCGGATCCGGAAGCGGCGGTGAAGCGGCTGCGGGAGGAAATCCTGACCCATGGATATGACCTGCAGGAAAAGCCGCTGTTCGGCCTGACCTGCGCAAAAGTGAGCGATTCCCGCTGCTATCTGGTCCAGACACAGCATCATATCATCACGGACGGGTGGTGTACCGCCCTGTGCATGGAGGATCTGACCCGCTATCTTCAGGAGGAGATGACCGGTCAGTTCACAGAGGACGAGCCCCCTGCCAGAGGGCGCTATGAGGCCGCGGTCCGGGAGATTCTGCGCAAGGACATGAAGGCGGGCCTGGACTACTGGCGTGAACTGCTGACCGGCTATGAGACGAGGGCGGAGGTTCCTTCCTATGGCACAGTGCCGGAGAACGAGCGTTCGGAAGAAGACCTGCTGACGGTTTCGCTGGACGAGGAGAAAACGCGGCGCCTGGAACAGCTGTGCGGGCAGGAGGGCGCGACCCTCAGCAACGCCGTGGAACTGGCGTGGGGCATGGCCCTCGGCGTGTGCAGCCGCACACAGGACGCGGTGTTCGCCAAGGTCGTGTCCGGCCGCGACAATACGGAAACAAAGGTCGACGACCTGATGGGCCTGTTCATCAACTCGGTGCCGGTGCGCGTGAAGTGGGACGACAGGACCAGCGCACGGGACGCACTGCAGGCCCTGAACCGGCAGGCGGCCCAAAGCAATGCATATGACTATTGCCCACTGTCTGACATTGAGCAGCAGACGGATCTGGGCAGCGAACTGCTGCAGTCGGTCATGGCCTTTGAGAACTTTGCCGGCGGAAGAGAAAACGCTGAGGAAGTGCCGCTCCTCAGACCCCTGGAGCTCCGGGAGGAAATCTTCAGCGCCATTAATCCCGTCTCTTACGTGGGGAACGGGAAACTGACCTTCTGCCTTACCTTCGATACCCGGCTGTACCGCGGGGAGGAGATCCGCCGGCTGCTTTCGATGGTCCGGATGCTGCTGGAGGGAATGATCCGGAATCCGGACTGCGCGCTATGCGCGCTTGAGCTGCTGGACGAAGACGATACACGGGAGATCATCACCCGGTCAAGGGGTGAAACCCTGGCATACAATATCCGGGAAACCTGGCTTGACCTTTTCCGGAAATGGGTGAAAGAATGCCCGGATCACGTCGCTGTGGTCGACAGCGAAGGCAGCTACACCTACGCCGAGCTGGATCAGGCATCCAACGCCGTAGCAGCCTGGCTGATCGCCCAGGGAGTCAAAGAAAACAGCTTTGTCGCCCTCCGCATGGGCCGCGTGAAGGAATTCGCGGCGGCGGTTGCCGGCGTCCATAAGGCCGGGGCGGCCTATGTGCCGGTGGATCCCGAATACCCCGAGGACCGGATCAGCTACATGCTGGAGGATTCCGAGGCAAAGGTAACGCTTGACGGGGAGACGGTCCGGAAGATCGCTGCCGAAGGGAAAAACGCCCCCGGGATCTGCCTGGCGAAGCCGGGGAACCGCGCCTATATGATTTATACCTCCGGATCCACCGGCAGGCCGAAGGGTGTGGTACAGCCCCACAGTTCCCTGCGAACAATGCTGGCCTGGCTGGTGAACATCGTCGGTGAAAACCCTGTCGACGTGCTTCATCCCAGTTTCTCCTTTGATGCTTCGGTCAACGATCTGTTCGCGCCTTTGGCGGCAGGCGGGCAGGTGCATATCCTGGCGGATGAGCTGCGCAAAGACCCTGCCGCCATGGACCGCTATATCCGGGAACACGGAATCACCGGAATGAGCATGTCCACGCAGATCGGCATGGCATTGATCAACCAGTTTCCGGATATGCCGATCCGGTTTATGATAATGGGCGGCGAGAAAATGCTGCCATGCGAAAAAACGGACATTCAGCTGATCAACGGTTACGGGCCGACGGAATTTACGGTATGCTCCAGCTATCACACCGTCAACCAGGAGAAGGACCTGAATATTCCCATCGGGCGCCCCGTACCCAATACCTGGTCCCTGATCTGCGACGATCACAGCCGGCTGTTGCCCCGGGGGATGGCGGGTGAACTGTGCCTGGCGGGGCCCCAGATCGCGGAGGGATACTGGAAGCGTCCGGATCTGACGGAAAAGGCGTTCGTGGACTGCCCCTGGCTGAGCGGGGAAAAGATGTACCGCACCGGGGACCTGGCGAGGTACAATGAAAACGACGAACTGGAATACCTGGGCCGCATCGACAACCAGGTGAAGCTGCGCGGTTTCCGCATCGAGCTGGGCGAAATCGAAAGCCGGGCCAGCCGGTATGAGGGGATCGGGGCTGTTTCGGCGCAGGTGCGCAGGGACACCCTGGTGCTTTATTACACGGCTGACGGGGAGACTGATCCGGACGCCCTGAGGGCGTTCCTTGCCGAAACGCTGACGGAGTATATGGTTCCGGAGATTTACATGCGGCTGGAAACCATGCCCATGACTCCCAACGGCAAGATCAACCTGAAAGCGCTGCCGGACCCGGATATTTCCGACCGGCAGGCGCCCTACGCCCCGCCGCGGAACCCGATCGAACGCACGCTGTGCGCGGCATTTGCGGAGGCGCTCGGACTGGACGCGGAGACTTTCGGCATTGATGACGATTTCTTCGCGCTGGGCGGCAATTCCATCCGCTGCATGAGGGCGGTCTCCATCGCGAATATCAGTCAGCTGTCCATTTCGGATATCTACAGTCTGAAGACGCCCGCACGGATTTCGGAGGCGCTTTTCGGGATGGAGGAGGATGACTTCAGCGAGGAGCAGGCCCGCGGGATGTCCGTCACGGCGACGCCGGGCCAGATGAACATGATGGACTATCAGTTTACGCACGCGAAATCCGTGATGTACAACATTCCCTCTTTGTACCGCATTGATGACAGTATCGATGACGATCGCCTCGCGGCGGCGGTCAACGCGGTGATCCGCAATCACCCGGCGCTTTACACGGTGTTTGATACGGACGAGGAGTTACGCTTTGTCCAGTGCTGCCGCCCGGATCTGCTTCGTGACGTCCAATGGGAAGACATCGCGCCGGAGAATCTTCACAGCACGATCGACGGCCTGGTCACGCCATTCACGAGTTTCCGTACGCCGCTGTTCAGGATCCGCCTCCTCAGGTGCGGCCGGTTACGCTACCTGTTCATGGATATGCACCACATGATTTCCGACGGTTTCTCCATCGGGGTGCTGAGGGAGAACATTCAGCGCGCGGTCAGAGGAGAACCGCTGCCGGAGGATTACTACTATACCTTCCTGCTCCGGGAGCAGAAAGCAGCGCGGACGAGCGCCTACGCGGAGGCAAAGCGGTATTTCAGCAATCTGCTCGGCGACACCGACTGGTGCAACATCCCGAAGCCAGACTTCGCTTCCTGGAATTCCGATGGCGCGGAGGAGATGACCGGCCTGTCGCTGACGCTGGAACAGATGGAGGAGGCGCAGGCGCGCCTGAAAGCCTCCGGCAATGTGATCTGCCTGGCGGCCGGCGCGCTGGCCCTGCGGGAATACAGCGGCAGGGAAGACGTGCTGCTCAACTGGATCAACGACAACCGGTCAAGGGCCGGAAACGAAACCACTGTGGGACTTCTGTTCAAGATCCTCCCCGTAGCGCTGCATATGGATGAATATCCGGACGTCAAAACGCTCGTTGAAGAAATCCGGAGACAAACGGATGCCGGATTTGCTCACAGCATCTGCGATTATCAGGAGATCATGGAAAAGGCGCTGGAAGATTCCATCGAGATCAATTACCTGCCGGGCCTTGCCGACGGGGAAGAACAGACGGAGGAAACCGATATCCTTGAGGAAGTGGAGCTTGCCGACGGGTACAGCGCTGCCGGCGGGCGCGTCGGCATGTACATCGGCGATGTGGACGGGGTTCTCGCCGTTTCCTGCAGTTACCAGAAACGCATCTACGCGCCGGGCAGTATGCGAAGATTCCTGGTGCTGTTCAGGAAATACCTTCAAACGATCGTTCTTGAGTCTTAACGAAAAAAGCATCCTGTGTTGTTCCGGCACGAGGAGAGGAATCAATGAAAAAAGTCGAATTGTCCGAAAACTTTACGTACGGCAAACTGATCATGTACGCCCTGCCCAGCATCCTCAATATGCTGGTTTCCATCTCCTTTCAGCTGGTGGACGGATATTTCGTGTCCAATATACTGGGCGTGTCAGCCTTTGCCGCGATCAACCTCATCATGCCGCTGTGTGTGGTGATGTTCGCGCTGGGGCTCATGTTCGGCACGGGCTCAAGCGCCGTCGTTGCACGATACCTGGGGAATGGTGATCCGCAAAAGGCGCGGGAGATATTCAGCTGCGCCGTCGCATTCATGATCGCGGTGGGGCTGATTCTCGGGGGCGCCCTTGTGCCGCTGATGCCGGCCATTGCCCGGATGGTGGGCGCGAGCGTGCATTCGATGGACGACTGCGTCCTTTATGGGCGCTGGGTGTCCGCCTTTCTCTTCGCGTTTATCATCACCTATGGGTTTCAGTCCCTCTGGGTCACGGCCGGAAAGGCCTGGCTGGGCTCTGTGGTTGCCGTGATCAACGGAGCAATGAACGCTGTGCTGGACTGGGTCTTCATGGTACCCCTGAAGATGGGGGTTACCGGTGCGGCGCTGGCCACCGCCCTTGCCGCTCTGACCGGCATGATCATCACCCTGGTCTATTTTGCCCGGCCCAACAGTTCTTCCCTCCGGCTTACGGTCCCGAAGCTCCGCACCTTCAAAGAAATGGGCGCCGTCTGCTTCAACGGCGCTTCAGAAATGGTGGACAGCGTATCGTTCAATTTATCCGAACTGGTGATCAACGGCCAGCTGATGCGCTTCTTCGGCGAGTCCGGCGTGGCGGCCATGAGCGTGTTCGGATACATCGCTTCGGTGTTCCTGTCGGTCTCCTATGGCTTTTCCACTGCCACAATCACGATTGTCGGATATAAGGTTGGCGAAAAGAAAAAACAGGAGATCCATGAATTGCTCAGGCACTCAACCGTTCTCCAGATTCTGGTCGGGATCGTCATGGGCGTCCTGTGCTGGCTGCTGGCAGGACCCATCGCGACCCTGTACGTGGGCTATGATGCCGCGACCCTCGCCCTGGCGGTGAACGTGCTCAAAATCTCATCGGTCGCGTGCCTGCTCTATGGCTTTGCCACGTTCTGCAGTTCCTTCTTTACCGGCCTGGGAGACGGGCTGGGTTCCATCATCATCGCCGCGATGCTTTCGCTGGTGGCGCCTGTTGCTTTCGTTCTGCTTCTTCCCGCGGTCTGGGGTCCCGAAGCCATCTGGTATCTGTATCCGGTGTTTACGCTGGCCACGGCGATTCTGTGCGTGGGAATGCTGAAATGGCGCTATCCCGCATGGATGCGGCAGCTGGAGAAAAACGGCTGGAATATTGATACGAAGGATTAAGATAGTGTCTCCTGCAAGTAGCCAAAAACATGGGAAATTCAACGTCCAGAGGCCGTTTCGTTGTATAATAAGTGCAAGAGAAATCAAGGATTTAGGCGAAAAACCTTGCACTTGCAGGAAGCCCGAAAATGTACAAACGGCACACTGGACAGGTTTCGATGCTGGAATCACCAGAAATGTTCGGCTCATTGCTGCTTGATCCGAATAACGACTGGATCAAACTGAGCAAGTATCCTGCCATTTTCTCTAAAACAAAAAGGTGTACATTTTTGTTTCACTGTTTTCATGATAAATCTCGAATTTGAACGAAAAACCAGCCCAGATGAGCATTTGAATCTTGGAAAAACAGGCCTTTTATGCTATCATTTTAACATTATGGGGCGCGCAGAATCGTACACATTTTTGCTCAGATAGAGCGATATGGAGAACGGTTCTGTTATCGCATGCCCATATATGAAATCTGTAACCGGAGAGATGTGGATATGGCAGAAGAAAAGAAATTGACGGGGTACCCATCCGTAGATAAGCCTTGGCTGAAATACTACAAGCCCGGAGCGGAAGAAGCTGCGCTCAATATTCCCGAAGGAAAGACCGTTTGGGATGTAATCGAGGAAAAGCTACTGCAACACAAAGACATCCCTGCCATCGAGTATTTCGGTCGTATGATCTCACGCCCGGAGTTTATCGACATGGTTTACACTTGGGCCAGAGCCTTCAAAGCTCTCGGCATCAAGGAGAATGAGATCGTTCCCTATTATGGCCCATTCTTCCCTGATGTTGGTGCAATGGCATTTGCATTGAATATCATCGGCGCCTGTCCGTATTTTCTCAAGCTTGCAATCAGCACAGAGGCTTTAGCAGAGGAAACTGCGGACGCACGGATTGCCATTGTCTACGATGATATGTGGGTAAATGTTAGTAGCGAGTTGTCCAAAGACCGCTTTCAAAAGGTTATTATCGTCACTGCAGCGGACGCAATGCCACCCCCCAAAAAACAGATCTTCTCTCTGATTGGTAGTCTGAAACATAGAGGGAAAATAAACCAGATACCCAGAGGCGGAAAGTATATTCGCCTGACACAGGCAAAACATTATTCCAAAATCTATCGTGGGGAATTAAGAACACCATTTGTGCCAAATAGACCGGCTTTCATCACTTCTTCAAGCGGAACAACGGTAGATGGTGTGGTAAAAGGGTGCGTTGCTACCAATGAGTCCACAATTGCTCAGTTTGTTATGGGAACTGCATCGGGAGTGCAGTTCTTTTCAGGAGAGCGTTGCTTAAATCACTTTCCTCCAACAGCATCTACTGCGTTGAATATATTATTCTTACTCCCGCTTTACAGTGGTATGACAGTTGTCATGGATCCTCGTGTTTCGGAGGATGATTTTTATCGTCAGGTATTAACCTCACATGCAAGCGTTATTGTCAACACTGGAAGTGCATGGGAGGCATTTTTCAATCGGATAGACAATGAAATAAAGCAAGGGAAAACTTTTGACTTTTCTTATGCAAAGTGCTGGGTTGTTGGCGGAGAAGGAACAGATATCTCTAAATATACTAAATGGAAACAACTTTTGCTGGCATATAATTCTCCAGTAGGTATTGCATGTGCATATGGACTATCAGAGTTGTTTTCCGCTGTATGCACTGAATTGCCTAGTGCTCGCTTTGATGAACAAAAGACAACCATAGGTGTAGGAATCCCCTATGCTGGTATAGTGTTAAGTGTATTCGATCAAAATGGCATAGAGAAGAGTTATAATCAACGGGGAGAATTATGGATCAAAAGCCCCTCAGCCATGAAAGGGTATTATAAAAAGCCCGAACTTACTGCCCAAATCAAGATTGATGGATGGATACATTCCGGCGATCTAGCTGAGATCGATGAAAATGGGTTTGTTTATATTTGGGGGCGTACAAAAGATACTATTTCCCTATCCGATGAAACAGAGGTCTATCTATTTGATATCGCTAATAAGATAAAAGAAAATGAGTATATTGACGATGCTATTGTCCTTCCTGTTATCGGGGAGAGCGACAGGAAAAGATTGGTTGCCCATATTGTATGGGCGAACAGTTTTTCAGAAGAAGAGAAAGTGAAGTGTGTCGAAGATCTAAATGAAACGCTCAGTCGCTATCTTCCAAGTGAATTGAGCCTATATGCATATGCCGAGCATGCTGTAATGCTGCCATATTCTCCAACAACACTTAAGAAAGATAAAAATAAGCTGTATAGGCAGACCTCTGGTTATTATCAAGTTAAAAACCATCAATTCATAGATATTAGTTTACAATAGATTCATATGGGATTCATCAATAGTATTGTGTCTTTCATTCATATGCTTCGCCTCCCAAAGCTGGACTATGAAAATTATTGCCGGGAGAAGCGGCTGGAACTCTTTCAGACTTATGGCGGCCGGGTACGTCATTTGCGCCTGCATGCTTTCGCCCAACCGCATCCTAATCCCACTGATGGGAGCAGAAATGCGCTTGACCGGGCGGCGGCTCCATGTGCTGAGGGATGACCGAAAGAAATCGAATCACCCCATTATTTTCTGTCCTACCCATATCGGCAGCGTTGACATCGAGATGCCATTTCTGGCAGTTAAAGATCCTTGCTGGCTGGTGCTCGGTAATCCTCGCGAGTTATACAAGGATGTCAATGGCATGATGCTGCAGATGAACGGCTGGATTCCGCTGGACATTCTGCACAAGTCAGATCGGACAGCGGCAAAGGCGCAGAAGACTGCGCTGCTGAAAAAGGGCTGAATGTTGCATAATGAAAATGTAGGAATATGTTGATTCCCTCCGGGGAGAACGCGTTTTTGTTTGATAAGCGGCTGATAGGATACCCAGCACCACCCAGAAGCAACTTACCATCAACTTAAAAGCCTTGAAAATTTGCACATTTTCAAGGCTTTTGAAGTCTGTGACAGTTTATCCGTCAACTTACCGTCAACTTAAATCAGGCCCAATAAGGAACATACTTAGTGTCTCCTGCGAATCCCCAAAAACATAATAAAGTCAACGTTTAGAGCCCGATTCATGGTACAATAGGTGCAGGAAAATCAAGGGATTCGCATTAAAAACCTTGCACCTGCAGGAGAGCTCAGAATGTACAAACGGCATACTGGACAGGTTTCCATGCTTGAATCGCCCGAAATGTTCGGCTCATTGCCGCTGGATCCGAACAATGACTGGATCAAGCTGAGCAAACTGGTTCCCTGGCGGGAGTTCGATCTGAAGTATGCCGATAACTTCAGAAGCAAGAAAGGCCAGAGAGCGATCGATTCCAGAATGGCGCTGGGAGCACTCCTGATCAAACCGGCATACAAAGCCTTGTCTGATGAGGATATCACCAAAGAGATTGCCATGAATCCGTACCTGCAGTACTTCCTCGGGCTGCATGAATACCGGTATCTACCGCTTACTTTCTCTGTCCCAAATGGGGTGGATATTATAATTAGCGTCAAAAAATCTGCAGGCTTTTTTGCCTGCAGAGGAAGGCTCATCTCAAGATTCGTGTTTTTTAAACCAATCTACTATTTCATCAATGACCCGTTCGCTTTCCGGCAGATCGGGCCGAAGCACCGGGAATGCGTGGATCAATTTCGGATCGCTGCCCATATGGCGCAGGAAGTGTTCTACGCCTTTGTTGCCCAGTTCTCCAGCAAAATCCAGAGTGTAGCGTTCGAGCATATCTGCTTTGCTGGTAATCAAATAGCATGGCGGGATATTGTATATGATTTCCGGATCTTCCGGATTGGTGAACCGGGCTATGGCCTTACTCTTCTCATCCTTACCATAGAATGATTTCGCCAGGAAGCGCCCGGTGGCATCCTTCCGAGTAGTGTAAAACATACCACTGATCAAGCCCATAGCCTTGAAGTTCATCCGGGACGGTGCATAACCGATTGCGTCTTGTAGGGCTTTGGACTTCTTCATGGTAGCAACGTATGTTGCCAGATAGGCTCCAGCGCTTTCAGCCACCAGATAGATACGAGTTAAATCGACATCGAAATCAACCAGTTTCCTGCCCACGCAATCCATCCCAGCGCAGACGTCATCAAACTGTTCATATACCCTGACATCAGGGATCAAGCGATATTCTAGAGAGAAAACGAGATATCCTCTGCGCGCTATTTGCCTGCAAAAGCCGACCGAAAACTCCTTCTTCCCCATGATCAGACCGCCGCCATGGATGTTGATGATCACCGGAAGTTCCGTGCCCGGGGTAACCATCGGCTCGAAAATGTCCATCAGGAGTTCCTTGCCGCTTCGGTTTGTATAGGAAATATCAAGATATTCACGAATGCCATCCGATGAGATTTCTTTGATGTTCTTCAGATCCAGTGAACGATTCAACCTAGCTTTTACAAGAGACAGAACAGCATTTTCATAAAGTCCCAACTGAATGTCACTTCCTTGTTTCCGCAGTGTAACTTGCTCCTCATAGCACCGTAATGATTTTTATGGAATACCCACACTTACAATGACATTAATGTAATGATTTTAGCTAATCTGTTTGATATGACCAAGGATTAAAGATAATACTTTGTTCATATTCTAGGTCAAGAGGCGGGTAATCTACAACGGCTTGATACAGTTTTTTTCTTTGAGCTTGAGGATCAAGGTAGCACCTACGTGTGATCCCTTTCTGCTCCCAGATATTCCATCGCAGTTCAGCCATTCTGTCACGCAGGGCAGAGATTCCTTCTTCTAATGATAAACCTTCTGGATTAATTGCTTCTCCGAAACAAGCTGTGCACTGTTTCCATTGGATACTATACTCAAGAATGATAGGAATAATAGGCACATGAGATTTCTGAGCGCAGTCTATGATCCCCCACTTCATAGGGAGCATGAGGTTACTATCTGTAAGATTCCAGGTTCCTTCAGGAAACCAGATTAATGATTTTCCTGAACGCAAATGCTTTTGTATCCGTTCTTTAGCTCGACGCATGTCTTGTTTGTCTTTCCGATCTACCCAGATAGCTCCATTCAAAAAGAAGAATAATCTGTCAGAAAGGTAGAGTGGCTGTTTGCCAATCAGCACCCAACTATGCATCTTGATTGCGCGACATGTCAATGGTATGTCAAAAGAGTTTGTGTGGTTGACAGCGTAAATCACGGGTCTATGGCTCCAACCGTAGTTTTCATTTGAAACAATAACCTGATGTGGCACACGTAATCGTGTCAATTGTATAACCAAAGGATGAATTAGTGATCTCATTGCCCTACATTATTTGATTTTTACATTTTCTCCAAAGCTTTATAGTCAACCTTTCCAATGGGTGTTAACGGCAATTCATCAATAAACATGATGTCAACAGGTTGCTCATACTCCGGAAGATTGGTCCGGCACAATATCATCAAGGTGTCCTTGATGCTATCCTTTTTAGCTTTATCATAGAGCTCCACCCACGCTAAAGGTAATTGTCCCTGTCCATGCAGTTTATCGTTAGTTCCTACAACTGCGCAACCTTTAACATCACTGTTCATACATATTGCATCTTCAATAAGCCGTGGAATTACTTTAAAGCCATCATAGCGAATTATCATTCTTTTTATTCTACCCTCTATAAACAGGATCCCGTCTTCATTCATATACCCTATATCACCCGAATGAATCCAGCGTTCATTATTCTCTAAAACAAACACCTGTTCAGTCAGCTTCATATTATTGAAATACCCCGGAATAAGAGTCGGCCCAGTTAGACATATTTCTCCTTCTTCACCATATTTCAGTTCATTTCCATCTGAGTCGATTATTTTTACATTGTTTCCCATCAACGGAATTCCCACACTACCATCAATATTGCATTCCTTGCTTTTAGTGAATACGGCATTTGAACTCATTTCAGTCATTCCGTATCCTTTGATCAGCTTGATAGTACAATTATGAGCTTCGAGATACTTATTAATGCCTTTTTCAGCTGTTGTACTAATTTTATCACCACCGACAATGACTGTCTTCAAGAACGACAAGTCAGTTTTTTCAAGCTTTTTGTTTTTCGTTAAATCCTCCATCATTGATGGAACGCCCATAATATGATTTGGTTTATACTTGATGATTAAATCCGCGAATTTCTCTTGCTCAAACTTTGGAATTACAATCACTTGCATACCAATGCACAGTGGTATAACAATCCCACACAGGAGACCGTAGGCAATGAACGGGGGCATTATTTCAAGAAAGCGATCGTACCTATCCCACCCAAAGTCAGAGATCCGATTTTGAACAGTCAATGCAATTATATTTTTATTAGAAAGCAGTGCCCCTTTAGGTATCTCAGTTGTTCCGCTTGTATACACAATGGCCGCCAAATCATCAACTGTCACATCGTTGTTCAGGCCTTTGGAGGCTGATGTCTCAGCCTTATAGTCTAGCCAATTATAATGCTTAATGATTCTTAGTTCGTTAAAAACATTCCGGTTCTTTATGTCGTAGAGCATCTTTAACGCTCTTGGAAACGAACCTGATACTGGCAAATAAAAAACATGAGGTAGCTTTTCATTAGCCTTAATCGTCCTCATTTTTTCATAAGCTTGGTCTATATAGATTAAAATACGTGAGTTTGTATCATAAATGCTTTTTTCAATAAATTCAATATTGATCCTAGGGTCTAGCAAGTTTGCCACCGCACCAATTTGATTTAGAGAAAAGAAGATATAGTATATTTCTGGAACCATTGGTGAGCACAGAGTAACTACATCACCTTTTTTTATGCCTAATGATAAGAATTTGATCCTCGTTTTTTCTATTTGATCCAGCACTTGACTATATGTAATCTTTTTCCCCAAAAAATCAATTGCTACTGAATTCATTGGTGGTTTTTGCTGGACGAAATAATCATAAACAGATTTTGCGTTAATTTGCAAAGCGGATTCATCGGAATCGTAGTACTTAAGCCAGGGTTTATCAATAGATGGAAAGCCAGTCATATTCTTGTCCATAATCTCTCCCCAGTCAAACAATGTAGATAATAGTCTGTAAAAAGGTGTACCTTTTAATCCTCGCTTGGAAAGCGTACAAGTACACTTTCACAAATGCATATTATACGTCAAGAAGTCTTATTTTTCAAGTAAAACAGCTCTTTTGTGTACTCTGCATGGATAAATCTGACTTTTTCATTGTTTTCTGATGAAGATTAAAGGTACACCTTTTGCCTTCCTCATATCGGTGTAGCCGCAAACTATAAAGATATTTTCAACTCCGGAGATATCACCTAACAGCAGGCATTACCTCCCAGCAAGCGAATTGTTTCAGCCAGCAGCTGCGGATTGATCTGGTCCGTCACTTTTATTCGGATATTGCCCATGTTAATGACCATCACTGCCAAATGATTGCGTTCCGCCAGATTATCCGAAGTGTTGTCATCAGAAAAAAAGCTCATTGAGTATTTCGGCTGTTCTGGCGATACTTCAATCTTTACAATATCCTGCTTGATCGGATCCTGATCAATCGGCTGAGGAATTCCATTGTGATCTACATGAACCTGCGGAAGAGGCTCCGGCTTCTTTTGCACTCTCTTTTCAGTCGGTTCCGAATGATGATTCAAATCCGGCTGGAAGAGATGGAATTTGCACTTGCTTGAAAAATGGCATTTGTGCAGGTGATACTAAGATATGTAAAGGTATTTTGTTTTCTGATACGTTCAGATCAGTTCCGTCCGGCGAAGATGCCGGATCGGTTCGTCTGCACAGACGCTGATACAGCTTCCGTCCGTGCTTTCTCCCAGCGCGTACCATGCTTTACCGAAAAGCCGGATGGGCTCTCCTTCCGTGAAAGGTAGAACTTCAAAGCTCTGTGGAGCCAGATTCATTCCCAGACCTGTTGCTTTCATGACGCTTTCCTTCCATGTCCAGAGCCGGAAAAATCGCTCCACCGGGTCTTGTTTCATCCAGGCCAGTTCTGCACCGGTGTAAACCGCAGGTGCAACGTCGATCTTCGTCTCGTCGATCTCCTCGATGTCAGCACCGATAGTTGACGCCTCCCCGCAGGCCAGAATGCAGCAGGATCCGCTGTGGGAGATGCTGAAGGCCGGTCCGCCCGGAATGTACGGCTTTTCATACTGTGTGTACAGGATGTCCCTTTCATCGGAGATCTTCATGACTTCCAGCAACAGCAGGCCCGCCCCAAGGCACAGCAGGCGGTCCCGTTCGAAACGGAAACGCTCTGATTTCTGCACCCGCAGCGGCATCAATTCCGCCAAACGGGAACGGTCTGCCTTCCGGACCGTTTCCGTCCGGATCGTGTAAATAAAAGCTTCATTCATCATTGAGCATCTCTTCAAAGGACAGGAATATTATGAAAGCGCCCCCGCGAAACATCGCAGAGGGCACAGCGGAACAAAAAGGGTCGTCCCCCTGCTCCTTACAGTTGCGGGGAATGATTACCCGTTTGCTGAGGGATTCATCGGTACAACTGCCAGCTTTTTTCCAAGCGGAGCAAGAAGCCGGATCAGTGTTTCGACAGTCGGGCTATTCACTCCTTTTTCAATACGTGCAATAGCAGGCTGCTTAATACCGCTCATCCCTTCAAGTGAACGCTGGCTGACACCTTGACTCTCTCTGGCATCAATCAGCGCCATAATCAGTTCTGCTTCGAGATCGCTTTCCGCGATTTCTTCAGGGGTAAAGTGCTGGGCATCGTATTCTTCATCCCAGACAGTAAATCCATTAAGCTTTGCCATTCTGATTCCACCTTTCAAGAAAGTCGGCAAATTCATCCTGCGCCTTCTTCAGTTCCCGCGGGGGAGCTTTCTGCCCCTGTTTTTTATAGCAGTGCAGAAGTACGTATGCGCCATCAATCCAGCCGGCGAAGAAAACACGATCACCGATCGGGCGAAGCTCGTAGATCTTATCCACCATATGCTTGCATATCGGTTCAGGAAGCGGTAATCCACGTTCTTTCAGGATTTTGACGTATGCGCGGATTTTTTTCCGGCGGATTCTGGCGTCCTTTGTGTTCTGCGAATCCAGTTCTTTCAGGTACTCATCAACAGGTTTCACACCGTTGCGATCTTCATACAGGATTATCTGATGCATCACGTATTCCTCCTGTGCACGCATGATAACACAAATGTTATCACGATGTCAAGATGGAATCTTATGGCAATTTGATTTCCGGCCGGTAGTAACAATCACTCATTAACGCAGCATTCCTGCCGTAATGCTGATGAACTTTCCAATATCGAGATTATCATGCTGAGTCAAGAAAAACAGCCGAAAAAGCTATCCTGTAATGCAGGTCCGGCCTTCCGGGAAATAGTTCTTGAACTTGAAACATCGGTTGAATGTGGCAATGGCCATATCCATCATGAACTGGCTGAACTGGGCTCTCTTGTCTTTATTGCATGGCGTGGTGACGGATGCCCGCCATGCTTTCTTATTGTAGGTGATGATGCCGTCCAGGTCCTCTGAGCTGGTGGAATAGCGGTAAATGATTTCCTCGGATGTTTCCGATACTTTTTCAAATAGCCACCACATGGTTTGTTCCTCCTTGAGTGCAGGTTTACTTCTGCAATATTTTTGCACCACCTGTAATTTACCAGCAGAGATGATACATAAACCAATCATCTTCTGAGTACAATGAAAAGTGCCGGGCACCCGGAACCGGAAGGCCGGGAGGATACCGGGAGTCGGGAGCCAGAAGAATACTTTGATTCGGAGGGATGAGGATGGCAGCGAAGCGGTATTGTATCGAGATCAAGGACGGGCCTTCGCCGTATAACTGGTTTGCTTATTTTGATACGGGGGATCATCTGGCCCAGTTCCTGTTTGATTATGAAAAGGTGGATGTGACGGTGGAGGAGGAATACGGGAAGGAAGAAGACCCGTACAGGATTCTTTTGGTCCGGATTCCGGGAGAGCAGCGGCAGGCGTTCCTGAAGGTGATCGATATCCTGCCCGGGCTGATGGAATATGTGGGGAAGCTGGATTATGATGATTTCTGCCTTCGTGTGCTGGCGGACGCGGACCGGGTGACAATGGGAAAGGGAATGGGATTGTAATGGGCAAGGAAATAAAGTAATAGCGCATAAATCCATTGACCGTAGCAAATGAATGTAGTACAATCGTAGTGCAGGAGGCGATGGATTATGGCAAAGCAGGCAGTTTATCAAGTGCGAATGGACGAGGATATTAAAAATCAGGTGGAAGCACTGTATCGTGGCATGGGGACAACTTTTGCAGAAGCTGTCAGGATATTCGCGGTTCAGAGTATCCGTGAACAGGGCATGCCCTTTACGCCATCCGAAGCGCGGGGGAAAACATTCGGGACACTTTCCCATTATGCCAATCCGGAACTGATCAATCAGGAATCCTCTGCTTTTGAGAAAGCGATGGTAACGAAGCATGCCGATCATTGACGCAAATATTATTCTGCGATATCTGCTTGGAGATTCTCCTGAGATGTCCGCAAAAGCAAGGGAAATAATACTTTCCGGAGTACAGACTACAGCAGAAGTACTTGCGGAAGTGGTTTATGTGCTGAAAGGCGTTTATCATGTAGAACGCAGGGACATAGCGGACGCTGTAGGAAGCTTTCTCCAGGAAGTTTCTGTATCGCATAAAGCTGCGTTGGAATATGCCTTTAAGCTGTATGGAGAAACAAAACTGGATTTTGTTGATTGTATTCTTGCCGGATACCATTTCACTGAAGGCGTCGATATTTTGTCTTTCGATAAAAAGCTGAATAATGCAATGAATCTTCCACCACTGTAAACACATGATGATGTTGACTTAAATGTTTCAGATATTATCGTTTTTCCGCTATAATGGATTTGAGCTTCCGGAGGTTGATAATGAATAATGAAATGATGATTCCACAGGATATGATCTCTGAAATCAGAGAGATCATGCATTCAGCAAGAGTCCGTGTGGCCCGGCAAGTCAATAATGAACTCCTTGGTACATACTGGAATATCGGTCGAGTGATTGTGGAATATGAACAGAAAAGCAACGAGCGGGCAGAATATGGGAAAGAAACACTGCTGCAGCTTTCGAAAACACTGACAAAGGAATTCGGAAAGGGGTTTTCCCTCTCGAACATATACCTCATGCGTCAGTTTTATATTGAATATCCAATTTTCCAGTCAGTGACTGGAAAATTGACATGGACACATTATTGCGAGCTGATGACAATTTCAGACCCGGATCGCCGCGGCTTTTATGAAAAAGAATGCATCCGATCAGGCTGGTCCGTTCGGGAAATGAAACGTCAGATTGCGACATCTCTGTTTGAACGCCTGCTGCTCTCAGACGGAAACGCAAACAAGGAAAAAGTGATGGAACTTGCGACCAAGGGACAGGAAATAACCGAACCAGAAGATATTGTGAAAGATCCTTATGTTTTTGAGTTCCTGGGATTGCCGGAAAACAGGCCGGTCATGGAAAGTGATCTTGAGAAAGCGCTTGTCCGCCAGATTGAAGATTTTTTATTGGAATTGGGCAGGGGGTTCATGTTTGTAGGGACTCAGCAGCGGGTTACCCTGAATAACATCCACTATTATGTGGATATGGTGTTTTACAATATGGTAAATGAATGGCGGAGAAGAAACGATCATTTATTACGAGTCAGGGTTTGAAAGGGGACGGGCAAAATGCTATACCTGGATATCGCAGTTATTGTGGGTGAACTGGCAGGGCTGGTTCTGGCTTCTTTTGAAAACGGATGGGGACAATTTGTTTTCTACACGCAGAACAGTAATTATTTCCTGCTTGCCGCGACACTGGCACACCTGTATTTCTTGCTGAAGAAACAACCCGTGCCAAAGACGGTCAACCGCCTCAAGTACATCGCCACCTGTACAACGACGGTTACCCTTGTGGTAGCGGTGGCAGTATTGCTGCCGATGTATAAACGCCCGTACATCACTTTCCTGAACGGGGCAAATCTTTTTCAGCATACGCTTTGCCCGATCCTGGGAGTTGCCGCCCTGCCGCTTATGGATCCTGTTGAGAAGCGGGACAGCATCCTGGCGCTGATTCCGACCGGCCTCTACGCGCTGGTGATGGTTCCGCTGAATTATTTCCGTGTTTTTGACGGGCCTTATCCCTTCCTGCGAGTTCATAACCAGTCGTGGTATATGAGCGTCCTGTGGCTTCTCGCCATTTTCCTTGTGGCGTTCGGGATTGCCGTGATACTGCGCAAAGTGTGCAGCAAAGTAAAAGCAGGCCATTGATCTGCAAGGGCTTGCAAATGAAACATGCCGATATCGGCAAAAAACGCCAGGTTACAGATGAAGAAATGTATACTTTTTGCCGGTAATTTGCTATAATGCATCCGGAGAGTGATGCAGCCATGAAGTATTTGTCTGTTACGGAAACGGCCAGACGGTGGAATCTTTCAGAACGCAGTGTACGAAACTATTGTGCGGAAGGGCGAATTGACGGGGCATTTTTAACCGGCAAAACATGGAACATTCCGGAAGGCGCCATAAAACCCGTACGGGTTAATCAGAAAGAAGACTTGCCCAAAGATTTGCTGGGAAGACTCAGAGCAGAGAAGAAGGCTTCCATCCGGGGAGGTATTTATCACAGGGTTCAGATCGATCTGACATACAATTCGAATCATATGGAAGGCAGCCGCCTGACGCATGACCAAACCCGGTACATTTTTGAGACAAATACAATTGGAACTGATGAAACCGTTCGTGTGGACGATGTTGTGGAAACAGCCAATCACTTCAGGTGTATTGACATGATAATTGATAATGCAGCATATGCGCCAAGCGAGAGCTTCATAAAGCAGTTACATGCAGTTTTGAAAAACGGCACAACCGATTCCAGAATGAACTGGTTTGCTGTCGGGAATTATAAAAAAGTGGCCAACGAGGTTGGCGGCAAAGAAACGGCTTCCCCCGGGGAAGTACCGGTGAAAATGAAATCGCTTCTGGCAGATTATAACTCAAAGAAGCATATGGGTTTTGATGATCTTCTGGATTTTCACTGGCGGTTTGAATCCATTCATCCTTTTCAGGACAGCAACGGACGCGTTGGAAGGCTGGTTCTGTTCAAGGAGTGTCTGAGAAACGGGATTGTGCCGTTTATCATAACAGATGAGCTTAAAATGTTTTACTATCGGGGACTTCAGAACTGGCCTTCTGAAAGGGGATACCTGCGGGATACATGCCTCACCGCACAGGCCCAGTTTAAGAAACTGCTGAATTATTTCAGTATCCCGTATTCAGAATGACGCTGTGACATACTGTGAGAGCAGACTTCATTTTTTGTTGATTTTATTCCGGACATAAGGTACAATCTTTTTGCAGCTAAGGCGGCTTACTCCTTTTAAAGCATTTTGCTTTGTGAAACAGTCGCCTGATTCGCACCAGCCAAGCGCAGAAGTTCATCACGCCGGCCCGAGAGGCAGATTCAGCGTGATTGTCGTATCTGTGCTTACTTTTGTTTATGGGGAGGGAATATTATGAATTCAGTGCTGATTCATTTCCTGTTTGATAAGCATATCCTGGTGAATGAGACCGGGGAAAACATGACGGAATGTTTCCCGACTGTTTTTGCGCTGGCCCGCCGGTTCGGCATCCGGATTGAAAAAGGCATGGAATTGGCCGTGCCGGAGATGATCCGGACGGCGGCCGAATGCCTTGGCGAAAATGTTCCCGAACCGTTTTACCGGGGATTTCCCGAAAGCGTGCGGAAGATGACGGGCGAACTCCGCCTGTATGACCAGCTGATCAGCTATGTGATGACATACGGCATCAACGATTTTTCTGAAGCCAGGCATTCTTTGTTTGAAGAGACGTTTGAGCGGATCGCGTTCCGGGAAAATGTTCCACTCAAGTCGTTTGTGATTCTCACCGCGGAAGAGGCCCGAAAGGAGCTTTCCGCCTTTGTGAATGCGATGCTTTCCGGCACCCGGCCTTTGAGCGACGACCAGTTTGCCGTTGTCGAGGAAAGCATCCGCTCCTGCGGGATCCGGGCGGAAAAATGCGGGTCAAAGGATACCGCCATGAAACTGCTGCTCCGGCTCAGGGATGTTTCCTTTGCGCGCTTCCTTCGCCTGGGGGATGTGATCCGGCTGGTGGAGATCATGAACTATGAGGATACCGGGGAGGAGAATATCCGGAAGCTGAACCTGCCCAACCAGAAGCGGAAGCTGATTTCAGGCGTCCTGGATGTGATCCTGGAGAAAGTGGAATCCCATGACGAGATCCGGGACTGCTTTGAAAAACGGGCGCTGTGGTGCGGCCTGCTCCATCATATCCACTATGTGAGCAAGTCGGAAACAGGCAGGCTGTTTGTTTATGAAATCCGCAATGCCAAAGCGAACCAGTCGGTATATGCTGCGTTTGAAGGAGAAATGGCGGCCGGGAATCCGGTGCGGGCCGCTGAAATCCTCCGGAAAGGCAAAGGCAGCGGTGCGGTTGCCCGGAACCTGAATTATCTGCTTTCCCGCTGTAAAAGCCCGGAGGAAGCCAACCGGGTGCTGGACACCCTTGGCACGATCAACCCGATTATGACATGGCAGATGCTCCTGCAGTACAGGGCTTATTCCGCCGGGCAGCGCGTATTTAAATTTGTCCGGTTCAACAGGATGAAAAAGCATAAGGAGACGCCGGAGGAGCTGGGCCGCCGCAAATCCGCAGTGCCGGAAGATGTATGCGGGCTTGCCGAGGATTACCTGCGGAAAAATCTGGCAAAGGTGCTGGGGAAAACAAAGCTCGGCCGGATTTATATCGATGAATCCATGCGCAGGATTGCACTTCCCCTCCAGGAAGCGGTTTCATCTTCCGGGTTCGGCGTTCTTCCCAGGGGAACCCGGCTGGCGATGCCGGAGGGCGACAAGCTCCGCTGTTTTACCTATTGGGAAAAGGTGAAAGATATCGACCTGAGCTGTTTCGGCATCCGGGAAGACGGAAGCACCGTGGAATTTTCCTGGCGCACGGCCTGGAATGACGCGAGCTCGGAAGGAATTACCTATTCCGGAGACCAGACCTCCGGGTATGACGGCGGTTCGGAGTATTTTGACATTGACCTGGAAGCGTTCCGGAAGGGATTCCCGGATGTGCGGTATCTCACATTTGCCGATAACGTCTATACCGGTATCGATTTTGACCAGTGCCTGTGCAAAGCCGGCTATATGGTCCGCGAAAAGGAAGAAAGCGGGCAGGTCTATGAACCGAAGACGGTGAAATCATCATTTACGATCAACGCGAAATCCACCTATGCCATCCTGTTTGCCCTGGACCTGAAGGAAAAGGATGTCGTATGGCTGAACATGGGGATGGGGCAGCGGGAAAGGGTAGCCGGTGAAGACGATCTCAGCTTTGTGCTTCCCTACATGGACATCCTGGATATTGCCAGCGTTTATTCCCTGTTTGAAGCCAAGGCAGATGAGATTGTCAGCAATCCGGAGGACGCGGACCTGATTGTTTCAGACGTTGTGTTTGAAAAACTGGGGGAAGGCCAGGAACAGATCCACAGCTATGATTATGAAAAGCTGCTTGCGTATATGAATCAGTGATTCCTTTGCAGATATGAAAAGACGGGAAGCGCTGACGGGCAGGCATGAAAAGCTGTCCGGTGATGCAGCGTGAAACTTTATGTGATATATTTTTCACCTTCCAGGATAATAAACACTTTTTTGATGGGGCGGACGTCGCCTTCAATATATCCGTCTATGGAAAAAGCGGTGTTCACCGGGCCGAAGCGGCGGACAAACAGATGGTTGTCCCTCGTTTTGTATATGACGGTTTCATGCTGCGCGATTTTTACGAAGATGCTGCTGCCCGGGTGGCAATCGGCCAGCCGGTCATTCCTTACGCTGTAAGGGCCCTGCGTATATTTTCCGGTCATGGAATATACGTTACTACTCACAGTTTTTCAAGGATAAATGAAACGGCCGGCAGCGATCAGCTGTCGGCTGTGCAAAGTTCCTGGAGAGAATAAGGATTATTCTGAGTTAATCGCAGAAGTGCCTGGAATTTATCCACTCCATGGCGGG
>JAFROK010000008.1 GCA_017429695.1 Clostridia bacterium | reverse complement strand
TGTTTCCCTTGATTCATCTCGGCACCTCCTTAAAACCGAGATGCAGCGATCCTACGATATCATATTTGCCAGAGTAAATGCGACTGGTTGATTTGCCAAAGTAAACGCAACTGGCGAGTTGCATTTACTTTGGCAAATGAGCCCGGAAATAAACTTTTTCGAATCAGCTGCCGGCCACCACCTGGACTGCGTATGAACAGGTGATTGCCGGCTGACGGCGATTGTGATAGAATCACTGGCACCATATTGAATTGAAAGGAAAGAGGTTGTTCACGATGAAAAAACTGATTGCACTGCTCCTGGTTCTCGTAATGTCCATCGGCGCTATGGCTGCTTTTGCCGAGGATGAAGACATGGTTACCTATCTGGAAGAACATCCGGAAGCTGCCGGATATGTAAGCACCTGGATTGCCGAAGACGGTGACTGGCGGATTGAAGTGTTCGATGAGGATGGCGGACTCAAGCTGATGGTCGTTCATAAACTGGACGACGGCAGTAAGGAAGACATCTGGGAATATGCCGCGGCGATGAGCCCGGATAACAAGCTCACAGCTGTTCCGCTGGGACTGCACTACAAGCAGGACGTGGCCACCGGCGACTGGGATGTTACCTACTATGAAGACGGTGACGCCGAATTCGAAATCGGCGAAGACGGCAAGCTTATCTGGAAGGACCTGAAAGAGGACGCCGGAAAAGGCCTGGGTTTTGATAAGATCGGCAACTTCTACGGCGGACGCTGGATGAAGGACGATATCGAAGTTGTTTTCGCTGACTGGTATGACGGCCAGTATGATGTCCGCCTGTATCAGCGGGACGAAAACAACGAGATCGTGAAAGACGCCATCCTGAAGGGCGATTATGACGCGGCAACGAACACCCTGACCGCGACCGGTGACTTCGGTGATGAAACGATTACAGCCGTGTTCTCCTATAACGAGAACAACCAGATCGTCTGGATTGAAGACGGTGTCAGCACAGTGCTGGAACTCAGCATCGTGACGGACTAACGGAAAAGCAGGCGGATTAATCCCCAATGACAGGAAATGAAGGAAACACAGACATGGAAAAGAATACCGGAAAGCCTGAACAGGACAATCCCGCTCCCCTCACGGACGAGGAATTTGCCGAGTTTCAGAAAAAGGAAAAGCGTAAAGGCGGAGTCATCTCAGCAATTATCGATTTCATCCTGGGCTTTTTCCAGTGACCGTTGTTTCGCCGCGCAGGTGCGCACCCGGGAATGATCCTGCCAGTACAGCCACTGTTTCATTTGCGGAACAGTGGCTTTCATATAATTTTTGATGTTCCAATCCGGAACATCCTCTTGACGGTGACATGAAAAACAGAGATAATAATCATAGTGTAACGATTCCCAAATAAATACAGTTACAGGAGGCTCAAGTGATGAAAAACCGTTTTTGGAAGAATCTGACTGCTGCCACCCTTGCAGTAATGATGGTACTTCTGACGCTGTTCTCCGTGCCCGCGATGGCTGAGCAGCAGGAAGAAGATCCCTTCGCGGACTGGAATAAGGACGCTCCCGCGCTCAAAGCGCTGATCGAGTTTGTGGAAGCGGTTACGGATGAGTCTTCGCCGGATTATATTCCGCCGGCGGATCGGATTGCGACCTTTGACATGGACGGTACGCTTTGCGGCGAACTGTATCCCACCTACCTGGAATACTACCTGCTGGAGCGGCGGATCTTCTGCGATCCTTCCTACACGCCGGACGAGGAGATGCTGGAGTTCGGAAACATGCTGCGGGACCACGCGCTGGACAAGTCCTTCCCGGACGGGATGGATGTACTCCACGGCGAGCATGCGGCTAAAGCCTACGCCGGCATGTCGCTGGCGGAATTTGCTGATTTCGTGACAAAGCAGCTGGTACTGGATGTGGACGGATTTGAAGGCATGACCTACGCGAATTCGTTCTATACGCCCATGGTGGAAGTGGTTGAATACCTGCAGGACAACGACTTCAAGGTTTATGTCTGCAGCGGGAGCGATCGGTATCTCTGCAGGACCTTCATCGAAGGCGTGATGGATATCCCCTATGAGCAGATCATCGGCATGGACGTGGACGTGGAAGCAACGAACGAAAACGGCGAGGACGGTCTGAAATACGTTTTCACCAGCGAAGACAATATCATCCGGACCGATAAGCTGCTGATCAAAAACCTGAAGATGAACAAGGTCAAGGCGATTGTGAAGGAAATCGGCCGCCAGCCGGTGCTGTCCTTTGGTAACAGCAGCGGCGACGTGAGCATGCACAACTATACGATTACCAACAACAAATACCGCAGCGCGGCTTTCATGCTGATCGCTGATGACAGTGAACGCGATTACGGCAACGAGGAGAAGGTTCAGCCGCTGAAGGAAAAATGGGAACAGAGCGGTTTTAATGTAATCTCCATGAAGAACGATTTCCGGACGATTTACGGAGACGATGTGAAAAAGACCGGTACGTTCCGCTGGCTGGAAGAATTTGCGGAACCCGTGAATGCCCCCGGAAAGGATGAAGCGAAATATACCCTGGAGCAGATGGTGGTCCTGAGCCGGCACAACCTGCGCGCACCGCTGTCCAGCAACGGCTCCGTGCCGGACGAGCTGACGCCCCATACCTGGATCAACTGGTCCGCCAACGCCAGTGAACTGACCATGAAGGGCGGCGTGGAAGAAACCAGCATGGGCCAGTACTTCCAGAAATGGCTGGACAGGGAAGGCCTGATCCCGCTGAACAGCATTCCCCAGGAAGGCGAAGTACGTTTCAACGCCCGGGCCAAGCAGCGCTGCCGGGCAACGGCCAGGTATTTTGCCGCGGGCATGTTCCCCCTGGCGGACATTGAAGTGGAATACCCCGGGGACGACAAAGGCACCGAGGACTTCATGAATCCCAGCCTGAATTTCTGCAATGATGCCTTTGCCGAGGCCGCAAAGGCGGAAGTAGCCGCCCAGGGCGGGGCAGGTGGCTTCGACGGACTGGCCGAACAGGTGCGGGATACGATCGGACTGATCATGGATACCGTCGATATGCAGGACAGTGAAGCCTACAAGAGCGGAAAATACGGGGATCTGCTGACCGACGGAATGGACTATGTGATCGATGGCGTAGGCACGGAGCCGGATTTCACCGGCGCAATCAAGGCGGCCTATCAGGTGGCGGACGCGCTGCTCCTGCAGTATTACGAGGAACCCGATGCGGTCAAGGCAGCTTTCGGCCATGAACTGACGGATGAGGACTGGGCAAAGATCGGGCAGTTTATGACCACCTGCCTGGAGATCAAGCACGGTGCTCCGCTGGTTGCCCTCAGCATTACGCATCCCCTGATTCAGGAACTGAAGAACGAATTTACGAATGAGCAGCGCAAGTTTTCCTTCTTCTGCGCCCACGACTGCACGGTGATGGGCACGCTGACGGCCCTCGGCGCGAATCTCGACGCCCTGCCGGGCAGCATTGAAACCAAAGCGCCCATCGGCGTGAAAGTGGTGTTTGAGCGCCTGCGGGATGAAAACGGTCAGGCCTGGTACCGGCCCAGCATTATTTACCGCAGCACGGAGCAGATCCGCAGCGGCGAAATGCTGACGGAAGAAAATCCGCCCATGCAGTACGCGCTGACCTTTGAAGGCGTGGAGACGAACAAGGACGGACTGATCTCCGAAGCGAATTTCTTCGCGCTGTTCGACCAGGTCCTTGCGGACTACGACGCGCTGGAAGAAATCTACGCGGTGCCGGATGCGGCATAAAACGGCAGTATGATAACAACCCTCCGGTCCTTCTTCCGGCTGCGGAAAAACGGACCGGGGGGCTTTTATAAAGGGCAGAGCCTGAAACGTCAGGACGGGCTTCGTTTCATTCCAATCCGGAAAGAGGAAGAGAAAGATGAGAAGGCTGATGGTGTTCCTGCTGGCGGTGATGTTCATGCTACGGGCGGGCGCCTGTTCCGCTGTGGCTGAATCCGAATCAGGTCAGGCAGGGAAAGCAACTGCTGAAGAAAGGGAAGCATGGATACAGATCCTGGAAGACGTGGATTATTCCACGTGGGCGGATTACGCGATGCTGAACTGCCCCAATGAAAACTTTGTGGTTTTGATGATGCCCGGGAATGTGCTGTCTATTGCTGAACCGATGCATGAGCAATGTATCATTTCCTTCATGATCATCGGGCTGGATAAGATTCTTCTGCTGGATACCTGCACCGGCATCCTGAATCTGCGCGAGGTAGTGGATTACTATGCTGTTTATCCTGTTACAGTTCTGAACTCCCATGACCATTTTGACCATATCGGCGGCAACGCCCAGTTTGACGAGGTCTGGTGCTATGATCTTCCGTCCGCTGTGCATCATCTGACAAACGGCCCGACGGAAACCGAGCAGGCGGAAATCCTGGACAATACCAAATCGATCCAGCTGCTCATCGAGTACTACGGCTATCAGATCCCGGAGAAGATTCCGGGGAAAGCGCCGACCGGCACCGTGAAGGATGGGCAGATCATCGATCTGGGCGGAAGAAAGCTGGAAGTAATCCATACCCCGGGGCATCAGCCCTCCTGCATCATGCTGCTGGACCGGGAAAACAAACTGCTCTTCACCGGGGACATGTTCTATCCCGGCCCCATGTACTGCATGTTTGATGACTCCTCTTTCCCGGATTATGTGAAAAGCATACGTAAGATTGCGGACCTGACCAGGGAACTGGGAATCAGCAAGGTCTATACATCCCACAACGCACCGGCAGCGGATGCGGAGAGCCTTTGGCAGTTTGCGGATTACCTGGAAGGAATCGAAAAGGGAGAAATTACAGAATACGAAACGGATGAGGATGGCTTCAGGACTTACTGGATGGATGACGTCTTCTCCATCACCCTGCCGGGAGAAGGAACGGAACCGATCACCGGCTACAGCATGCCCTGATGAAAACTGGTTTTCTGTTGCGGATTTGCTGCTGTTCGGGTATAATAACAGAAAAAACCAACGAAACGAAAGAAACAGAGAATCATTCACTGTCCATGAAAGATGAAAAAACACAGATTATCAGGCAAATTCACCGCAGGCCTTGTTTCCCTTTTGCTGGCAGTATGCCTGGCCGGCAGCGCCATGAGCTGCTCCCTGTTCTACTTCGGCGGGGACTGGACGGACGATGGGGCGCTTGCATTGTACCGGCAGCTGGTTTACGGGGAATCCTTCGCGGGAACCGGGATGGACTGATGCCGGAAAATCCGTGAAGCAAACAGAAACAAAGAAGGAAGTTATCTTGAATTCCCTACCATAAGTTGTAACTACAGTTCATCTCCGGATTAAGCCTCTCAAAGTCCAATCAACTCCGATCCATATTTTTCAACAGGTTCAGGCAATTTGTGCTTGAACTTTTCTTCATGGGATGATATAATGTAG
>JAFROK010000007.1 GCA_017429695.1 Clostridia bacterium | reverse complement strand
CGCAAACTACCTATTTGATTATATCACATTTCCCTTGTCCCTGCACACTTTGCTGAGACAGGGGACGGTTATCTGTCTACGCTTAGACTGAGAACCGTCCCCTGTCTCACCCTATCTCCCGCCCCCAGCCTCTTCCTCCTTCTTTTCAAAAAACCATTGACCAGATTCCCATAGCATGATAAATTCAAATCAGGTGATGACAAATGCCACGCACTGCAAGACAACAAAGCCAGACAAACATCTATCACATTATGCTCAGAGGGATCAATCGTCAGGATATTTTTCTTGACGATGCCGACTGTCTGCGATTCATCGAAATTCTCGGAGAATGCAAACAACTTTCCGAATTCCAGTTATATGCATTCTGCCTGATGTCAAATCATGTTCACCTTCTGCTCAAAGTCGGAAATGAACCACTCGAAACAATTTTCAGACGTCTGGGCACCAGATTTGTTTCCTGGTATAACACGAAATATAACCGGATTGGTCATTTGTTTCAGGATCGGTATAAAAGCGAAAACGTTGATGACCAGCAATATTTCCTGACTGTTCTCAGATATATCATACAAAACCCGATGAAAGCGGGACTGGAAACCACACCCGGAACATATCGCTGGAGCAGCTTTCGGGCCTATCTTGAAGAAAAAGGTTCCATAACCGATATATCGCTGGCCTTACAAATTGCCGGATCACATACCAATCTGATCAATTATCTGAAAACACCGAACAACGATCAGGCACTTGAAATCTCAAATTTCACTGAACATATCACCGATAAAGAGGCTGAATCAATCCTCATCTCTGAACTGAAACTTCGTTCATCATCATCCTTACGTTCCCTGCCATTTGATGAACAAACAGCACTTGTCAGAGAAATGCATAAGCAAGGCGCATCGCCCGTACAAATCATTCGTTTGACTGGTATGGCTAAAGCCACAGTATATAAGTATATCAAGCACTGAGAGACAAGAGGGAGACAAGGGGACGGTTCCTGGTCTAAGCTTAGACCAGGAACCGTCCCCTTGTCTCCAAGCATCTCACTCTTTTTATATATAAAGCCTTCCCCGCTGAAACTTTGTATGGTATGATGACATTATCAACAGCACGATAATAAAAAATCAGGGAGGAAAAAGCCATGGCATTTCTGCAGATTCAGTTTTTCTCGGAGGCACTGGTTGTCGCGTCCACCGTCAACGTGATCCTGCCGGAGGCCAACCAGGGCATCGGCATGGGCAAAAGCGGAACATCTGAACCGCCGGCCGTTCTGTACCTGCTCCACGGCTACAGCGACGATCATTCCATTTGGATGCGGCGGACATCCGTGGAACGCTATGCGGCAAACCATAACCTGGCCGTCATTATGCCGGCCGTTAACCACAGCTTCTACTGCAACGAGGCATACGGCGAACGGTACTGGGACTATGTGAGCGAGGAGCTTCCGAAAACCATGCACCGCTTCCTGCGGCTCAGCGATGACCCCGGCAAAACCTATGTGGCCGGCCTGAGCATGGGCGGATACGGCGCCATGCGGCTTGCCCTGACGTATCCGGAACGTTTTGCCGCGGCTGCCAGCTTCAGCGGTGCGATCGATATCACCGGCGTGGTCGGCCGCCATGAGAAGGACGGCACTGCCGCCCGGGTTTTCGGCGACGTGACCGACCTGAAGGGAACGGAAGTGGACAACCTGTTCCTGATGAAGAAAAATGCAGGCGCGCCGAAAAAGCCGCGGCTGTATATCAGCTGCGGCACAAAGGATTTCCTGTATGATATGCATCAGGCGGTCGTTCCGCAGCTGATTGAAAGCGGCTGGGATGTCACCCGCCACGATGAGCCGGAAGCCACCCACGAATGGGGCTTCTGGGATCAGGAAATCAAAAAGTTCATCGAAATGATTTCGGATAAGGGTTAATCAAACAGCCTTCTGATATCCTGCTCGCTGAGGGCGCTGAGCGCTGATTCGCCGGGGGTAATGAGCCGGTCAAACAGCGCTTTTTTGCGCGTTCCCAGTTCCACCACCTGCTCCTCGATGCTCTCGCCGGTCACCAGCCGGATCACCTGCACCTTATGCTGCTGGCCGATCCGGTGCGCCCGGTCGGTGGCCTGGTCCTCCGTGGCCGGATTCCACCAGGGATCATAATGGATCACCAGATCCGCGCCGGTCAGGTTCAGGCCGGAACCACCGGCCCGCAGGCTGATCAGGAAAATCTGACCTTCTCCGCCGTTGAACCGTTCGGTCATTTCCAGCCGATCCCCCGCCGGGGTATCCCCGTCCAGGTACATGGTGGAATATCCCTGTTCTTCCAGCCGCGGCCGGAGGATTTTCAGCATGCTGGTAAACTGGCTGAACAGCAGGATCCGCCGCCCGCCCGCAATCATTGCCGGCAGGATTTCCAACAGCAGTTCTTCTTTCCCGCTTCCGCCCTTGTATTCGTTCATCACCAGGGACGGATGGCAGCAGATCTGCCGCAGCTCCGTCATGGCGCTCAGGACTTCGACCCGCCCCTTTGCGCCTTTGCTCTCGATGATTTCGTTCACTTTCGGCCGCAGCCGTTCCAGCGCTGCCCGGTAAATCCGGCTCTGCTCCGGCGTCATCTGGGCCGTCATGGTGATTTCCATCTTGTCCGGCAGTTCTTCCAGCACGTCCTGCTTCAGCCGCCGGGTCAGGAACGGCCGGATCCTCCGCAGCAGGTCTTCCGAGTTCTCCCCGTCCTGATACCTGCGCAGGAAAGATGTATACCCCGGCAGGTATCCGGGCAGCACGAAATCAAACAGGCTCCAGAGTTCGCCGATGCCGTTTTCCATGGGCGTACCGGTCAGTGCGAACCGGGAATCCCCTTTCAGTTGTTTCACCGCCTGGGCTGCCACGCTTCCGGCGTTTTTGATGTTCTGGGCTTCGTCCAGGATCAGGAAGCGGAACGGGTAGTCCTTCAGGAGTTCAATATCCCGGCGGATCAGCGGATAACTGGTAATAGCCACGTCCACATCGCCATGCTCGGTAATATGCCGGATCATTCCGGCCCGCTGGGCGCCTGTTCCGCTCAGGATCACCACGCTCAGGTCCGGCGCGAACCGGCGGATCTCGCTCAGCCAGTTGTAGGTCAGGGATGTCGGCGCTACCACCAGGCTGGTCCGTCCGCTTTCCCGGGTGGCCTGGATCAGGGCGATGATCTGGATGGTTTTTCCCAGCCCCATATCGTCCGCCAGGATCCCGCCCATATGCATCCGGTCCAGCGCGTACATCCATTCGTATCCCCGCCGCTGGTAATCCCGCAGACTGAAGCCCGGGGCCAGCGCCGGCGCCTGGATGTTACGGTCGCCGTTCATCACGCTTTCCGACATCGCCTTCACGCTTTCATCCAGCGTAATCGGTATTTTGCTGTTCTCCAGCATGCTGGTCAGGTAACATGCCCGGTAGGCCCGCAGCACAATCATATCCCGCTCCGATTCGCTCTCATCCCGGACCGCCGCCTCATAAATACCGGCCGCGACTTCCTGCCATTCAGCCAGGTCAGTCAGGTCCAGGAACTCGCCGCTCTTCAGGCGGAAATAGCGCCGCCGGCGGCTCAGGGCCTCAATCAGTTCCAGCAGTTCCTCAACCGGCTCGCCATCCTTCTGCAGCATCAGCTCCAGCTTTTCCCCGTTCATCCGCATGCTGCCGCTCAGCACCGGATGCCGGGGCAAAATGCGTTTGAATTCCCGGCTCAGGAACACATCCGCGACTTCCTGCAGTTTCCGTACGCCTTCGCTGACAAAATCAAACACTTCGTCGCTGCCGCTCAGGCGGATATTCTCTTTTCTCACCCGGAATCCGGCATTGGCCAGGATCTCCAGCGTCATATGCTCCGCTTCCGCGTCCCGCAGGAGCAGTTTCTCGCCTTTGTCCAGCGTAATCTTTTTCTCCACCGGCGCAAAAGGATTCAACACGATATCCCCGTAATGGAACTGGACAGACGCGATCACGTTCTTTCCGTCCCGGTCCAGGTATACTTCTGTTTTCAGCGGCATCCGCACCAGCCGCCGATTCAGGTCGCCGCTCATTTCCACGGCGCCCCGAAGCTTCAGGTAAGGCAGCACTTCGCCGATGACCCGGTCGGTCTCCGCCAGTGGATATTCGAAAAGGCATCGCCCTTCATACTGGTTTTTCCAGATCAGGCGGACCAGTTCCTGCTGGTTCTCCTCAGTCTGGATCAGCCTGCCCCCGGTCACCACCCAGGTACAGTCTTCCGTCACAGGCAGCAGGTCCGCCGGGATCCGGGCGGACGTCCGCAGGCCCCGGGCGCCGAGGTTCATTTCAAACTGCAGCGGAATCCGCGCCTTCCGGATCTGTTTGCAGCGGATGGTTTCCCCGTTGCTGTCCATGATCCTCAGTGGCGTTTCTCCGATATCGTCCAGCAGTTCCCGCGTAAAAGGATCCGGCAGGTGAATCAGCCGGGTACTGCCGCCTGCAGCCCGTTCCTCCGCTCCGCGGGCGGAAAACATTTTCCGCAGGATGTTCAGCACCCGCTCATCGTCATCCGAAAACTTCATCCATTCCGGCTGATAGGTAAAATCCTTGCCGAAGGGCATGGTTTCCCCGGTGTCCATCGCCGTCAGGAACGCCCGGATGTCCCGGGTCACATACAGCTTGCTTTCGCCCACCCGCAGGCCGATCCGCACATCCTGTCCCGGTTTCTGCGGCAACACCAGGGTGACTTCCAGGTGGATGTTGGCTTCAGAAGGCATCTGGCGCAGGATCAGATCCGTCAACTCGACTGCTTTCCTGGGTGCGCTTTTTTTCAGCATGCTTTCGGGAATATTTGCCCGTTCCGCCGCCAGCCACGCCGCCACGGCATGGCGGCAGCATCCGCGCTGCATGAATGTTACACATCCGCAGTAAAGCGCCAGGTTGCTGCTCAGGGTCACCGTCTGCGGCGGTTTCCCGGCAATGATATAGCGGATCATTGCGCTGTCCTGTTCGCCGATTTTGACGCTCCCGCCTTCCTCAAGCTCCCGCCCGGCTGCGTATTCCTCTGTTCCGGCCAGCCGTTCCATCTGCATAGGATTCAGTCTCATCGCACGCTCCTGTTCTGTCTGAAAGAAAAAAACTCTGAACCTTTAATACTTCTCTCTTTTTCCCCGTTTTCCTTTCTCCCGGACAATTTTTGAAGCAGAAACATTCTGGCATCGTGTCCGGATTCAGCTTAACACCTCACAGCAAAAAAGACGAGTTCTGTTTTTCAGAACTCGTCTCAAAGTCAGATGTTGGATCAGAACTTCAGCGGATTAACGCGCACGGAGGGGCCCATGGTGCTGGAGAGGTAAACGCTCTTCATGTAGGTTCCCTTGGCTGCGGCAGGCTTCGCTTTGTTGATCGCTTCCATCAGGACGCTCAGGTTTTCCTGCAGCTTTTCCTTGCCGAAGGAAACCTTGCCGATCGGGCAGTGGATAATCGCGGTCTTGTCCAGACGATACTCAACCTTACCGGCTTTGATATCGTTGACAGCGCGTGCAATATCCATGGTGACGGTACCGGACTTCGGGTTGGGCATCAAGCCCTTCGGGCCCAGCACACGACCGATGCGGCCGACCATACCCATCATATCGGGGGTGGCTACGCAGACGTCGAATTCGAACCAGTTCTCCTGCTGGATCTTCTGGATCATTTCCTCAGCGCCGACATAATCGGCACCGGCTTCTTCGGCTTCCTTGGCCTTGTCGCCCTTGGCAATGACCAGCACGCGGATGGTGCGGCCGGTGCCGTGCGGCAGAACCACGGCGCCGCGGACCTGCTGGTCAGCGTGCCGGGGATCCACGCCCAGGCGGACGGAGATCTCAACGGTCTCGTCAAACTTGGCCTTGCCGGTCTGCACAACCAGGTCAACGGCCTCTTCGGGGTCATACTGCTTCAGATGGTCGATCAGTTTCAGGCTGTCGCTGTACTTTTTGCCATGTTTCATGTTTCAATTCCTCCTTGTGGTATTAACGGCACAATGTCCTCCCACTTGTTCAGGGATCAGTGTCGGATTATTGATAAATGATAATCACTAACCACTGATCACTAACGGTCATTCTTCGACGGTCACGCCCATGCTGCGGGCGGTTCCGGCGACCATGCTCATCGCGGCTTCGATGCTGCCGGCGTTCAGGTCGGGCATCTTAATCTTCGCGATCTTTTCAACCTGTTCTTTGGTCAGCTGGCCAACCTTTTCCTTGTTGGGACGGCCGCTGGCCTTCTGCAGGTTCAGTTCCTTCTTGATCAGCACGGGCGCCGGAGGCGTCTTGGTGATGAAGGTGAAGGTGCGGTCGGTATAAACGGTAATCACCACGGGGATGATCATGCCGTTTTCCTTGGCCGTACGATCATTGAACTCCTTGCAGAATCCGGGAATGTTCACGCCATGCTGGCCCAGAGCGGGACCGATAGGCGGAGCGGGTGTTGCCTTGCCGGCAGGAACCTGCAGCTTGATATAAGCCGATACTTTCTTTGCCATGTGAGTGGCACCTCCAACAAATTACTTCTCCTTTTCGACCTGGTCGAGGTCTACTTCGACGGGCATCTCGCGGCCAAGGAACATCTGAACCTTGACGGTGAGCTTGCCGCGTACCGTATCCACATCCTCCACCACGCCGCTGAAATTTTCCAGAGGGCCGGACAGGATCCGGACGTTCTCGCCGATCGCGAATCCGAAGTCGACGCTGGACTGCTCGGTATTGAGCATCATGTCCACTTCTTCCTGCGTCAGCGGAACAGGTTTGGAATCAGGACCTACAAAGCCCGTCACGCCGCGGGTGTTCCGCACGACATACCAGCTTTCGCTGGTCTCGATCATGTGCACCAGCACATAACCGGGATAGACTTTCCGGGTGCTCTTGACGCGCTTGCCGTTCCGGATCTCGACAACTTCCTCCATGGGAACCCGAACCTCAAGGATCAGATCCTGCATGCCGTTGTTTTCGACGGACTTTTCCAGCGTGTCCTTCACCTTGTTCTCGTAACCGGAATAGGTATGAATGACATACCAGCAGGCCTCTTTCTTATTTTCAGCCATGTCTTTTCTCCTACGTTTAAATCTCCATGAGCTTGCGCACCAGTGCGGACGCGCCTGTATCGAGCAGACCGATCACAATGCCCATGAACAGCATGAATACGAGCACGATAACGGAATACGTGATCAGCTTATGCTTGCTGGGCCACGTGACCTTCTTCAGCTCATACCACATGTTCTTGAAGGGCTTGCTGATCCGCTTCGGCAGCGTTTTGAACCAGTTCAGGATCTTCGCAAGCTTACCTTCGCCGGTCTTCGCCGCTTTTTCAGCGGTCTTCTTTACAGACTGCTCCTTCTCTGCGGCTGCCTTTTTGACTTCAGACATCTTTTTCACATCCTCACAGCATCATTTGATGTTGGGCTTACTTGGTTTCGCGATGAGTCGTGTGCTTCTTGCAGAAGGGGCAGTACTTCATGAGCTCAATGCGATCCGGGGTGTTCTTCTTGTTTTTCATGTTGTTGTAGTTGCGCTGTTTGCACTCGGTGCAAGCCAGGCAAACCTTGTTACGTGCGGCGTTCGCCATTTGGGATCCCTCCTGAACAGATTACTCAATGACCTTGGCCACAACGCCGGAACCCACGGTACGGCCGCCTTCACGGATAGCGAAGCGCAGTCCCTGTTCCATAGCGATGGGGGTGATCAGGGTGATTTCCATGTCGATG
>JAFROK010000006.1 GCA_017429695.1 Clostridia bacterium | reverse complement strand
TCAACACCTTTGAGTTCGGTGGGAACTTCAAAGTTGAAGTACGGGATCTTCTTGGTAGGCGCGTTCAGGATGTCTCCGTCCAGGATAGCATCAATGATGCCGCGGGTGTCCTTGATGGAGATCCGCTTGCCTGTGCCGTTCCATCCGGTGTTGACCAGGTAGGCCTTGGCACCGCTCTTTTCCATCTTCTTGACCAGCTCTTCGGCATACTTGGTGGGATGCAGCTCAAGGAAGGCCTGGCCGAAGCAGGCAGAGAAAGTGGGGGTGGGTTCGGTGATACCGCGCTCAGTACCTGCCAGTTTGGCAGTGAAGCCGCTAAGGAAGTAGTACTTTGTCTGTTCGGGCGTCAGCACAGATACAGGCGGGAGCACACCGAAGGCATCAGCGCTCAGGAAGATCACATTTTTGGCGTCGGGGCCGGCGGAAACAGGATTAACGTTCTTTACAATCTTCTCGATATGCTCGATCGGATAGCTCACGCGGGTGTTTTCCGTCACGCTCTTGTCAGCGAAGTCGATCTTGCCGTTTTCGTCAACCGTTACGTTCTCCAGCAGCGCGTCGCGGCGGATCGCGTTGTAGATGTCGGGTTCGGAATCCTTGTCCAGGTTGATGACCTTCGCGTAGCAGCCGCCTTCGAAGTTGAACACGCCGTTGTCGTCCCAGCCGTGTTCGTCATCGCCGATCAGCAGGCGCTTGGGGTCGGTGGACAGGGTGGTCTTGCCGGTGCCGGAGAGGCCGAAGAAGATCGCGGTGTTCTTGCCTTCCATATCGGTGTTGGCGGAGCAGTGCATCGCAGCAATGCCCTTCAGCGGCAGGTAGTAGTTCATCATGGAGAACATACCCTTTTTCATTTCGCCGCCGTACCAGGTGTTCAGGATGACCTGCTCCCGGCTGGTGATGTTGAAGGCAACCGCGGTTTCGCTGTTCAGGCCCATGGCCTTGTAATCGTCCACCTTGGCCTTGGAGGCGCAGTAAACGACGAAGTCCGGCTCAAAGGATGCCAGTTCAGCTTCGGTGGGCTGGATGAACATGTTCTTGACAAAGTGGGCCTGCCAGGCAACTTCCATGATGAAGCGGATGGCCATGCGGGTGTCCTTGTTGGCGCCGCAGAAAGCGTCCATGACGAACAGGCGCTTGCCGCTCAGCTGTTTCTGAGCCAGCACCTTCAGTTTCGCCCAGTTTTCTTCGCTCAGGGGATGGTTGTCGTTCTTATATCCTTCCGTGGTCCACCACACAGTGTCCTTGGAATTCTCGTCCATGACGATGTACTTGTCTTTGGGGCTCCGGCCGGTGTAGATACCGGTCATAACGTTCATGGCGTCCAGCTCAGTCAGCTGGCCCTTGTCAAATCCTTCCAGACCGGGCTTGTTCTCTTCATCGAACAGGAACTCATAGGAAGGGTTATGAATGATTTCCGTCGCGCCGGAAATCCCGTATTTGGTAAGATCGATCGCTGCCATATGGCACCTCCTTAATGCATTCAGATCCCGCCGGGATTATTAATCCCAACTTGACCCTATTTCTTTTCTTCTACGGATCCTTCCTATTTCCTGCTTCGTAACAGAAAGTTAATAAATAGCCTCTATCCCCCGTTTTACAAGGCTTTCAGCATTTTTTCTTTTCGGTCAGTTTTTTGACCAAAAAGGAAAAGTCCGTCGCATCTTGACAAAGCACTATATATCCGCTATTATACCCTCCCACACGCTTGCAGATGAAAGATGCTGTAAGCCTCTGCGAATTCCGGCACAAATCAATATCAATCCTGGTTGTCATTTCCCTGCCGGCAGAATTATTGCAGAGGCTTTTTTTACCATCGCCTCGGAAAGGAAAAACATGGCTCATATTCCCCTTCCCAATCATCCCGACGCGCAGGTTGAGTACGACCGTCTTCAGGTTACCCGCGATGTGATCGACCGGGAAATCGCTGAAGTCGAAGCCCTCACCGGTGCAAAAGCCGGCGTCTGCATGGATGTGCAGATGAAGGAAGACCCGGATCAGCAGGAGCAGGTCACTATGCAGCTTTTCCAGTTCCAGTTGGACCGGCTGCGCCAGCTTTTCCTGGCTTCCGGCCAGGCGTATTTTGCCCGCCTGGACTATATCCCCACCGGCAGCAGGCCTGAAACCTGGTACCTGGGCCGCTGGGGCGTCCTGGATCCGGTTACCCTGACGCCCGTTGTAGTGGACTGGCGCTCCCCGGTTGCCAACCTCTATTATTCCGGCCAGATCGGGCCCATGGATTATGAAGCCCCGGACGGACAGGTCCGCGGTGAACTTACCCTCAAGCGGATGCTCACTGTCCGGAACCGGGATCTGTTAAGCCTTTTTGACAGCGGCATTGTCTCCCAGGAGGCGTATCTCCAGGATGTGCTCGGCAACATCTCTACCGACCGCCTCCGGGATATCGTCAGCACCATCCAGGCGGAACAGAACATCGTCATCCGCCATCCCCTGAATGCACACCTGCTGGTACAGGGCGCGGCCGGCAGCGGAAAAACGACCATTGCCCTGCATCGCATTGCCTATCTCCTCTATACATTCCGGGATACCCTGAAGCCGGAAAACATGATGATCCTTGCCCCAAACCCGCTCTTCCTTTCCTATATATCCCAGGTACTGCCGGACCTGGGCGTCGAGCGCGTGGTCCAGACCACCTTCGAGGGCTGGTGCAAAACCGCCATGGGATCCCGTATGCCAAAAATCAGCCGCGTCAGCCGGCTGGAAAAGAATCTCGCGCTTTCAGCGGAAGAACGGGAAAAAGCCGGCCGGGCCGCGCGGATCAAAGGCTCCCTCGCGGCTATGGAAAAGCTGGAACAGTACCTGTCCGGCCTCCAATCCGCGATTCTCCCGCAGAACGGATTGAAAATGGCCGGCGTGGTCATCATGGACCGGGCGGAACTGGAACGTGTTTTCCTCACTGACCTGCGTCACTATCCCCTGGAAAGCCGCATTGCTGAGTTGAAAAAGATCATCCGCAGCCGGGTGCATTCCGCGGTCTCCTTCCTGAAGGAGCAATACGCCGCCATGACGGAACAGCAGGTAAACCGCCTCCGTTCCGCGTTCCCGGATACCGCGCAGCGGCAGCAGAAAATCAGGGAGATCTATCTTCTCCGGGATCAACGGTACCGGGAAATCGATTCCCGCGCGGAAGAATACCTCCGCCGCTACCGGGAAAAATTCCCCCTGCCGGATCTGGCAGGCCTGTACCGCAGCTTCCTGGAAACCTGCTTCCCGGAGGATTCCGCTTTCCTTCTTCCGGAAGATGGCAGCTTCCGTCCGGAAGACCTCCCGATCCTGGCCATGATCTGCCGTAGTGTCTATGGTTTCAAAGTCCACCCCATGAAGCATATCGTCATTGACGAATGCCAGGATTTTTCCCCTTTCCAGGTTGAACTCCTGAAGCGTTCCAATCCCGTCGCTTCCTTCACCCTCGTGGGCGATCTTTACCAGGGTATTCATTCGGATGAAGGCATCCGCTCCTGGGAAGAATGGACCGGGCCGGTCTTCAATCATCAGGCGGACCTGAAACAGCTCACTGTCAGCTACCGCAATACGGTGGAAATCATGAACCTTGCCCGGTCTGTGGCAGCCAGTTATCCTGTTCCCGGTATCAGTGAAACAAAGCCCGTCCTCCGCCACGGGGAACCCCCGCGCATCGTCCGGGCCAAAGATGAAAAGGAACGCCTTTCCCTGATTACCGCCCAGGTCCGCGCCTGGCAGCAGGAAGGCTTCCACAGCATCGCGCTGATTGAAAAAACGGAAGAGCAGGCAAAAAAGCTCTTCCGTGCGCTGAACAAAGAACTGGATGTCCGCCTGCTCTCAGAAACGGACTCCGATTACCGGGGCGGTATCGTCGTTCTCCCGGCCGGCCTGGCCAAGGGCATGGAGTTCGACTGTGTCGGCATCTGTGATGCCTCCGCGGATAACTTTCCCGCCGATGAATTCCTCTGCCGGATCCTCTATGTAATGATGACCCGTCCCCTCCACCGCCAGTGCCTATGGTATAAAGGGGAGCTGACTCCCCTGCTTGCTGGCAGCTGCTGATCAATCCCTGTTAATATACTTTGTCATGATATAACCGGTTTTCCCGCCGACGGAAACCTTGCACCAGGAACTGCCGTATTTCAGCAGCGTCACTTTTGTCCCGGGGCGGTATTCGGCAAGCACTTTATAGTTTTTCCCGGGGCCGCTGCGCAGGTTCACTGTCCGGTTCGCCGGGTTTTTAATGTGGGCCGTTTTACCGTTGGGTTTCGTTTTAGTCAGGTGTGTGTTCCGGATATATCCTTTCCCTTTTGAGGAGGAAACATAATCGAACGCGCTCCCGTGGGTCAGCACGGTCACCTTTGCGCCGCTGTTGAGTTTTCCCAGGGATTTGAACGATGTGGCCGGACCGCTGTAGAGAACCGTGCTGTCCTTGCTGATATAGGCGGTATAGCTGGAACACTTTGCCAGGTATTTCGTCTGGACATATACCGCCGCCCCGCCGGGACGGAAACGGACCTTTGCCCACCCGTTGTCATACCGCTGGGCGATTGTCACGGCAAAATCCCGCCGGTAGCTGTCCACCACCGTTGCGGAATACGACGGCTTGTCATGGGCTTTCAGCCAGGAAGTGTTAACACGGTAATACGTCACGGCCATGGCCGATCCCAGCGGCATCAGCAGCACCAGGACCAGCAGCAGGGAAATCGCCTTTCTTTTCATTTCGTTTCCTCCTTCAGCTTCCAGGCCATCAGCTGCTCATGCGGCAGTGGCTTCGCATAATAGTAACCCTGGAAGCTTCCCACATGGAATGTCCTGAGAATATCCCGCATACCTGCCGTTTCAATGCCTTCGACGCAGATTTTTGCCTGGAAAACACTGGCGAGATCGGCAATATTATGGATCAGCTTCCGGTCCAGTGCGCTTTCTTCAATCCGCATGACAAAACTGCGGTCAATTTTGATCGTATCAAACGGAATTTCTTTCAGGATGCCGACGGAGGAAAAACCGGTGCCGAAGTCATCCAGGGCAATCCGGATTCCCCGGGCTTTCAGGCCGGCAACCACATTTTTCAGCAGGTTCATGTCCAGCAGCCTGCATCGTTCTGTCACCTCGAGGCAAAGTTGCTCCGGAGGATATCCCACTTCTTTCAGGATCCGCAGGACCGTGTCCACAAAATCCGGCCTTTCCAGCTGGGAATAGGACAGATTGACGTTAATCACAAAGTCCGGATACTGGTTCAGCATCTGTTTGGCGCCAAGTACTGCTTCCCGGATGATCCATTCTCCGAGTTCAGGAAACAGCGGATCGGATTCCAGCACCGGGATAAACTGATCCGGCGGGACTGTCCCGTACCGGTCGTTTTTCCATCGGAGCAGCGCCTCCGCCCCGATGATCTGCTCCGTATCTGCGTTCACAACCGGCTGATACAACAGATAGAACCCATCAAATCCGTGCGTGATGGACGCCCGGATAGCCTGGAGCTGCTCCAGGCGCTGTTGGCTGCCGCCGTTCAGTTCGTTCCGGAATTCCACCATATCCCCCCTCCGGAGGTTTTTGGATTCTTCATAGGCAAAGTTCAGGCAGCTGTAAACGGTCTGGGAATCAATATCAAAGCTGTCCACCCGCAGTGCGCCGCAGTTCAGGTCCAGCAGGACCTTTTGTCCGTCCACCTGGAATCCTTCATGCAGGAATGTACGGAAGCGCTTGTATGCAATCTGCATTTCATCAACCTGATAAGTGCTGCTGATAACCGCAAACTTGGTTCCGTCAATCCGGTAGGTATGTCCCGCGTTGCCGACCGTTTCAAAAACTTTCCTGGCATATGCCTGCAGCACACGGTTGCCGAAATGATACCCGTATATCTCGTTGATTCCGGCAAATTTGCTGATTCCGAACAGTGCCACACTGAAGCTGGTATTCCGTTTGATACAGCTGTCCAGGTCTTCAAAAAAGCCGTACTGGTTCCGCAGTCCGGTCAGCATGTCCATATGGCCCTGCTGGCCGTGGTTACGGATCGTGCCGGCAAAATAATCCGGTTCGCCGGATGGATCCCTGATCACGGTGCCGCGGCAGGTACATACGTCATATTCTCCAGAAACACACTGTGCCCTGTACTGCATATCATGTCCGGCCGCATTCCCGGAAAATATCTCATCGATGCCCAGGTGGTAAGCGGCCCGGTCATCCGGATGAATCCGGTTCTCCCAGATATCCCCGGCGCCGTACATATATTCGGACGGCAGCCCGTACCGGTCCACCGCTGTTTTGGACCAGCGGGATAAGTCGTATTTCATATCACACAGGTATACATAATTGCCTTCCGAAACCACCTCAAATGACTTGTACAGCGCGTCCAGCATGGCCCGCCGCTCTTCGGTAATCATTTTGTTGTTTGCCTTTTCCTTCAGGGAATAGCTTTCCTGAATCAGCTTCATTTCCTTCAGCCGGGTTTTGTCTGCATACATCCGGGTATCCGCCCGGTTGAACACCTCCCCGACGGTGTGGTCTTCATCCGGTCGATAGTCTGAGATTCCCGAGGCAACAACAGCTCCTTCGCCCATACGGATGTTTTCTTCCACCTGTCTTCTCATGCCGGACAGCAACTTTTCCCGGTGCTCATAATCTTCGCCCCGCAGGATCACGGTAAATTCATCCCCACCGATCCGGAACACGGGACTGTGCTGATAAGTGCGGCAGATCAGTATGCAGGATGCCCGGATATAATCGTCTCCTGCCTTGTGGCCTTCCGTATCATTCACCGCTTTCAGGCCGTTGATATCACATACGACAATGCTGAACGGAGCGCATTCTCCTTCTTCAATCTGCCGCTGTAGTTCCCTTTCCGTTTCCTGGTATGCGGTTTTGTTTTTCGTATGGGTCAGTTCATCACGTCGTGCCATTTCATTGGCCAGGGAAAGCGCTGCCAGGTGTTCCTGTTCCGCGCGGACGTCATCATCACGATTCTCGACGCAGATAATAAAATGGCTGCGGTCGGATGAATAGGTCACCGACATCCGCGTAAACTGCGTTTTTCCGTTTTCCGTGATCATCCGGTAATCTTCGGTCAGCTGCCGGCTTTTTTCCAGCTGGGAAATCAGGTTGTCCCTGTCGAGGAAAAGCCGTATCCGGTCCCGGTCCTCCGAAAACACCAGCCTGTCCATATTCTTCATAGAAGCCGCAAAGAAATCTTCGCCCTCTTCCTGCACCTTCAGTTCACCGGATTTGCTCCTGATGGACAGTTCTGCATATGAGGATGTTTTGCAGTCGATATAGTAGATCAGGTCATAGTGGTCCGCCAGCCTTTCCGCAATCTGCGTGAAGGTCACGCTCCTGATCCGGTCTGCCCGCAGGGCGAGCTGTGCTTTGACCTCCGCGTCAATATTCTCAATACAGACCAGGATATGTTTCTTATCCCGGGCTAAAATTTCCGTATGCCGGATATGCTGAACCCGTCCGTTGACCACCAGCCGGTATGCAATGGAATAAGACGTCCTTTTTTTCAGGTTTTCCAGCATCACGTCCTTGTAATGAAGGGCCAGGATTTTCTCCTGGTCTTCCGGATGGACATATTTGCTGATGCTTCTCCGGCTTTCGGCAAAAAAGTCGTTGCCGGTTGCCGGCACATTCAGCTTCTTGTATTCGTCTGTGGAAGATATTTCGCTGTATGTGCCCGTCGCGATATCGATATAGTACAGCGTGTCATACTGCTCCGCCAGGCTGGCCGTAATCTGGTCGTATATTTCCTTCTGCCGGGCAATTTCCCTGTTTTTCTCGGTCTGACGGTACTGCGCGTCAATATTGTTGAGGCCCACAATCAGGCGAGGGCCTTCTTTTTCCTCCACCATCGCGGCGTTCATCTGAACGTGAAGCGGTTTGCCGTCCATCATCACGCGGTATACCAGGGTGTAAATTCCGCTGTCGGCAATTTCCGCCATAATCTGTTCTTTGCTGAACGCTTCCAGGAAATGGTCCAGGTCTTCCGGATCGTTGAATTGCCTGGCCGCTTCCCGTACGGTCGTAAAGAAGTCCCTGCCTTCCTTTGCCTGGGAAAAGCTGCTCACATAATCATCCGTAGCGCTGAATTCGCGATAATGGTCCGTTTCGGGATCCACCACATAAACGCAGATAAAATTACCCGTCAGCGCATGCAGCCGGGCATAGATTATCCGTTCTTCCTGTATTTGCCGGATTTCGTCTTCCAGCAGCTTTTCGCGGTCCCGGTCCATATCCGTCTTTTCCAGGCGCATATGCGTCCCCCTCGTCATCCGTTGTCACGTCCGGATGGCCGGATGGCTTTTATATTTGGAAAAATCCATTCTGCTATCCGGTATCCGGTTTTGTTTTTGTTATTATACCATAAAATACCGGTTACCGCAAACAGAAGTCTGAATTTACAGGCCGGTCGGCACAGACGCAGCGCATAAAAATACCCACCTTCAGGTATATACCGTCTGAAGGCGGGTAGATTGTAATTTGTCCTGATCCGTGGAAGCGCTCAGAAATCCCACAGGTTGATTCCCAGGCTCTCTTCCCTTTTCCGGCTGACCTTTCCTTCCAGCACCTGCACAAACATTTCACAGGTTGCTCCGACGCGAAGCTCGATGGCGTGCCCGCCATGAAGAATATTCTGCTGGTCTGCCATAGTCGCATGCAGATGGATATATGGCTCGCCGTTCATCTCCGTCACACTGCCCGACAGGCTGGTGATTTCCATGAATCCGTCCAATTCTTCCTGATGGTATTTCTTTTCCTGCAGGTCGTATACGCCGACAACGGCATGCTCGGTGGCTCCGATTGCGTTCACCTGCCCCAGCAGGATTCCTTCCTGTTTGCAGACCTGCTTCAGGTTCGCCAGGATTTCTTCACCGATGTCAATCCGGATCATGAGTGTATTGCCGAAACGTTTGTACTGCATATTATTTCCGTTCCTCAATTTCTTTTTCCAGTTTGGCAATCAGCTGTTCCATCGTCATTGTTTCCGTCTGGTCTGTGGCGCGGTCACGCACGGACAGGATGCCTTCGTTAACTTCCTTCTCGCCGATAATCAGCATGTAGGGCACCTTGTCCTCCTGGCGGGCATAACGGATCTTGTAACCGATCTTTTCGTTGCGCTCGTCCAGTTCGCTGCGCACGCCCTGTTTCATCAGTTCCCGGTTGACCTTCGCGGCATAATCCATACTCTTGTCGCTCACCGGCAGCACCTTCACCTGCACCGGCGCCAGCCACAGCGGGAATGCGCCCTTTGTTTCCTCAATCAGGTAGGCCATAAACCGGTCAATGGAGCCCAGGATCGCCCGGTGCAGCACCACCGGTGTCTTCTCGGAGCCATCCGCGTCGATATACTTCAGGTCAAACTTCGCCGGCAGGCAGAAGTCCAGCTGGCATGTGCTCAGCGTGTATTCCGCGCCGATGGCGGGCTTGACGTTCACGTCCAGCTTCGGGCCGTAGAAGGCGGCTTCGCCGATTTCTTCCGTATAGTTGATGCCCAGCTGGTTCAGCACGTCACGCAGCGCGCTCTCGGCCTTGTTCCACATTTCGTCGTCCTGGTGGTACTTCACCTTGTCTTCCGGATCCCGCAGGCTCAGCACGCAGCGGTAGTCCGTAATGTGGAAGTCCTGGTATACCTCGCGGATCAGGTTCACCACGCTGGCCACTTCATCCTTGATCTGGTCCGGCGTCACAAACAGGTGCGCGTCGTTCTGGCAGAAATGCCGGCCGCGTTCGATGCCCTTCAGTGTGCCGCTGGGCTCAAAGCGGAAGTCGTGGGCCACTTCGCCGATCCGGATCGGCAGGTCCCGGTAGGAATGCAACCGGTTGGCGTAGATCATCATATGGTGCGGGCAGTTCATGGGCCGGAGCACGAAGCTTTCGCCTTCGACTTCCATGGCCGGGAACATGTTTTCTTTGTAATGGTCCCAGTGTCCGCTTGTCTTGTAAAGTTCCACCGTGCCGACGCAGGGTGTCATCACGTGCTGGTAGCCCAGCATCCGCTCCTTGGCCTTGATGTAGTTCTCCAGTTCCATCCAGATCGTATATCCCTTCGGCAGGAACATGGGCAGTCCCTTGCCGATCAGGTCGTCCGTCATGAACAGGCGCATATCCTTGCCGATCCGGCGGTGATCCCGGGACTTGGCTTCTTCCTGTTCCACTTCCCAGGCTTTCAGCTCATCGGCATTGCGGAAAGCCACGCCGTTCAGCCGTGTCAGCATCTTGTTCTTCTGGTCGTTCTTCCAGTAGGCGCCGGAAAGGGCCGTCAGTTTGAAAGCCTTCAGCGCTTTTGTGTAGCACAGGTGCGGGCCGACGCACATATCGATGTATTCACCCTGCTGATAGAAGGTGATCACCGCGTCCGCGTCCAGGTCGCCGATATGTTCCACCTTGTAAATTTCGCCGCGGTCCTTCATCAGCTGAACCGCCTCGTCCCGGGGCAGCGGATAAACCTTGAACGGCAGGTTTTCCTTCACGATCTTCTGCATTTCCGCTTCGATCGCCGGCAGGTCTTCCTCTGTCAGCTTGATATCGCCCAGGTCGATGTCATAGTGGAATCCTTTTTCCGTCGCCGGACCGTACGCAAAATGCGCGTCCGGATACAGCCGCTTCACAGCCTGCGCCATAATGTGCGCCGCTGAATGCCGCAGTACTTCCAGTTCTTCCTCTGCCGGGCATTCCCCGACATGGCCGTCGTTGTAAATGATTTTCATGATCCTGTCCCCTCCTTTTTCTGTTCGGCGGATACAAAAAAGCATCCGCCCCAAAAGCCACTGCCGGGACGGATGCTGAATCAGCATTCGCGGTTCCACCCTGCTTGTTGAAACAACCACTCATTGTTTGCCGCGATATCGGGCAGCACCCGCTTTTCGTCCGGGAATGGTATCGAATCAGGTCCTGCTGCGGGGTTCCCAGCGCTCCCCGCTCTCTGTGAGCCGGATATCTGACCGCGTGTTTCCCTTCATCCGTAAAGATTAGAGGGAGTATAGCACCTTTCTCCCGGAAAATCAACCCTCTTTTTGAGTCATCACTAACCACTAACCACTAACCACTAATCACTAATCACTAACCACTAATGCTTTCCCGGCCCATCATCTGGGATTCCATGATATCCCGCACCTCATCCGAGGCTTCGATAAATGCGCCGGCCACATTCGGATCGAAATGGTTTCCGATTCCTTCTTTTATTATATCCATAGCCTTTTCAAACGGGAACCCATCCTTGTAGCTGCGCTTGCTGACCAGCGCGTCGAACACGTCGGCCACCGCCATGATCCGGGCGCTCAGCGGAATCGCCTCGCCCTTCAGGCCTTCCGGATAACCCATACCGTTCCATTTCTCATGGTGGTATTTCGCCAGGTTCCGGGCTTCCTTCAGATAGGTGGAGCCGCCTTCGGATACCATGTCCATCGCACTGGTGATAATATCCGCGCCGGCGGAAGTATGGGTCTTCATGATGGCGAATTCCTCGTCCGTCAGCTTGCCCGGTTTGTTCAGGATGCTGTCCGGCACCTGGATCTTGCCGACGTCATGAAGCGGGGCGGAGTTCATCACGTCCTGGATGTATTCGTCCGTCAGCTGGTCCTCATAGATATGGTCCTTTTTCAGCTGCCGCATAATCACGCCGGTATACGCCGCGGTTTTGCGCACATGCTCGCCGGTGTTCTGGTCCCGGCTTTCCACCATGTCCGCCAGCACCAGGATCAGGCCGTTTTGCATTTTTCCGATCAGGGCGCTCTGCTTCTGGGTCTGGGCAATGGCCTTTGCCATGGAATCCGTCGTATGCGCCATGTCCTTTGTGGTGCGGATCATGGCAGTATACAGGTTTTCAATTTCGTCCTGCGTCTGGATATCCAGCTTTTCAATATTCTCAATGGCCTGCATCCGGGATTCTTCGGTTTCATAGGAGGACCGGTTGGCTTCCGCCGCCATGCTGTTGATCGGCAGGATCACGTTGTATTCCGCCAGCCAGATGGTCACCGCCAGGATGATCACAAAGAATCCGAAGAAAAGGGTCACCACCCGGGCCAGGAACTGCTGTCCTTCGCTCTCGATATGATCCAGGCTCACGTCCACGCCGGCATAGACATTCTGTCCTTCCACCACCGGCTCATAGAATGTCAGCAGCCATTTTTCCCGGTCTTCACTCTCGTCATACCATCTGTTTTCCACGGAAGGAATATGTTTGCCCTGCAGGATGCTGGGCAGGTATTTCCCGAAGTCCTCGTCAAAATCATCAATGGTGCCGATGGCGTCATCTTCCCGGTCCGGATCAAATACGACCATGCAGCCCTCTTTATCGATTTTGTATACATAGCAGTATTCGATATATTCCGAGCTGTCCATCAGGCTCTTCATGACGGCTTTGGCGGATTCATATCCGTGCTTATCCCGGTATCTCTGTCCGGCGTCGCCTTCCATCAGATACCCCGGCACATCCTGGATGTCAAAAGAACCGGCAACAACCTTGACGGTGCCTTCCGCCAGTTTCTTCTGTGAGTCAATGGCCGCAGTCCGGAAATGCAGGAAGCTGATTGTCGTAACAGCCACACCGGTAATCAGGGTAGCCAGCGCGACCACGACCACCACCTTCACCCGGAGGGAGCGGCGGTTAATCCTGCGTTTTTCCTTTGACGGCAATTTACCGGACAACGGCGTTTGCCGCCATCCGCTGTAGAAGAAGCGGGCTTTCAGCTGTTCCGGCATATAGCGCAGGATCAGTCCCACAGCCACCACGGTAATGGTCTTGTCCAGCAGGTCCACCAGGAAATCTGCTGAGAACTGGGCCCATTTTTCGCCCATACCGATCTGGTCCCGCATGAAATAGGCCAGTCCTTCGGATTGGACTACAGAAGCAAATTCAAAATTATACAGTACCCGCGTCAGCAGGGATCCCAGTCCGCCGCCGATCAGTGCGAAGGTGATAATGATAACCGGCCATTTTTTCGGCTTATCATAGTATCCCCGGTTGGCATACAGGGCGGAGCAGATGGCAATCAGTACCGTCAGTGATCCGTAATAAACCGTTTCCAGGTCGATCAGGCCGTTGATCAGGTTTGTCAGGAATCCGACCAGGATGCCGGGAATAATGCCGCCCAGGGCAGCCGCCAGGGCGCTGCCGATATTGTCCAGGTAAAGCGGCAGGTGCAGCAGCAGCGCCAGCCGCGAAAGCCCGAAATTGAGTGCCAGGCATGCGACGCACAGGATAAGCATGTGTTTCCGGTTTTCACCTTTGGTTCTGCCGTCAAGAAACTGTTTCATCGTGAATACTCCTTCGCGCAGGTTCGTCCGGTCACCGGGAAACAATCAGATGGTAACAATCAGATGGTAACAATCAGATGGAAGCAATCAGATGGAAACAATCAGATATCGATAAACTTCCGGAATTCCGGCAGAATACCGATCCCGTCCGGATAGTGGGCCGCGAATTGGGGAATCGCGTGGGACGGGAAACTGTTCCCTTCGATAAAGGTCGGTCCGTTTTCCGTGATCGCCACGTCCCAGGCAATGAAGCGCATCTCCGGCACCTTTTCCGCTGCCTTCAGGCACATGGCCTTTGCTTCTTCCCAGAACGGGATGGCGAACCCGATGATGCTGGTGTTCGTCATCGGATGCTTGATAAACGTATTGCCCTGCTTGTCAGCCCCGACGGTCAGCAACTTGCCGGAATCCAGGTCAATCCGTGCTGCCATGCCGCCGCAGTCCACATTGTCCATCACCTTGCCGTTGCCGATGCGCAGGAAGGCGTAAACAATCCCCTGCTGTTTGTCGCCCATCAGGGTGGCAATCCGGCAGGTGTTCACGGAAGTCGGGCACAGGCTCGCCATCTTCGGATGCTGGATCACAATTTCTTCCAGGATGCCGATGCCGTCGTCCTTCAGCTTTTTCAGAAACACCTCGGGGCCGTCCTTCCAGTCATCCACTGTATACTTCTGGATACCCTGGCCGCTGGATCCTTCCAGCGGCTTGCCGATCAGCTGCGTGTTGTTCCGGCACAGGGCAAACAGCGCTTCCGGATCCGTATCGTCGCCGATCAGCAGCCACTTCCGCGGAATCCATTCCTTGAACAGCTCGTTGAACTGGGCCTTGTCGTCGAAAAAGTGCCAGTACTCCTTCGGATTCATCCGGCGGACGATCTCGTTTGAGATGCCCCGGGTGATCACCGTCTTCCGCTGCTCGTCGTTCAGCTTGTACATCTGGGCGATTTTGTAGTCGATATAGCCGGCGTTGTACTTCGTGGCGCATTTCAGCATATCGCACATCAGCCACAGGCGGCCTTTTCCGCTTCTCTTTTTCAGAATGCCCGTGGTCTTCCACATGGCTTTCCAGTCCATCCGCACCAGCCGGTGCCAGAAATATTGCATCCGCGACATTTCGCGAGTCCCCTCTCTATGTTATCCTAAGCGCCAGCTGTGTCATTCTGAGCGCAGCGAAGAATCTCCGTCACACATTAAACCGGAACAGCGTCACGTCGCCGTCCTTCATCACATAGTCCTTGCCTTCGCTTCGGACCAGGCCCTTTTCCTTGCAGGCGGCCATACTGCCGTTTTCCACCAGGGTATCGTAGGGAACGACCTCCGCCCGGATAAAGCCTTTTTCGAAATCGGTATGGATCTTGCCGGCGGCCTGGGGCGCCTTCGTGCCCCGGGTGATCGTCCAGGCGCGGCACTCGTCCTCACCCACCGTCAGGAAGCTGATCAGCCCCAGCAGGCGGTAGCATGCGGTAATCAGCCGGTCCAGCCCGCTTTCACCGATGCCCAGGTCCTCCAGGAACTCCGCTTTCTCCTCCGGGTTCATCTGGGCGATTTCTTCTTCAATGGCTGCGGAAATCACAATGATTTCAGCGTTTTCTTCCCTGGCGATCTTTTCAACCTCGGGCAGGTACTGGATTTCGCTTTCCGGCTTGCCGATATCGTCTTCCGCGATGTTCGCGGCATAGATCACCGGCTTCGTCGTCAGCAGGAACCAGCCGTTCATGATTTCCTGTTCTTCCTCATCGGCGGGATAGGTGCGCGCCGGTTTTCCGCTCTCCAGGTGCGCGTACAGCTTTTCTGCCAGTTCCGCCTCGGCGCCGCTCTTCTTGTCGCCGCCGCGGAAGCTCTTTTCCGCCTTGTCCTTCCGGCGCTGCACCGTGTCCATATCGGCAAAGATCAGCTCCAGGTTGATCGTCTCGATATCCCGGGCCGGATTCACAGATCCGTCCACATGGATGATGTTTTCATTTTCAAAACAGCGTACGACGTGGACGATGGCGTCCACCTCCCGGATATGGCTCAGGAACTTGTTGCCCAGGCCTTCGCCCCGGCTCGCGCCCTTCACCAGGCCGGCGATATCCACAAATTCAATCGTTGTCGGCGTCACCTTTTTCGGGTGATACATATCCGCCAGTACGTTCAGCCGGGCGTCCGGCACCATCACCACGCCGGTATTCGGCTCAATGGTGCAGAACGGATAGTTTTCCGCCTGGGCCCCGGCATTGGTAATCGCGTTAAACAGGGTGCTTTTTCCGACATTGGGCAATCCCACAACTCCGAGTTTCATCTTTTAAAACAGCGCTCCTTCCGATCCTGCGGAAAATCAATATTTAAACAATTTATTATAGTATTGCATACCCATCCCGTCAAGCTTCGCAAACATTCCGGAACAGAACCCTTTTCGGTTCGGAAAACTTTCCAAATCCGCCCGTTTGTGGTAATATAGGAATGATATGGAATTCATGGAGGCGGTTTCTGATGACCATTCTGCAAGGCGCTGTGCTCGGCCTGATTCAGGGAATCGGCGAGTTCCTGCCCATTTCTTCCAGCGGTCATCTGCTGCTGGCACAAAAACTGATGGATATCGACGCAAACGGCGCCGCGATGAAAATGCTGAGCATCCTGCTGCATGTCGGCACGCTGATTCCGGTCCTGATCGTTTTCTGGAAAGACTGGATCGATATGATCCTCCATCCCGTCCGGAACAAAACCCTCCTGCTGCTCATCGTCGCTTCCCTGCCGACGCTGGCCATCTACCTGCTGGCTAAAAAGCTGATTGTCATCAACGGCCCCGATGGCGTCCTCAAAGGATTTGAGATCTTTGACAGCGGTTGGTTCCTCGGCGCTTCCTTCCTGGTCACTGCCCTGTTCCTGCTGATCTGCGACCGTCTCGCGATCCGACAGCAGAAAAAGCCCTCCTCAAAGCCCGTCCGGTATATTCCAGCCATTGTCATGGGCTGCTTCCAGGGCATCGGCATGATCCCCGGCGTCTCCCGCAGCGGTTCCACGATCCTCGGCGGCGTTTCCTCCGGTCTTAACAAAACCCGCGCGGCCCGCTTCTCCTTCCTGATGAGCGCACCGGCCATCCTGGGCTCTCTGCTCATGGAAGGCAGGGATGCCATTAAAGAAGGCTATTTCAAAAATATGGAGCTTTTCCCTTCCCTGATCGGCGTAGCGGTGGCGGCGGTCACCGGTTTCTTTGCCATCCGCTTCATGCTGAAAATCATCGGCAAAATTTCCCTATGCTGGTTCTCCCTGTATGTTGCCGTCATCGGCATTGCGGTCCTGCTGCTGCAGCTGGCCGGTTCTCCGCGCCTTCCCGCCTTTGAGATTCCATCTTCCCCCGCGGAGCAGAAGCAAGCGGTCCAGGTGCAGGACCAGCAGGCGGACACGGAATCCGGTCAGACGGAAAGCCAGCCGGAAGACGTTGTTGTGCTCAGCACGCCACAACAGACGAACCAGCCGGAGGACATTGCCCCGCAGGATACCGCGCCCCAGCCTATTCCCATTCCGGAACCGGAACCCCAGGACTTCGGCTGACACATAATCTCCTCCGCGCGCAAATACATCATAAGGAAAGGAGCTGACGCCGGTGAGAAAATCCTTCTCCCTGTTCTTCGTGCTCCTTTTTCTGTTCCTTGCGCCCCTTTCCGCTTTTGCGGAATCCGTTACCATCCCGGAACCCACCTTATCCCCCAACGCGCAGAAATATGACGAGGAGCATCCGGAAAACCTGGATCCCGACCAGCTCTACGCCCTGTCCGCCATCCTGATTTCCGCCGAAACCGGCGAAGTGATTTTTGAAAAGGATCCGGACACCATACGTTATCCCGCTTCCACAACCAAAATCCTGACGGTGCTCCTGGCTATCGAAAACGTTCCGGACCTGAACCAGGTCGTCACCGTTTCCGATTATGCCGTCATGCTGCCGGATGATTCCTCCACCATGGGGCTTCAGGCCGGTGAGGAAATTCCGCTGATCGACGTGCTTTACGGTACCATCCTGCGTTCCGGCAACGACGGCGCCAACGTCATCGCGGAAACGGTGTCCGGTTCCGTGCCGGCTTTTGTGGACCTGATGAACCGCACCGCCGCCATGCTGGGCTGTGAGAATACCCACTTTGCCAATCCCCACGGACTGCACGACGATTATCATTATTCTACCGCCCGGGATCTTGCGATCATCGCCCGGGAGGCCATGAAAAACGAAACCTTCCGCGAAATTGTGTCTGCCACGGAATACCACGTGGCCCGCACCAACAAGCGGCGCGCCTATACCATGCAGAACAGGATCAACGATATCCTGACTCCCGGAACGGAAGAAAACCCGCATAAGTATTATTATGAATATGCCAATGGTATCAAGGGCGGTTCCCATTCCACCGCCGGCTACTGCTTTGTCGGTTCCGCCGAAAAGGATGGCGTCGAACTGATCTCAGTCCTGATGTTCACCGGCAACCGGGCCCGCTGGGCTGACACAATCAAGCTGATGAACTACGGCTTCAGCCAGTACACGAGTGTAACTCCGCTTGAGCTGTACAATATGAACCCGCTCACCGTCGTCACCAGCAACTATTCCACCTCGGACCCGGACAGCGGCAACCTGCTGCTCGTCTGCAAAGGTCCGGTATCCGGCGGGAAGGAACCGAAGATTGTGGCCACCAACGCGGAAGTAAAGCGGATGGCCCGGAAAATGACCGATACGCTGCTGATCGACTACACCCGGGAACTGACCGCCCCGATCGAGGTCGGGGAACAGGTCGCCACCATGACCTACTATCCGGCTTTCAGCGATCCCGTCGTTTATTCCCTGGTCGCTTCCCGTTCTGTCGAATCACGGCAGAACGTTCCCAAAACGCTGGAGGAAATCTATAATGAGGCTTACGCGGACGATAACCCGTTCCCGCCCCTTTCCATTGAGCTGGCCCTCGTCATGCTCTCGCCGGTCTTGTTGATCGCCGCCGTCATCACGGTTATTCTCGCGCTTCGGAGAAGGCGTCGCACCAGCAAGTTCAAAACCCCGAAGCCGGCCAACCGTTATGTCAAATAATCCATAATACAAGGGAGGCATCCGGATGAACCGTACCAAAGTCACCCGCCTGGCGTTCATTATTGTACTGGTCAGTTTTCTGCTGTCCACTTTTGCCTCCCTGTGGTCGCTTCGCATGATGGCGCAGAAAAACATGGAGGAGCTGAGCAAGTCCATCGCCGCCCGCATCTATGATACGATCAGCGGCGAACTGTCCGAGCCGACAACGGTCTCCCTCACCATGGCCCATGACAAATTCCTGATGGATATGCTCAGCTATGAATCCCGTTACCAGGAAGGCGAAGTGGAGAAAAAATTCGCGGAGTATCTTTCCTCCCTGAAAGACAGCCTTCATTATGAATCCGCCTTTGTCGTATCGGACGCAACAAAAAAATATTATTCCTTTGCCGGCCTGAACAGCAGCTTCCATCCGGATACCGATCCGGAAGACAGCTGGTATCCCCGCTTTGTGGAAAGCGGAAAACAGTACAACCTGGACGTGGACCGGGATGAAGTCGGCCAGGATGCCTGGACCATCTTTATCGATACCCGGATCACCAACGCTTCAGGCAGGTTCCTCGGCGTCTGCGGCGTCGGAAAGCGGATGGATGTAAACCGGAGTCTGTTTCTGGAGCTGGAAAAAGAATACGGAGTCCAGATTTCCCTGGTGGACAGCAACGGGCGGATTAAGGTGGATACGGACGAAAACGCCATTGAGCACATCACGCTCAACAACCTCCGCCTGAAAAAGAGCGATGAATACGTCTATGACCGGCTCGATTCCGGCCATGCGAACGTCACCAAATATATCGACAAACTGGGCTGGTTCCTGGTCGTGCAAACCGACAACCGGAATGAACGGAGCCAGCTGCTGCGCATTATCCTGTTCAATGTCGTCCTGTGCGCGGTGGGCATGATCATTCTCGTGCTGGCCGTCCGGATTATCGCTTCCCGGACCAAAGCCCTGGCCACCGCCTCCCTGCGGGATCAGGGCACCGGGCTCCTGAACCGCCGGGCCTTCGAGGAGGACAAGGCCCTGCTGGAAGAATCCGGCATCCCGGACAATTTCGACTATGCCATTGCGGACCTGAACGGCCTCAAGGCTGCCAACGACACCCTCGGCCATACCGCGGGCGATGAACTGCTTCGCGGCGCGGCGGACTGCCTGACCAAAGTTTTCAGTCCCTACGGCAAAATTTTCCGCATCGGCGGCGACGAGTTCGCCATGCTCCTGAACATTTCTCCCGAAGAAGCGGAAGCCGCAGCTGCCGCGCTGGATGAAATCACGGCGAACTGGTCCGGCGCGATCAACGACCACCTGTCTATTTCTTACGGCCACGCTTCCCGCAAGGAATTCCCTTCCGAAAACCTTTCCGAGCTGATCCGTATTGCGGATGAGCGGATGTATGCGGCCAAGGATGCGTATTACCGGAAAACCGGCAAGGCCCGCCGTACCTGATCACGAAAAAACCTCATATTTCTATTCAATTTCATCCGTTTCTGTGCTATAATTTCATATACAACTGATTTGGAGGAATCATCATGAGCAGAGAGCATATTGTGAACGGTCAGGCCATCCTCGGTATTGAATTCGGATCCACGCGGATCAAAAGCGTCCTTATCGCGCCGGACCACAGCGTCATCGCCTCCGGCAGCCATGAATGGGAAAACGATTTTGTCGACGGCGTGTGGACCTACAGCGAGCAGGCCATCCTCTCCGGGCTGAAAAGCAGCTATGCCGACCTGAAAAAAGACGTTTCCGATAAATACGGCGTCGTCCCGAAGAAATTCGCCGCCATCGGCATCAGCGCCATGATGCACGGCTATCTGCCCTTCGATCAGGATATGAAGCTCCTGGCGCCTTTCCGCACCTGGCGCAATACGATCACCGGCGAAGCCGCCGCAAAGCTGACCGAAGCTTTCTCCTTCAATATGCCCCAGCGCTGGAGCCTGAGCCACCTGTATCAGGCCATCCTGAACAAGGAATCCCACGTGGCCGATATCCGCTTCCTGACCACCCTGGCTGGCTGGGTCCACTACCTGCTGACCGGCCGGAAGGTACTCGGCGTCGGCGATGCCAGCGGGATGATGCCCATTGACAGTGCCACCTGCTATTATGACGAAAAAATGGTTCAGACCTTTGACCGGCTGGTCGCCCCCTGCGGCTTCCCCTGGAAGCTGAGGGATATCATGCCCGAAGTGCTCTCCGCCGGCGAAGATGCCGGCTGCCTCACGGCCGAAGGCGCCCGCTTGCTGGATGACGGCGGAGACCTGGAACCCGGCTGTCCGCTGTGCCCCCCGGAAGGTGATGCCGGAACCGGCATGGCCGCCACCAACAGCGTCCGGGAGCGCACCGGCAACGTCAGCGCCGGAACCTCCATCTTCAGCATGATCGTACTGGAAAAAATGCTCTCCAAAGTCTATCCGGAAATCGACGTGGTCACCACCCCCACCGGCCGCCAGGTCGGCATGGTGCACTGCAACAGCTGCACGTCCGATATCAACGCCTGGGTATCCCTCTTCCGGGAATTTGCCGAAATCATGGGCTTTGAAACTTCCGGCGGCGAAGTCTACACCCGCCTGTTCAAAAAGGCCATGGAAGGTGCGAAGGACTGCGGCGGCATCGTCAGCTTCAACTATTTCGCCGGCGAACCGGTCACCGGCCTTTCCGAAGGCCGCCCGATGCTGATCCGCACGCCGGACGCGAAAATGAACATGGCCAACTTCATGCGCGCGCAGATCTATGCCAGCATGGAAACCCTGAAGGCCGGTATGGAAATCATGAACCGCGAGCATGTCGCCATCGACCGGGTATACGGCCACGGCGGACTGTTCAAAACCGAAGGAGTTGCCCAGAACCTGCTGGCTGCGGCCATCCACGCGCCGGTCACCGTCATGGAGACCGCCGGTGAAGGCGGCGCCTGGGGCATCGCCCTGCTGGCCGCCTACCTGGTGGCAAAAAAGGATGGCGAATCCCTCGAGGACTACCTGCAAAACCGCGTCTTTGCCGGCATGAAGCAGATCACGGTTTCTCCTGATCCGGAAGACGAAGCCGGTTTTGACCGGTACATGGAAAAGTTTATGGCATGCATTCCCGCCCAGCAGGCAGCGGTTGATGGCCTGAAAATCTGATGGAACAGAATTACAGTGCTTTCCGGGCCGCGGCCTTTGACCTGGACGATACGCTCCTGCGGGATGACCTGTCCATCTCACCCTACACGAAAGACGTTTTCCGCCGCCTGCAGGCCGCCGGTTTCCTGCTGATTGCCGCCAGCGGCCGCTCCAGGATGAGCATTAAACCCTTTGTGGATGAGCTGAGCTGCATCTGCCTCTATATCGCCTGCAACGGCGCGGAAATCTATGACGGGCCCACCGGTGAACTGCTGCATGCCGAATCCTTCTCCGTGGAGCTCGCCCATGAAATCTGCGATTTCGGATCAGAATACGGCTGTTATGCCCAGACCTACGGAGAAGACAAGTTCTTCTTCAACCAGTATTCCGAATATGCCACCCGCTATGCCAACGCGTCTATGCTGAAAGGCGTTTACGTCGGCGATCTGAAGGCCTTTATCAAAGAACCGCGCTCGAAGATCCTGATGATGGCCGAAAACGATCAGATCGCCCGAATGCTGGAGGAAGCCCGCCGGCGATTTGCCGGCCGCGTTTCCGTCACCTGCTCCAAGCCGTATTTCCTGGAGTTTAATCCACTGAAGGCCACCAAGGGCATCGCGCTGGACTTTGCCGCCCGGCGCCTGGGCATCACCCCCGCCCAGGTCATCGCCTTCGGGGACAGCCTGAACGACCTGCCCATGATGCAGGCTGCCGGCCATTCCGTCATCGTAGCCAACGGGCGCGAGGACGTCAAACCCCTCTGTGACGAAATCTGCCGCAGTAATCAGGAAGACGGCGTCGCCCGGTGGCTGGAAGAACGCTTTTTACCCTGACATGTTTTTACCGCAGGAGGTTTTGCCGTGATTCAGGCACAGGATTTCCAGTCCGCCCTAGGCCTGGAATGTCTCGTATCTTCGCCGAATGCATCCTGGGATATCCGTTCCCCGGAACTGAACCGTCCCGGGATGCAGTTCTGCGGATTCTATGAGTTTTTCGCCTTTGAACGGCCGCAAGTCATCGGCAAGGTGGAAATGGCCTACCTGGATAAGCGCAGCCCGGAGGAGCGCAGGAAGCTCCTGGACCAGTTCTTTTCCTATAAAATTCCCTGCGTCATTATCTGCCGGAACATGACGCCCCCGCCGGAACTGATCGAGGCCGCGCAGCGCCATCATGTACACCTGTTCCTCTCAAAACAGGTCACCACAAAGTTTACCGTTTCCGCCATTCATTACCTCAACCGCTGCCTGGCGCCCCATGTCACACGCCACGGCGTCCTGATGGACGTATACGGTGTCGGCGTCCTGCTGACCGGTAAGAGCGGTGTCGGCAAGAGCGAAGCGGCGCTGGAGCTGATCAAACGCGGTCACCAGCTGATTGCGGATGATGTGGTGGATATCTGCCGCATCTCGGAAGAGCGGCTCATCGGCACCTGTCCGGAACAGGTGCGTTATCTGATGGAAATCCGCGGCATCGGCGTCATTGACGTTCGGGCCATGTATGGCATCGGCGCTGTTTCAGGCAGCAAATCCATCGACCTGATGATTGAACTTGAAATCTGGGACGACAGCAAATCCTACGATCGGATCGGCGGCGAAGAGGATAAGATTGAAATCCTCGGTGTATCCATTCCCCGCCAGACCATTCCGATCAAACCCGGCCGCAACCTGGCCATCATCGTCGAAGTCGCCGCCCGTAATCTGTCCCTCCGGCGCAGCGGCCTCAATCCCATTCAGGAACTGAACCTTGCTTTCCAGGAGTAACACAGGATTGTCATTCTGAGCTTCCACAGTCATTCTGAGCGAAGCGAAGAATCTCTCCACCCATTACTATCATAGGAGGAATCATTATATGGTACGCGTAGGAATCGATATCGGCGGAACCGGCATCAAAGTCGGCATCATTGACGCCCATCACTCCATTATCGGCGAAGGCACCATCCCGACCCTGACGGATATCCCGTTTGAGGCACAGGTGCAGAACATGGCCAAGTGTGTGGAGGATACCGCCGCCAAGGCAGGCGTTGAGCCCTACCAGATCGAAATGGTCGGCGTGGGCATTCCCGGCATCGCCAATTCCGCCGGTGAGGTCATCAAGTGCACCAATATGGGCTGGTTCCATGTTCCCTTCCGCAGCGTCTTCCGGCGCTTCCTGGATGTGCCCGTCCGCATCGATAACGATGCCAATGTGGCCGCCCTGGCCGAAAGCGTTGCCGGTGTCAGCAAGGGCACCTCTTCCAGCGTTTTCATCACCATCGGCACCGGCATCGGCAGCGGCATCATCATTAACGGCAAAATCTGGAACGGTTTCCATGGCATCGGCGGCGAACTGGGCCATGTGATCCTGTGCCTGAACGGCGTCCCCTGCACCTGCGGAAACCGCGGCTGCCTCGAGCGCTACTGCTCCGCCACCGCCCTGATCCGCATGGGCCGGGAAGCAGTCGCCGCGCATCCGGAATCCATGATCCTGTCCATGGCCGGCGGCGATCCGGCAAAGATCGAAGCCCGCACAGTCATTGACAGTGCCCGGCAGAACGATCCCGTTGCGGTCCAGGTCTACGGCGAATACATTGATTATCTGGCCCAGGCCATTGCCAGCGTCGTCAACCTGCTGGATCCGGAAGTCGTCGTCATCGGTGGCGGCGTCAGCAAAGCCGGTGATTTCCTGATGGAGCCCCTGCTCCGTGAATATCCGAAATATGTCATCTTCAACGATCAGCCGATTCCGGAAATCAAGCTGGCTGTTCTCGGTTCCCGTGCCGGCGTCATCGGCGCCGCCATGCTATAACAATCTGCACCTCAGAAAGCGTCGCCCTTCCCGGGCTGTCATTCTGAGCGCCAGCAATAATGATCTGTCCAAATCTTTTGATTTGGGTAACAGATCACATGCAGAGCAAGAATCTCCCTTAATAACCTCCTGAAAGGAGCCCCGCGCAATGTCCGATTTTCTCTTCAGCGTCCGCCGCGACGGCACTGCCCAGCTGGACGGATACGAAGGCAATGAATCCCGTGTCGTCATTCCCTCTGAGCACGAAGGCCACCCGGTCACCTCAATCGCCGACAACGCCTTTTCCTGGCTCTCCTCCCTGCAGACCGTCGTCATCCCGGAGACCGTTACGGTCCTCGGCGAAGCTGCCTTCTCCTGGTGTGAATCGCTGGTTTCCATCGTCATCCCGGATTCTGTGAAAATCATCGGCGAATGGTGCTTCATCGGATGCAGCGCGCTGAAATCCATCAAAATCCCGCCGGCTGTCAAAAAGTTGAATTATTCCACTTTCCAGTCCTGTTCTTCCCTCCGCAGTATTGAACTGCCGGATTCCATCAAACAGATCGGGCCGGAAACCTTTTCTGAATGCCGGAGCCTGGAATCCATCACATTGCCCAAAAATCTGTCTTCTCTGGGCGACAATGCCTTTGCCGCCTGTGAATCCCTGAAGGAAATCAACCTCCCCAACAAGCTGGTGGAATTCGGATCAAACGTGTTCTCCGGCTGCGTATCCCTGGCTTCCTTCAAGGTTTCCGCCAACCATCCGATCTTTGAGGACCGGGGCGGTGTGCTCCTGAACAAGTCTGAACACCGCCTGCTGTTCTATCCCTTCTCCCGGCGTGAACACACCTACGAAGTGCCGGACGGCGTCCGGATTATTGCCGAGGAGGCCTTTGCGAACCGGCTGCAGCTCAATGAAGTCAACATGCCGGATACGGTCATCACCATTGAGCAGAAAGCCTTTTACGGCTGTAAAAACCTGAAATCCATTCAGCTTTCATCTTCCCTGACCCGGATCTGGAACAACGCTTTCCACGGTTGCTCTTCCCTGGCGGATATCACCCTTCCGGAAGGCCTGCCGGCAGTGGAATATTCCGTTTTCTATGCCTGTTCATCCCTGGTCTCCGTCAGGCTGCCGTCTTCCATCCGGATTATTGCGCCCTGCGCGTTCAGCGGCTGCGGCAATCTTTCCGTGATCAACCTTCCGGATAACCTGATTGATATCGGTGATTCCGCTTTTGAAGGATGCCGCTCCCTGGAGACTGTGAATCTCCCGGACTCCCTTGAAACCCTCGGCGCCCATGCTTTCGGCTCCTGCACCATGCTGGACAGTGTCACCCTGGGATCCAAAATCAAGTCCATTGCGACCCAGACCTTTGCCCGCTGCCAGAACCTGAACCACGTGGAAATCCCGGAAGGTCTGGAAGAAATCGGTTCCGAAGCCTTTGAAGGCTGCGAAAACCTGCTTTCCATCCAGCTGCCGAAGTCCATTACGGAAATCGCCGGCGACGCCTTCTTCGACTGCCGCCACCTGATGATGTTCGTATATCCGGACTCCTACGCCAAACAGTATGTCGAGGATCACGACTTCCTCTTCTCGGAAGTATAAATCACAGCTGACATCCCAATCCCTGAGGATGTCATCCTGAGCGCAGCGAAGGATCTGAAGGATCTCTTTCTTCGTAAAAAATCCGGCAGAACTCATCTTCCGCCGGATTTTTTCATTTCCAGGTAATCTTCCCGCTCCCCGTCCCGGAGTCTTCTTCCCGCAATCACCAACCGCTCATCATCATTCCCGACGCAGGTAATCAGCAGCACCACCTGATCCTCCTCGTTCACATCCAGCGTGTTCTGGTGCTTGCTGTATTTGATCAGGCTGTCCAGTGCCTTCCGCCGCGTTTCCCGGTTCAGCGATTGCAGCGCCTGAAGGTTCACATAGTGATCCCTCCCCGGCGTCAGCCGGATATTCGTCACCGCGAAAATCGCATATTTGGCACTGTCATAGGTCATGTCCAACTGGAAGATCCGGTGCTGCATGAAATAGGAAAAATCTTCATACCGCCAGAGATTGCCGAATTTCTCCCCGGTTTTCATATTGTGCCCGTACAGCAGGATCGTATACGGCCTTGTTTCCAGCGAAATATCCTGGTCCAGGAATACCGCGCCGTTGGCATTCCTGTTGCCCAGTGCGTCGTGGTTCAGGTAATATGTGTTGTCCTTCTTCGCGACCGCTTCCTTCAGTGTCTTTTTCGGATCCGGATCGTCAATCTGCAGATATCCGACAATATTCGCGCTTTCCCGCTGCAGCTTGGCCACTTTTTCATTGGCCTTGTATCCGTCGGGATACTGAACCAGCGGCAGCGTATCCGATATCGCGTTATTCGCCTTCTCCTCAGCAACTGCCTCCACAGCCGGCGTTTCTTCGTCTGCTTTTGTATCCGCCTCCGGAGCCGGTGTCACCGGATAAACTTCTGCCAATGCTTCCGCCCCGGCTGTCTCTGTCGTTTCGGGAGCCGCCGTCGGGCTTTCCGCTTTCTGCGTTTCTTCCACTTCCGCCACAATGGCGTCCAGCTTGGCCTTGGTCAGCCGGGACCGGTTCATCTCATCCAGGTAAAGGCTCAGCCGGATTCCCCCGTACAGGATCAGCACAACCGAAACCCAGAGAACAATCCGCCGGATATTCACTTTCTTCTTTGGCGGTTTTTCCGGCGTCTGCTGCGCCTGCGGCGGATAGTAAGGCATTTTCTAAAATTCTCCGTTTCGTTTCTGATCGCGATTTATGATACCAAAACCCCGGTTGTTTCTCAATAGTATTAAAAGAGCTTTGTTTTTTCAAAAACAATAACACATAAAATTGTTATCCATCATGGATTCTGATATAATTCAGGCAGTTCATGGATATCATAGGTTTCATAATAAATGGCAAAGGCCGTTTCCACATCTTCGGACAGCTCAATCAGCGCGCCGGCCTGGAACATGGCGGAAAGGTTACCGCTTGGCGCATCCCATGCGGCATTGCTGACAACTTCAATCCCGCTGTCTCTCAGAATCGATTCAGCCCCGAACAGCAAAACGCCCGTTGCAATATGATAATCGCTGGAAATAATGGCGATCTGTTTCACCTGCGGATACCGCTCGGCCAGGATATCGAAAGCATAAATGGCATTCTGGGCCGTCGTCAGGGAATGATCTTCCACAATCACCCGGGAAGAATCCACACCCTGCGATACCAGCCACTCCGCCATGCGGCCGGCTTCCGTGGCTGTCCGGTCTTTGGATGCGGTCGGGCCGCCCGTGCAGACAATCAGGGCATTCGGATACTTTTCCGCTGCCGCCAGCATCACCTTCAGCCGCTCAGTCAGCTCTTTCCGCATTGTACCGTCCGCGTTCAGCTGAAAGCCAAGTCCGACCAGGCACAGGGAGTCATCTTCCGGAAGGCCATCCGGAAGATCCGGGTTGACGGTAACCGGCGTCTCCCAGAGATCCATGATTCGCGTCCATTTTTCCCCGAGAGAAGGATCGAGAGACGCGAGAGCTGACAGCGCCGCATCATCCCTTGTTTTGTTCCTGGCATAGGAAACCACGACCCGTTCGATCTGGGACTGGGCAGCCTCCATTTCCTTCGGATCCATCGCCTTTTCCGAAGGCGCTTCATCCACATTCTCCGCAAACGACACCGTTACGAAGATCAACATAACAGCCATCAGCAGACAAAGGAAAATCTGACATTTCACAGCTTTTTTCATAAGCATCCTCCATTTGAAACACAGGGACGGTCAATGAATGCCACGTCCGCCCCCAGGGTAATCTGCTTCAGGTTCTTGCAGCCATTGAAGGCTGCCTCCTGTAATCAGCAGCGCCGCAACCAGCAGCATCAAAAGAACCTTTCTCATCTCACGTCTCCGGAAATATTGGTTGCAATCGTCACAGCAGAAAATGAACAACCAAAGCAATCATGATAATCGCACAGACAATAGCCGCGATCACGATGATCCGCTTCAGAACAGTAAGGATGGCCTCGTATATATTATCACTCTTTGTGCTGCTATTGCACTTTTGTTTTTGCTTTTCATCTGGTTTTTTCACTGCCGTTTCCCTTTCCACACAAACAGCTCCTCAGCCGCCGCCAGCTCAATTTTGCTCATTCCTTATTCCTTCCGTCCTTCTCCAATAAGCTTTATTATAATTTTCTGCTTAAACATTGTGTTTCCTCCATGAAGGAAAAAATCTCCGGAACCGCGAAACATTACAAAAAAAGCAGAAGCGGAGGTTTGCTATGCAGCGCCAAATCATCACCCCAGGCCCATTGCTGGATGATCAGGGACGCCTGATTGAAAAAGGCTACGCCACTTCCCTGCTGAAAAGCTATGACAAATCAAAGGTCGCAGCAAACCGGCTGCGCATTAAGGAATGGGATTATTACTGCATCTGCACGGACCATTTCGCGCTGGCGCTGACAATCGCTGATAACAGCTATATGACCATGGACAGCATTTCCCTTCTGAACTTTGATGATAACTCCCAGATCACCACATCCAGAATGTCAATTCCCCTCCTGTCCAGGCGGACGCTCCCCTCATCCAGTGTCCGGGGAGATGTCCGGGCCGCCGGGAAAGACTATGAACTGGTTTTCCGGAATGACGGAACCTGCAGGCATCTGACCGGACATATGGACTGCTTTCATAAAGATACACCGATCAGCTTCGATCTGACGCTGACAGACGCCCCGGCCGAAACCATGGTGATTGTAACGCCCTTTAAGGATAAGCCAAAAGCGTTCTATTACAACCAGAAGATTAACTGCATGCGGACGGAAGGCTGGATCCGGTCCGGCAATCAGGAATTCATCTGTGATCCGGCGCAGCATTTTGCCGTGCTTGACTGGGGACGCGGCGTTTGGACATATGACAACACCTGGTACTGGGGATCCGCCTCCGGCCTGGCCGGAAATATCCCCTTTGGATTCAATATCGGATATGGTTTCGGCGATACCAGTGCCGCCAGTGAAAATGTTCTTTTCTATAACGGAAAGATCCACAAACTGAGTCAGGTTAAGTTTGAAATTCCCATGAAAGACGGCACGGAGGACTACCTGTCTCCGTGGAAATTCACCAGTGATGACAACCGGTTTGAGATGGACTTCCGGCCGGTCATGGATCGGAGCGCAAAAGTCAACCTGGGTATCCTCTGTTCTGACCAGCACCAGGTGTTCGGACACTTCTCAGGAACAGCCGTCCTGGATGACGGACAGAAGATCCATATTCAAAATCTGATGGGTTTCGCGGAAAAAGTCCGCAATAAATGGTGACAGAATTGGCACTCACAAATGAACAGATAAACGCAGCATCACATTGGCGGGAAAAGCGATAGGGTTTTCATTGACAAGTTTTACAGCTCCAGCAGATACTTCCTTAATTCATCCTCATTCCGCAGGATCACTTCCGGCGCGCCGCAAAGCATCACATTGTCAAAACCGTCAATGAAAGACCGTGCATCCGTCTTATAGGCAATGCAGCGTTTGCCTTTGGCATAGCAATATCCCAATTCAAAGCAAGACCCCTCATCCGGCACCCTGCCGTCCATCAGGAACAGCACGGCATCGCACCAGTCCATATGATCGCAATCCAACCGGAACAGATACTTCCGCACCGGCATCCCGTCAATCACAGGTGGCAGGTCCGCCACGCATCCACCTTCCCGCTGCGGCAGAAAAGTCTCATGGCCGCATTCCCGGACAATGGCGTCTACTTTTTCATTGAAAGCACGTTCACCCTCAGAAAATAACGGTGCAGCGATATAAATCTTCATTCTGATTATCTCCATCAATCATATTTCCGTATTGATCAGGTCATATCCCTTTGTTTCATCTTGTCCCGCTAAAACCTCACTGTCGGAAAAGCCGCCATGGCCAACACCAGTTCTTCCGGCACATCCTCATACACCGTCGTTCTGAAAAAAGGCTCCCCTGCCGGCACCCACGGCCATTCCCGGATCCGTTCCGTTACGGCCAGTACCGGCTCTCCCGGATTGCCAAACAGATACGCGTTCTCCCGGCATTCCACCAGCAGGTTCGTTTCCCCGCCGATTATCCGGTAAAACCCCGGCTCGCAGAAAATCACCCGGAAGATTTCAAGGCCGGTCCGATCATCCATCACCTTCCGGCTGGTTCCGGGAAAAACATTCGTATCCACATGGAACGTACTGTACCAGGAAACCGAAGAAGACTCAATCCTTACCAGCGACGAAAGGGAAAGCACACTCGTTGCTTTCCCGATCATTTTTCGGCCGGAATAGAAGTGGTAGCTCCATATTCCCGTTTCCGTAAAGCGGTAAGTAATGATCGGTTCCACATTCCCCTCCTGCAGTACCGTAATAGATCTGCTCATAAGGATAATTCGCCGGCCGTTTCATTTTTCCTTGACAAAGAATTTTCCATTTTCCCTCAGATCATTTGATAATCAAAAATATCCATTACAGCATCTTTCGTCAGTCGGTCATTTATGATACAATCTCAAAAGCCTTCTGAGCTGTGACCCGGAAAGCATTGAGAGTAGAGGGAAAAAGCCATGGGAAACAACGACAGGTTTGATTTTGAAATGGAACGCCGGCTGTATCTTCTGAATCCGGAACTGCATATGCGTTTCAGAAGCGCGGTATTCGCTCTGCAGCATATTCTTACAAACTATAAACTAATCTTCCCGGAGTACACGGATCACAGCAGTCTGCATTCCCTGACCGTTATTGACTTCTGTAACCGGCTCATCGGTGACCAGCTGGACCGGATAAACGCGGATGAACTATATGTGCTGCTGACCGCGTGTTATTTTCACGACACAGGGATGGGCATCACCATGAAGGATTTTGAATTATTCTCCAGGGAAATTGACTTCGGAAATTATTTTGAGACGCATTCTCGCGATAATTATCCCGCTACGATCCGGGACTTTCACCATGAGTTTTCCGGGCAGTTCATCCGGAAATACGCGAAAATGTTTGATATCCCCACCGAAGCGCACTGCCAGGCAATCGTCCAGGTGGCGCGGGGCCACAGAAAAACAGATCTGATGGATGAAAAGGAATACCCGATTAAATTCCGCGTGCCGAACGGAAACACCATCTGTCTTCCCTATCTCTCGGCAATGATCCGGCTCTCAGATGAAATTGACGTCGCCGCGTCCCGAAACCCCATTCTGCTTTACGATATTGAAAGCCTTACGGATGAAACACAGATCATCGAGAACAAAAAGGTTCGCGCCGTCCGCAGGCTGGAAGTCAGGGAAGACTCCTTTATTCTTTATGTGGATCCCTCTGACAGGGACATTCTCCGCCGTCTGTATGAGATGGTCGTCAAAATGCAGAAAACGCTGGATACGTGCCGGGCCGCAGTACTGGGCAGAACGCCGCATGTGATTACGCAGCAGCGGATTGAACTGGTTGAACTGTCCCAGAAAATCTATGATTAGGCCACGGAAACTCTCAGCAACTATCTGTCTGCCAAATACTACGATATCGGAAATGACACAACAGAACAGCCAGCCCTTGATAATACTCAAACTACAACTGATCCCGAAGCTTCACCAATTTTTACATCATACTGCCATACGGGATCCGATCAGCAACAGTCCAGGTGATGCCACCTGGACTGTTGCCTGTATTATCGACATATTTTCACGTTCAATAGCGGAGAAAAAGTTCTTCCAGATATTCCTGGCTGGAATCGTTCAGCAGGGCAAGGCGAAGCAAAATCGCCGCTTTCTGCGGAGAAAGGGTATCGGCGGCAATGGTGTTTTTGCACAGCAGATTGTCCTTCATAATCAGGCCGTCGTCGATTCTGGAGGAAATAACGACCGGAATCTGAAGTTCGCTGATGACATCGATCCACGCTTTGCTGAATTCCCCGGCACCTGCGCCGGCAATTACCAGACCGTCCGAATGTTCCGCGGCATACCTTAACAGTTCCGGATCCGCGTCCACGGAAAAGTACAGCACTGAAACCTTTGGCAGTGTCTGCAGGCCGCTGACGTCAAACTCAGACGCCAGGGTATGCTTCCGGCCCGGATGTTCGTAGATATAGACATTTCCGTCCCTCACAATGCCGATATCCCCTGCTTCGCCCGCGGAGATGGCCATCACGCTATAGGTACTGACTTTGGTCATAGACCGCGCCGAATAAATCTGATCTGAGAAAACAATGAGAACCCCTTGTCCTATGGCTTCGTCCGAAGCCGCGACGCAGACAGCTTCATACAGGTTCAGCGGACCATCCGCGGAAAGGGCGGTCGCCGGCCGCATCGAGCCGGTCAGCACCACCGGCTTGTCCGTTTTCACTGTCAGGTTCAGGAAATAGGCGGTTTCCTCCATGGTATCCGTTCCGTGGGTAATCACAAAGCCTGCCACTTCCGGATCCGCCGCCAGCCGGTTAATTGTCTCTGCCAGCGTCAGCCAGATTTCCGCTGTGATGTCATCGGAATTGACGTTACAGACCTGGATGGCCTCGATATCCGCCACCTCATCGATCTCCGGAACACCCCACAGCAGCGTCTCCGCCGTAAGGGTTCCGGGCTGATAGCCAGAAATTTTTCCGGGATCGCCTACGCCGGCAATCGTCCCGCCTGTGGCCAGAACAACAACTTTCGGCTTTGTGCCAGGTACTGTCGCATCCCCGGTTGCTGCTTCCGACAGGGCTGCAGTGACCGCAAGCAGTATGATGAATGTCAGAACCACAAGAATCATCCGTTTCATAAAGAGCACCTCTTTCTTTCTGCAATGATGTCTTGGCGAAATCAAAGCAATGTATCAGCGATTACCATTACGCTGCCTGCGACGATGCCAGGCAGCAGGACATACTGTACCGGACTGACTTTTTCCTTCATGATGATGCGGCCTCCGATCATCACAAATATACTTCCTCTCCGGATCCTGTCCGAAAATGATTATACATGAAAATCCCGTTACTGGAAAGGAAGAGATATGCTTAAAGGCATCACAAAATTTCCCGGATATGAAAAATGCATCTAAAAGAAACTATTCATCTGCGGTGACGGGCACAAAGGCAGCTGACAGATCCGCTTCCGTCAGAGAACGGATATTGGTATACCTGCCGTCCGGGGAATTTTCAATCTCCAGCTTCCCGCTCCGAACCAGTTGTGCCACCTGCATATGTTTTTCTGCATCCCATGACCAGCCGGTCAGTTTCCAGTTCGCATTCTCCTGCGTCACTTCCTCCAGGTCGCATGTGATCGTCCCGTCCGCATTTTGAATCCCTTTTACCTCCCTGAGGTATTCCCCGATCAGGCCCCGGAGGCCACCGTAGCGGCTGCCCACATTCATCTCCAGCATTTCAGGAAATCCATCCTCCTGCGTGAACACAATCCCCGGTTCCAGCAGATCGGCATTCGCAATGTAGTTGTTTGTAGCGATATCGTATTTTTCCTCCGGATTGAGAGCAGTGCCGTCTGCCAGTCTCAGGTTTTGCACTCTGTTTCCGGGCGGCATGGAAATATCGATTTCGTATTTCACGCCGGCGAACATCACATATCCTTCCGGACGGATGGCAGGATTGAAGGATATGGTCAGATCGCTCTCCCGGAAGGTATTGTAATATCCGCATGAATGCTCGATCCACTTGGCGAGCTGTTTCCCTGTCATCCGTACCCTGCACAGCATATTCGGATATTTGTACATCTTTGCGATATCGCATCTTTTTATATCGCCCCGATACAGATTCGCCGTATCGGAATACAGCGCCGTCGCGGAAATGGAGGCGCCCGTATAATACATCTGGGTATCATGGATCAGATGCAGCAGTGTTGTATCTTCAAGTTTGCCCTGTGCGATTCCCGGAATTTCATTTTCCGGCGCCAGGGACTCATTGTTCAGTCTGACTACGACGGAATCTGTATAGGCTTTTGCTCTCCTGTCAGCTTCCAGGATGAGCGGATCCCGGCTGATCGCCGGATCCTCCGGATATTCCCCGGTCTCAATGATCTCGCTGGTGCTTTCTGTCAGCCGGTAACTTCCATCAATCTCCTTTTCCAGCGTCAGGACAACGAGGTTTATTGTCTGTCCAGCGTCCTTGTTCTGGGTCATGAGCACATCGCTTTCCCGGTCATACTTCGGCTTATGTCCATGGGCCGCGAGGATCAGATCCAGCTCCGGTACTTTGTCCGCCAGCTCGGCCGTTCCCGAATTCTCTGTCCCATATTCATTCTGGAAACCCATATGGCATGCCGCGATCAGGATATCGACCTGATCCCGCAGCTCCTTCGCATATCTGCCGGCTGCCAGAACAGGATCCTCCACCGACAGCTGCGCTTCGTCGAGATGGGTCCTGTCCCATCTGGTGATGTTCGGCGTAATCAGGCCGATGATTCCGATTTTTACGCCGGACCGTTCCAGAATCACATAGGGTTGCCCTATGCACGTTCCATCCCTGTAAAGCACATTCGCACAAAGCACATGGCATTCATGCTGACGGATCACGTTTTCAAGAACATCCATCCCGTAATCAAAATCATGATTGCCGGGAACCCATACATCATAATTCATCAGGTTCTGTGCCCTTACCATCGGATGGACGGTATCATGGATGAACAGTTCCGCCATGTTGCCCTGCACTGTATCGCCGACATCAATCAGGATGGTATTCTCATCTGCAATCCCGCGAACCGCTGAAGAAATCTGCGACAGGCTTCCCGCTGCAGCGGGAATATTCTGCTCATAGTCGTACGGAAGAAGTTTCCCATGGACATCACTGGTGGAGATGATCTTAATCTGCAATGTATCTTCCCCTGCCGCTAAGGCCGCGCCGAATCCTCCGGCCATGAGGCAGAGCATACACATCGTAATCGCGGTCAGAAAAACAAGTATCTTTACATGTTTCCGCATTTATCCGCTCTCCCTGTATCTGCAGTAAATAACCTTGTCATTTGCTGCCACTGATTTAATCTGTGTTTCCTTAGAATACAGCTTATATTATACACCAGTTAATCCATTTTTGAAACAAGTGACCAAATGGGGCGATTGAATTTCAGAGCGCCGGTTGAGGGTGTTCGAAAAGAAGATTCCGGGTTGTCTGGTTTCCTGGTTTCCTCATGGCGGACTGGTCTCCTGTACGGCTTTTCGCCGGTACAGATAATAGGTCCATTTTCGGCCTTCGAATACCATTTCCGCTTGGTCGGCCAGTTCATACCGGCCGGCGTTTTTCAGTTTTTGCTGCCGCGTAACAATGAATTCAGTTTCCCCGTTGTCCACCGCCGCCTTCAGCGCCTGCTTCATTTCCGGCAGATCGTTGTTCAGCGTGCAGAACCAGCGCGTTACGGGCAGGGATTCCGCCGCGTAGTAGAATCCGCCGTCCAGAAAACCGTAATTCAGCAGGGACGTATCCTCTGCCTCCCGGATCGTCTCCGCGAACCGGTATTGCGGCATCTCGCTTTTTTCCTTCCCGAGCAGGTATACGTTCCCGCTCCAGTGATACGCCGCCAGGGGTCCCAGGCAGACCGCCAGCGCCACGATCCCGGCAGCCACGTAACGGAACGCCCGCCTGTCCCGGATCTTTCCCGGAATCACCGCGAACAGCGCGCCGAACCCGATCGCGCCGAAAGTGGCCATCACGATGGCATAGTAGGGATATCGCCGCCCGCTGGCATAGGTGAAGATGAAGAGTCCCACGGCGCCGAGCACGCAGGCCGCGACCTCCCGCCAGCGTTTTCTGACCGTGCATAACAGCCAGAGCAGACCTGCTGCCGCCGGGATAAACCAACTCAGGTTATTCAGCAGGTTCGGCAACGGCAGGTCATAATTCCCGCTGCGGATATTCTGGGAGTATCGGGTCAGGTTGTCCGTAAAGTACGCCTGCCACAAAGCCGGCAGCGCCCCGGCCACGGCATAACGGATCAGAACGGCTGCTGTCACGGCCCCGGCGCCCGCCATGGCCTGCAGCACAGCTTTCCCCAGGTGCTTTCCATGGAAATCCGCAATGTACCAGACGGTCACCGCCAGCGCCAGCCCGGCGAACAGGCCGCAGAAGGTGTATTTGGTCCACAGCGCCGCAGCGCCGCAGGCACCGAGCCCGAAGGCCTGGCGCGCCGTCAGCGGCTTCCGCTCCTTCATGGCCTTCAGCGTCAGGTATATCGCCAGCGCGAACACCGGCAGGAAGAGCTCCTCTGCGCTCCCGCCATGGGAAAACGCCGGTGACAGCGGCACGCCGATGCCCAGTCCTGCCGCCGCCCATCCAAAGGCCGCTGATGTACCGGAGAGCATTTCCGCCGTGCGCCCGCTGATATACAGGAACGTCGCGAAGCAGGCCGCTTCCACGATGAATACGCCGATGAAGCTCGTTTCGGAAATCCAGGCCGCCAGCGCGTAGGCCGCATACAGCAGCGGTCCTTTCTGCTCGTACAGGTCCAGGTATGGCGTCAGCCCGTGCCGCATTCCCCGCCCCACTGTGAAAAAGCAGTTCACGTCCACCCAATCGTTCATCGGGTACAGCGGGGAATTCTTTGAACAGACCAGCAGCACCGCAACGGAAATAAGGCCGGCCAGGGCAATCCGCCCTGCAATGCCGGCCCGCCTGGTTTTAAGGCTGTTCATTGTTTTTTCTTTCATTTTCGCCTTCCCTTCTCCAGGCCAGGATGCTGCTGGCAACAGCGCCCAGGCACAGGGCGGCCAGCAGCCACCGGGATATGGCATTATCCGTGAAGTTCATCATCGGGTTAAACTGGTCCAGCACCAGGAATACGAGAAACATCATCCCGAGGATGGCCGTCCCGTGGTTCATCCATTTCATTGCCTTACTCATTGCTGCGTACCTCCGCGATCAGCAGCGCGTCGCTGCTTTCCCTTCCGCCGCCGGAAGGATTGTTGATCACTTCATCTCCCCATACCATGACGGAGGAGTTTCCGCCGTCCAGGTTGTAGGCAGCGCTGCATCCCAGCTCGTGGAAAAGCTCGCTCAGCTGCGGCAGCGTAATGCCGGCGGATTCGCCCCGCCCGTCCACCACGACCAGGCAGTAATGTCCCGGCTCGTAGTACCCGATGGCCGTCCGCGGATTGGCAGCGATGATCCGGTTCGGGCTGGAGAAGTTCGTCAGCGTTTCCTCGCTGCTGCCTAATAGCGCCGGCCCGAAGGTCCATGCCTGCCAGGCGCCGTCCGCCACAGCCTCCTCCACGGAGAAGCTGCTCCCGGGCATCACCTTCATCGTGCCGTCGTAGTATAACACGCATACGTCGCAGTCCGTGGCGTTGGCCCGGTAGATCGTGCCATTCCGGATCACGACGCCTTCGCTGGTGTTGCCGTAATAGTCCCCGTTCACTGCCAGCAGCGCGCCTTTCAGCGCCGCCATCCCGGCAATGCTGTCCCGGAATCCGCTTCCGTAGGTATCGTCCGCCAGCGCCGTCTGGAAGCACGTGATATCGCGCATATAGATATCCGCCAGGTAATAGGTGATATTCCCGTCGTTTACTTCGTTCACCGTGATTGATAGATCCGGGCTCGAATAGCTGTTCTCTGTTTCAATGATCTCGTCCGTATATTTATCGGCAAATTTCTCCGCTATCGGAACGTTCACGGTTTCCGCCTCTGTTCCGACCGCCGTTTCGCCGCTTTCCTCCAGGGCGCTGCCGCCCTTGGAGTTTCCGCCCATACCGCCGTTGTTTTTCCCGCTGCCCTTTCCGCTGCTGCGGCCGCCGCTTCTGCCGGACGGGCCTCCCCGCCCGGTGTCGCTGATGCTGGCCGATGCCGTCATCCGCGCCGCCGGCCTGGAAGCTTCTTCTGTTTCCTGGATCGCGTCCGCTTCCTGTTCGGTTTCCGTCTTCTGCGCCGCGGCTGTCTGTATTGCTGATACCTGTGCCGTTGCAGGCCTTACTGTCTGCATGTTCAGGCTCTCCTGTTGTTTCGGCAGCACATGGTGGAACAGCGCGAAAACCGTCAGCGCCAGCCCGGCCGCCGCTGCGTCCAGCAGCAGGTTTCGCAATATCGGGTGTTTCTTTTTCATCGTATCTTTCCTCTCCGGAAAAGTCTTTTTACAGCTGCGCCTGGGGTTCCGCCCAGGGAAGCACGGCGATTTCCAGGTTGCCGTTGCGCGTCCGCAGCTCGTCGATCATTTCCTTTTCCTCTTCCGGATTCTTCATTCGGATCCGGAAGCTCAGCCGGTACATGCTGCCCATGCCGGTTGTCTTCACGCCCACGTTCTCCGTTTCCTGCAGGTAGCGGGCGAAAGGTTCCTCAAAGGCCCGGGCATAGTCCAGGGATTCCGGAATCGTAATCTTCAGCAGTTTTTCCTGCTGATGCCCCTTATGGTCAAACAGTTTTGTCCCGGACAGTCCCAGGAACAGCAGCCCTGACAGCACCAGCACCAACACGCCGTAGGCGATGTAACCCATCCCGAAAGCGCATCCGGCTGCCATGGCAATGAGCACCGTCACAATCTCGTCGCTGGTGCCCTGGGCGGAGCGGAACCGGGTCAGCGCGAACGCGCCGCCGAAGGCGATTCCCGCGCCGATGTTGCCGTTGATGAACGTCAGCACCAGGCCCACCACGAAGGGCATCATCGAGCTGACGATGAAAAACCGCCGGTTCGCCCGGATCCTGAAGCTCATCAGCCAGGAATACAGGATGCCGGATCCCAGCGCGGCCGCTGCCATCAGCAGCAGCTGCACCGGTGTCACAACCGTGGAATATATCGAATTAAACATGGTTCTTCTCTCCTTTGTGTGTTTTCCTGCGGGTTCCTTTTCCTTATACCGCGATCTGGAGAGCCGGTTTCACCCCGGCTGCCTGCTCCTTCCGGTATGCCTCCCCGTATTTGGAGAAGCTGTTTTTGTAAATCTGCCCTTCGTCCAGAATGGCGCTCAGCCACAGGGGCATCGCCGCCTGCACCTTGACCTCCAGGATTGTGTCGCCCTCTGCCAGCAGCGGATTGCCTTCCATATTTCCCGTCAGCCGCAGGTCCTCCATCCGGTACCGGGGAGAGAAGTCGATCGTCAGTCGCAGGTCCCCGTCGGGTTCAAAGTAGGCCACCCGGTCGTACAGGATCAGGCAGGCCGGTTCCAGCTGTTCGTATGAGTCGCGGAACCAGTTCAGCTCGCCGCTGATCTGCCGGTCCGCAAACAGCCCGTTTTCGCCGTCGAAGAACGCCCGTACCTCAGGAATCGTGCTCTGCACCCGCCGCTTGTATACGATGCCGGACGCCTTGCGTTTCAGTTCCAGGAACACAGGGGAATGCTCCGTCGCCGGCCCGTAGGAACGCAGCCGCAGCTTTTCCTTGAAATCCGGCTTGTCCATCGATGTCCGGATCAGCCGCCGGTCCGGCGTGTCGTAGTACAGGGAAGCGATGGTCGTCTTTCCGTACAGGTCCGGTTCCATATGGCCTTTCAGCTGCCGCACCAGGTAGGCTGTCTGCCCCCGGTCCATCAGGTATTTCAGTTCGTAGCGCATCATAACGTTGGTGAAGCGCTCATTTCCCGTCGCCATATGAATCCCTCCCTGATGTAAGATCTCTTTGCGTTACCAGCCGCCGCGTCCGCCGCGGCCTCCGCCATTGCCCCAGCCGCCGTTTCTGCCCCAGCCGCCTCCGCCGCCCATCATCTGGTTCGGGATGGAGGAGGTCTGCTGGCCGTTGACGTAAACCGTGCCGCCCGTGAAGGAAACCGTCCCGTCATAGTCGAAGGTGCTGTTTCCGGTCACGCTGATGACGCCGCCGTTGATGTACAGATTCCCGTTGGAGTCAATTCCGTCGGTGTCCCCGGCGCCCATCGCCACGTTCACCGTTGCGCCGTTGAACTCGACCGCCACTTCCACCGCGGTAGATTTATAAGCGGCGTTGATGCCGTCGTCCGATGCCGCGATGTTGATCGTGCCGCCGTTAAGCTGGATGAAGGTTCCTTCGATGCCCTCGGCCGCGCTGATGGTGATTTCGCCGTCGTCGATCTGCACCACGGAGGTAGCGTGGATGCCGTCGTCCCCGCTGGTAATGTCCAGGGTTCCCCCGCCGATCCAGATGTATCCTTTGCTGTTATCATCGCTGTTCTCGGCGTGAAGTCCGTCGGTACCGGCCTGCAGCGTGAAGCTGCCGCCCGCCACGCGGATGGAGTCGTTCGCCTCAAAAGCCTTTGATTTCGCCGTAATCACGTAGGTTCCTCCGGTGATCTTCAGGTCGTCCTTGCAGACCACGCCGTTGTCCGTGGAGGAGATCGTCAGCGTCGCCGTCCCGTTCAGCGTCAGGTCCTGTCTGGAGAAAATCACTCCGTCCGTGTTGGTATCGCCGTCCGCCCGGAAGGTTCCGGTCACCGCCAGGGCGCTGTCCCCCGCCGTCGTGATAAACACCTTGTCCGCCGATACCACGTAGATAGCGGGGAAATCGCTGTTTGTCACCTGCAGGTCCTGCAGCACCAGCTGCACCTTCGCGTCGTCAGCCGCTTCCACATATACCGTGGCGTCCGCGGCCGTTCCGCTCAGCACATAAACCCCGGCTTCCGTGATCCTTACCTCCTGGCTGTCGCTGACGGTAATGGACGTCGCTTCGCTCAGGTCCGCCTCCTGTGTAAGGTCCCTGTTGCTGAACAGGTCCGAGATGCTGTAAACCGGCGTGCCATCAGCTGCCGCCGAGGCCGCCTGCGGGAATCCTCCCGCCAGGATCATCACGGCCGCCAGCAGGCATGCAGCCGTCCCCGTCATTTTCTTTATCCATGTGCGCTTCTGTTTCATCAGTAAGCACCGCCTTTCCTTTCGTGATGGCATCATCATAAAGGGCAAACCTAAAATAATCTTAAAGAAAAAAATTCTTCCGGATGGAAATTCCGGAAGAACCGAATCCCACATTTGCAACTACTTTTGTGGAATATGGATGTCTTTTTATTCTACCAGCGTGATTTCCAGGATGTCGCCGATCGGGATAGCCATCCGGGTTCCGGCTTTTCCGACAGTCCGGTCCAGGATCACGGCCTGGACTGCGCTGTCTGTTTTCCGGATCTTTTCCGTAATGGTTTCATACCGCCCGCCGGCTTTTTTCGAATCCTGAATGAAGTATGTGATGGCCGCTGTCGGATGCGTTCCGCTTTCAGTCAGCTGGCTGATCCGGTTCAGTTTCCGGTTCAGCTGTTCCAGTTCTTCCTCTCCGGGTTCGATCCGCCTGTCTACAATCCGGGCTTCCTCCCGGACCAGGTCATCGTACCCGGAGAGCGCGGAATAAGGGGAAAACTGCGCGGCCCGGTCATACAGGCTCATCGGCGGATGATGGTCCGATTCGTGATGAGGGAGGTCGATAATATCCGCGTAAACTTCCCGCGGGTCGGGCTCTTTCCTGGTGATCCCCTTTGTCATTCCACTTTCTCCCTTTCCGCTTCTTCGTCCCCGGCTCTGTGTCCGCCGATTTGTGCGTTCCGGGCCCTGGTCGTGGCCTTTTTCTGCAGGTTCATTCCTTTGAGGATGGCGTTCTTTCCATATTTTTCCTGCATCAGCAGGGTGGCTTCCTGCAGTTTCTTTTCCCGGGCTTCCGCCGCTTTTTCTTCCGCCTTGTCCTGCTCCAGCCGGGTATAATCCGTAAACAGATCCAGCTGCTGCGGTCCTTCCGCGGGAATTTCATCCTCCGGGATCAGGTTGCAGGCTGCGATGGTGATCCGTCGGATGAGAAGATCCGGGTCTGTGATGCGGTCATACAGGGCCATCATCGTCCGGACAATGGCCCGGGCGGAAGAAGTGTAGCGGTCCAGGTTCCCGGTTCCGTGAGCGTGTTTCGGAGCAATCCGTCCGTAATAATCCCGTCCGACTTCTCCGGCATAGGGTTTTCCGGTTTTTGCGACGCCGTAAACGGTATCCTTCATAGTTCTGCCGTCCTGCAGAACAATCAGGCTTTCCCGGTCGTAGTTGATGGTCAGCGTGACCTGCTTTGTGACCAGCTTTTTCCGGACCAGGTCCAATGCCATCAGTTCTGTCATTTCCCGTACGATCAGCTTTCCGTCCGTGGCGTTGTAAGGTTCCGGCAGGACCTGCCCGGAAGAAATGGATTTTGTTTCCGGCCTGTAGGATTTGATCATTGCGATCTCTGTCGGTTCCCATCCCCAGGCATGGTCGATCAGGAGCTGCGCGTTGATTCCCATGGCGTCGTACAGCAGGTCTTCATTGCGTATGCTCAGCCGGGCCACGTCACCCATGGTAAAGCATCCGAGTTTTTCCAGCCGGGCCGCGAGCCCGCGGCCAACCCGCCAGAAATCCGTAATGGGCCGGTGGCACCAGAGCATTTCCCGGTATTTCATCTCGTCCAGTTCCGCGATGCGCACGCCGTCCCGGTCTTCCGGCACATGCTTGGCGACGATGTCCATGGCGACTTTGGCCAGGTACATATTGGTACCGATGCCGGCAGTCGCCGTAATGCCGGTGGTTTCGAACACATCACGGATCATGGTTTTGGCCAGTTCCCGGGCCGTCTGGCCGTAGGTTTTCAGGTATCCTGTCACGTCCATGAAAACCTCGTCAATGGAATAAACATGGATGTCCTCGGAACTGACATATTTCAGGTAAACGGCATAGATCCTCGTACTGTAATCTTCATATAACTTCATCCGGGGCGGCGCGGCAAAATACGATACCTCGTAATCCGGATGCACTTCCAGCGTCGGGGCGTCAATGGACGACATGGCGAAGGCATACTGCCCGTCCGTGCCTTTCCGGATCCGTCCTGAGCGGATTCCTTCCCGCATACGCATGGCGTTGACTTCCTTCACCCGCTGCACAACCTCAAACAGCCGTGCACGCCCGGAAATGCCGTACGCTTTCAGGGATGGGGAAACCGCAAGACAGATCGTCTTTTCCGTCCGGCTTTCGTCGGCGACGACCAGGTTGGTCTTCAGCGGATCAAAGCCGCGCTCCGCACACTCGACCGACGCGTAGAAGCTTTTCAGGTCGATGGCGAGTAAGCGGTAGATAAACCTACGCTCCCATCTTACAAAGATCCTTGATTTCATCATTCCAAGGGAGCAGATCCTCGATATCCGCGTTCGGATCCTTCGCAAACCGATCCGGCAGCACCGAGAAGATGTGCATCAGGTACTTT
>JAFROK010000005.1 GCA_017429695.1 Clostridia bacterium | reverse complement strand
GTGAGCGCAACCAAAACGAAGGTCGTCAGGCCGACAGGAAGTACCTTTCTTGGCTTTACATTCTGGAAGTCGAAAGACGGATGGATGGCAAGGCCGGCAGATGACCGCAAGGCCAAGCTGTGCAAGAAGGTAAAGGAAATCCTGTGCAGGAAACGGGCAGCAGCGCTGCCACTGGGCTATACATTTACTAAGCTGAATCAAGTGCTGCGGGGATGGATAAACTATTTCCGGATCGGCAGCATGAAGATGTGGCTGAAGAATGATTTCAGTCCATGGCTGCGGCACAAAGTGCGAGTAGTAATACTCAAACAGTGGAAGAAGCCGAAGACGGTTTACAAGAACCTGATGAAGCTGAACGTTGCCTTTGACTGCAACATGTCGGACGTGGACATTTACAAAGTGGCCAACTCCAGACTGGGATTGTACCGCAGATGCGGTATGAATGTGGTCAACTACCTGCTAAGCCAGAAAGTACTTTCCATGCCCAATAAGAAAGAGAACCGACCGGGTTTGATCGATCCTCTTGCTTATTACCTGAGAAATACTTGAAAACATGCTACGATGTAGCGCCGTATACCTGACCGGTACGTACGGTGCAACGGGAGGGGCGAGGGCTAACGCCCTCCCTCTACCCTATTTTTGGGACCTTGGCACGACTGTGCATAGGTTACCGGAATCGTTACCAATCAAGGGTTTACAAGGGACGAAAAAAATGGTAAAATGTTCGCTAGATGTATGGGCCTGCTCTCCTGATGAGCTAATTCGATGGAAAGGAGGAACGTGAAAAAGTGAAAAAGGCTTTTTTAAGCCTGATCATCGTTATGACCATGCTTTTTTCGGCTACCCTCGCATTAGCCAGTGAAAGCAACCCATTTGAAGGAATGAAAATATACGATGAAGGCGGGTACAAAGTCGGGAGAGATTTTGATGCCGGTGAGTATGTCCTTTTGTGTACATCCTCTTTACCTGCTTATTTTTCGATCAGCACAGATGCAAACGGACGGGACATTGTAGCAAACGACAATTTTGCAACGAACTCGATTATAACCGTTTATGATGGAGACTATTTGGAACTATCAAGGTGCATGGCGATTCTTGCAGACGATTTTTATAAAGAGTATTCTATCAAAACCGAAAATGATGGAACAATGCTGAAGGTTGGTTATGACATATTGCCCGGGGAGTACAAGCTTGTCGTTACTGGAAGTCTCCCAGGGTATTATTGTATATACAACAGTAGCAGACAGACGGACATTGTTGCTAATGATAATTTCAAAAATGGAACATGGGTGACAGTTCAGTTTGGTCAGTATCTTGTGTTGTCTCGTTGCCATATTCAGCAGTGAAGTAATTGATGATACGAGGAGGAGATTTAGTGAAGCGTTGTATCGCATTATTCGTTGGGGTCGTTATAATGTTTACCTCGTGCTTTGCTTTAGCTGATACTTTGGATTTGTCGGTTCTGAAGAATAACAGTCTAATAGAGCTTCCTGTATGATTCAAAGTGACCGCTGAGAAGCAGGCCAGATTGCCAAAGGAAAGTACCCCACAGTAGAATAGAACGCCTAATTAAGTAAGCACAGGCTGAAACTAAACTACAGGAGGGGTACAAGATGCATTATACTCAGAACGACAAGATCAGGCAAGCAACCGAAGGGACAATCGTAGTAGGAGTTGACATCGGAAGCGAAAAGAACTACGCACGGGCTTTCAAAGGCAACGGGATCGAGATCACCAGGAAAGCGTTCTGCTTTCCGAACACCCTGGAGGGATTCAAATCCTTCGAGGAAATGGTGACTAAGCTGACAGTGCCACTGGCAGAGAAAAAGATCGTCGTTGGCGTGGAGCCCACAGGACATTACTGGTTTAACTTTGCGGACTACTGCCAGGGCAAGCAGATGACCGTGGTCACAGTAGCGCCGCAGCATGTGAAACACAGTAAGGAAATGGATGACAATACCCAGCGGAAAGACGACCGGAAGGATCCCCGAGTCATCGCGAAGCTGGTTATTGAGGGCCGGTACTGTATTCCGTATAGGCCGAAGGGCGTATATGCGGAGCTCAGAGCCGCCTACAATCGCAGATGCGAGATTGTAGAAGCGGAAACCAGAGCAAAAAACAGAATCCGGCGCTGGTTTGATCTTTACTTCCCGGAGTATCGGACAGTCTACGGCAGCGTGGCGGCAATAACGGGGATGACGATCCTGAAACAAGCACCGCTGCCCCAGGACATAGTCAGTCTCGGAATGGGCGGCATACTCCAGATCTGGCGGGCTAACAAGCTGAGAGCGGCTGGGCTTAAGAGGGCAAAGACCCTGTTTGAAGCAGCCCAAAGGAGCATTTGTCCGCCGGATGCGGGACGCGCTGTCAGGATGCAGCTTTGGCAGTTACTCGAAGAATACGAGTATATTAAGAAGCAGCTCAATGAGGCTGACATCATGATTGGAATTGTGACTGCCGATATCCCGGAAGTGAACGAACTCATGAAGATCCCTGGAATCGGATTGATCACGGCAGCCGGAATGATCTCCGAGATTGGAGATATCCGCCGGTTCGACGATCCCAGGCAGATTCAGAAGCTGGCCGGATTAGCCATTGTAGTGAATGAATCTGGCAAACACAAAGGGCAGTCAGAAATCAGCCGCAGAGGACGCAACCGGCTGAGGAAGATCCTGTTCCAGGCTGCGCTTGTCCTGGTCAGAAGCAACAAGGAATTCAAATCGATCCATGATTACTTCACAACCAGGGAGAAGAATCCGCTGAAGAAGAAACAATCTTTGATGGCGGTGGCAGCCAAACTGATTCGGGTGTGCTTCGGAATGGTGAAGAACGGTACACCCTATGATCCGACAAAGGTGCTGAAGGATATCCGGAGAGCGGAGCCGAAGGCGGCCTGATCTTCACCATCCTGTTTGCCGGAGGCTACCACATCCGTGCTGAGCCGTCAAGGATGCTTCGCACCGCTGCGCGGCTTCGTCCTTGACAGCTCATCCCGGCTGTGGGGAACGGCAAACAAGGGATGGATGAAGAAATCCCTGCTCACAGCAGGTCTTCCCACCAGTCAGTTCGCGTCCGTCACTTGTGACGCTGGCTGATGGGAAAACAACGAGGATTCACCAGATGAGTCTTGGTCGGCAAGATCTTTACCTGAGGGCATGACCCTGAAATGGAGCAGAGCCGGCGCCCATACTATGGATAGGCGGGACGAAGGAAGTGAGGGCTCGCAAAATGCGATGACCCTGTTGGACATGGGAGGTTCGTCACTGTAGTGGTTGGTGGGCATGTAAGGACCGATATAGCATGGCGCTATATTCCTGCATACTCAATTGCTGCAAAAATCCGCTCTGAAGCATGGAAACTATCCGTAGATGGCTCATCCAGGTGATGACTCGGACGAAAAAGTGTTGATTCTACTGAATTTGGGACTTGACAAAATGGGGAGGTTAATGAATGAAACTTAGCATGAAAAGAATAGCAGTTCTGATACTGGCAATCTCATTACTGTTTGGCAGCGCTCTGATCGTTGCAGAGTCATCGCAGGATACAGGAGCTGTTCTTGGCTCTTTCCTTGAGCCGGACTATCATATGAAACCGATGACCCGTTTGTGGTTTCCGGATGCAGGTGCCGGCGGGGAAGGCAATGACAAAATAGAGAAAACAATACTGGAGCTGGCGGACAAAGGATTCGGCGGTGTGGAAGTCGCTATGCTTTCGACTTTCGGCGTGAGATATTCCAACGAAGAAAGCCGTGTTTACGGCTGGGGTACGGAGAACTGGATCAGGCTGCTGAAGAAAATCCTGAAAGCGGCAGCAAAGGTACCGGGCGGTTTCCAGGTGGACATGACAGTTACCAGCCACTGGCCGCCGACGCTCAATACCATCGACCCGAACGATGACGCGGCGAATAAGGAGCTGTCATTCAGCGTGACGCCCATCACAGCTGAGGATATTGCGAACAGGAGCATCAGGCTGGAACTCCCGGCAAAGAAGACGGACAGCCCTGCTGTCACATTCGGCCAAAGACCTTATGATCATTTTCTGTTTACAGATACGTTCGTATCCGCAACAGTCGCACGGATTGCCGACATCGTGGTGACGCCAGGTCAAAACGGCGGGGCGGACACCGTGACCTACGTCTTTGATTTCGGAAGCCTCCGGTCCATTACAGACAGCGTCGAAGTCATTCCCGGCGCCGGATATGCAGCCGGGGTGCCCGACCGGGAAACTGCAGAAGCCTGCGGCTGGGATTATGACCGCATCTGTGCTTTTTTCGGTCCGGAATCCGAAGGGCCCTGGACACGGAGCAACGGCAAACAGGATGAAGATATGAACCGCAGGCGCATGGCAGACTGGCAGGATGAGTATCGCGCTTCTCTTGAAGGAGTGGAGCTCGAACCCCCGAAAGGAACGGATGGTCCGGCTGCGGGCGATTGGGTGGTACTCTCCACTTTCTGCCGCGGTACGGGGCAGAGCATTGCCGGCGGCATTACCATGCACAACGGCGTTTTCGTAACCAATTACTTTAACGCGGCAGGCACCGACGCCGTGACAGGCTATTGGGATCAGATGTTTGAGAAAGACCCTGAGCTGCTGGATCTGATGAGAGCCAATCCGGGCTATATCTTCGAGGATTCAATTGAAGCCACCAGCGTTTCCTCTTTCTGGTCCTCCACATTTATGGACGATATCAGCGCGGACTATGCCTACAGGGACATTCTGCCCGCAGTTGCGGCAGGCAGGCATATGACCAGCGGTTTTATGGGTGTGACGGTTACCGACTACTATTCCTTTGCCGGGGATAACGGCGCCGCGGACCGCATCTATGAAGACTACAACGAAATGCTGGCGGACCTTTACGTCAGGTACCGCGTGTCCGGCATCGCGGATTGGGCAAGGGATACCCTGGGCTGGGGCTTCCGCGGGCAAACCTATCACCTGCCCGGCCTGGAGATTGGCAGGGCTGCCATGGCTGCGGACGTGGCGGAATGCGACAATAACGCCAAAGGCGATGGTATCCGTTACCTGGCCGGTACAGCAAACATCACCGGTCAGGACTATCTGACCATGGAGGCCATGACGGGGCCGACCATAGGCTATGCCAGCATGGATGACGTGCTGACCGAGCTGGGCCAGAACTATTCCGGCGGCGTGAACCGTGCCATACTGCACGGCACTCCTTACACCAGGACCTTTAACGGCTACAATTCGGAATGGCCGGGCTGGCTGCCCTTCGGGGCAGGCAGTTACGGCTCTTCTTACACATACCGGGAAGCATACTGGAAGGACTTTGCCACAGAGACCGGGTTCATGAGCCGCGTCCAGGCTGTGCTGCAGAACGGCAGCGCCGGGATCGACCTGGCTGTGCTGATCGACAAGGAGAATACTTTTGATTTCCAGAGCGGGAACAGATTCCAGAAGCTGCTGGACAGCGGATATTCCTACAATCTTGTCAGCGAATCCGTGCTGGACAGCGGTAATGCCACGGTATCCGGGGGCGTCCTGGCTGCTGCCGGCCCTTCCTATAAGGCGGTCATCGTGGACCGGGTTCATGTCATTTCTCCCGCAGGCATCCGCCGCCTGACGGAGTATGCGCAGGCCGGGCTGCCGGTTGTACTGTTTGACAGTAAAATAAACCGGGCATACGGCAGCGACGCGTCCGCAGACGACGAGGTGGCCGCAGCCGGCATCTTGCTCGCCAGTCTGGAGAATGTCATGGCTGTGGATCGTGAGGAGGAGATTCCGGCAGCGCTGGAGGCTCTGGGCGTAACATCCTGCGCACGGTACGACGCGGCTCAGCTTGAAACCACGATGTACCGGGATGCCACGGATGGAACATGCTACTATTACCTGTACAATAACGCTTTCCCCGGGAACGCAGGCATGATGGGCAACTCCCAGGGTGACATCTACAAGGGCGAAGGGAAAACACTGCGCGGCGTGACCGTTACGCTCACCGGAAACGGCATGCCTTATCAGCTTGACCCCTATACAGGGAAGATCCTGAAGATCAGTGACTATACATCCAACGATGACGGAACCGTTACTTTCACCATTGACAGCATCCCGGGAGGAACAGCCATGGTTTATGCCATTACCGGGAATTCCGGAGCGTTCGACGCTGTGGCGGATGGAGAAGCCGTTCATATTGTGGAGCACGAACCGATCGATCTCAGCGGCGAGGCATGGCATCTGGTGATCCACAGCTACGGTCCCGGCGGGGACTCTGACGATCCCGGTGTGAGCAGGATCACCGATGTGGATTTCGGGACCCGGCCTCTTGGCAAATGGGCAGAGATCCGGGCCACCGAAGAACAGCTGGAGTCTTTGGGCGTGAGCGATATGAAATATGTCTCCGGCACAGGTGAGTACACAGTGCTTTTCACCGCGCCTGCGGACTGGAGCAGCTATTCCGGGGCGTTCATTGCGTTCGAATATGGCAAGGATCAGATAGGTGCCGTAATTGTGAACGATACCGAACTGGCGGTGAACAACGCCAGTGACAGGGTGGATGCCGGCGCACTGATCACAGAGGGGCAGAATCAGATGACGGTTCGTCTGAATTCCACCCTGTACGGAAGAACTTATATCGAACACAGTGGTTATCAGGAGGCAGGAGCAGACTATGGAATGAGCCTTGGCTTCAGGGATTCTCCGGATCCCGAAGCCTATTACAACGGACTGCTTGGCGTAAAGATCATTCCTTATTCTCAGGAATGAATACGAGGCTCTACCACAGCATTTTGTGTTCTCGTTGCAACCTTGTGCACAAGATGATAGAATATGCTTCGTGCTGCATTCGCCCAATAGAGGTTCCGGGAGCATCCGGAACAGGCGGGATCGAATACAGACGGGAAATATGTGAATAAGAAAGGACAGTCTGAAAAACATGAATCAAAGAGACCTGGCAGAAATCAAAAGACGGCTTAACCCTGACAAACGCAATCCATCACTGATCTGCGGCTGCTATGTTGACTATATCGGAAATCCGATCACGAGCTTCGAACTCCCGGTCGGATCATTATACGAACAGGAAAATGAAAAGTACATGTCCATTTTTAAGAAGGTCCTCTCCGGACAAATCGGACAGAATCTGACCCCTATCGCGTTCCCAACAGAAAGCGATGATCTCCTTATCCGCGTCAGAGACACAGCGCTGAATAGTAAGGAAGCTTTGGAAACACTTTTTACCCGCTTGATCGCAGGAATCCGTGCAGAACATCCTGACATGCAGTCGGTCGAAGATGCTCAGAATGCCGAGAACTGGCTGATTCTTTTGCTGCATGACGATCTGGATGTCCGGAAGCGTGATGTGAACGGTGAGATCGACTACGAGAATTCTGACCGGGCTTTCAGCTACATCCTCTGCGCTGTCTGCCCTGTAAAGCAGGAAAAGCCTGCGCTGAGGTATCTTCCCACGGATGGTGTCTTCCACGAACGTGCTCCGGAATGGCTGGCAAGTACTCCGGCGCTTGGATTCCTTTTCCCGCTTTATGAAGGTGGCGCTGCCGATGTCAACACGATCCTTTTCTTCAGCAAGGATTGTAATGATGCGCATGCGGATTTCCTGAAAGCTGCTTTCAATGTTGAGGCGGAGATGCCGGCAGCGGAACAAACAGAAAACTTCCAGGCACTGCTTTCCCAGAGTTTGGGGACTGAATGCTCTCTGGATGTGGTACAGGAGATGCACGAAGTTGTTTCCGGCCTAATCGAGGAGCAGGGCAAGGACGATGAGCCCCTGATGCTCTCTAAGCAGGATGTGGCCAGGATGCTTACTGACGGTGGCGTGTCAGAAGACCGGGTCGAAGCCTTCCAGAAGGGCTTTGACGCAACCTTTGGCACAGGCGCAGTTCTTCCAGCAGTCAATGTGGTAACTCCCAAACAGTTCAAAGTGGAAATGCCCAGCGTTTCCATCAAGGTAGATCCCAAGCAGGCTGACCTGCTTGAAACAAGGGTCATTGATGGCCGGAGCTATTTGCTGATCCCGATTGACGGCGATATTGCCGTTAACGGGCAGCCTGTGTTCGCAACCAAGTGAACAGGAAAACGTCGGCAGAATCGGGCGGTAGACCGTCAAAAGGCAACTATTTTGAGGAAAGAGCAGAAAAAGGCTCTTTCCTCTTTAATTTCAAGGTCTCTAAGGATCTCCGCAAGCAAGACGGTCTAAAGACTTGCAGGATTTTGACGGTCAACAGACTTTTTTAAATTGAATTATATTGTCAACGCTCTACACCAGGTCCGACGGCGCTCCGTCGATACAACTGTCGTATCCCTCCAGTGGTTGGATGCAGATCCGGTTGGGTATTGTTTTTCCTCCAACGCTGATCGGTTTTCTCAGTTCCTCCATACTCTCTTCGACGGGTAAATCCATGCCATGCGTCCGGAGTATGTTAGCAAAATCCTCTGGTGATTGCATTTCTTTGACATTGATCATTTCCACAGCGGTTTTTCCTCATCTGAACATATGGATTTTACCAGGGATAGGTTTCTCCTTCGTAGGTGATAAACACAGGACCTTCCTTATCGTGTCGTTTTGTTTCAAACAGGTTGCGCAGCGTTTCCGCGTGTTCATATGGATCCAGGGGAGCTTCATGATTGTCCGGGTTCGTCCTGATCCAGCCGGGATGAATGCAGATAATGTTCAGATTCGGATCATCTTTGAAATAATTGTGTATGGTCATCGTGAGCATGTTCAGGGCCGCTTTTTCCGTACCGTAATCCAGATAGAAAGTGCGATAACAAGACTCCTGATTATGTCATGTATCTTGGGAAGGTTCTTCCCGCAGCAATCATCGGCATGCTTGTGGTTTACTGCCTGAAGGATACAGAAATGTTATCTGCTTCCTTTGGCGCTCCTGAACTGATTGCGGGTCTGCTGGTCGTCGGACTGCATGCATGGAAAAGAAATCTCCTGCTGAGCATCCTGGCAGGAACCATTGCTTATATGTTTCTGACTCAACTGGTCTTTTGATCCGCTTGCGGAAGCAATAAAAAACTTCAGCCTGTCAATTTCAGTCTTCGGTAACAACCTATGATCAGGAAACAACCCGCACCGATCCAGGCGGCTATTTCCGCCAGATAAACGCCCCAATACCCGATCACCGTCGGAAGCAACAGCGCCGCGCCGATACGAAGCGCGAGCTCCACAAAACCAGAAACCATAGGAACAACCGTATCCCCAAGGCCTTGAAGCGTTGTTCGGTAAATAAACAAAAGATAGAGCATCGGAAGTCCGGCTGCCATAATCCTGAGAAAATCATAGCCGAAACCCATGACCTGATCAGAAACACCCGCTTCCTCACGAATAAACAGAGACAAAAGCGGTTTACCGAAGAATACCATGATCAAACCAATCGATACGGCAAGCAAAAAACCAATTTGAGCCGACCGCCGAAGCCCCTCCCTCACCCGATCCATTTTTCCTGCGCCAAAGTTCTGCCCGGTGAATGTTCCGGCCGCGTTTCCAAGAGCGGTACCTGCAATTTCGATCAACCCCTGGAATCGCGCGGCAGCGTTATATCCAGCCATGAAGACAAAGCCAAAGGCATTAACCACACCCTGCAGTATCAGGCCTCCCAGCGAAATAATCAGATTCTGGAAGGCAATCGGGAATCCAAGCCGTACGAGTTTTCGGATCACTTTTTTGTCGGGGCGGTAATCCTTTTTTTCAGGTTTCAGCTGCGGTATTTTCAGCACTGCCCTGAAACAAATCACTGCAGATACAATCTGAGCAAGCACTGTTGCATAGGCGCCGCCGTTTGTTCCCATTCCGAGCGAACCGACAAACCACCAGTCGAGAACAATGTTCACCGTTGTTGCGCATGCCAAAGCAATCAGCGGAACTCTGCTGTTACCCAAGGCATGCAGAAAACCGCTGAATATATTTACGCACATAACGACCGGAAGACCAGCGTAAATGATTCTGAGATAGTTTTCCGTCATTCTGATTGTTTCGTCAGGAGAATTCATCCACACCAGAACAGGATGCAGCAGAAACTGACTGGCGAACTCCAGGAAGATCGTCGCCGCAATGGAGATAAGGTAACTTTGAGCTACACTTCTTTTCAGATCCGCGAATCGTTTCCCGCCGTAACACTGCGCCGCGTGAATGGAATAACCTTGTGCCAGCCCCATTGGGACAGAGAGAACTGCCCAGTCAAGCCATCCGGAGGCTGAAACAGCTGTAAGTGCGGTTACGCCAAGCAACCGACCAATAATCAGCGAATCGACCAGGCTGTATAATTGCTGAAGCATATTACCGGCAAGAATCGGAAGTGCGAAGATCAGAATCAGTTTCACATGATTGCCGGATGTCATATCCTTTGTTCGTATCAAAGCCATTAACCTCTAAAACAGAATATTACAAAACACCTTTTCCTGTCAGCAATTCATTGTGATTCCTCCTCGTCAACAAAATCAAACCGTGCCAGCAGGCTTCTGATATTTTAATGTCTGAAGTTCACTTTAAGTCAAGATGTAAACACCTCCGCATCCGGTTTGACCTGAAAACGGAGGTGTTGATCTTCGTCAGATACGCTTCAGCTGACTTTCTTCAGATCAGATGACTTTACTCGAATAATATAATATCAAAGGGGTTATGAATTATACTTCCATCCATGTTCTCCATGATAAATCATAAGTCTTGTCATACCGCCGTCAATGCAGATGTTTTCTCCGGTAATAAAACCTGCCTTCTCAGAGCAGAGGAAGAGAGCCATCTCCGCAATATCGTCCGGCTTTCCGACTCGCCCCACAGGCTGCTGCAGTGCGTCCGCGCCTGCGATATTGCTGTCGGCGGTGTCAATCCATCCGGGTGAGATACTGTTTACCCTCGCTTTTCCGGCCAGACTGATAGCCATGGCATGGGTCAGTGCGGAGATTCCGCCTTTGGCAGCGGTATAGCTCTCTGTCTGAGGCTGGCTCATCCGATCACGGGAAGAGGCAATGTTGATCACGGATGCGCCCGAAGCAAAATACGGCATCAGAAGCTTTGTCAGATAAAACGGAGCGGTTACCCCGACTGCCAGCGCGTAGGAGAATTCTTCCCATGAGCACTCATCTATCCCCTTCATCATCGGTAGGGCATTGTTGATGAGATAATCTACGTGGCCGCTTTCTGCAATAACGGATTCTGCAAATTGCTCCATTGTCTCTTTATCAGATACATCGCCGACATACCAGCTGCCAGGCTGCTTGTCAATAACATGGACAACCGCGCCTTCACGAATAAAAGCATCCACGATGGCTCTGCCGATTCCATGAGCTCCGCCGGTAACAACTGCAATCTTTCCCGCAAACATCACGATTGATCCACCTCCATGTTTTACTGCCTTCTGGATTATTTCGCTCATTTCAGTTTTCCCTTTGCCCGCATCGCTTCTTCCACATATCCGATACATTCCCGAATCATGGCATTGCAGTGCGGCATTTTTTCTCCCCCGTTTTGAGCGTTTACTCGCAGCAAATCAGCGCAATGGATCATACCATTATGATTGTCACGGACTTTTTTGATCAGTTCGTTTGATGTCTGCGGATCATCTATACCGGCCATACCGAGTGCGATCAGACTGCCGGTGATTGCTCCGCAGACAGATCCCATCTGCATGCCGCCGCGGAAAAAAGTTGCTGCCTTCATGCAGGAATCCTCGTCATAACAGGCATCTTTCGCAAATACAGAAGCGACTGCCTGACAACAATTCCAGGCAGGTTTTCCTTCCGGAGTTAACTGCTTTCGGCGTTCCATCGCCAGATCAACATATTTGCTCATAAACTTCTTCCTCCAATACTATTTCACAGTATTTGCTGCGGTATCCATTTCAAATAATCGCCGGAGACCAAACGGTACATGATTCCATGATGCCGGCCTTCAAGGCTGTCGTGGAAGCGGTGTTCTCCATGGCAGTGGGCATAGATGACCTGTTCCACCTTATATTTCTCCGCCATGGCGGTGAAATCGCTGTTTCTCTCCAGCACATTGGTCGGCGGATAATGCAGGAACATGATGAAGCGGCTGTAGCCGTCTCTCATTGCCGCTTCAAAGGAAAGCTTCAAGCGTTCTGTTTCCCGTTCAATCCGCTTTACGGCGATTGATTCCGCAACTCCGTCCCAACCAACGATTTTATTACCGCGCATATAGAACGGGCCTTCGAAGGTATATCCCTTGGTGCCGACAATCGCATAATCCTGATAAGAAGCATAGTTATTCTGAAGGAAGAACAGTTTCCCGGAGTATTGCTTGTTCAGCGCGTCTGTTTTCTTCGCATCCCAGAACATATCGTGGTTCCCGCGAAGCAGAATCTTCCTCCCGGGAAGTGAACTGATATATTCCAGATCTTTTTCGCACTCCGGGAGTTTCTTGCCCCAACTGTGATCTCCAACCAGCACCAGCGTATCATCCGGTTTGATCAGTTTTTCGCAGTTCTGCCGGAATTTCACATCGTGATTTTTCCAGACCGGTTCATGCAGCTGGCCGGGGGCTTTCAGTTCTGACTGAAAATGGAGATGCAGGTCTCCGATTGCAAACAAACTCATGAAGCTGCTCCTTCAATGCCTGTTTTCATGCTATTTCAACGCCTCGCTCAGTTTCCTGGGAATCCCCCTGGGGCCGCGCACCGCAAAGATTCCATATTCATTCTTGAGCACTTCAAAAGTAAAACGGTCCGGGTCATATCTCTTCAGGAGCCGAATCCGCATTAGTTTGGTAATTGTCAGTCCTTCAGTACGAAACTGCCATGGGATATCGGTTTTCGTGACAACGCACTTATACAGAATCGCCGAAACAGGCAATCCGATATACATAAAAACAATGTCGCCTGTTTTGATTCCGCTGCCTTGCTTCCAGTCGATCTCGTCTGTGTCATCGAAAGCGTGCACGCTGTCATAGTACTTCGGATTGGACGGAATAATCCATTCCTTAGGCGGACGAATCGCTTTCCTCGTCTTCGCGGAAGCCGTGGCCTTGTAGCTCACATCAATCAAATGGCAGATCTCATCCAGATCAACTGTTCCGTCCAGCAGAATGGATATCCAGTTTCCCCTGGCAATGTGATATCCCGGGAAAAAGCCGTCGCGCCGGATCAGGAAATCCCGTGTCAGGAAATCAGCCAGCTTGATATTCAGGATATCCGTAATCTCATTGCCGGAAAGTCCGAGCTTTGAGCGCGGAATATCCATAAACAGCGCATACCATTTCTGATTATCCTTGTGGCGAACAACTCCGTAGTCCGGATAGCGCATCCAGGGATACTCAATTTCGCCCTTGTATGTCTTGCGGATATACTTCAAAACACCTTCCCGCAGGGAAATCATCGTTCACGCCTCCTATTTGCAAAACGAGTTTATCGTATTCATTGAAAAACATCAAGTCAAGTCAGTTTGCAAAATATGTTTCGCAGACTTCTCATTCCTGACTTGTTCACCAACTGCATTTGTTATAGCAGGTAAATTGAAGCAGTTCTGGCCTCATCTCCAGCAAAAGCGATCAAAGACCTCTTAGGTTGATACGGTAAGATCAAACAACATAGGTAATTCAGTGTACGTTTCCTCAAAGCGGAAAACACCAATGGTAATGAACAGAGAAAAAACGATCCGCCAGGAATAAAGGCTTGACATCGAACGTTGGTTGCAATACAAAGTAAAAGGTATTTGCGTTGCACATAAACGGTTTTCAGATATACCGGAGCTGCACAGCAGATACCTGTGAAGCTCTTTTAAATATGGGGAGGATCATCTTATCATGGATATGAAAGAAGCAAGAGAGCAAATCAACCAGATTGATACTGCCATGGCGGAACTTTTTGTGCAGCGCATGAATACAGTCAGGGATATTGCTGCATATAAGCAGGAGCACGGACTTCCGATCGAAGACCGGAAACAGGAAGCCCGGGTCATCGATTCACACAGCAGTCAGATTGGTGATGAGACGTTACGTTCATTTTATATTCAGTTCTTACAGAATACGATGGATGTCAGCAAGCGCTGGCAGCATCGGCTGATGAGCGGTATTCAGGTTGCCTACTGCGGAGTGGAGGGTGCATTTGCCTGTATTGCAGCGAAACGGATCTTTCCGGATGGAACGATGGTACCCTATGCTTCTTTCGAAAAAGCATATCAGTCTGTTGTCAACGGAGACTGTGACATTGCCGTTCTTCCGATCGAAAACAGCTTTGCGGGAGAAGTCGGACAGGTTATGGACCTGATGTTTGCAGGAAACCTGTATGTCAATGGTGTGTATGACCTTTCCGTGACGCATGACCTGCTGGGCATACCTGACGCACATCCGGAAGATATTCAGAAAGTAATCAGCCACCCGCAGGCGCTGGCCCAGTGCGGGAAATATATCCAGGAGCATGGATATGATGTGGTGAATGCTGAAAATACTGCGATGGCTGCGCAGAAAGTGGCGGAACAAGGGGATATTCATATGGCGGCCATCGCAAGCCGGGAATCAGCTGAACTTTACGGCCTCCGGATACTGGATCATGACATCAACGAGAGCAAGAGTAATACGACCCGATTCGCGGTCTTTTCAAGAGCAGGGATTCAGGCACCGGAGAAAAAAGAAGGCGGAGCGTTTATGCTTCTGTTTACAGTCAATGATGAAATCGGTGGGCTGGCAAAGGCCGTTAACATCATAAGTGCATATGATTTCAATATGCGGGTGCTGCGCTCCCGGCCCATGAAAGAGCTGCCCTGGCATTATTATTTCTACGCGGAAGTGGAAGGCAGTGATACTTCTGAAAACGGGCGCCGTATGCTCAGCGCGTTAAAAGGCGCCTGTCCTATGGTAAAGGTCATCGGACACTATACGGCTCTTGCCAACGCACATCAAGGCGGAGAAAGCATATAAGTAAAAGAGCTGGCTCCCCTGTCCGTATGGCATGCGACTGTATCGGTAATCAATACGCAGATGATGGACTTGCTGATATTTGTTTTTTGAAAACATTAAGCATCATCTTCTGCAAGGAAGGTTTCTGAAGCTGCTCGTTGACGGGATATCTTTCTGTCACTTATAATACAGCATAACCGAAGTGTGATGATGAAAGATTGACCTTCCCCGGGCACAGTGTCTGGAACTGGCCATTGATCATATGACCGGAAAACTGCAGTCCTTATTGGTTGAAATCCGGAGAAAGAAAAGAGAGACAGGAAAATGACCGGAACGATTATCAATACTGCTGCCATTATTGCCGGCGGAATCTGCGGCCATCTCTTTGGCCGGCTGCTGAAGGAACGCCATCAGGAAACCCTGACCATGGCCTGCGGCGTAGGAACACTGTTTCTCGGAACAGCCGGCGCGATGAATTATATGCTGCATCACAACCTGCTGCCCGGCGGCGGCGCAATGCTTCTTGTCGTCTGCCTGGCCCTGGGTGGATTAATCGGTGAAATCCTGAATATTGAACATTGGTTTGAGCGGTTTGGCGAATGGCTGAAAGCGCGGACAGGCAATGCAAAAGACAAACAATTCGTGAACGGATTTGTCACCGCTTCCCTGACTGTCTGTATCGGCGCCATGGCGATCATGGGTTCCATTCAGGATGGTATTTCCGGAGACTGGTCTACCCTGGGTGCCAAATCCATTCTGGACCTGGTCATTGTGATGGTCATGACATGCTCCCTGGGAAAGGGTTGCGCCTTCTCGGCAATTCCCGTATTTCTTTGGGAGGGAGGTCTGACGCTGCTTGCTTCCGTCATCAGGCCCATCCTCACGGAAACTGCCCTGAGCTATCTGTCCCTGGTCGGTTCGGTGCTGATCTTCTGTGTTGGACTGAACCTGGTATGGGGCAAAAAAATCAGGGTTGCCAATCTGCTGCCGGCAGTATTGCTGGCGGTTGCCGCTGCATTTTTACCCATTCAGTTCTGAATCACACTTGTTTATTAGATTGGCTGAACAAAACAGAAGGAGGAAATAAAAAATGAAAATTGCAGTCAGGTACTACACAAAAACAGGCAACACAAAACGACTGGCCGAGGCGATTGCCAAAGCCGTGGGAACTGAAGCCCTGCCGATTTCGGCCCCTGTTACCGAACCTGTGGACATCCTTTTCCTGGGCAACTCCTATTATGCTTTCACGATTGATCCGGAGGTACGATCCTTTGTCTTATCCCTGGACAGAAATCTGGTCGGCAAAATTGTCAATTTCGGTTCAGCAGCGATGATGAATTCCACCTGGAAAAAGGTCAAAGCTGTAGCTGATAAGACCGGCATTCCGATGGATGAACGGGAATTTCACTGCAAGGGTGAATTCAAGGGTGTTCACAAGGGCAAACCGGACGAGAACGATTTGAAGGCAGCGGCAGCGTTTGCCAGGAAGATTGTGGGATAACTGTTGGCTTTTTAATTTACAGGAGAACGCTGACCGCCTGTTACCTGGCGTTCATCACGCAGGCGTTCTGCGCCTGTGCTGCTATCTGATACCTGACGCGGGATTGCTTATTCTCCCGCAAGGCAGCCGGTATGCTCCGGTCCCTGCGCGCCGGACACATATCCGGCCCGGAATTCAGCATTGATTTCGCGGAGTTCCTTCCGCCCGTCAATATAATCCTGATACATCTCAATCATCCCGGGGCTACAGCCGTCACAGAGGCCGGCGATATTTCCGATGGATTCCGCTACGATTTGTTCCCGTTCTTCCCGGGTCGTATCCTTAATCAGAATGGATTTCATTCAGCGCCTCCCGGATTATTCGTTCAGAGTCTTCCCGAATCGTTTGTCACTTCCCGCTTCCAAGTGAATAATACTTCGCAGGGATATGGCAGTATCCGCCGGGGTTCTTCTCCAGATACTTCTGGTGGTAAGTTTCTGCCGAAAAGAAATTTTGAAGCGGTTCAATTGCAACCGCGAGTTTTGCTCCCGTCTTTTCCTCTTCGCGCTTGTATACTGCCATAATGGCCGTCCTTTGGCACTCCTCCGTGTAGATGATGGCCGTCCTGTACTGGATTCCTTCATCATGGCCCTGTTTGTTCACGGACAGTGGATCGATGACCATGAAGTAGTAATCAAGGAGTTTTTCCAGGGAGATCTTTTCCTCATCATACACAATTTTAACTGTTTCTGCGTGGCCGCTGTCATGGCAGACATCCTCATAGGACGGTGCCTGTTCCGGACCATTCGCATATCCCACTTCTGTATTGATGACGCCTTCAAACTGGTCAAAGAATTTCTGCAATCCCCAGAAGCATCCGCCGGCAAGGTAAATTGTGCTCATGATCCCTTCCCCTCCCCATCAATGTCTTGCATGCTGTATTATAACCGCTGACACGGGAAAAGCACAACCTCATTCGATACCATTTCAGTTAAAATGCAGAAGAGGCAGATCACTGAACAAGAAAAGCGTCCCTTCCGAAGAAAGGACGCAGGAATTTGCGGATGAAGCGGGCTGAGCCTTACTGGGCCAGCATCTTCTTGCCCTTGGACAGGGCCCGCAGGTACAGGATGTAGGAAACCAGTTCCAGTACCAGCGCAACGATCGAAATGATCAGATAGATCGTGGAAGTTTCCTGGATCTTAAAGATATTGATGATCAGCTTGAAGATCGCGGTTGCGCAGAAGGTGCCTTCAACCAGGGTACGGGACTTCAGCGCCAGCGCCTTGGTCGCGGAATCAGAAAGCTTTTCCGCCAGGTTGGCGATACCGGTCAGGACATAGTAGGTCGCGAACATGCTGAAGATCGTGGTCAGCGTATCCATCCACTTCACCAGACCCTGATTCTTGCTCCAGATAACTTGAACCACACTGGCAGCAATCCCCAGCAAGGTCACGAGCAGGGCAATCCGGAAGGCGGAGTCGTCAGTGCGGGCATTGATCAGGCCGACCAGGTTCAGGACAAATGCGACCAGGACCAGCAGGCCTGTAACGATAACAAGCAGCCCGACAGTTGTTTCTGCTGATGAATTGAGAACCACTTTTTCATCAACCAGTGAGCTGTTTGTGACGGCCACGACAACACTGATAATGCTGGCTGCCACAAACAGCAGCATCAGCAGCTCAGCCAGCCAGATCTTTTTAATCCCACGGAACGCGTTTGGAAACTTCATGTTTTTTTCCCTCTTTCTTTTGGTTCTGTATATTTAGGCTTACGCCTGGAACCCGTTTTTATCAGTACAGCCCGTGGATGAACTCCGTCAGGGCATCCCGATCATAGAAATGCGCATAGTCGTCAATCACGTGGTTCGGTTCAACGCCCTGGTCCACGTCATAGTAGGCGCCGTTCTTTACAAAGGATATCCGTTTGGGGCTGGAGTACCGGTAGGAGGCGCCCCACGCCGTCGTGTTGAAGCCAACCACGCAGCTGCCGCCGCCGGAAGTTTTGCCGATCAGCGTCACCATGCAGCTGGACTTGAGCACCCAGGGCACCAGGTTACCGCAGGAGAAGGACTTGGGGGAAATCAGGCAGTACAGATTCAGGCCTCTTCCCGCCAGGGTGTCGTTCTCGTCAAACTGATGGTCCAGGTTCACATCCGCCCGGAAACAGCGGGTGGTCTGGGCGCCGGTAAAGGTGTTGCGGTAGGAATAGTTGGCTTCACCCAGGTACCATCCCAGCGTGAAGAACGCCGTGAAAGCCATACCGCCGCCGTTGCAGCTCAGGTCCAGCACCACGTTTTTGATCGGGCTGTTCTCCCGCGTAATCCGCTCATGGGCATCATGGATGATCCCGATCGTATCCTGCGGCATGTTTCCTTCTTTGGCCAGCTTGTAGTAATCCGCAAGGTTGTCGCCGTCCACCGTCCCCCCGAATTCGTCAAAGGTGACATAAGCCGTGTCACCCACTTCATAATAGGGGTCTCCCGCGTGGGGATACTCAGCCCGCAGGGTGAGCAATTTCATGTTCAGGGCGGTACTGTTGGTTACGTCGAAACCAAATTTGTTGACAACCGGGTCTGTTGACAGGTAGGAAGAAGAAACAAAGGCGGAATGGCCATCGTCAAACCAGTATTGTGTCAAATCCGCAACCGCCTGGTCAGCCTTCGCCGCGTCGGCATCCATCAGGCCGATGCCGATTTCGTTCTGCATGAAGAAGGTGCGGAAATCCGTGATATTGTGGGCTTCCTTCAGTCCGTAGAAGCAGTCCAGCTCCAGGGCCAGTTCGTTGAACCCATACCGGATCAGCGCTTCACTGCGCGGCGCTTTGGGGGCAGCGTCGTAAGGGACATAGAAGCCGGTTTCCATACCCGATTTATACTGGTCAGCCAGTTGCTTTCCCTTTTCGGTAACGCTGACAAGCTCCAGCAGGTAATCGATCTTTTCCTCCATCGTGCCTTCGTATTTCTGGAACTGATCAACCACATCGGGTGTGAGCAGTCCGGCAATGGTCAGGTTGGTCTGCAGCGTATCCCTCGGGCTGGTCATCGTCTGGATTTCGGTCAGGAACATCGCCTGCCCGTTGTAATAGAAGCCCATCCCTGTATCTGAAAGCGAGAACGCAGCCAGGGTCTGCATGGGCAGCAGGTACTTTCCGTCCTGCGCGACCATGGGAATGTCATAATCCTTCAGGTTGACAATCGTGATATCCCCGTAAAGATCTCTGGACTGCGTGTAGTACAGCAGATAAGGTTCACCGTTCATTGTTTCAGGTGAGCCGCCTATTTCCATAAAGGGAAGGAAGGCAGGCTGGACAAACTTGACATAATCGGGGTATATGATCGTTCCGGCTTCAAAATCCACGGTCATGTCATAGCCGGTTTCCCGGATAAGGCTCACGGCTTCCCCGTCTTTGCTGGTTTCCAGCGTCAGGTCAAATTTCTTTTCGCCGGTGTAGTCGCTCTCATTATAAGCAAACTTCAGGACTTCTTTCCAGTCTTCCATGTTAATGAAAGGCAGGTCTTCCACGCCGTTCAGGAAGTATACCGGAAAATCTTCCCGCCAGATGTTCCCGGGGGTCTTGTAATAGACCGTAAAGGTCTTTGACGAGATCTGCGGGGCCGCATCGGCTTCCGCCGCGTCTTCCGCGATCGCGGGAACCATGCCCAGTGCCAGGCAGATACAGAGCAACAGAGCAATCAGTTTTTTCATTGTGCCATTCCTTTCTTTATTCCGCCACCCATTCGGAAACAGCGGAATGTTTTTTTCTGTGCCGATTCCTGCGGCGCCTGCCGCATGGTAATTCCGGCACTCAATGCTTGAATAGTATTGTAACAGACAAACCGTTGCAAAAGCGTAACAAAAAACTGTAAAATATAAGAAAAATGCGGATTTTTGTTCATTTTCTTTTCAGTTTTGTCGAAATTTGTTGATGTTCGGAGCGGTTTCTGCTTTTTTTGAAGTAACTATTCCTGTTTTTATTTCCCGAAATCCTCCAGTGCCCCATGGGTCAGTTCCGCCCAGTTGTACTGGGTCATGTATTCTCCCCGGTAGGCGTTGATCGCCCAGGGCTTGCCCCGCTTCCAATCGTAGTAGTCGCAGTCCACCAGGTCACTGCGGACGCCACGCCGCTGCCAGTCGTTGATTAAAACATCCCCGCAGCCCGCCGCGGCAAAAGTATCATTCAGGTCTTTCCGCAGCGTCCGGAGATACGAGGCGTTCACGTCCCCGTCCCAGAGCGCCGCGGCAATCTCAGCGCCGGTGCACAGGGATTCCCGGTCCACCAGGTAAGCCAGATATTCCTTCGTTTTCTCCCGGCTGAATTTCACCGGATGGCCGTCGATATACACTTCAAAATTACCGAAACACTGGAAACGCACCCGATGCGGGGAGGGCCTGACAGGGTGGCGCAGATTGTCCAGTTCAATACGCACGTCCTCCGCCGTAATGGGCTTTTTCAGATACCCGCTGGCATGGAGGTTCAGGGCGTCACGCATATAGTCGTCATAGCCCGTGGCAAAGATCACGTTCAGTCCGGGGCAACGAAGCTTCAGGTTCCTGGCCAGTTCCACGCCGCTCATATATGGCATGTCCGCATCGGAAAACAGCACATCCGGCGTTTCTCCGTCCTCCACCGCCGCAATCACGTCCTCCGCCCGTTCAAACTCCCGGATATCGGCGTCCGGTGCGGCTTTTGCAATGGCACGGCAAAGCACCCGCAGGGCTTTGGGTTCATCGTCTATGGCAAAAATCGTCACGGTGCGTTCGCTCCCTTCGGAATCGTGATGGTGACGCAGGTTCCCTTTCCAGGTGCGGATGCGATGTCCAGCGCCCCGCCGCACATTTGGGTGAGCCGCTCCCGCACATTCTGAAGGCCGATGTGGGAGCGTCCCTGATCCTTCAGCTGTTTTTCCGGATTAAAGCCGGGACCGGTGTCGGTTACGGTAATTTCATAACGGTCAGGATATTCCCTTGTGGCAATGGTTACTTCTCCCCTGCCATCTCTGTTGCCGCGCACGCCATGGCGCACAGCGTTTTCAGCGATAGGCTCCAGCGTAAGGGGCGGCAGCGAAAAGGTTTCGCACCCGATGTCGTACCGCACGGTCAGCTTATCCTCAAACCGCATCTGTTCCAGCATCAGGTATTCCCTGGTATGTTCCAGTTCCTCGGCAAAAGGAATAGGCGCGTTGGTCTGCAGGGCGTCCATGTTGCCGCGCAGGTATTTGGCAAACTGGATAGTGGCGTTTTCCGCCTGTTCCGGGTTGGTCCGGCACAGATCCTGGATTACCGTCAGGGAGTTATAGAGAAAATGGGGACGGATCTGCGTCAACATGATCTGCACCCGCTGTTCCATCTTCAGCGCGTCCTCATGCTCCCGGACGAATTTCAGATGCAGCCAGATATAGGAAAACAGGCTGCAGCTTACGATGGAAATGGTCAGGTAACCCAGGCCGTCTTTCGTAGCGTCGATTGTGGAATCCAGAGCCACCGCATTGATAATGAACAGCACGCTCAGGATGGGGATCAGGGTCATCGGGCTGCGCGAACGTCTGCCTTCCCGCAGGATGAGATACAGCAGGTAAGCGATCATGATGCCGCTGACGATATGGCTGGTGTATCCCAGCGGGCCGCGGGTAAAATAATTATCTTTCGTGAATGAAAAAGCCACCGGTGAAAAAAAAGCTGTCAGGAAGACGGCGGCGTTCACCGCAGCCAGTCCCCAGAAGAATTTATAGCTTTTATCCGATTCAATAATATAGAAAAACAACAGCACCACAACAGGCCGCACCGAGTAGCCGTAAATGGACTGGATCGTTCTCAGCACGGCCGGGAGATCGTGCGTGTTCAGATAGGCGGAAGCCAGATCCTGCCCGATCATGCTCAGCTCCAGCACGATAATGGCGAACATGATCTTTCTTTGTTTTTTGAGGATATACGGATCAAACAGCACAGTCAGGAACAGCAGCAGGATCTGAAGGAGATTCGGCAGCAGCGCCCGGTTGGCCAGATATGATATCGGAGATGCTTCAATCGCTTCCTGCAAAGTGATATATACTGGACTGAACATGCTTGGCCTCCCGTGATCCGGCCGGCACATAACGCGCCGAAAGAAATAAAATCGGTTACATCAACCGCACTGCTTAGTTATTTTACAACATGAAACAGCAGCATGCAATATCAGCAGCCATCCGGAGCAACAAAACAATCCCCCTTCCGCCGCCCGTTCGGAATCGGCGAAAGGGGGTATCGCTGAACGACCCCTTCTGTCAGTCAAACTTCATGCCGTCCCGCCAATTGGTCCGCACCAGGGGGAAGCACTGTTCGGGAATACGTTCAAAGGGAACCCCGTGATCCCTGATTGCCTGCTCCATCGCGTCAATAAGCGTGGAAATGTCGCTGCAGGCCTGGCAGGTAACGCGGAACTGCCCGTTATGCTCAATGATATTCATGTGGATGGTGTTCCCCATGGCCGGATGGCACAGGAACCGCACATCCGTGATCCGTTCCGAATAGCCCGTTTTGTGCAGGGAACCGATATAATCCGTATAGAATGTGTCATGGGATATCGTCAAAAACCCGGAGGGTTTTTTGATTTCTTCCAGATAGTCCGTCGCTTCTGCCATCCGTTTGCGGTACATGCCGCCGATATAATTATACTGGAAACGGTACAGGTCGGTATTCATCTGCATTTTCAGCAGGTTCCGGAGCTGCGCGGCGCGCTGGGCGAAAGGCAGGGCGTCCATGGGCGTTCCGCTGACGGGCAGCACCGCTCTGTTTGAGCAGTTCTTGAACGTTTCCTCACAGCCCAGCATCCGCCGGACGGACACGGGAATATTGGACATGACCGGAGCATCTGCGTCCGGATGAAGCCGCAGGATTGCCTCACCCAGCAGCATGGAAAACATGACTGCCGGAGACGTTCCGTTTTCCTTTACAAAGGCCATAAATGCACCGGACGGGAGACGGAAGCCGTATTCCCGGATATCACCGGAAGGATTGGCAATGATTTCCGGGATGTGATAGGGTTTCGGCTGTTCCTTTTTCTCCGGCATCTTAAAATCCGGTGATATCTCATAGGGTTTTGAACAGGGCTCAAACGTTTCCCCGTCTGTCATCCGGGTTTTATCCGTGCGAATACCGGCCGGATCGTACTCCACGCCATCTTTCATGCAGTAATAGTGATACAGCACGGATTCCAGGAAAGCGTTGATCCCCTGTCCGTCGCAGAACCCGTGGAACATGGAAAACCAGGTTTTGTTTCCGTCCCAGGTCAGGTCCAGCATATGCCAGTTGGTTTCCGCCCCGCCCACCCGGCGGATTTTGTCGGTATGGGCAGCCCTCATGGGCAGCGGGTTCTCCGCGTAATACACAGCCCCATGTTCCACCTTGAAAGTGTCCGTCAGGTAGGGCATCCGCTGAAGCGTTCTGTCCAGGGCACGCTGGAGCAGTTCACCGTCGATTTCCTCCCGGTGGCTGACTTCCACTGTGTAGACAGGCGGATCAGTCGGCAGGTAAACATAAGGGCTGGCGGAAAGGGCCAGTTCCTTTTTTCTGAAATCCGGACGTTGGTTACTCATTGATCATTCTTCTCCTTTACTTTTCATCAGGAATTCCTGGATATTGATATCCTGCTCATACAGGAAGTCCATACAGTAAACCGGTTTTCCATCGGGATAATCGGTATGGAAGTCACTGACGGCTTTGAGGATCATTTTCGCGCTCATGGAGGTATCCAGCCGCTTGTCGATAAAATATTCCGTACCGTTATCGCTGAAGGAAACCCGCAGCCATTCAGGCATCAGGGTAATCCTGACCCGGATGTTGCCGGCTGCAGAATAAGCGTCCATGATCCGCTCGGTGAGCATTTCCTCCACCGCAAGTCGGATGGCCATCGCCCGGCGCCGGCTGAACCCGATGCTTGCCGCCAGTTCGCTGACCAGGCTGGTTACCGGCACAATCGCGTAGCCGCTGTTCTTCACAACCAGGTCGAACACCGTCACGCCGCCCGCCAGTTCCTCGTCCACGGCCAGGCGCTTCAGCCGGGTCAGCATGTCCGCGTGGAGAGCCCGCTGGTCCAGCTTTCCGTTTACATTCAGGGGGAAGCTGTCGTACAGGAAAATATGGGAAGGCACTTTAAACCGGGCAACCGCGGTACGCAGGGCGTTTTTGATCTTTTCCTGGTCGAAACCCGCTCCGCCGTCTGTCATGGTGATGCAGGCTTCCACGCTTTCCCCGTAAATCGGGTGAGGTGCGCCCATGACTTTCGCTTCCCGGATATTGTCCATCCGGTTCAGCGCGTTTTCAATCTCGGATGGCGAAATGTTTTCACCGCCCCGGATAATCACATCTTTGATGCGCCCGGACAGATGCAGGTAGCCGTTCTCATCCAGATAGCCCAGATCGCCGGTATGGAGCCAGCCTTCCTCATCAATGGGCTGTTTTTCTTTCGGCAGCTTATCATAGCCGTTCATCAGGTTTTCGCCGCGGGCCACTACTTCACCGATTTCTCCCTGGGGCAGAAAACCGCCTTTGCCGTCTGAAATCCGGATATCAATGCCTTCGATCGCCTGTCCCACCGTCTGGGCCCGCTGCTCCACCAGATCGGTGGGGCGTACCATCGTAAGGGGCGCAGCCTCACTCTGGCCGTACATATTGATGAAGGTCGCATTGGCATACTGCAGTTCCAGCCGCATCATCTGCACCGGGGTGGACATGCCTCCCGCAATCATGCACAGGTGCAGATTGGGCACCACATTTTCCTCAAAGCCTTCCGCTTCCGCCAGGCCCAGGTAAACCGCACCGACCGCCGCCATATCGGAAATCCGGTAGGCGTCGATTTCCCGGAGCAGTATATCGGGTTTGTAACTGAGGGGCAGGCATACCGTTGCCCCCCGGCAGAGATAGGCATAACTCATGAGCAGTCCCAAAATATGGAACAGGGGAACCGCCACGCATACACTCCGGCCTGCATACTCTGCGATGTTCCCGTTGAACGCGTCGGCGTCAAAGGTCAGCGCGCGCTGGGAGATCTGCACTGCCTTGGGGCGGGATGTCGTCCCGGATGTGAAGATAATCATGGCTGTTTCATCGGCTTCAGATTCGTTCCGCATATCCGGTGTTTCAACAGCTTCCCGGAACGAATGGCCCAGGTCCAGCACATCCGGACGGATATCCATGCAATGCCCTTCCGGAATACCGGCACGGGAAGCCAGCTCCCGCATGGCATCGGGATTCTTTTTCGTTTCGCTGTTATCGCCGCAGAGCAGGAAGCCGGTTTCCGTCATCATCAACAGTTCGGCGGCATCTGCGGAATTCATGCTATAATTCACCAGTACGGCGGTTCCGCCCGCCCGGACGACAGCAAAAAACGCAATCAGCCAGTTGGCCGAATTGTAACTCCACAGTGCTACCCGGGAACCTTTCCCGACGCCCATTTCCCGGAGTTTTCCGGAAAGGCCCATGATACCCTTCCGCATATCCTCATAGGTGCAGCTGTTCCCGTTGCCGACAATGGCAAGGCGGCCCGGATAATCACTGCACAGCCGCGAAGAAAACAGACTGTTGTTAACATTCTTATTCATCCGCTGACGTCTCCTTGGTAATCTTCATTCGGATTCATTCTGCATCTTTACAGCAGGTTCTTCAAGATCTCTTTCCCGTTTGTTAAAACCCAGCATCTCTGTTTGTTGTTTTCATGACTTTCGGTGCTTCAGTACAGAACGCTGTTACATCTGTTCTGAGAATTCCTATGATAATGTAACACACAAAGCGTTACAAAAGCGTGACATCGAGGCAAAATAATCATAAATTTTTGCTTTTGTTACGCTTTTGCAACGTTTTATATGCTATAATGCTGTCAGAATATTGAAAGTCGAGATTAACGGGCGGCCGGAGCCGCAGGAATTGACATATCCAAACAGTTGTCTCAGAATAACGGGGAGGTATAAAATGAACTGGGAGTCGGTCAAAAACTTTTTCACCACCGCGGGGGTGGATCTCCTGCGCGGCCTCATTATTATTGTCGTCGGTTTCTTCCTGGTTCACTGGATCGTCAAGGTCATTGAACGCAACGAACATAAAATGAAAATGGAGCCCACGCTGCGGGGCTTCGTCAAAAACCTGATCCGGATTCTCCTGTATCTCATCGTGATCCTGACCGCCGTGAATACCATGGGCGTCCCCATGACCTCAATCATTACGCTGGTCGGCTCTGCGGGCGTCGCGGTCAGCCTGGCCCTGCAGGGCGCGCTGGGCAACCTGGTCGGCGGATTCATCCTGCTGCTCTTCAAGCCGATCCGTGCTGGTGAATACGTCAAAATCGGGGATAACGAGGGAACCGTTAAAAACATCGGCACCTTCTATACGGAATTGACAACCGTTGACAACCGGCAGATCAACCTGCCCAACGGAACCCTGACCAACACGGCCATCGTCAACTATACCCGGGAGGGAACCCGGCGGCTGGACCTGGTCTTCACCGCCGGTTACGAATGCAGCATGGACGAGGTGTACGATATCCTCCGGAAGGTGGTTGCCGGGGAAAAGGACCTGCTGGCAGATCCGGCGCCGACGGTAAACCTGACCAAATGTGCCGACAACGGGCTGGAGTTTTCAGTCCGTGTCTGGGTGACCACGGGAAATTACTGGCCCGTGAACTTCCGCCTGCTGGAAAACTGCCGGCGCGCCCTGGATGAAGCAGGAATATCCTCTCCCTACCAGCAGGTGGATGTCCATATGAAATAAAACACCCCGAAACGAACCTGATCCGCATCGGAAAATCAGGGGGAATGACGGTTTGCGTGTTTTGTTGTATAATCATTTTATTATGAAAAGATCACCTATATGGAATATCCTGCGCAGCAGGAAAGCAAACAGGTGATCGAAGGAGGCAAACATTTATGGCAAAGCGTATCAAACTCCATGAACAGGGAGCGCACAACGACATTAAGTACAGCGGGCCGCTGTCCTTCCAGGCCTTCCAGATTCTGGGCTGGACATGTATCGTGATCACCGTGGTCATGTCGCTGATGAAAATCGCCATGAAAGTGAGTCCGGCTGATACGTCGCGGTTTTCGTCAATCAGCGAGATTATCAGTTACATTGCCGAAATGTCCCTGCCGTTTCTGCTGATGGCAAACTTCGCGCGGATCCTGAACAATACCGACGGTTTTAAAAAGCAGCTGCTCAGAAACGGCGGCGCCATGGCCGCGATCTACGTGGGGTTCATGATCTTCTTCAACCGGTATGTTGTCGGCACCGTGGGGCTGCTCCTGGAGGATCCGAAAGAAGCGAATTCCCTGGTGATGACGACCTTCTACGGCGTCAATCCGAGAGGCTTTTTCGCCTTCAACATTTTTGTCGACCTGTTCCTGTGCACGCTGGTGATGTATTTCATGAACGCCCGGCCGAAGAAGGTCTTTACCGGGAAGAAGATCTATATCTTCCGTGCCTTTACCCTCCTTCCGATCGCTTATGAAATCGTCAGCATCATCCTCAAGGGCAAATCCGCTGCCGGCAGTTTCCAGATTCCTTCCTGGGCATTTCCGCTGCTGACGGTAAAGCCGCCGATGACGTTCCTGGTCTTCGTATTCCTGGCGATTCATATCAAGACGCGTGAACTGCGTTATTGCCGTCACGGCAAGACCCATGAAGAATACGAGGAATTCCTGAAAACCAACCGGAACGCCTGGCATTTCTCCGTATATGCCGCGATTGTCCTGTTGATTGCCGGCCTGATTGATGTGGTCCTCGCGATCTTCCTGCTGGCCGGACAGGCCGGATCAGCGGAAGCACTGGACGCAATCTTTGAATCTGAAAAAGCGTTTAAAAATACGATCGCAATGTCCATCGGTTTCGGAAAGGCCTCATGTCTGGTCTTCTTCGCACCGATCGTGCTGCTGTTCAACTATACAAAGATCCCGAAGAGCAAGATCGTGGGCGTACTGATTCCCGTGGCCGGCATCCTGCTGATCGCCCTCATCGGCATACAGGGTATTTACCAGCTGGTTTCTATCGCACCGATCAAGAAGCTGGACGGAGCGACGTTGACCGAAGTGCTGACAACTGTCTTTGACCTGATGTCAGGACAATGATTCTGAGTAGTCATCCATCATGAACAAAGTGAGGGCCGGTCAATGAAAACGACTGTTGAAAAGAAGAAAAAAAAGAAAAAGACCAGAAGCTTCAGCATTGCAACCATCGTGGAGATGTTTTTTTCCCTGCTGATGATTCCCCTGGGGCTTGCCGCCGTCCAGGGCCTTGAAGGGGTGGAAAACACATTTGAGTTGCTGGCGTTCCTGGTGATGGCGGAATTCATTCTGCTTTCCCTGACCACTTTTCTCCGGGCAAAGGCCCGGCGGTACAGGAACCAGATTCCGGAGCGGAGAAAACTGGACTTAATCTTTTCAGCGCTGTTCCTGGCCTGCGCGATCGGGCTGTTTTTCCAGCCGTCTTTACTGGTCATGGTAATCGCAGGCGCTGTTTTCATGATTTCGCTGATCCCAAACCGGGTGCTTTCCATCCTGCGGAACCGCAAGTGGATCAACATCCTGCTGAACGCCGCTTTTATCCTGCTGGTTCTGTTCTCCATGTGGGATATATGGGTCGATGAAACATCACAGGTAATTTTTGTTGTCGCAGTGATGCTGTTCATCGCATGCCTGAGCCTGCTCCGTATTATGTCGGTCACCTTTGCGCGGCTGCGGCTGGACCTGCTGCGGGATATCGTGCAGCAAACCTATGCCGCAGAGATCATTTTCGGCCTGCTGCTCCTGATCGCGTCCTTTTCCTTTGTGCTGCTGTATACAGACGGGGCGGCTTTTGACGGACGCTACACCAACGCCCTGTGGTACTGCTTTGCCGTTGTCACCACGATCGGTTTCGGCGATATGACCGCTGTGTCAACCATCGGCCGGATCCTGTCCGTCGTCCTGGGTATATACGGGATCATCGTGGTTGCGTTGATCACGTCGATCATCGTGAACTTCTACGGCGAAATGAAGAAATCCGGCACAGACGATGCAGACGCTGTGCCGGAAGAAGAGCCGGAATCGGAAGAAACCGCCTGCCCGGAAGCAGAGAAGCTCTGATCTTTTTACCATTCCACTTTTTTCAGGGCCACACCGGTCCGGCAGGGCAGATATAGTTTGATGCCATAGCCGAATTCGGTGTCCTGGGCCCAGTAAACGTTATCCATATTGATTCGTGTCTGCCCGCCGTAAGGCCAGTCGTCTGTTGAAAAGATCACCCTGTATCCGCCCGGTCCGGTGACCCGGCAGTTAATAAACACGCTCTCCTGGCTCCAGGTCGGATGCAGGTTGAAGGCATACAGCAGCCCGCCCCGGGCAAAAATCAGCAGCTTTTTTTCGTTGTCGATCCACAGGCTCTCCGCCGGGCCGGTGCAGTGTACCTTATGGGTGTTCATCAGATAGGTCATTCCCCGGTCGAAGTTCGCCAGCCATTCAAATTTCGTGTTCCAGTTCTGCACCAGGGACCACTGGCGCCGGGCATAGTGATAGCTCCAGCCATTCCCTTCCCGCGGGAAATCCACCCACTCCGGATGGCCGAATTCGTTGCCAATGAAGTTCAGGTATCCGTTGCCTGCCAGGGAACAGGTCAGGAAACGGATCACCTTGTGCATGTCGATTGCGCGGTCCATGCTCAGGGAATGGTAATCCTTTCCCATGCCGTCATACATTTCCGCGTCCGCCATCCGGAAAATCAGGGATTTGTCCCCTACCAGCGCCTGGTCATGGGATTCGGCATAGCCGATGCTCATCTCCCCGGGCCGGCCCCAGGTCAGTTCATGCCAGAGAGCGTGCATGTCCCAGTCTTCCTGCATCTGGTCTTTTACCAGCTTAATCCACACGTCCGGCATGCCCATCGCCAGGCGGTAATCAAAGCCTACGCCGGCATATTCCAGTGGCAGGCACATCCCCGGGAAGCAGCTGACGTCCTCGGCAATGGTCATTGCCTTTGGATTGATCCCGTGAATCAGCTCATTGGCAAGCATCAGATAGATCCGGCCATCCACATTGGTATTCATGGAGAAATAGGAATCGTACCCGTTAAATGAGCAGTTTCCGTGATTCTCATACATCATGGAGGTCACGCCGTCAAACCGGAACCCGTCAAAATGGAATACCTCCTGCCAGTATTTCAGGTTGCTCAGCAGGAAATTAAGCACATCGTGCTTGCTGTAGTCGAAGATCCGGGTCTTCCAGTTGGGATGCCATCCCCGTTCTCCCGACAGGAAATACTGGTCGTCCGTTCCGTCCAGCTGGTTCAGCCCCTCGCCCACGTTCGGACAGGCGTGGCTGTGTACGATGTCCAGCAAAACGGAGATTCCCATGTTATGCGCTTTGTTGATCAGGTATTTCAGGTCTTCCGGCGTCCCGTACCGGTGGCTCGGGGCAAAGAAATTCGTCACCTGGTAGCCGAAGGAAGCGTAGTACGGATGTTCCTGGATGGCCATCAGCTGTACGGTGTTGTAGCCGGCATATTTGATCCAGTCCAGCGTCTGGTCCGCAAACTCCCGGTAGGTTCCGATATGTCCATGCTCCTGTGCCATGCCGATATGCGCCTCATAGATCATCGGGGAATCCGGCCTTTGCCTGCCATAGAAATCCCCGTCCGTCCATTCAAACGGTTCATCCGGCATCCAGATCTGCCCGCACAGGGTCTCCGTAGCCATGTCCATCACGCAGCGGGTGATATAGGCGGGGATTCGTTCAAAGCTGCTCCCCTGCCGCCCGACCTGCAGTTTGATATACTGTCCGTGCTTCAGTGCGTCCCAGCCATCCAGCGTAATCTCCCAGACGCCGCCGCCGATATGATGCAGTGAATCCTTCCATTTGGCCCAGTCATTGAAATCCCCGGTCAGCCAGGCAGCGTCCGCCCCCAGCAGCCATTCCCGGAAAACCCAGCCGGTCTCCGTCCGGTGAAAGCCGAAATAATTGTATCCGTTGGCAAAATCAGCCAGGGAATTATTTCCGGCCAGGTGCCAGCGGCGGTCGTTGTACCGGTCCATATGCATCCGGATCTCCCCGCTGTAGGGTGTCAGTCCCGGATCCTTCTCCATCAGGAACCATAATGCGTCGTCTACGTGAATCACAGGCAGGCCTCCTTTTTAGTTGTGCCGGTTAAATCCGGTTGCTTCTGGAATTTCACATATCTGTATGCGTATCGTATCATCAGATAAGCCAGGATGTCAAACGGAACAGTATGGCAGACTTTTGATGCAAATTGCCTGTACAGGATTTCCCGTGTCCGGTATCGAATCATCTACACAGTTTCCCGCATTCGGAGGAGGCATCTGAAAATGGATAAAGGGCGGATTATTTATCTCAATGGCGTCACCAGTTCAGGCAAAACGTCCATCGTGGAAGCATTACAGGCGCGCCGGGATGTTTTCTTTTATGTCGTGGCCAATGATCTGTTTCAGGAAATGATCGGGGAAGAATACCTGAAAGAAGATTACTGGAAATACCTTGGTGAAGTGATTATCATGATGTATCACACAGCAAAGCTCTTCTCTGACATGGGAAAAAACGTGATTATTGACAGCATTCTGGTGGAACGGGATGGGATTGCGCCGCATTATGAGCGGATGCGGGAAATCCTGCATGATAATCCCCTGGATATCGTGGAGGTATTCTGCCCGCTGGATATCTGCAGGCAGCGCAACATTGACCGCGGCGACCGGTATCCTTCACAGTCGGATGAACAGGCCGCACTGATGGCCAAAGACATCGCTTACAGCATGCGTGTGGACACAGGCAGGCTTTCTCCGGAAGAATGTGCGGACGTTATCCTCAAAAAGCTGAGTATCCCTCGTATGTAATACTGCAGTATTCAGCCGCCTTGACACGCGAATCAGAGGGAAACTATAATATATAAATCCACTGCATGGAGGGAAAAGAATAATGAAAAGCTTGTTTGCTGTGATGTTCATCATCCTGCTTCTCCTGGGTTGTGCATATGCGGAAACAACGCCGCAGGAAGATGAAGGCTTCTGGATTTCAGAAATAACGGATGATATTTTTTCCCGTATTCATGGAAAATCATTCAGGGATGACTGCACGCTCCCACGGGAGGACCTGCGCTATCTCCATGTGCTGCATGTGGACCTGGACGGCGAAACCCATGAAGGGGAAATGATCGTCAATTATCACATTGCGGAAGATGTGCTGGAGATTCTGAAGGAACTCTACAAGGCGAATTACCCCATTGAAAAAATCCGCCTCGTGGACGAATACGACGCGGACGATGAAGCCTCCATGGAGGACAACAATTCCTCCGCCTTCAATTTCCGCTTTATCTCCCATACAACCCGGGTTTCCAAACACGGCCTGGGCCTTGCGGTAGACATCAATACCCTGTACAACCCTTATACAAAGGTTGTGGACGGGGAGCGGATTGTTGAGCCGATTACCGGAGAGCCCTACCTGGACCGGGAAGCGGTTTTCCCTTATAAAATCGATCATGAAGACCTATGCTTCAAACTGTTCACGGCGCACGGCTTTGAATGGGGCGGAGACTGGGAAGACCGGAAGGATTACCAGCATTTTGAAATTCCCACCGCCCAGATTGACGAATGGTATCCGTCAAACAGGTAAAAACGAATGGATACAATCATTGCATGCGGAAAAGAATACAGTATCATCCGCCTGCTTGGCCACGGAAAAGGCGGCTATTCCTATCTGGCGGAAACGGAAACCGGACAGGTTGTTGTCAAGCAGATCCATCATGAGCCATGTGACTACTATACTTTCGGCAACAAAATCGAAGCGGAAAAGCAGGATTACGAACGGCTGCGGAGGGCCGCCATCCGGATTCCGGCGCTGATTGCTGTGGATGAAGAAGCAGAGATTGTCGTCAAGGAATATATTCCCGGGAATACAGCCTTTGATCTGGTGCGGAATGGCGGCTCAGCTGATCCCTATCTGGACCAGGTGCGGGAAATGGCAGCGCTGGCGAAAAAGGCCGGCCTGAACATTGATTATTTTCCGACCAATTTTGTCATCCGGGACGGCCTGATCTGGTACGTGGATTACGAATGCAATGAATATATGGACAAATGGAGCTTTGAGAACTGGGGAATCCGGTACTGGTCCCGCACACCCGAATTCCTGGCGTATGTGAAACAGCATGAAGAAAAAAAGGCGGAGAAAAGCATGGAAGCTGGTTATGAAAAAGGCGGACGACGTGATGCAGTACAATCATATTGAATGGACAGAATTCCGCGTGGTATAATCCGTTTCCATTCCTGAAAAACGGCGAGAAGCGCATCCGGACCGATGCGCTTCCCGTCTTTTCATATTCAGATGAAGTCAGCTTATTCCGTAAACAGAGCGGTGGAGTAGTACCGGTCGCCGCTGTCCGGAAGCAGGGCAACAATCACTTTGCCCTTGTTCTCAGGCCGCTTGGCCAGCTGAATCGCGCCGAACAACGCGGCTCCGGAAGAGATACCCACGGAGATACCTTCCTTCCGGGCCAGCAGCTTGGCCGTTGCAAAAGCATCCGCGTTGGACGCCTTGAAGATCTCATCATAGACCTTCGTATTCAGCACATCCGGCACAAACCCGGCGCCGATTCCCTGAATCTTATGCGCGCCGGACCGGCCTTCGGAAAGCACAGGCGAATCTTCCGGCTCCAGGGCCACCACTTTCACGGCCGGGTTCTGCTCCTTCAGGTATTCGCCGGTTCCGGTCACCGTGCCGCCGGTTCCGACGCCTGCGATGAAGATATCCACCTTGCCGTCTGTATCCTTCCAGATTTCGGGTCCTGTGGTCGCCTTATGGATTGCCGGGTTGGCGGGATTCACAAACTGTCCCGGAATAAAGCTGCCCGAGATTTCCTTCGCCAGCTCCTCCGCCTTGGCAATCGCGCCCTTCATGCCCTTTGCGCCTTCCGTCAGCACCAGCTCCGCGCCGTAAGCTTTCAGGATGTTCCGGCGTTCCACGCTCATGGTTTCCGGCATGGTCAGGATAATGCGGTAGCCCTTGGCCGCGGCAATGGAAGCCAGTCCGATACCGGTGTTTCCGCTGGTCGGCTCAATAATGACGGAGCCTTCCTTCAGCAGGCCTTTCGCTTCCGCGTCTTCAATCATCGCTTTGGCAATCCGGTCTTTCACGCTTCCAGCGGGATTGAAGTATTCCAGTTTCACCAGGACGGTGGCTTCCAGTCCCAGTTCCTTTTCGATATTGGTTACTTCCACCAGGGGTGTATTTCCGATCAGTCCCAGGGTTCCCTTATAAATATTTGCCATGTCCGTTTCCTCCCTATCCATATCATCTCTGATTGGTTTTTTATTTTACTCAAGTTCCTTTACTGCCGCAAATCCTTTTTCCAGATCCGCGATAATATCGTCGATATGCTCCGTGCCGATGGAAAGCCGGATCGTGTTCCGGCGGATTCCCTGGTCCAGCAGTTCCTCTTCGGAAAGCTGGGAGTGGGTGGTGGATGCCGGATGGATCACCAGGCTCTTAACGTCCGCCACGTTGGCCAGGAGGGAGAAAATCTCCAGATGGTCGATAAAAGCCCAGGCTTCCTTCTGCCCGCCTTTGATCTCGAAGGTAAAGATGGACGCGCCGCCGTTCGGGAAATACTTCTGATACAGTGCATGGTCCGGATGATCCGGAAGAGAGGGATGGTTTACCTTTTCCACCAGCGGATGGCTGCTCAGGTATTCCACCACCTTTTTGGTATTCTCTGCGTGCCGATCCAGCCGGATGGACAGGGTTTCCACGCCCTGCAGCAGCAGGAATGCGTTGAACGGAGAGATCGTCGCTCCCGTATCCCGCAGCAGGATCGCCCGGATATAGGTCACAAAAGCCGCAGGACCGACGACGTCGTAGAAGGATACGCCGTGATAGCTCGGGTTGGGCGCCGCAATGTTCGGATACTTGCCGCTGGCCTTCCAGTTGAACTTTCCGGATTCCACGATGATTCCGCCCAGCGTTGTGCCGTGGCCGCCGATAAACTTTGTGGCGGAATGTACCACGATGTCCGCGCCGTGTTCAATCGGCCGGATCAGGTAGGGTGTACCGAAGGTGTTGTCAATCACCAGGGGAAGACCGTGCCGGTGCGCAATTTCCGCAATCGTGTCAATATCCGGAATATCGCTGTTCGGGTTTCCCAGCGTTTCCAGGTAGATGGCCCGGGTGTCATCCTGAATCGCGTTCTCCACTTCCTTCAGGTCGTGGGCATTCACGAAGGTGGTATGAATTCCGTACTGCGGAAGCGTATGGGCCAGCAGGTTGAAGCTTCCGCCGTAAATCGTCTTCTGGGCAACGATATGTCCGCCGTCTGCGGCCAGCGCCTGAATGGTATAGGTAATCGCCGCGGCGCCGGATGCAACGGCCAGGGCGGCGCTTCCGCCTTCCAGGGCCGCTATGCGCTTTTCCAGCACATCCTGGGTGGAGTTGGTCAGCCGGCCATAGATGTTTCCGGCATCCGCCAGGCCGAATCGGTCAGCCGCATGCTGGCTGTTGCGGAATACGTAAGAGGTCGTCTGGTAAATCGGTACCGCCCGCGCGTCGGTTGCGGGATCCGGCTGTTCCTGTCCTACGTGAAGCTGAAGGGTTTCGAATTTATACTGACTCATTTTGATTTTCTCCTTTCATCATTAACCGTTATTGGGGTAAAGAAAAACCGGGATCTGCTTTCTGGAAGCTCCCGGGCAAATGACATCAGGATGAACACCGATCAGCAACATCGCATCATCCGGCGGCGTAAGGAAAACATGCCGGACGTTCCTGTCATATTCCATGCCCGGGAGATATGCATTCGACAACACATCATAGCCTGACTGTGTCCGGTCCGGAACATTTTTCCGCGCCTCCTTCCGTTTGATTGGCTGCATCTTACCATCATTCACCCAGTATGTCAATAGGGAAATTGAAAAAACATTGTATTCGGATTGTTTTTCCCTTCCGGTGGTGCGATTTACTGTCTCCAGACGCGGGTCAGGCGCAGATTTTCATCCACTTCTGCGACGAAATTGCCGTTAAGCGTTTTCATCTGTGCAAACAGCTTTTCATCCGTATCCGGCAGTTCCTCCCCCTCTATATATCCGATAAAATATGTCAGCACTGCATACTGTCCGTCCCATGTGCCGTCATATACATTCCACACGATCAGCCGGTATGTTCCTTCCAGCACAATCTCGCCTTTTTCCAGCGTCCGGGTAACCAGGTCCCGGTGCTTTGCTTTCCACTCTGCCATGCATTCCGCTACCCGCGCGTTGTGCTTCGGTATTTCACATGGTGCTGCATCCGCAATCGCCGCAATGGCAAAGGGCGTATCACTGAATTCATCAGTCACCATATCTGTGTATTTGCGCAGGCAGGCAATAAAGGCTGCGCCGGACAGGTAGGTCACCGCGCGCACCGGAAAATATCGTGCAGGATCCGCCAGGCCCTCTATCATTTCGGTCCAGCTCTTATCCGCTTTTGCCGGATCCAGCTGGGCCAGCGCTTCATGTTCCACAAAGTGGGCCGTTCCCTCAATCTGCTCAATCCGCGCTTCATAGTCATAAACAAACGGGAAGCGCTCCATACGCGCCTTGCGCAGCTGAAGCAGCCGGGCAAACGCTTCCGGCTTTTCCCCTGCCAGGCATTCGCGGATCAGGGCGGCCTCCTCCATGCGGGCAGCAAAATTCGCTTCCTCATAGCGGTATTTCACCAGCGCTGCGCGTTCATCCGCCCAGCGTTTTTCACCGGAGTCGTTCTGGAAGGCGTGCAGCATCTCATGCACAATTTTCGACGTCAGCACATCAGGGTCGCTCAGATGATCGGACAGATTCCATATCGCCGTTTCCTTCCCGTTATACCGAATCGATGTACTGCCCAGGAAGTTATCCGGTTTATCAAAATACCGGCCGTCCATATACGCCTGTGTTTCATTGTACAGGGCGAAGGGAAAGCGGTGAAACCCGTGAAAGAGGAATGAAAAATCGATTCTGTCCAGCCTTGTTTCAATCTCCCGGTATGCCTGTTCCAGTTCCATGCTGTTTTTCCCTCCTGTATGCGATAGGTATATTATACCCGCTGCCGGCAGGAGGCACAAGCTTCCCGGAGGCAATTCCGCCAGCCTTTCCGGCGCACAAATTAATCACCGGAAGGCAGGTACGGTACTGGGATAAAGCGAATAACAGATAGAGCAGGTTGCGTGTATGCTGTTTTTTCATCGGGAAAGGGGGAACCACACCGTGATCCGGTTCGGAATGCCGACGCTGATTGAAAACAGAACCCTGGCGGATAACATTGCCCTCTGCGGCGACCTGAGTCTTCGTTTCATTGAACTGAATATGAACTTTCCGGAATACCAGGTAGACCGGCTGGAACAGGTAGATACCCTGATGCAGGCAGGAGAAAAGGCCGGCATTTACTTCACCATCCACCTGGATGAGAATATGAACATTGCCGATTTCAACCCGCTGGTATCCGGGGCTTACCTGGAAACGGTACGGCGGTGCATTGAAGCTGCCCGGAAACTGCTTCCCCTGCGCGACCGTTTTGATCCCGGCAGCCGGCCGCTGACGCTGAATATGCATATGCATCACGGCATCTTCATCACCCTGCCGGACCGGAAGGTACAGATGTACGACCGGGATTTCGATACCTATATGAAGTCCTTTACCGTATTCCGTTCCCTGTGCGAGGAATGGATCGGCGGCAGCGACCTGATGATTGCCGTGGAAAACACGGACGGCTTCCGCGGTTATGAGCAGAAAGCCATTGACTTCCTGCTGGAAAGCCCGAAGTTCGGCCTCACCTGGGATATCGGCCACTCCAAAGCGGTAAAGGAATCGGACGTTCCGTTTATTACCGCCCGGGAGGATCGGCTGATCCATTTCCATATCCACGATGGCACAGAAACGCCGCCGCGGAACCACCTGGCTCTCGGCGACGGCGAAATTGATCTGTTATCGCGGCTGCGCCTGGCGGAAAGCCGCGGCGCCCGTTGTGTACTGGAAACCAAGACCGTTGCAGCCCTGAAGCACTCCGTCCAATGGCTCAGAGAGCATGGACTGATAAATGACCGCTGATCCCTCGTCTCCTGATACCTTATACCTGATACCTGACACCTGAAAACCTGGCACCTGGATTACAGCAGGTTCCGCTGGATCTTGCCCGAAATTGTCTTGGGCAGTTCATCCCGGAAGACAATCTTCCGCGGATACTTGTAGGGAGCGGTGTGCTCCTTGACGTACATCTGGATTTCCTTTTTCAGTTCCTCGGTTCCTTCTGTGCCCTTGGTCAGCACGATGGAGGCCTTGACGATCTGCCCGCGGATCTCATCCGGTTCGGCGGACACGCCGCATTCCAGCACGTAGGGCAGTTCCATAATCACGCTTTCGATTTCAAACGGCCCGATCCGGTAGCCGGAAGACTTGATCACATCATCGATCCGGCTGACATACCAGAAATAGCCGTCCTCATCCCGCCAGGCGGTATCGCCGGTATGGTACATACCGTCGTGCCAGGCTTCCTTTGTCTTTTCCTCGTCCAGGTAATACTCCCTGTACAGTCCGCAGGGGGTATTTTTGTCGGTATGGATTACGATTTCGCCGACCTCACCGTTCGCAACAGGGTTGCCGTCGTGATCCACGATGTCCACGTCGTACTGCGGGTTCGCCTTGCCCATGGAGCCGATCTTCGGCGTCGTGCCGTACAGGTTGCCGATGGTCAGCGTCGTCTCGGTCTGTCCGAAGCCTTCCATGATCTTCAGGCCGGTCGCCTTCTCGAACTGACGGTATACTTCGGGATTCAGCGCTTCGCCGGCAGTGGTCATGTGATGGATGGAGGACAGGTCGTAGTTGGCCAGGTCCACCTTGATGAACATCCGCAGCATCGTGGGCGGCGCGCAGAAGGTGGTGATATTGTACTTTTTGAACATCGGCAGGATGTCCGCTGCGTCAAACTTGTCAAAGTCGTAAACAAACACCGCGCCTTCGCACATCCACTGGCCGTACAGCTTGCCCCAGAGGGATTTGCCCCAGCCGGTATCGGAGATCGTCAGGTGCAGGCCGTCCCGTTCGCAGCAGTGCCAGTATTTGGCGGTCACGTAATGGCCGAGGGCATAGGTGTGCTTGTGCTGCGCCATCTTCGGATTGCCGGTCGTGCCGGAGGTAAAGAACATCAGGGCCGGTTCGTCGCCGCAGGAAGCGTTCTCCGGGCGGCGGTAGCGGCGGGTAAACAGCGGATATTCCTCGTTCAGGTTATGCCATCCTTCCCGCTCGCCGTTGACCATGATCAGGGTCTGGACGGTGGGGCAGTTGGCTGCCGCCCGTTCGGCAATCTCGGCGGTATCCCCGTCCGCGGTGCAGATCAGGGCCTTCACGCCGGCCGCCTTGAAGCGGTATTCAAAATCATGTTCCTTCAGCTGGTTGGTCGCCGGGATCGCGATGGCGCCCATCTTGTGCAGCGCTACCATGCAGAACCAGAACTGGTAATGCCGCTTCAGCACCAGCATCACCCGGTCGCCCCGTTTGATACCCAGGGAAGTGAAATAATTGGCGCACTGGTTGGACGCGTCCTTGATATCCTTGAAGGTGAAGCGGCGCTCTTCATGATGCTTGTCCACATAGAGCATGGCCAGCTTGTCCGGATACTTCCGGGCGATTTCGTCCACAATATCGAAGCCGAAGTTGAATGTTTCCTTGTTCGGGAAGGAGATAGCCGTCAGCCGTCCCTGCCCGTCCTCGGTCGCATCCACAAACTTCTCCGCGATCAGGTGGGACTCATTCCGAGTTCCCGCCGGCATTTCAACGGTTTCCGTTTCAGGCTTTTTTTCTTCCCCGGGCAGCACGACCGCAATAAATACGCAGTCCTTCCCGTCCACGGCGATCATACCATGCGGCAGGGAGGAATTGTAATAGATGCTGTCGCCTTCCTCCAGCACTTCGGTATGCTCACCGACCTGAACCTTCAGGTGGCCGGATACGACGATATCGAATTCCTGCCCCTGGTGGCTGACCTGGTGAATCGGCTCGTTCTGCGCCTTCTCGGAATATTCATAACGAACCCAATACGGCTCGGCAATCTTGTCCTTGAATTTCGGCGCCAGGTTGGAAATAGCGATGCCTTCCTCCCGGGCCGTGGATTCGCCCTTGCCGCGGCGCGTCACCGTATAGGAGGACAGCCGGGCATTGTGGCCTTCCAGCAGCTCGGTCAGCTCCATATTGAACGCCTGGGCAGATTTATGGATGAAGGTAAACGGCATATCCACTAAGCCGGTTTCATACTGCCGGTATTCCTCGGCAGTTACTTCCGTCTTTCCAGCCATTTCCTCCACGGTCCATCCCATGATTTCCCGCATTTCCCGAAGCCGGGAAGCTACGGCGCTGAGCTGGGTGAGATCAGTCTGGGTTGTCATCGTTCATTTCCTCCCTTGAAAATAAAATGGCCCGTCTCGCTTTGAGACGGGCCATGATGGCTCGCGGTACCACTCAAATTGTGCGTTTCCGCACCTCTTCAGACACTGTCATGTCCTATGCCTTGACGCAGCATTCACGGGAGACGCCTACTGAGAATATCCGTTCGGATCTCCGGCTCAGAAGCGATGGGATGAAGCTTCAGCCCGCCGGTTTCCACCAACCCCGGCTCTCTGGGGGACCTCCCGCTGTTCCGTCTTCGTCATAGCCTCTTATGAAATTGCACGCATTGTAGCACGCCTGTAAAACCCTGTCAAGTGTTTTCACGCAAATACACAACAAGCACATTTTCCGGTCAGTTAACCACTAATCACTTTCCTGAAACGACCACGCCGTCCACCGCAATATACGGCATCACCATGCCGCCGTCCACACACAGCTCCTTCGAGACGGCGCGGATGTTCCTGACGATCTCGCCCAGGTTACCGTTGACCATGGTTTCGGTCACAGCGTTTTTGATCTTACCGTTTTCGATCAGGAAACTGTTCTTGGCCACGCCGGAGAATTCCCCGTTCGTGCCGGGCTGTCCGCCGGAGAAGCCGCCGAGGATCAGGCCCTTGTCCACGGATGCGATGATATCCGCCAGGGCGGTATCGCCGGGCTCCACCACCAGATCGGAACCGGTGTTCTTCACCACCGGCCGGCCGGTCTTGTTCGCCGCGTACAGGTTCAGCCAGTGGGTCTTCAGCACGCCTTTTTCAATCAGCGTTACGTCTTCTGCCAGGAATCCGTCACCGGTTCCCCGTTCACCGTTAATAATCCGATCGTCAAACGGTTTCAGCGCGACGGTCAGCTTCTCGCTGGCCACCTGCTCGCCCACCTTGTCCAGCCACAGGCTTGTACCGTCCATGATCACGCTGCTGCTGATATAGTTCTGCATCAGCATAAACAGGAATTCCTGCGCGCAGTCGGGCGTCAGGATCACCGTGCCCTCAAACTTGCCTTCCAGCGTATCGGGATAGATGCTGTTCTGGATATCCTCGAGCTTGTTCCGGATTTCCCCGATTTCAATCAGCGGCCTGTCCAGGGATTTCATGGAAACGCCGGTATAGTTCAGCCCGGTTGTCTTTTCCCGGTCGGTGGCACAGATCTCGATGGAAAAGCCATACTGTCCGCCGAAGCCTTCAAACTCGGTACCGTTTGTATTCCGGCTCAGCCAGTGCCATGTATCAAAAGAGCCGATGGCCATCATCACCCTGACCTTGGGATAATCTTTTGCCACAGTATCCAGGAATTCCCGGATCCGGCTGACAAATCCGTCCAGGTCCGCCTCCTGCACGCCCTGGCGGAATACGTGTTTTCCCTGGTCGGGCGCGATGTCGTGACAGGGATCCGCCGGGGAGGATTCCGCTGCTGCCCTGGCGTCCCCGATCAGCTTTTTCAGGCCTTCTTCCGTAATATCATTGCCGCCGGCGGAGCCTTTCCGGTTATCAGCAAACACCGTCAGGGAACCGTTGTTGTTGAATACCGTCCGCATCAGCTTGAAGCTGCCGTTTTCCACGTTCAGCTCCTGCTTTTCGGATTCAGTCAGACAGAAAGTATATTTGCCAATCTTTTCCGCCGCCAGCATCTGCTCAAACCGGTCGGCCATTTTTCTGAATTCAGTCATTGCCTTTCCCCTCCCCTTCTCAGCGTCCGCCGATCATGATTTTGCAGCGCATATGCGGTCCGCCCATACCGACTGCCATGGGCTGCTTCTTGCCGCAGAAACCGCTGGAGGACCATTCCACCGTATCCGATACCATATCCACGGTTTTCAGCATTTCAAAGGCCACGCCGGTTACCGTCGTATCCAGCAGCGCTTTTCCCAGCTTGCCGTTTTTGATTTCATAGCCGCATGTCACGCCGAACATGAACTCGCCGGTCAGGTCCGCCTGTCCGTTGCCTGAATCGATCAGGTAGTATCCGTCGTCCACAGAGGCGATCAGTTCCTCCACCGTGTTTTTCCCGGGCAGGATGCAGGTGTTCCGCATCCGGATGATCGGTTCGTCGCTGAAGGTCCAGGCCCGGGCATTGCCCTTCGGGATCATGCCGTATTTCTCTGCGCTTTCCCGGTCGTTCATATATCCGGTCAGGATGCCGTTCCGGATCAGTTCCGCGTCTTCGGCTTTGATGCCTTCATCGTCCAGGTATACCGGCAGCGGCGCCTGTTTTCCTTCATAGGTATGGGCAAAGTCGACCATCGTCACCAGGTCGGAGGCTACCCGTTTGTTCAGGTTCGGCCCGGCCACGCTGCCGCCGGCCACCAGGTCCGCTTCCACGGTATGGCCAACCGCTTCATGGGCCAGCATGCCGCCCATCATGCCGCCAAGTACCACCGTCTTGTATCCGGCTTCCGCATATACGCCTTCCCGCTTGTCCATCACTTTCTGATAAAGCCGGTCGATTTCCGGGAACATTTCTTCCGGTTTGCTGAAATTGTCCCGGAAGCTGCCGAAGCCGCCGAAAGCCTTGAACATTTCTACCGGCACGCCGGCCTTGGATTCAGCCGTCATATTGACGTAGATGTAGCAGCGGGGCGTTACCAGGTGGCCGCTGCAGGCGTCGGAAGAATAGACGATCCGGTCCTGCGAATCCTCCGTATAGACGATCACGCGGCTCGTCAGTTCCGGACAGTGTTCCGCCACATACCGGTCCACCATCTGGCAGAGCTCAATAATTTCCTTCTGTTCCGTGTCTTCAATTTCCCGGTTCAGCGGGATGACGCCGCTTCCCGGAGCCTTCGGCAGGGCAATATTCCGTCCGGAATGCTTTGCCAGGAACACAGCATTCTCCGTTGCGGCTTTGATCACCCGTTCCGCCGCTTCCGGAGAGTATTCCGCGATGGACGCGAACCCGAACGTGCCGTTCATATTCACGCGCGCGCTGGTGCCCCGCGCGTCGCTGCGCGAATTCTGCACCACATCCCCCTTCAGCAGTACCACCCGGCGGTTCCGGTTTTCGTGGCCCCGCAGCACGGTCTGCACGCCGTCCGAAAACAGCGCAGTTTTGCTTCCGATAACATCCTGTAACATGAACGTATCTCCTCCTCAAAACAACTGACAACTGATAACTGAAAACTGACAACTGGAACTACTGCTGATGGAAATAGCTGGTTTCCGGGTAATACGGTTCTTCCTCCGCCGTTCCCCCGCCGGCCTGCTGAACCGGCGTACCGTATCCTTTCTGCTGCTGAATCGAGCCTTTGGTCTGCTGGATCGATCCCTGGCGCATCTCTTCCCTGATTTCATCCCGCAGCTCGTCCTTGAGCTCCTCGCGGTAATCCCGCTCTTTCTCTTCCTTCCGCTGCGCGATGAGCCGCTTCGTAAAACGGTATGTAGCCGTAAAAGCCAGGATAAATGAAATCAGCTGGCCCATATCCTCCACCGCCGCAAAGAAATTGCTGAGCGCCGCCATCAGAATAATAAAAACAATAAATCCAACCATATAAACTCCTAACCACTAGCCACTAATCACTGACTACTAATCACTATACCAAATTCAACTTGTCCGTACAATACCCCAAATCATCATTTCCGCTGTTTTTCCCTGAACCATGCCGAAAGCCGGGCCGCATATGCTTCGCTGTCCGGATCCTGTTCCCATTTCGTGGTGCTGTGAAGCGCCGGATCCGCCGGAAGGTCGTAAATGCTGCCGCAGCATCCTTTTTCAGGATCCGCCGCGCCGAACACGCACCGTCCCACCCGGCTCATCACCATGGCCCCCGCGCACATGGGGCATGGTTCCAGGGTCACATACAGTGTGCAGTCGTTCAGCCGCCAGTCGCCCTTCTGTTCCGCGCCGTGGCGCATGCACAGCAGCTCCGCATGGGCGGTGGGATCATGGCGCTGCTCCCGACGGTTGTGATCCGCCCACAGCAGGGTGCCTCCCCGGTAAAGCGCCGCGCCGACAGGAATCTCGCCCTCCGCGGCTGCGATTTCCGCTTCCCGGACAGCAGTATTCATCCGTTCCCGATCTGTTTCGTTCATTCCGATCCGTACCTCCGCACTTCATTGTATCCGCCTGTCCGGAAAAGTCAATTCAGTAGCATTTCCTTCCGAAAAAAGTACGCCGGCGATTCCGCCGGCGCGCTTTGCACTGCCGTATTTTATTTGTAGAACTGAATGTCAGCAATATAGAGGACATGCGCGCTGCCGCTGCCATTGTAATATCCGGCAAGCCAGAATTCAATCCGGCTGACGTCATAGTACGTCTGTCCAAGCGGGAATACCTGATAATCTCCTGAATACTGGTCCGGAATATTCATGGTATACTCATACAGATTTCCGCTGTTATCATAAATCTTCACAAAGAATCTCTTCGGGCGGGCATACTGCTTATACGTTTTTTCGGCGCTGGACTGGTTGCCGTTCCGGATACCGATACTGCTGACCGTCGCACTGTCAAAATACGCGGTCAGTTCCGGATATTTGGTATCAATTTCGGGATTGCTCTCGCTGCTCCACCAGATCCATCCGAAAACCGTACCGGCATTGTCATCGGCAATGTTGGGCAGCATGGTCACCTGGTTCTCGTTACCGTTGCCTTCCCGCGCCGTGCCGGGTTTGAACTGGGTATCCCAGGAAGTCGGATAAGCGACCTCGGGGTTGCTGCCCGGGTCGACCGGGGACCCGATCTGGTACTGGAAGTCAATCTGGCTCGGGTTGCAGGTGCCGTCGCTGTAGCTCACCGTCTGGGCGCCGGAGAGCGCGGTATATCCGGTAATCTGAGGCGGGTTGACGGTCCTGTCAGCCGTGATGGACTGCGTATCGGTGCGGATGACGCTGCCATTGTTATCAATGCAGCGGATAGTCAGCGTGGCCGGCGTCGCAATCTTCGCATAGCTGAACGAAATCGTGGCAGGATTGCAGGTGCCGTCGCTGTAGGTCACCTGCTGGCCGCCGGAAGCGATATTGTATCCGCTGATCGCCTGCGGATAAACGGTTCGGCTGGCAGTAATCGTCTCCGTATAGGAGCGGATGTAGTTGCCGTTTGTGTCATAGCAGTCCACATTCAGCGTAGCCGGATTCTGGATCTTCTGGTATCTGAAGGTAATATCGGAAGGATTGCAGGCACCGTTGGCAAAGGTGACGTACTGGCCGCCGGAGGCAACATTGTATCCGCTGATGGCCTGCGGATAGATCGTCCGGCTTGCCGTCAGGGTTTCCGTGTAGGAATTCAGCCAGTTGCCGTCCTGGTCAAAGCAGCCGATGTTCACCGTGGCGGAACTTGCGTATTTCTCATATTGGAAAGTCACGGTATTCGGGTTGCAGGCGCCGTTGCTGTAGGTGATATATTCGCCGCCGGAGAGCGTCTTGTATCCGCTGATTCCCTGGGGATAGATCGTCTTGCTGGCGGAAACCGTTTCAGTATAGGAGCGGATGTAGGCGCCGTTTGTATCGTAGCAGTTCACGGTCACCGAGGCGGACGTCGGAATCTTCTGATACCTGAAGCTGACCGTCGCGGGGCTGCATACGCCGTTGTTATAAGTAATGTACTGGCTGCCCGACGGCGTGCTGTATCCGGAAATCGGCTGGGGATAGATGGTGGTGCTCGCCGTGATGTTCTCCGTATAGGCGCGGAGATAGCTGCCGGCGGTATCGTAGCAGTAAACGGTCACCGTGCCGGAGGACTGGGCCTTCTGGTATTTGAAGGTCACCGTGGCCGGATTGCAGGTGCCGTTGCTGTAAGCGATGTACTGGCCGCCGGACGTGGTGTTGTATCCGGTAATCGTCTGCGGATAGATGGTCTTGCTGGCCGTAACTGTTTCGGTATATCCCCGCAGGTAGTTGCCGGCGGTATCATAGCAGTAAACCGTTACCTTGGCGCCGGAGGAAGCCTTGCTGTAGTAGAAGATAATGTTTCCCGGCGTGCAGACCCCGTTGTTGCAGGTCACATAGGTGCCTGTGGAGGAGATGGCGGTGTATCCGTTAATGGTCCGGGGATAGATGGTCTTGCTGCTGCTCACATATTCCGTATAGGACTGGATGAAATTGCCGCTCTGGTCCATACAGTTGACGGTCACCTGGCCGTTCTGGGGCTGGGTGCTGCCGCCGCCCGAACCCTGGCACTGGCAGTTCACGGCTTTATTGACAATCCAGGAGGCATTCTTTGTCCAGTACTGGAAGCGGTTTTTCACCCAGTAAACACCGTTGATCTGCTCCTTGGTCAGCGGGGTTACCGTTACGGTATAGCTGCCCTTTACCGGGAACACAACCAGCAGCGACTGGCTGGTAACCACCGAGCCGGTTCCCGATACATTGCCGGACGTGTTCATCTGGGCGGAAGGCACCCAGGTATATGTTTGGGTATAATTGCTGCCTGATACCTGGACCCGGAAAAAGCCGAAATCTTCTTCCTCCTTATAACCTTTGAAATTCCCGTAATAATCATAATCCGCCACATACGCGGTTCCCTTGGTGGCAAACAGGCGGATGTACCCGCTGCCGCTGCCGGTTGCGGAAACGCTGAATGTAGTCGTGGCTGCGGTGCTTCCGCTGACGTCGCCTGTTTCATCCGCGCCGGCCATTCCGGGCCAGACGCAGCTCAGCGACAGTGAAAGGATGCAGGCCAGCAGCAGTGACAGTCCCCTCCTGAATCCGTGTTTCATGGTTTTCCCCTCCTGTGATTGTTGCAATCCATGTGCTGCCGCGGGCTTTGCCCGGCAGTTTTTCATGTTCCTGTTCCGATCAATTAACGAATCAGCCCGGCAATAGCTTCCGCAATATTTTCAATTGTATTCCGGGCAGTCATGCTGACCTCGCCCGTGCGCTCCGCGGCCATTTCCCCGGCCCGTCCGTTGATCCATGCCGCCCCGGCTGCCGCCCGGACCGGTTCCTGCGGATGAAGCGCCACCATCGCGGCCAGGATACCGCTGAGCACATCCCCGCTGCCGGCAGTCGCCATGCCGGGCGTTCCCCGGTCGGCAATCCATGTCTCCCGGCCGTCCGTAATGATCGTTCCCGGGCCTTTCAGCAGCAGGGTAACGCCGTGTTCCGCCGCGAATTCCTCCGCCAGGGAAACCGGCGCACTGAAAATTTCATCCGCTGTTTTCCCGCTCAGCCGGGAAAATTCCCCGATATGCGGCGTCAGGATCACCTGCCCGGCCGCCCGCTTCAGCCGGCCTGTTCCAAGGGCCGCCAGCGCGTTCAGCCCGTCCGCATCCAGAATCAGCGTTCCTTCATATGATTCCAGCAGGAATGAAACCGCTTTTTCCGTTTCCGCCGTCATGCCCGCGCCCATGCCGAAGGCAGCTGTCCGCGTTCCGCGGACAGCCTCCCGGAATTCCTCTGTCCGGAAAGTCATGTCCCCGTCCTTTTCGGAAAGCGGAAACAGCGTCGCTTCCAGGATATCCGGCATCATCCGTTCACACAGGCCCCGCGGCGCGCACAGCCGGACCACGCCGGCACCGGCGCGCATGGCAGCGTTTGCCATGGCCGCCATGCGGATCGCCCCGGAATACCGGAAGGATCCGCCGATCAGGGCAATGTATCCGTATGCGCCTTTATGGCTGAAATTCTTCCGCGGCGGAAAAAGCGCCGCAACATCATCCGCTTCCGTCAGGTACATGCCGCGGCCCAGCGGCGGTATACCGATGTCGATATCGGTTTTCTGCTTCATCAGGTCCTTGGCCATGTTCAGGAAATGCCCGGGTTTCCAGCTGCCGATCGATACGGTGAGGTCGCTCCGGACCGCATTCACAGCCATACCGCTGTCCCCGTTCAACCCGCTGTTGATGTCCGCGCTTACGACATAAGCGCCGCTTTCGTTCATCAGCCGGATCATCCGGGCGGCCTCACCGGCGGCTTCCCCGTGGAAACCGGTGCCGAAAATGCAGTCTGCGATAGATGCATATTCTGTCATCGACCGGATCTCCGGCCACATCCGGACGGGAATGCCGGCCTCCAGGCATCGGTCAAACCAGTACCGTCCGTCATCTGTAAACCGTTCTTCCTGCAGCAGGATCTCACAGGCGATTCCCGCCTGTTTCAGCAGCAGTGCCAGCACATATCCGTCTCCGGCATTATTGCCCGTGCCGCATACAACGGCAACCGGCGCCTGCCACCTGCCTGCGCGGAAAACACCTTCCCCTGCCCGGCGCATCAACTCCCGTCCCGGTGTACCCGCGGCAATGGCCGCCGCGTCGCTTGAGCGCATTTCCGCTACGGTCAGTATCTCCGTCATGTGGTATTCCTCCTTGTTTTCTTTCCTTATTCTACATTTTTTCTTTTTCCCTGTCCACAAAATCAAATATCATAGTTTTCTCCACGGTCACTGCCTGCTAACCACTAATCACTAACCACTAGCCACTAATCACTGACACTAACCATCAACTGAATCTTGACAGGATTGTTTTTTTGTTGTATTAATTACACGAAACAGGCAGAACCTGTGTTTTCGAGGAGGATGAATCACATGTCACTGACATTTCAGCCAATGACGGAAAGCCGCCCGATCCGTGAAATCGCTTACGATATCCTGAAAAAGGCAATCATTACCGGGGAAATTCCCGCCGGAGAGCGGATTGTCGAAACGGAATATGCCGACCGTCTTCACATTTCCCGTACGCCCCTGCGCGAAGCACTGCGCAAGCTGGAACGGGACGGGCTGGTCGAATATGTCATGCGCCGCGGCGTTGTGGTTCATGCATTCACCACAGAAGACGTGGACCAGATCTACACCATCCGCAACTCGCTGGAAATGCTGACCCTGCCTTATATCATCGAGCGGGCCACCCCGAAGGATATTTCCGCCCTGCGCGAAAAGCTTGCCGCGATGGATGCCCTGATGGCCAGGGATGATATCGAAGGCATTTCCCCGCTGGCCCGGGATTTCCACACCTCCCTGACCGCCATTTCCGGCAAGAACCGGATCCTGCGTGTCATTGAGGGACAGGATGAATACATCCGCCGGTTCTCCGCCATGGCCATCCAGCAGGAGAACCGCCGTTCCGCCGCCCATGAAGAGCATCACCGCCTGGTGGACCTGGTGGAACAGAAGGATCTCCCCGCTTTTGAGACCCTGATGAAACACCATATTGAGCGCAGCAAGGAATGCTGCCTGGCGGCCCTTGCCGCCCGGAAACAGAACCGGGATATCTGATTCCGGTTCCCCGAAAATTCATCTTGCATTTTGGTTTCCGGTATGGTATTCTTCTAAGGCTGATTTGTTAAGGGAGGTTTTTTCAATGGGTATCGCGATTTCCATCGTTATTATTATTTCAGCCCTGTTCCTGATCGTGACGGTGCTGCTCCAGTCTTCTGACGACTCCGGCATCAGCGCCCTGTCCGGCCAGTCCAACAGCTATCTGAGCAAGTCCAAGGCCAAGACCATGGAAGCCAAGCTCGCCCTGGGAACGAAAATTGCCGCCGGCGTTTTCATCCTGGCCGCAATCCTGAAGCTGTTTATCAAGTAATTCCTGATACAGTCTTTCCAGGCCGCTTCTCCGTGAAGCGGCTTTTTCTGTTGAATAATACCCTCAAAAATGCTATCCTTCTTTTGCATCTGAAACAGCATGCCAACCACTAACCACTAATCACTAACATCCCGGAGGATATATGGATTACAGAATTGAACATGACTCTCTCGGCGAAGTCCGCGTACCGGCGGACCGGTACTGGGGCGCCCAGACGGAGCGCAGCCGGAACAATTTCCCTATCGGCGTCGGCCAGGAACCGATGCCGGAGGAAATCATCCGTGCATTTGCGCTGCTGAAATCCGCAGCCGCCGCAGCCAACCGGGAACTCCGGCCGGAAAAAATGACGGAAGAGAAATACGCCGCTATCCGCTGTGCCGCGGATGAGGTGCTCGCCGGAAAACTGTCCGGCCATTTCCCGCTCGTTGTCTGGCAGACCGGCTCCGGCACCCAGAGCAATATGAATATGAATGAAGTGCTTGCCGCCCGGGGAAACGAAATTGCCGGCAGCAAGCTGCTGCATCCGAACGACGACGTCAATATGTCCCAGTCTTCCAACGACACCTTCCCGGCAGCCATGCATATTGCCGCGGCGGAAGCCCTGGAGCGCCGTGTTCTCCCCGCGCTGGAGGAACTGATCACCGTGCTGCGCCGCCTGGAAGCGGAAAACGCGGATGTGCTCAAATGCGGCCGGACCCACCTGCAGGACGCGACGCCGATCCGCTTCTCCCAGGAAATCTCCGGCTGGCGCGCCAGCCTGGAAACGGACGCCGAAATGATCCGCCGTGCGGAACAGCCCCTGCTGGCGCTTGCCCTGGGCGGCACTGCCGTCGGCACCGGCCTGAACGCACCGGCCGGCTTTGATACGCTGGTGGCCGCGAAAATCGCGGAAGCCGCCGGCATGCCCTTTGTCACCGCCGAAAACAAATTCCATGCCCTGACCTCCCGGGATGAGATGGTTTTTGCCCACGGCGCGCTGAAAGCCCTGGCCTGCGACCTGATGAAAATCGCCAACGATATCCGCTGGCTGGCCAGCGGGCCGCGCCTGGGTCTCGGTGAAATCACAATCCCTGAAAATGAGCCGGGTTCCTCCATTATGCCGGGCAAGGTCAATCCCACCCAGTGCGAGCAGGTGACCATGGTTGCCGCCCAGGTGATGGGAAACGATGTCACCGTTTCCATTGCCGCCAGCCAGGGTAATTTTGAGCTGAATGTTTTTATGCCGGTCTGCGCCTACAACTTCCTGCAGAGCGCCCGGCTGCTGGCTGAAAGCATGGCCGCCTTCACCCTGCGCTGCGTCAGCGGCATCCGCCCGAACCGGGAAAAGATGGCAGAAAACCTGAGCCGCTCCCTGATGCTGGTCACCGCCCTCAGCCCCCGTATCGGCTATGAGAAGGCGGCGAAGACCGCCCAGAAGGCACACCGGGACGGCACTGGCCTGAAGGAGGCCTGCGTGGCGCTGGGATACTTGACCGAAGCGGAATTCGACGATTGCTTTCATCCGGAGGAAATGGTATGACCGACCGCCTGTATTATGACGACGCGTATCTCTGGTCTTTTGAAGGAACCGTAACCGCTGTCCGTCCCGGGAAAAAGCCCGGCCAGTGGGACACGGCGCTGGACCGGAGCGCTTTCTATCCGACTTCCGGCGGCCAGCCTTTTGATACCGGCCGGATCATCTGCACCGGCAGCGAAGCAAATGTACTGGATGTGGAAACGGACCGCAGCGGTGAGGTCTGGCATACGCTGGACCGGGAAATCCCCGCCGGAACCGCGGTCCGGGGAGAGATTGACGGCATCCGCCGCACCGATCATATGGAGCAGCACGGCGGCGAGCATATGCTGGCCGGCGCCATCTGGGAAAAGCTGCAGGGCATGACCATCGGGCTGCACCTGGGCGAGGCGGAATCCACCATTGACGTGGAACTGCCGGAAGGCCGGACGCACCTGACCGATGAGGAAGTCATCCTGCTGGAGGACACGGTCAACGACCGGATCCGGCTGGACGCACCGATCCGCTGCTGGTTCCCTTCCGAAGAAGAGCTGTCTTCCCTGCCCCTGCGGAAAAAGCCGACCGTCACGGAGCATGTGCGGATCGTCGCCATGGGGGATTTTGAAATGGTTGCCTGCGGCGGCACCCATCCTTCCTCCACCGGGCGGATCGGGCTTGTGAAAATCACAGGCGTGATTCCCGCCAAGGGCAAAGCCCGGGTTTCCTTTGTCTGCGGCGGCCGGGCCTTCCGGCTTTTCCGGACCTATATGCGGTCCGCCGACAAAGCCGGCGCGGCATTGAGCTGTCCTGTGGAGAAACTGAGCAAGGCCGCCAGCGAGCTGAACAGCCGCGTGGCGGAAGCGGAGCGCAAAGCCCGGAAGTTTGAAACCGCTGAAATCCTGGATATGATCCGGGAAAAGGAAAGCCGCGAAGACCTGCGCGGCCTCGCGCTTTCCGCTATTACCCTTGAGGAACGGGATGCAAAAGCGGTCTCCGCCGCTGTTTCCGCCTATATTTCCGATCCCGGGAAGGTGCTGCTTCTCGGCGCCGGCGAACGGCTGACCTTTGCCCGCAGCGCGGATGTAAAAATCGATATGGGCGAACTGATCCGCCGGGTCGGGCGCGGCGGCGGCCGGCCGGACCTGGCCAGCGGTGCCGGCATTCCGGAATGCGTCGGCGTCGCCCGGAAAATCCTGATGACGGAGTACAAATAATATGGAAGAAAAAGACCTGATCCGGATCCGGTGGCACATTGACCGCACCGTAGACCCGCCCATGTTCATGCTCGTCTGCCAGCACCCGGATCATCAGGACCTGCAGGTCAGCGTATCCTCGGCGGAAGTCACCGAGCGCGTGGCCAAAGCGCGCCTGATGCAGGAAATGTTTGAACTCGGCGCTTCCAAAGGCATCAACCCGAAATACCTTCGTTTCAAAATCAACGGTATCGAGGAATAAGGAGTATCATTCATGATTCCAGTACAGCTCCCGGCAGCGGTTTCCGACCTGATTGCCCGGCTGAATTCAGCCGGGTATTCCGCCTATGCCGTCGGCGGCTGCGTCCGGGACTCCCTGCTGGGACTTACGCCCCATGACTGGGACCTCTGCACCTCTGCCCTTCCGGAGGATATGCTCCGTGTATTCGCGGATGAGCGCGTAGCGGAAACCGGGCTCAAGCACGGCACCCTGACCGTGATCCGGGATCATATTCCCTATGAAATCACCACTTTCCGGGTGGACGGCGCCTATACCGACCACCGCCATCCGGATTCCGTTTCCTTTGTATCGGACGTTGCGGAAGACCTGTCCCGGCGGGATTTTACAATCAACGCCATGGCCTTCTCCCCTGATACTGGCCTGACCGACCTTTTCGGCGGCCGGGAGGACCTGGAGGCCGGTATCATCCGCTGCGTCGGCGAACCGTGCCTCCGTTTTGAGGAGGACGCCCTGCGGATCCTGCGGGCGCTGCGTTTCGCTTCGGTTTACGATTTCGCGATTGATCCGGCAACGGATGAAGCGGCCCGGAAACTGGCGCCCACCCTGCAGAACGTTGCCGCTGAGCGGATCCGGGAAGAACTGCTGAAACTGCTGTGCGGCCGCGGCGCCGGGCGGATGCTCCGTGCTTATCCGGACATTCTCGGGGTCATTATTCCGGAAATCCTGCCCATGGTCGGCTACGACCAGCAGAACCACCATCATTCCTGGGATCTCTGGGAACACACGGTCCGTGCGCTGGAAGGCGTGCCCCCGGAACCGGACCTGCGCCTGACCATGCTCCTGCATGATACCGGCAAACCGGAGGTCCGCACAACGGATGCGAAGGGCGAAGGCCATTACAAAGGCCACCAGCAGGCTTCCGCCCGGATTGCGGAGAAGGTCACCGCCAGCCTCCGGCTGGACAACGCCTCCCGGGACCGGGTCATCCGCCTGGTGGAAAACCACGATATCCCCCTGCGGACCGTTACCGGGGAGACCAACCTGGACCGCACATTCCTGCTGCGCCGCCTGAACCGTTTCGGCGAAAAGGACCTGCGGGCCCTGTTCCTGATTCACCGGGCAGACCGGATTGCCACCGGCTATTCTCCGCCGGAGCGGGAGGACGCCCGCCTGAAAGAGCGGATGGACGCGCTGGATGCCCTGCTGGCGGAGCAGCCCTGCTATACGCTTAAGGACCTGGCGGTCAACGGCCGCGACCTGATGGCCGCCGGCCTCCGGGGCAAAGCGGTCGGGGATGCCCTGCAGCGCCTGCTGGAGGAAGTCATGGACGGCAGAACCGACAATACAAAGGAAGCTTTGCTGAACCGCCTTTCTTCCCTGAACTGAACCGGAAATCTGTATATTTAATAATTTTGTAACAGCATTCATAAAAATTTAAGATTTCTCTCCAAAAACTCATTGCCTTTTGGAATCCCCTGTGATATATTGTAGCAGTTAGCCCTGATTTGTCTCCGGGCGGCTGCACGTGCGGTTTCCGCCCGTGTTCCGGCGGCAGATCAACCCGTCTCTTTCAGGCACTGTCCTGCCGCACCTTCCATAGCGGCCGGTCGGTGTTGTCGTGCGCCTGCTTTCACCAGGTGCCGGCGTGAGTCGCGTTTCACGGGGGCCCGGTTGGGTTGCCGGCCTTTGCGTGGAGCACACTTTTTCCCGGTTGGCCTTCGGGCCAGAGAATATACGGAGGTGTATTACTTAAAATGGCACGCATTGCAGGTGTTGACCTGCCCAGAGAAAAGCGCGTTGAAATCGGCCTGACCTATATTTACGGCATCGGCCTGACCACGTCGCAGAAGATGCTCGCGGAAGTCGGCGTTAACCCCGACACCCGGGTGAAGGATCTCTCCGAGACTGAAATCAGCAAACTGCGTGAATACATTGAGCATCATCTGAAGGTCGAAGGTGATCTTCGCCGTGAAGTTTCGCTCAATATCAAGCGCCTGATCGAAATCGGCTGCTACCGTGGCGTCCGTCATCGTCATGGTCTTCCCGTCCGCGGACAGAATACCAAGCAGAATGCCCGTACCCGCAAGGGCCCCAAGAAGACCATCGCTGGCAAGAAGAAAGCTACGAAGTAAGTTTTTCCAGCTTTGTACTGAATCGATTCCCGCGTGATCGCGGGTTACGGAGGGAGAAAAATCAATGGCACCTAAACAAAAGCTGAAGAAGGCTACGCGTAAACGCCGCGAACGTAAAGTCGTCGAACGTGGTGCTGCGCATATCCGTTCTTCTTTCAACAATACCATCGTGACCATCACCGATACCCAGGGCAATGCGCTTTCCTGGGCGAGCGCCGGTGGTCTTGGCTTCCGCGGCAGCAAAAAGTCCACGCCCTTTGCCGCGCAGATGGCCGCTGAAACCGCTGCCAAGGCCGCTATGGAATATGGCCTGCGCACGGTGGAAGTTTATGTCAAGGGTCCCGGTTCCGGCCGGGAAGCCGCAATCCGTTCCCTACAGGCCGCCGGTCTGGATGTGAACATGATTAAGGACGTGACGCCCATTCCCCACAATGGCTGCCGTCCGCCCAAGCGCCGTCGCGTGTAAGTTAAGGAGGACATACTAAAATGGCAGTAAATAAACAGCCGATCGCCAAGAAGTGCCGGAGCTTCGATATTTCCCCGGCCGTCATGGGCTATGGCAATAAGAAATCTACCCGCAATCCCGGCGGGAACCGCCGCCGGAAGGTCTCCGAATACGGCGCGCAGCTGCAGGAAAAGCAGAAGGTGAAGTTCGTATACGGCGTCCTGGAAAAGCAGTTCCATAAGTACTACCTGAAGGCCGCCAACATGAAGGGCATCACCGGCGAAAACCTGCTCCAGCTGCTGGAGCTCCGTCTGGACAATGTAGTGTTCCGTCTCGGCCTGGCCAAGACTCGCCGCATGGCCCGCCAGATCGTCACCCACGGCCACATCCGTGTGAATGATATGAAGGTGGATATCCCGTCCTACCAGGTCAAGGTAGGGGACAAAATCACCCTGCGCAAGCGCAGCGAAGAAATGGAAATGTTCAAGGTCCTGCGGGAAGGCACCACCGTGCTGACCCCCAAGTGGCTGTCCTTTGACGCCCAGAACCTGGCCGGCTCCGTCGCTGCCCTGCCCACCCGTGAGGATATCGACCTGCAGGTCCAGGAGAACATGATCGTCGAGTATTACTCCCGTTAATGATTCGTCCCGAACATTGTGCGTGACCAAGGAGGTACGAAATGATCGTCGAAATCGAAAAAGCCCGCATCGAATGTATGGAATCCAGTCAGGACGGCTCTTTCGGCCGCTTCGTGATCGAACCGCTGGAACGCGGATTCGGCCATACCCTGGGCAATTCCATGCGCCGTGTGCTGCTTTCTTCCCTACCCGGCGTGGCCGTTACATCTGTACACATCGAAGGTGTGCAGCATGAATTCTCCACGATCCCGGGCATCAAGGAAGATGTGACGGAAATCATCCTGAACCTGAAGTCCGTTGCCTGCAAGATGTATGCGGACGGCCCCAAACAGCTGACAATCGATGTGAAGGGGCCCTGCGAACTGAAGGCCGGCGACATCCGGACGGATGATGAAGTTGAAATTGTGAATCCGGACCTGCATATCGCCACCCTGAACGAGGACGCGCATCTCCAGATGCAGCTGATACTCGACCGGGGCCGCGGCTATGTCAGCGCCGACAAGAACAAGTCCGCCAGCATGCCCATCGGCGTCATCCCCATCGACTCCATCTTCACCCCTGTGAAGAAGGTCAACTACATGGTGGAAGACACCCGTGTCGGTCAGATTACCGACTACGACAAGCTGACCCTTGAAATCTGGACGAACGGAACCCTGAAGCCCGAAGAAGCCATCTCCAGTGCTGCCCGGATCCTGACCGAGCACCTGTCCCTGTTCATCAGCCTGACGGATCAGGTCATGCCTGTCAGCATGGTCCAGCCGGAAGAAGAGAAGAAGGACAAGGTTCTGGAAATGACCATCGAAGAGCTGGATCTTTCCGTCCGTGCATATAACTGCCTGAAGCGTGCCGGCATCAACAGCGTTGCTGAGCTGGTACTGAAGAATCAGGACGACATGATGAAGGTTCGCAACCTCGGCCGCAAGAGTCTGGAAGAAGTTGAGCAGAAGCTCAGCGCACTCGGACTGGGCCTGCGACCCAACGAAGACTAATCGAGGAGGAACACATCCTATGGCTACTCAACGCAAGCTGGGTCGCACGGCTGATCAGCGCAAAGCGCTGCTCCGCAATCAGGTGACCAATCTGATCTGGAACGGCCGGATTGAGACTACCGAAGCCAAGGCCAAGGAAGTCCGCCGGATCGCGGATAAGATGATCACACTGGCTGTGCGCGAATGCGAAAACACGGTTTCCACCACCAAGGAAACCCATAACGACAAAGGACAGCTGGTAACGCTGGACGTCGTGAACGACGCTCCTTCCAAGCTGCATGCCCGCCGCATCATGATGGCTTACCTGTACGATCTGAAGGATCCCAAGAAAGCCGATGAGAATAAGGCGGATTACAAAGAGCGCACCAAGGACAACAAGCATCCTGTGGTGGAAAAGCTCTTCCGTGAAATCGGACCCAAGTACAAGGCCCGCAACGCGGAAAAGAACTGCTCCGGCGGCTACACCCGCATCTATAAGCTCGGACCGCGCCGCGGCGATGCCGCCGAGATGGTTATTCTCGAGCTCGTTTAATTAACACAGCAACACATCAAGCAAGCAAAAATCCCCTCCACTTGCACAGGAGGGGATTTTATTTTATACTGTTACCCGGCATACAACTGACAATCCCGGAGGATTTCCACCATGAATGAACCGCGCGATCTGTATTCGGATGAACACCTGGCGGCAAGCAGCGGCAGGCTCCGCACCCGCTGGATTATCCTGGCCGCTGTCACTGTGCCCCTGCTGGCCCTGTTTGTCTGGTCCATGATCCGGCGGATCCAGTGGGTCTCCATGGCCTCCGTCATCGCGGCCGGCGTGTTCTCGGTCTTCTGGATCGACCTGTTCTGTATGCCGGAAATCCATTACCGGAAACTGGTAATCACAGCCCTGACCGGCCGGAACCACGTCCAGGCCATGGAATTCTCCCGCATGGAGCCCGATCCTGTGATGACAGACGGTGTTCCCTGCCGGGCCCTGATTTTCCTGGGGGAGCCGGACAAGCACGGTTCCCGGGAGCAGCTGTACTATCTCGATCAGTCCCTGCCGCTTCCGGAGCTCACCCCCGGCCAGACCTATACCCTGAAATATTCCGGCCGTATCATCATTGGGATAGGGTGAATTCAGCCCCATCTTTGATCAGATAATACCTCGTTTCCCCGTCCATCGTAACGGCATCATGCATGCCGTCCCAGTCGGACAGTTCCACTGTATGCGTTCCGCCGCTCACCGTGCGGAACGCATATTTTGTATGTGTTTCGCCCCATTCTGCGCCATTGGGCAGTTGTCCGCTGACGGTCACCGTCAGCAGGCGCTCATACGCGGCTTCAAACGCTTCCCGGGATATCTCCTCCCCGTCTTTCCGGCAGATAATCTTCTCCTCCGCCGTTTCCGGATCAATCTGTCCGGTCCGCTCCAGGGTATAGGTCGCCGTCTCCCCGTTCTTTTCAACCGTCATACTTTCCAGGCTGTTCAGCGGCACCGGCGCAATGTAGTGGGCGGTCGTCAGCGCCGGTTTTGTCTCAGTCAGCGCCGACAGGTAAACATAGCTGACCTTGTATATTTCTTCCCCGAACCGGACATAATAAATCATCTCGCTATTGCCCGGCGCGATATCCAATACAACCGTTCCGCCTTCCCGTTCAACCACATCGTGAATGCCCAGGTCGGAAACCGTGCCCGTGGAACCGGCCGCCATATGAAGTTCCAGCGTATATTCCGGCTCCGCCAGGCCCCATTTGGCCAGGTTCTCCGCTGTGGCGTCATCCAGGAACACGCCCATCCGCAGGTTTCCGGCGCTGTCCTTCAGGTTCCGGATCATCTCTTCATCCGCCGGATAGCGGAAAGGAGCTGTGATAACCCAGTTGGTTCCGGCATCCTGGTCGGTAATGTCTCCCCTCAGCCGCCATTCGGCCTTTTCCTTCCCGTTTCGGTCATACACCGTGATCCGGTCCAGCAGCACCGGGTAGATTTCCGGCTGGTTCACCGGATGCAGCGCTTCTTTCTCAACCTCCAGGTCATCCGCCAGGGAATAAGCCGCTGCATACAGCCGGTTGTCCCCGTCAATCAGCATATAGCGTACCTGTTTTTCAACCGGCACCTCGTCCCCCAGGCGAACCGTGATCTCCTGTCCGTCCGTGAACCGGACCTCCGCCGTAATATATGGATCCTCCAGCCCGAACACGTCAAGCCGGTCCATATATTCGGCCGGATCTTCCGTCACAATATCCTCATACACCAGATTAGCCAGGGCATTCTGGATCTGATTAGCCAGCCGTTCTTTCACGGTCCACCCTTCCGCTCCCTGCAGGCGGGTTTCCCCGGTATCGTTCCGGATGATCGTCCAGGGTTCCTGTCCCCGGTGGTGAATGGTCACGGAAGCGATTTCCTCCGGCGACCGCGAAAGGATCGCTCCCCGTTCCTGCGGCACTTCCGGTTCATCCATCCCATTCCTGCTATCTCCTGTAACCTGAGACCTGAAACCTGACACCTCGTCCCCTGACGCCTCGTCCCCTGGCACCTCGTCTCCTGAAACCTGGGACCTGACACCTGAGACCTCATCCTCTGACACCTGAGACCTGACACCTGAGACCTGGTTATCTGTAAGCAGTACAGCCGCAATACTGCCGCCGAGCAGCACCAAAACAGCCACGAGAAGAAGTACCCTTCCGTGTTTCCATTCCCGTTTCTGTTTCCGCTCAACCGGCTGCATGTATAAAACTCCCGTCCCTAATCACTAACCACTAATCACTAATCCCTACCGTCTCCGCCTGCGTGCCAGCACCAGCAGCGCCGCCAGCAGCACCGCGGCCGGCAGGGCTGTAATCAGCACGGTTCCCATCCGGACATTTCCCAGGGTGATGGACGGCCGGATGGCCTCCCGCTCCATGGTATCCAGGTCTGAGGCATCCAGGTCAAGCAGGAATTCCATCGCCCGGATCAGCAGCTGCGGGCTGTTGGTGGAATTCAGGATCTCCGCGTCATACAGCATTTCGCTGTTGCCGGTGATGAACGCGCGGGATACCCCGTTTCCATTCACCCGCCTGGCCTGCAGCGCCAGGGCAAACGGCCCTGTTTCACCGTTTTTCGTGCCCAGGTGCGACGTCCCGCTGCTCTGCAGCACCGGGAACACCGTCAGGGCGTTATCGCTGTACTGCTCATCTGTGGAAGGCGTTTCAAAGGCGGTCGTATTCGGCATAAAGACCGCGGTCATGCCGGAGGCCATCAGGTCGCCCGTAATATCAACGGTATAACACATATCCGGATACAGCCATGTCAGCTGGTTCTGGTAATAGGTATCCGGCTCCTTCGCATCCGCATAAACCAGGCCGTCCAGGCAGTGGAACCCGAAATAGCGCAGCAGCGTTTCAAAGTGCGGCATCCTGTCCATACTTACAAAGTAGTCCCGGGTAAACAGGAAGCTTCCTCCTGCCCGGGCAAAAGCGGTCACCTTTTCCGCTTCTTCGTCCGTCAGGTCCTGCTGGGGACTGAAGAAAACCAGCAGGTCCCGGGGATCCGGCGTATAGTCCCGGTCGCCCAGGTCCTGGAAGACCACTTCATACCGGTTCAGTTCCAGCAGCGTTTTGAAGGATTCCACCGTATCGGCGTCCCGTTCCTGGTGGCCCTGGACAATCACCACCTGCGGAATCCTGTCCCGGGTCACCGACCAGATCGCCTTGGATATGCTGCGTTCATAAATCAGCCCGCTGTAAATCATTTCACCTGCGTCCAGGTCAAAGCTGTAGCTGACATAATCCGTCGGCTTCAGCAGCCGCCATCTGTCCGTATCCTCACAATAAACAATCAGCCCGTTTTCCTCCGGCGCGTCAAGGGTTCCGGAAAAGCGCGTAATCAGTTCCGGGTTCATGGCCGGATCTGCCTGTTCCCAGGTAATCCGGTGATTCTCCGCCGCATACCGGTCCAGCAGTTCCAGCAGCGGCGCGTCCTCGTAGCCCTTGCGGAACAGCGCCCATATATGCACATCGTGCTGCAGGTCCTTCAGCAGTTCCCTGGTCGTATCGCTGTGGGTCGTAATGCTGTTGAAGGAATAATCGGCCCGCCATCCGTTCCTTTTCTCCAGGCTGTTTGCCGCAACGCTTAGCAGGATCAGTGACACTGCCACAGCTGATGCAATGAACACGGAAGTGCTGCCATGCATTCCGCTGAGCCTTTTTGTCGGCTCATTCCCGGAAGTCCTGTCCCGCGGTGCTTCTGTTTCATTCTCCTCCGCATCTTCCTTCCGTGCTAATCTACGCGTCCGGATGGCGGCCAACATACCGGATCCGTTCCTCCGCCGGTCCAGCCGGTATATCGTCAGCATCAGGAATATGGCGATAAACGCCAGGTCGTAAAACGCGCTGGCAAAACTCAGCTGTCCCATCAGGAACGGCTCATTCCGGTGATACAGGGAAATGAATTTCAGTGTCTCCCCGATCCATTCCGCCCGGATGCCCAGTTCCAGCTGGTCCAGCATCCAGAGCAGGAAATTTGCACCGAACGCCATGGCCGCCGCTGTCACGGGATTTGAAGCGCACCCGCTCAGGAACAGGTCCATCGCCGCAAAAGCGCAGCCCATCAGGATGAATCCCAGGTAATTCACGGCAAGCTCCGCGGGGTACACCGTGCCGTACATGGCGACAATGCCGGCATATGTCAGTGAAAATGCGGAAAGAATCAGCAGTACAGTTACGGCCGCCAGGTATTTACCGATGACAATGCCAGGCAAAGATACCGGGCTGGTCAGCAGCAGCTGGTCTGTCTTTTTCTGACGTTCCTCCGCCAGCAGCCGCATGGTCAGGATCGGGCAAAGCAGCATCCACAGGTTGCTGATATGCATAATAAACGCCGGCAGGTCGCCGCTGTGCGTATTCAGGATATCCAGGTAGAACAGCACGGAGGAAACCGCCAGGAAAACTCCCAGGAAAACATATCCCACAGGCGAATAAAAATATCCCTGCGTCTCCCGTTTCCAGATCGCTTTCACCGGTCTCCCCCCTTGAGCAGCTGTTACCCACTAACCCTTAAAAACACTTCTTCCAGCGTTTCCCGTTCTTCCTTCATCATCCGTACCGGCATTCCGGATGCCGCCAGCAGCCGGAAAACCCGATCCGTCTCCACGCCGCCGTCCCCTTTCCGGGACAGGACCAGCCGTGCTTCCGTTATCCCGGGATCCGTCCCCGGCAACAGTTCCGCCTGGATATCAGCATCCAGCTGATTCAGCCGGTTCATGGTTTTTTCGCTGTCCCCGGCAATCTCCACCCGGATCCGGACCATATCGTCCTGGGGGCAGCTGCTGCTGTAATCCAGCGCCATCCGTCCTTCGTTCAGGATAATCACCCGGGAGCACAACTGCTGTACTTCACTGAGAATATGGCTGGAAAACACCACCGTATGGTCTTTGCTCAGGTCCCGGATCAACCGGCGGATCTCCACCGTCTGCCGCGGATCCAGTCCCACCGTCGGCTCATCAAAAATCAGGATTTCCGGTGATCCGCACAGGGCCTGGGCAATGCCGACCCGCTGCCGGTATCCCTTGCTCAGATGTCCCAGCAGCCGTTTCCGGACCTCTGTCAGCCCGCAGACCTCCATGATCTCATTCACATGGGCGGATATTCCCTGCCGTTTCACTTCCCGCAGTGCACACGCAAACTTCAGGTACTCCGCAATGGTCATATCGTCATACAGGGGTGGCTGTTCCGGCAGGTATCCGATCATCCGGCGGCACTCCCGCGCCGCAGAACGCATATCCTTTCCGCCAATGCGCACACTGCCTGCGGTCGGAGGAAAATAGCCGGTCATCAGGTTCAGTGCCGTCGTCTTTCCTGCGCCGTTCTGGCCCAGCAGCCCGATGGTCTCCCCCTTCTGCACCCGGAGGGAAACATCCCGCAGGGCTGTTACCACGCCGTATTTCTTTGTCGCATGCTCCAGTTCAATCATGGCAGTTTCCCTCCCTTCTTTCAGGTTAATCTCTGGTGTTTTGTATCATCTGAAACCTTGTATGCAAGTAAACTCAACTTCGAGTGTCATCCTGAGCGAAGCGCAGCGAAGTCGAAGGATCTGTTCTGCTGATTAATCCCGGTAGCAAGATATCATCAGTCACTGACCACTTTAAGAACCACATTCTCATTTCCCAGCGCATCCTTCAGCTTCTGAACCGCCTGTTCGCTGCCGCTGCTCCAGCAGTTCCCCGGGCACAGCAGCGTCATCTTCTCCGCCGGCAGGTGCATATACACCGGAACATCCCCGGCATCCAGCGCCAGCATGGCCTGTACCCGGTCCATATCCTTCCGCTCCAGCCGCAGGAACAGCTTACGCTTTGCCTTCTCCGCCGCCTGCGCATCCGTCATTCCCGGTTTCGGATCCACAGCTTCCCGGGCCGGTGCCTTCTGGTATTCGTTCAGCCGGATCACCCGTTCCGCCAGCAGCTTCGGTGCTTCTTCCTCCCGGACGCTGATCTTACCGCTGATTACCACCGCTTCATCCTCGCGGATCAGCTGCTGGTACCGTTCAAACACCCGCGGGAACACCAGGCATTCCACCTGGCCTGTCAGGTCCTCCAGCGTCACAAAGGCCATATAATCGCCCTTTTTCGTCGCCTTGCCCTTTACCTCGGTCAGGATGCCGCCCATGTCCACAAACATGCCGTCCAGTTGCCTGGCTTCCTCCGACGCCTCATCCTCTTCACTGGTCAGCCGGGCTGCCGTCATGCTCATGCCCGCCAGCACATCCCGATAGTCATCCAGGGGATGGCCGGTCATATAAACGCCGGAAGCTTCCTTTTCCATCTGCAGCTTTACCTTGGCCGGGCAGTCCGGAATATCCGGCAGGGTAATCTGCATCCCCTGCAGTGCCGGCATATCATCCCCGCCCATCATGTCAAACAGGCTCATCTGCCCGCTGACATTCTTTTTGCGCAGGGTCTGGTTGGTTTCCAGGGCCGAATCGTATACCGCCAGCATCTGCATCCGGTTGGCGCCCATGCCGTCAAACGCGCCGGCCTTGATCAGGCTTTCCACAACGCGCTTATTGCATTCCGCCGTGTCCACCCGGCTGCAGAAATCAAAGATGTCCCGGTAGGGACCTTTCTCCTCCCGTTCCCGGATGATCGCCTTCACCGCGTTCTCGCCGACGCTCTTCACCGCGCCAAGGCCGAACACAATTGCCGGTTCTTCCGCGTCACTCCGGTCCACCGTAAACTTCCAGCGGCTCCGGTTTACATGCGGCGGCAGCACCGGAATACCCCGGCCCCGGCAGTACTGGATATATCCGGCTATCTTTCCGGTATTGCCGTATACGCTGTTCAGCATCGCGGCCATGAACTGCACCGGATAATACCGTTTCAGCCAGGCGGTCTGCATGGCCACCACGCCGTAAGCCGCGGCATGGGATTTGTTGAAAGCGTAGCTGGCAAAGGAGATCATCTCATCATAGATCTCGTTGGCCACATTTTCCGGCACGCCGTTGCGGACGCAGCCGGGCACCTTCACGGTTCCGTCCTTGTCCACCAGCCCGTGAACAAAGATCTCCCGCTCCTCGTTCATGACCTTGTGCTTTTTCTTCGCCATCGCCCGGCGCACCAGGTCGCTCCGGCCGTAGCTGTAGCCTGCCAGGTCGCGCACAATCTGCATCACCTGCTCCTGGTACACCATGCACCCGTAGGTCACGTCCAGGACCGGCCGCAGTTTTTCGGTTTTATACCTGACGCTGGAGGGATCTACCTTGCCGGCAATATACCGGGGAATGGAATCCATCGGACCCGGCCGGTACAGGGAAATCGCGGCGATGATATCCTCAAAGCAGGAAGGTTTCATGTTTGTCAGGAACCCGGTCATGCCCGCGCCTTCCATCTGGAACACGCCGTCCGTATCGCCCCGGGAAATCATCTCGTAAACGCTGGCGTCGTCCAGCGGGATATCTTCCGGCTTCATGTCCACACCGGCCTCCCGCATCATGTCCAGCGTATCCCGGATCACCGTCAGCGTCCGCAGGCCCAGGAAGTCCATTTTCAGCAAGCCCAGCCGCTCGATGATCCCCATCGGATACTGGGTGGTAATGACTTCGTCGTTCCGCTGAAGCGGCACAAACTCCACCACAGGTTTCCCGGTAATCAGCACGCCGGCCGCATGGGTGGAGGCGTGCCGGGGCATACCTTCCAGCGTCATTGCGGTATCGATCAGTTCCTTCACCCGGGGCTGCTCGTCCACCATCTGGCGCAGCATCGGTGAAAGGTTCAGCGCTTTTTCCAGGGTAATGCCCAGGTCCATCGGCACCGCTTTGGCCACCGCGTCCGTTTCCTGGTAGCTCATGCCCAGCACCCGGCCCACGTCCCGCACCACGCCGCGGGCAGCCATCGTACCAAAGGTGATAATCTGGCTCACGTGGTCCGCGCCGTACTTCCGCGCCACATAGTCGATCACTTCCTGCCGGCGCTCATAGCAGAAGTCCACGTCAATATCCGGCATGGTCACGCGTTCCGGATTCAGGAAGCGTTCAAACAGCAGCTGGTATTTCAGCGGATCCAGCATGGTGATCCCCAGCGAATAGGCCACAATGGAACCGGCGCCGCTGCCGCGGCCCGGGCCAACCATGATGCCGTTGGACTTGGCATAGTGAATGAAATCCCATACAATCAGGAAATAATCCACATAGCCCATATGCTCGATAGTCGACAACTCGTATTCCAGGCGCGTCCATGGTTCGTCCCCTTCCTTCGCGTCCGGATACAGTCGGCGGATCCCCTCCGTGCAAAGCCGCCGCAGCATCTGGGAAGCCGTTTCGCCTTCCGGCACCGGATATTCCGGCAGCCGGGTCACGCCGAATTCAAAGGTGACGTTGCACCGGTCCGCGATCTCCCTTGTCCGGTCTACCGCGTCGGGCACGTTTTTGAAGATGGCGCGCATCTCCTCTTCGCTTTTCACATACAGCTCGCTGGTTTCCATGCGCATCCGCTGCTCATCCGCCAGCGTCTTGCCGGTCTGGATGCACATCAGGACTTCCTGGGCATGGGCATCCTTCCGCTCCAGGTAGTGGCAGTCGTTTGTGGCCACCAGCGGCACATTCATTTCCCGTCCCAGCGCAATCAGGCGGGGCAGCACGGTTTTCTCGTCCCGCAGGTTATGGTCCATCAGTTCAATGTAGAAATTGTCTTTCCCGAAGATCTCCTGCATTTCCCGCACATAGGCACGGGCGCTCTCGTCCTGCCCGTTCAGCAGCATTTTCGGCAGGTCGCCGGAAAGGCAGGCGCTCAGGCAGATCAGCCCTTCGTGATGCTCCCGGATCAGGTTGTAGTCAATCCGCGGCTTGTAGTAATAGCCGGTCAGGAATCCTTCGCTGATCAGGTACATCAGGTTCTGGTACCCTGTGTTGTTTTCGCACAGCAGAATCAGGTGGCTGTTCTCCCGCCCCAGGGGCGAACGGTCCGTCCGGTCCCTGCATACGTATGCCTCGCAGCCGATAATCGGCTTGATACCCGCGTCGCTCATGGCGGAATAGAACTCAATGGCGCCGTACAGCACGCCATGGTCCGTAATGGCGCACGAATCCATACCCAGCTCCTTCAGGCGGGTCACCAGCGAAGAAATCCGGCATGCCCCGTCCAGCAGGCTGTACTCCGTATGCAGATGCAGATGTGTAAAACTCATATCGTTTCCGTTTCCTCAATGCTTTCCATAATGGTCTTTGCCAGGTCCGCCGCTTCCTGTGTTCCATACCAGAACAGGATCACCTGGGTCGCGTCCCCGTCTTCCAGGATATACCCGATTGCTTTCCAGCCGTCTCCTTCATTGGGATATCGGAAAACAAACGTCTCCAGGCCGTTGACCGGGGCCATGTTCATATCCTCCGCCCCGTTTGTCAGCAGTTCCTTTACGGTTTCCATCACGCCGGCCTCATAGCGGAAAAAGTGTACCTCCAGTCCCAATTCCTCTGATAGATAAACAAAGGCCTCCCTGGTTCCTTCCGTCGGCCCGTCGCATTCCATTCCATCAGGCACAGTCACAGCATACCGGCTTTCCGGCAACGAAACCGTCTCCGCCAGGCCACATCCCGTCCCGACCAGGATCATTACAGCCATGATCAGCCCGAATACCTTCCTCATATAAACCTCCGTCGAATATCTGTACTATTCTGTATCCGCACCATGCTTATAGTGCCAAACCCGCCCGGAATGTCATCCTGAACGAAGTGAAGGATCTCCTAACCACTAACCATTAAATTATACCATATAACCCCACATTTTTGTTCTTTTTCTGAACGGAAAAATAGTTGTACGTATTTTTCCGCTTTCACCGGTTTTTTTACCCCGTGGAATATGGTAGAATAACGGCGTTCCAAACAGAAAGGACTGCCAATGTATGGCAAGGAGGAAAAGAATACCATGATCTCACTACAGGGCGTAACCAAAACCTACGCAAAAAACAACACCAAGGCTGTGGACAACCTGACGCTGAATGTCAAAGGCGGCGAGCTCTTTGGCTTCATCGGGCCGAACGGCGCCGGCAAAACTACAACCATTAAGCTGATGACCGGCATCCTGACGCCGGACGCAGGCACGGTCACCATGGCCGGCCACCGGATGGATGAGGACCGCATCGCGGCCCAGCAGCTGATCGGCTTTGTGCCGGACGGCAACGACCTGTACGACCGGCTGACCGGTATGGAATACCTCAACTTCATGGCGGATATCTACCAGGTGGACCAGGCGAAGCGTAAAGCACATATCGAAAAGTACCTGGATATTTTTTCCCTGGAAGATGCCATCAACAACCAGGTCCGTTCCTATTCCAAGGGCATGAAGCAGAAGCTGCTTGTTATTGGCGCGCTGATTCACAATCCCCCGGTCTGGATCCTGGACGAACCCCTGGGCGGCCTGGATCCCCGCGCGGCACACCTGCTGAAGGAAGAAATGATCCGCCACTGCAACGAGGGCAACACCGTGTTCTTCTCAACCCACGTGCTGGAAGTGGCTGAAAAGCTGTGCACCCGCATCGGCGTGATTACCCATGGTTCTTTGAAGGCGCAGGGCACCCTGGATGAACTGCGTTCGGGCGAAGTCGGCGCAAGCCTGGAAGAACTGTTCCTGGAGCTGACGGAAGACGGAGGCGAAAACGAATGACAGGCTTTTTCCCGCTGCTGCGGCTGCAGCTGCTGAGCCGCTTTGCGGATTTTAAACCGAAAAACATCAAAACGGCGATGAAGGAAAAGCGCGGCAGGACCATCGGCATGTTTATCGCCATCCTGTTCCTGATCCTTTATATGGGCGGGCTCCTGATCTTCCTGGAGCAAAAAGCCCTGGACGTCCTGGAAAAATATGGCTGGCAGGAAATGCTGATTACCCTGGCGGTCATGCTGACCACCGTCGGCACGCTGATTATGGCATTCTTCTTTATCCTGAGCAGCCTGTATCTGGGCCGGGACGCGGCCTATATTGCCGCCCTGCCCGTAAAAACCCGTACCGTGCTCAGTGCGAAACTCACCCAGGTCTGGGTATCCGAAACGCTGATTGACGCGGTTATCCTGCTGCCAGCCTGCATCCAGTACGGCATCCGCGTCGGTGTGGATATCGGCTTCTACCTCCGGATGCTCCTCGTCTGGCTGACCGTTGCCATGATCCCGATCGCCATTATCAGCTTCGTCTCCGCCTTGCTGATCCGGATTTCCGCCCTGTGGAAGCACAGGGAACTCGTCGCCACCGTCGGAGGCATCATCTTCTTCATTGCCTATATGTTCCTGATGATGAACATCGGCTCGGTCACCGGAAACTCTGCGGAAAGCGGTGAAATGCTCGAGAACTTCTTCCTCAGCTACAGCACCCGAATCGATTCCATGACCAACCTGTTCCCGCCGGCCAAATGGGCCATTGAAGGCCTGGTCGGCAACCAGGGCTGTGGAGACTGGGCACAGCTCGCCCTGTATGTGGCTGTCAGCATTGCTGCCATGGGTTTGACCGTATGGCTCCTGGGGTCTGTATATCGGAAGCTGAGCCTGCTGCAGACGGAAACCCCTGTGGCGCAGGGAAAGAAAGGCGTCCAGAAAGGCGCCTTCCGGACAAACGATGCCTTCAGAGCCAATGTGAAGCGGGAATTCACCCAGATTATCCGGGTGCCTTCCTATGCGATGAATATCCTGCCCATCGCCATCATGCCCCTGGTAATGACCATCATGATGACAGTTATTGTCGGCCGGAATGTGGGCGACAACGGCGAATCACTGGGTATGCTGTTTGAACAGATGCCGCGGGCTGCCATTATGGGCATCCTGACCGCGGTCATGGCCTATATGGCCGGCATGAACCCTGCCCTGAGCACGGCAGTCAGCCGCGAAGGCAAGGGACACGATTTCCTGATCGGCCTGCCCATCGAGCCCCGGACGCTGATCCGCGCCAAGTTCACGGTCGGCTGCGGCCTGGCCCTGGGCGGTGTGCTGCTGGCCTCAATCGCCCTGATCATCATCTTCCCGGCGGCCGCGCTGGAAGTTGTCCTGGCCTTCATTCTGTGCGCCCTGTACTGCTATGCGAACTCCGCCATGGCCCTGAGCCATGACATCAAGCATCCGAAGCTCACCTGGGTCACAGAACAGGAGGCCGTCAAGCAGAATTACGGTGTCCTGCTCTCCATGCTCATCAGCTGGGGCATCCTGCTCACCCTGGGCGCCGGCGCCTTCTTCATGATTAACGCCGGATGGGACCTGTGGATCGTCTTCGGCATCCTCGCCGCAATCCTCATAGTCCTGTGCTGGTTCACCAGGAAACGCATGTACCAGGCCACCGATAAGTATTACTGCAAGCAATGACCGACCGAAGGGGTCCAGGGGCGCAGGCCACAGTGCGGCCTGCGTTGGATTCGATCGGAAAGCCCCCTGGCAGGCCGTGGGGCGGAGCCCCACCACTAACTAATCCCCGTCCCCGCATCACTCAATCTGGAATACACGTTCACCATAATGCGGGGAAGGGGTGCAGGGGAAGAGGAAAAAAGAATTCATATTGCCACAATAAGAAAGCCCTGCCACACCGGCAAGGCCTTCTTCATTTCCATAACTTATTCATGAACTTTGTAGATCCTGATCGACAAAGCCCCATCATCATTCGTCAATGCTTCAATCCTTAGCGGGAAATCATACCTGTTCACCCACCGCAAATTCAGCTCCGGATTCCCCACCGCCGCGTCACAATGAATCGGCAAATACGAAGCCCCGTTCCCGCCATGCGGCCGGCGCTGCAAAATCTCCACCTTCGGCAGTTGCCGGATCACATTGTACAGCGTGCTGCCCACCTGGCAGGTGCCTCCGCCGTATCCGGCCACCGTTGTTCCGTCAATCAGCACGCCGGCGGGCAGGTAGCCCCTGCTGGCGTTGTAGTTGCCCATGATCTTGTTTGCGTTGAATTCCTCGCCTGGCTGCACGGTAATGGAGATATAATTGCTGCCCACCCGGATATTGTGAATCCGGTTGTGGTTCATTTCCGTATCCTTCATGGAATAGTAGCTGGTATACGCCGCGATCGGGCAGTCCGGATACAGCTCCTCATCCGTCGGGGAAACGGGCATCAGGTCTGTCAATTCATTCGGATCGATATAGCCGTAAGCCCGCATATAGTTGACCATCGCCCAGCCTTCATAAAACTGCCAGATGGTAATCTTCGTGCCGGGTTTCAGGATCACCCAGTTGTTGCCGTCGTCTCCCTCTCCCCGGGAAGGATCCATGGTCTTCCGCACATGGCACGCCGTCGCCGTCACGGCGGTATAGGCATGCTTCTGGCAGTTCATCGGCGGGGTATTCACCGGATCCACCGGAATCACGTCCTCCACCTTGGTCAGCCATTCCCGCTTGATATAGCCGATTTTATTATCCTTCTGATTCCGGACGATCAGCCATTGCAGCCCGACATACAGGATATCCACGTTCCGGGTGTTGCCGTTGCTGGCCACAATCCGTTTCGTGCCCTGGTCGGTGTTCATTTCCGCCCAGATGCTGTATTTGCCCCGCAGCTTCGCAGTATAAATCGCCGGAGAATTCTTGTCAAAATCCTTCAGCGTCGGTTCCGGATACACTTTGCCCGTAACATTGAAAATGCTGTCGTCTTCCTCTTCGAGCAGCTCGTTTTCTTCTTCCTGGGTCAGTTCTTCTACTTCATCCTCCGCCGCCTGTTTCTTTCCGGCCGCCGAAGCAAAACTGACGGCGGAACAGAGCAGAACCAGGCTCAGCAGCAGGCACACAATGCGTTTCATGGGCACCTCTCCCTTCATCGGTACCGTCATTATCCCCGTTTTCCTTTGGTATGTCAAGTGGAAGCAGGCCGGAAGCCTGTTTTCCGGTGTTCCGGCGTATCAAAATATTGTGTTCCCCTTTCCTTTCCTCCCCATTTTATGGTATACTGTGTCGTCTGTATATAGACATTGAAGTACAGGGAGTGAACACATGGCATCGCAAACCTATAATGCCGGCAATATCCAGGTGCTGGAAGGGCTCGAAGCTGTCCGCATGCGCCCCGGCATGTATATCGGAACAACCTCTTCCCGCGGCCTGCATCACCTGCTGTGGGAAATCGTGGATAACGCGATTGACGAGGCCTCCAACGGCTTTGCCGACGAGGTCACCGTCACGCTGCATAAAGACGGCTCCGCCTCCGTGTGGGATAACGGCCGCGGCATGCCCGTCGACACCCATCCGACCATGGGAATCCCCGGTGTCGAGGTCATTTTCACCGTGCTGCACGCCGGCGGCAAATTCAATAACGAGAATTACGACTACTCCGGCGGCCTGCACGGCGTCGGCGCCAGCGTGGTCAACGCGCTGAGCAAATGGCTCACGGTCGATGTTTTCCTCAACTGGACGCATTACCGCATGGCCTTCACCTCTGAAATGAACCCCGCCACCCATAAGGTCGAAGCCGGCAAGCCCGCCGGCCCGCTTGAAATCATAGGCAACACCCGGAAAAAGGGCACCCTTGTCCGCTTCCTGCCGGACGATGAAATCTTCGAAGATGTAAAATTCCATACCGAAACCGTCGCCCGCCGCCTGCAGGAGCTGGCCTACCTGAACAAGGGCGTCCGTATCACCTTTACCGATGAGCGCCTGCCCGATCCGGAAAGCCGCACCCGGGTGTTCTGCTACGACGGCGGTATCACGGATTACGTCCGGTACCTGAACGCCGGCAAGAACGCCCTGCAGGAAGACATCATCTATCTCGAGGGCCGGCGGGATTCCGTCATCTGCCGTGCCGCCATCCAGTATACCGACGGGTTTTCCGAAAGCCTTTTCTCCTACGTCAACAACATCAACACCCCGGAAGGCGGCTCCCACGAAACCGGCTTCAAGGCTGCCTTCACCAAGTGTTTCAACGATTATGCCCGCAAGGCCGGCCTCCTGAAGGAAAAGGACAACAACCTTGCCGGCGAGGATTTCCGCGAGGGGCTCACCTGTGTGCTGACCACCATGGTCAAGAATCCCCAGTTCGAAGGTCAGACCAAGGGCCGCCTGGGCAACAGCGAAGTCCGTCCCGCAGTGGAAGCCATCGTTTCCCAGCAGCTGCTGGACTGGCTGGATAACCTCAAAAATCAGGAAGCCGCCACCGCCATCGTCACCAAGGCCATCCGTGCCGCCCAGGCCCGGGAGGCCGCTCGCAAAACGCGGGATAATATCCGCAAGGCCAGCCAGCTGGAGGCCGCCCCGCTCGTGGGCAAGCTTGCCTCCTGCACCGGCCGGAAATGGGAAGATAACGAGCTTTTCATCGTCGAAGGCGATTCCGCCGGCGGCTCTGCCAAGCAGGGGCGCGACCGGCGCTTCCAGGCCATCCTTCCCCTTCGGGGCAAGCCCCTGAATGTCGAAAAGAAACACCTGGACCAGGTGCTGGCCAACGAGGAGTTCCGTTCCCTGATCACCGCCCTGGGCGCCGGAATCGACGAGAGCTTTTCCCTGGACAACCTGAAATACGGCAAGGTCATCATCCTCTCCGATGCGGACCAGGACGGCGCGCACATCCGTGCCATCCTGCTCACCTTCTTCCTCCGCTATATGAAAGACCTGATCACAAACGGTCATGTCTATATCGGCATGCCGCCGCTGTACAAAGTCCAGAAGGGCAGCAACGTCATCTACGCCTACGACGACCGGGAACTGGCCAAGGCCACCCGCGCCGCCGGCAAAGGCTATACGCTCCAGCGTTATAAGGGCCTGGGCGAAATGAATCCCGAGCAGCTATGGGAAACCACCATGGATCCCTCCCAGCGCAAGCTCATGCGCGTCACCATTGAAGACGCCGCGGAAGTCGACCGGCTCACCACCGTGCTCATGGGCGACAAGGTAGAACCCCGCCGGGACTACATCAGCGAACATGCCGACTTCAACCGGCCGGACGATTTTGAGCTGCCGGAGCATCAGCAGGCCGGCCGCCGGGAAGGAGGGGAATAATCCATGGCAAAGAAAAAGGACGAAGCGCCCATCGTGAAGGATGATCCCTCCCGCATTCTCGATGTCAATATGGAAGAGGTCATGCATAACAGCATGATGCCCTATGCCGAACACGTCATTCTCGAGCGTGCCCTGCCCCGGGTGGAGGACGGTCTCAAGCCCGTTCAGCGCCGCATCCTCTATACCATGATGGAACTGGGCACCACGCCGGATAAGCCGCACCGCAAGTGCGCCCGTATCGTGGGCGACTGCCTCGGTAAATACCATCCCCACGGCGACTCCTCCGTCTACGGCGCCCTCGTGCATATGGCGCAGGATTTCTCCATGCGCTGCCCGATGGTGGACGGCCACGGCAACTTCGGCTCCATCGACGGGGACGGTGCTGCTGCCATGCGGTATACCGAAGCGCGGATGACGCCCCTGGCCATGGAAATGCTCCGGGATATCGAAAAGGACACAGTCCCCTTCCGGCTGAACTTTGACGATACCCTGAAGGAGCCGGACATGCTCCCGGCCCGTTTCCCGAACCTGCTGGTCAATGGCGCCAACGGCATCGCCGTCGGCCTCGCCACAAACATCCCGACCCATAACCTGGGCGAAGCTGTCCGCGCCGTGATCGCGCAGATGGAAAACCCGGACATCTCCCTGGACGACCTCATGCAGATCCTCCCCGGGCCGGACTTCCCCACAGGCGGCGTCCTGGTAAACAATGAGGAAATCCGCCGCGGATACGAAACCGGCCGCAGCAAGCTGACCCTCCGCGCCAAAGTGCACGTGGAGGACGGGCAGTCCGGCCGCAAGCTCCTGGTCATCACGGAAATTCCGTACCAGATCAACAAATCCGCCATGCTGGAGAAAATCCTCAAACTCAGCGAAGAAAAAAAGGCCGCCCTCGGCGGAATTTACGACATCCGCGATGAGAGCGACCGCACCGGCATGCGTGCCGTGATCGAGCTGAAAAAGGATGTCGATCCCCAGCGGGTGCTGGCGTATCTCTATAAATATTCTGACCTGCAGGTCACCTTCGGCGTCAACATGGTCGCCATCGCCGGCGGCAAGCCGGTCCTGCTGAACCTGAAGCAGATGATCGGCGCCTATGTGGACTACCAGAAAGTCGTCGTCACCCGGCGCACGGAATACGAGCTCAAGCAGGCCAAAGCCCGGGCCCATATCCTGGAAGGCCTGATGATCGCCCTGGACAATATCGACGAAGTGATTGCCCTCATCCGTGCCAGCAAGAGCCCGAAGGAAGCCCGCGTCGCGTTGATGGAGCGTTTTGCCCTCACGGAGATCCAGGCCCAGGCGATCCTGGATATGCGGCTCCAACGCCTGACCAACCTGGAAGTCGAAACCCTGCGCAAGGAATATGCGGACGTACTGAAGCTCATCAGCCGCCTGGAAGGTATCCTCAAAAGCGGCAAAAAGCTGAACGAAGTCATCCGCAAGGAAATGGAAGCCATCGCGGAGCAGTTCGCGGATGAGCGCCGCACCACCCTGGAGCTTCCGGAAGATGCCCCTGTGGAACTGCCGGACAACACTCCCGTTGCGGAAGACGCCACCGTTGTTTTTACCCGCGGCGGCTACCTGAAACGGATCCTCCCGGCCCAGCTGAAGCGCACCCCGCTGCCCTCCGTGGCGGAAAGCCAGGCGGAAAGCGCCCGCTGGCAGCTGGAAACCACCACTGCGGAAACGCTGTATATCTTCACGGACCTGGGCAACTGCTACCCCGTCTCCGTCGGCAAGCTGCCTGAATGTAAGCCGAAGGACCGGGGCCAGCTCCTCTCCGGCGTCCTCGCGGGCATTGAGGAAGGCGAACAGGCGCTGTATATGGTCGCCGCCGATGCCGCAAAGCTGAAAGCCATGCCGGACTTCCTGTTCATCACAAAGCGCGGCATGATCAAGCGCACCGCCGCCGCAGACTACGATGTCCGTTCCCGGAAATATCCCGCCCTGTCCCTGAAGAAGGGCGACACCCTGCTGGATATCGTTCCTGCAAAGACCGAGGACGACATCCTCCTGATCACCCGCAACGGCATGAGCATCCGTTTCCCGCTGGCAACCGTGCCCGTCCAGGGCCGTATCGCCTCCGGCGTCCGTGCCATGGCCGTGGATGCCGATGATGAAATCTCCTGGTGCATGCAGCTCTCCGCGAAGGATGAGGTGATTCTCTTCTCCGAGCGCGGCTGGGCCAAGCGCATTCCCCAGCTGGACTTCGAATCCCAGAACCGGGGCGGTAAGGGCGTCCGCTGCTTCTATTTCAACAAGAACGGTTCCAATGGTCGCCAGATCGCCGGCGTCAGCGTCATCTCCCAGGATGCGGACTGCGTCCTCCTGATCACCCAGGCCCGCAGCCCCATGTCCCAGCTGGCCAAAGCGGAAATCCTCCTGCAGAACCGCCAGGGCAAAGGCATGCCCTACCTCATGGCCATCCTCGACGACATCGTCACTGGCCTGTATACCCTGGAGGCTCCGTCAACAGACCAGCCTTCGTAATAGGTACCGCCAGGATGTCATCCTGAGCGCCAGCGAAGGATCTCCTGTTCACTATCCACTCCCTCAGCTTTCCTCGAATCGCCCGGATGTCATCCTAAGCGCAGCGAAGGATCTCCTGACCACTAACCAATATCAACGAAAGGAAGGACACAACAATGGCAAGACCCGGAAATTTCGGCGGCTTCGGCGGCGGAGCCAACATGCAGCAGCTGATGCGCCAGGCGCAGAAGATGCAGCAGCAGATGCAGGAGGCACAGGAGCAGCTGGACGCAGCTGAATACGAAGCTTCCTCCGGCGGCGGCATGGTCACCGTCAAAGTGAGCGGCAAGCGCGAACTCACCTCCATCACCATCGACCCCCAGGTCGTGGATCCTGACGACATCGAAATGCTCCAGGACCTGATCCAGGCCGCGGTGAACGAAGCCCTCCGCAAGGGCGAAGAAACCCGTGAAGCCACCATGAGCCGGATGGCGCCGGGAATGGGCGGGCTGTTCTGAGATGAGCGCCCAGATTGAACCCATCGAAACCATGGCGGCTGAACTGCACCGACTCCCCGGCATCGGCCCGAAGACTGCCCAGCGGCTGGCCTATTTCGTTGCCTCGATGCCCCTGGAGGAAGTGCGCAGCCTTTCGGTTGCCCTGTGGGAAGGCCGCAAGGCCATCCGTTTCTGCAGCGTCTGCGGCAATTATGCAGCCGCCGAGGTGTGTTCCGTCTGCGCGGATCAGACCCGCCATAACGGGCAGATCTGCGTTGTCCGGGATCCCCGGGACGTAGCCGCCCTGGAACGCACCCACGATTACGGCGGCCTGTATCACGTACTCCACGGTACCCTTTCCCCGATGGAAGGCATCGGCCCGGATGATATCCATATCAAGGAGCTGATGGCCCGCGTCGGATCGGAGACCGTGTCGGAAGTGATCCTTGCCACCAACCCGGATGTGGAGGGAGAAGCAACCGCTTCCTACATCGCCCGCCTGCTGAAACCGATGAACATCCGCTGCACCAGAATTGCGCACGGAATACCCGTCGGAGGAGACCTGGAATACATCGATGATGTAACTCTTCTCAAAGCGCTCGAGGGACGCCGCGAAATATAAGGGTTTCAGAAAATGCCCGGCAGAAAATCTCTGCCGGGCATGTAACCATCATGTAACTATTTTGTAACCGCAGGCACCCTCGATGTAACCGAAGGTCCTCAATCAAAGCCCCCTGTCGCGACCGCAGTCGCGAAACCTCTTTTCACAAAGTTTTTAAAGTCAATTATTTGGACTTTAAAAACTTTGTCATAACCCAGCCGTCTTTCCCATCATACATGACCCGGGTCCAGACGCTTCCGCTGGAAATCACAGTCACCTTGCTGCCGACCGGCATCCGGGCCATCAGGCTCGTCTTGGTGGAAGCCCTTCTCCGCAGGTTCACCGGTCCGCCGTTGCTGGACCTGACATACATGGTGGTGCCGGATGCTTCGTTACCGTTGCTGGAGTTCGAATTCTTGCCGTCGCTGGAGAAAGCGGACAGGTAGCTCTTGTACATGTATCCGACTTTGCCGCCCGCGCGGACCTTGGCCCAGTTGCGGTATTTGGTGCTGTTAAGGATCTCCACTTTGGTGCCGTGGCGGTACCGGCCCAGGATCTCCCCGTCCGTCGACGGTTCATCCCGCAGGTACAGCACGTCGGACGCAACGACGGTGGCATACGTATTCGCCAGTGCGGACAGCGGCAGTGCCAGCGCGAGCACCACAACCGCTGCGAAGCAGGCGATCAATCTCTTCATTTTCATGCGTAAAGCACCTCATTTCCGAATTCAGTTGATACAAAGTGTTCTTTGAGTTTAATGAATTCAAACGGTTTCGTCAATGCTTTACCCTGCTGAAGAACTCCAAAACAAGCGCAAAACGAAAAAGTTTTGGAAATTGTAAGAATTCAATCATAAATATGTAATACCAAAGCGCACAGGAGGCGGTCATTCTGGATATTGTCATCTCACTGCTTATCGGTTGCATCGTTCTGCTGGTCATCCTGCTGATCCGCCAGACATCCCTCACCCATCATCAGGAAAAGGACCGCCTGCAACAGGAACATAACCTGACCGTCCTGGGCAACCAGCTGCTGGACAGCCTGGATGCCGAACATGACGGCATGGTGGAATCCTTCCAGAATACCAACGAACACCTGATGACTACCCTGTCCCAAATGGGCCAGAACCAGACCGCCCTGCTGGAAAGCATGCAGCGCCAGGTGCTCCTGTCCACCCGGAACCAGGAGGAGAAAATCAACGCCCTCCGCCTGGAAAACGAGCGCCAGCTGTCCGAAATGCGGCGGACCGTGGACCAGCGCCTGTCGGAAAGCCTGGACCAGAAGCTGGACGCCAGCTTTGCCCAGGTCAGCAGCCGCCTGGAGTCGGTTTATAAGGGCCTGGGCGAAATGCACACCCTGGCCGCAGGCGTGGGCGACCTGAAGAAGGTGCTCACCAACGTCAAAGCCCGGGGCATCTGGGGAGAGATGCAGCTCGGCAACCTGATCCGCCAGATGCTGTCCCCCGGCCAGTATGAGGAAAACGTTGCCGTTGTCCCCGGTTCCGCGGAACGCGTTGAGTTTGCAGTGCTCCTGCCGGATCAGTCCGGCGGCACCGTCTACCTCCCCATCGACAGCAAATTCCCCCAGGAGGACTATGTCCGCCTGGCAGATGCCAGCCAGGCCGGCGATGCTGCCGGCGTCGAGGCTGCCCGCAAAGCGCTGGAAAAGCGGCTGAAAGAGGAAGCGAAGAAGATCGCGACCAAATATATTGCTCCGCCGTCCACCGCGGATTTCGCTATCATGTTCCTGCCGGTGGAAGGCCTTTATGCCGAAGCACTGCAGTCCCCGGAGCTGGTTGAATCCATCCAGCGGGAATACCGGGTCGTCATTGCCGGTCCCGGCACATTTGCCGCCATGCTGAATGCCCTCCAGATGGGATTCCGCACCCTGGCCATTGAAAAGCGCAGCGGTGAGGTCTGGCGCCTGCTGGGCGAAATCAAAACGGATTTCGCCCGCTTCGCGGAAATGCTGGAAACCACCCGTCGCCGCCTGGAGCAGGCCGGCGAATCCATCGACTCCGCTGTTTCCCGCACCCGGACCATCCGCCGCAAGCTCTCCGACATCGAAACCGATACTCTTCCCTCCCCGGAATATAATTCCCTTGACAATTTCCCTCAAACTCTTACAATAAAATCATCGGATTCCTCTGAAGAATCCGGCTGTAAGGAATAATATTTTCAAACAAGAGATTACCAATTAACAGAAGTGTTTAACAGTAGTGTTCGGACCGAAGGGGTCCAGGGGGCGATCGGATGATGATCCCTCCGGAACTCGTTCCGGGTAACGGATCACATGCAGAGCTAAGCCCCCGGCCGCGACCGCAGTCGCGGAACTCTCAGTTGCTTTCGAAAACCTTTACAACGAAAGGAGCACATGCTATGAGCATCAAAGCAGAAATCTGGGGCAAGTCCCCTAAAGGCAAAGACGTTCACAAATACACCCTGACCAACGCCATGGGTGCCTCCATCTCCGTCATTGAATGGGGCGCCATCCTCACCAGCATCATCGTTCCCGATGCCGGCGGCAACATGGACGACGTGGCCCTTGGTTTCGATTCCCTGGATAAATACATTGCCCCCCACGGCTGCATGGGCGATACCGTCGGCCGCTACGGCAACCGGATCTGTGCAGGCAAATTCTCCATTGACGGCAAAGCCTACCAGGTCGCCCTGAACGACCATGGCGTCAACCACCTCCACGGCGGCAACGTCGGCTTCTCCGCCCATTTCTGGACCGGCACCCCGAAGGAAAGCGACCATGAGGATTCCGTTTCCTTCCATCGCGTTTCCCCGGACGGCGAGGAAAACTATCCCGGCAACCTGGATGTCACCGTCACCTATACCTGGAACGATATGTGCGACCTGATCATCCGCTATGAAGCGACCACCGACAAACCCACCCTCTGCAACCTGACGAACCATACCTACTTCAACCTGGGCGGCCATGCCCACGGCACCATCAAGGACCATGTGGTTGCCATCGAAGCGGATGTCATCACGAAGGTGGACAGCGGCCTGATTCCCACCGGTGATTATATGCCCGTCACCGATACGCCCCTGGACCTGCGGGATGGCCTCCTGCTGGAAGAAGGCCTCGAAGTTATGGACACCTGCCCCCAGATGATCCCCGCCGGCGGATACGATCACAACTTCGTCCTCCGCAAGGGTGAATCCATGGGCATTGCAGCCAGCGTGTACCATGAAGAATCCGGCCGCTATATGGAAGTCATCACCGACCAGCCCGCCGTGCAGCTCTACACTGCCTGTACCACTCATGCCGAAGGTGGCAAGGGCGGCGCCACTTACGGCCAGTATTCCGGCCTGTGCCTCGAAACCCAGCACTGTCCGGATGACCCGAACCACTCCAACTTCCCGGGAACGACCATACTTCGCCCCGGCGAAAAGTACGACACCACCACCATCTACGCCTTCCGCGCGGACGATTGATATTCGCTTTAAAGAAGCCCGGGATCAACACCGATCCCGGGCTTTTTCTATCCACTAATCACTACATCTTCCCATGCGTCTGCAAATACTGTTTCCTGCACTTCATGCAATAATGCGGATAATGCGGCAATAAGCTGGAAAAAAGGAAAGGTTCCCCACATGCCCGGCATCTTCTCCGGATATTTCGCGGCTTTCCCCCACGAAGAAGGGATTCCTGCACCTGATCAAACCGTTCCTTACACTCCCGGCAGTAATTGGGAACATGCTCCCAGGAGGGATTGTACGGTATTTATTTGCTATGGTCACAAAAGAATACTGTCTGATTTGGAGGAAGTGTGTTGGCCTACTATAAGCGGTTGCGGGAGTTGCGGGAGGATCATGATCTGACGCAACGGCAGATGGCTGCCATCCTGCAGATTACCCAACCGCAGTATTGGCGATATGAGCAGGGATACCGGGATATTCCGACAGACCTGCTGATCCGGATTGCGGATTACTTCTCCACAAGTACGGATTATTTGCTCGAGCGGACAGATCTGGCAAGCCCTGGCTGGCCGGATCTGCCGAAACCACCCAAGACGCCGGTACTGTAACACCGGCGTTTTTTCTCGGGTTTTCTGCGATTCATTTTGGCGTTTACCGGTAGATCGTCGGTTGGTACTGAATTCGAGTCGGCGAGTCGGACGTTACTTTTTCTTTTCGTCTTTCTGTTCCGGAGAGTGTATGCACTGCGCCTCCGGTTTTTCTTTTGTCAGGTGTGCCCCGAGGGGGGGCATATCACAATCAGATAATAAAATGCATGCTCTGGTTTATTGAATGTTCAGTTCCTGGTAAAGTCGATTACGATATTCAGCATCTTCTGTGCAACGCCTTATGTCATCAAAACGATTCATAGAAACCAACCTGGCCATTAAAGCATTATTGCGATGTTCACCTTCAGCACGGCCCTCAACACGGCCTTCTTTCCGACCTTCTTGGAGCAATTCTTCTTCCCAGAATTTCCTGGCTCTTTGTTCATCCAGCAGTGTGAACATAATCGTCGCTGCCTCCTCGTCCTTCAAGTATTCCTTTAGTACGTCCTGATCCCGGCAGATTCTCAGCGTTTCTTCCACGGCTTCCCGGGTTCGTCCGTATTCCTGAACCTGCCTGTCAAATACTCTTGCAAAAGTCACAAACTGGTTAATAATGTCTCCCGGGGTGCTGTCATAAATGATTTTGGCTTTCACGTCTACAAAGATATTGTTTGGGTCTTCCATTCCGAAAATATCTTTCGACAGGGTAATCTCATCCGGCTTGTTCCCGCGTTCTCCGTGGTAGATCACATACAGTTCCGGAACCGGGAGTTTTACCTTTTTCGTTCCGTAGACATTCAGGTTTTCCTTGGTGATGTACCGGTTATAAGTATCCCCGAGATACAGCAGGAAACGAACCAGGATATTCACCGTAAAAGTGGACTGGGCTTCCACGAACACCAGCAGCCTGTCCCGGACCAGAATGCCCAGGTCATTATAACGGTTCTGCATCATCAGGCTGGAAAGCGTTACAAGGGTAATATTCTCCGCCTTGACATCCTTATCCTCCGGATGAAGCACCTGGTACAGCTGCAGGCAGTATTCCGGCCGGCTGAACAAGTCGCAGAAGATGCTGTCCTTCGTGTTTCGGTTGACATGCGCATCGAAAACTTCCATCATCCGGGCTTTCGGTTCGCTGATATTCTTCGGATAACTCACACACTCTTCCAAGGTGTATTCCTCCCGCCGGGGCCTGTTTTCATTGGTTTTCTTCACATGTATATTATGATCTCCGGATATGCGATTGTCAACCGAAAGGATTCAGGTTCGCATTTGCCAACAATTCCCCCCGGGGCATTTATCTGAGCACCTTCTCCATCGGTTTTCCTGTCGCCAGCTCATCGATCAGCTGGTCCAGCGACGCTTCCTTTTTGTCATCGGATCATCTGTTTCTTCCACTTTTGTCCAGCAAACAGGGCCGGTGATCAGTTCAGATCGCGGATTCCACATGGGAGCCAATGATAAAAACTGTCCATAATTCAGGCCCTTCAGGATATCTATGCTGACATAACCCGTCAGCCATTTGATCATCTGATCCAATTCTTCCCCGGTCCGGCCTTTTTGTTCTGTCTTCCGGACAAGGCATTGGTAAACCTCTTCAAACGGCATTTCAAAAACATTCTGCCGGGACATCGAGCATACACCTCCTAACCTGATTTCAATCAAGCCGTAAGACCCGTTCCGCAAATGGAGTACCGCATCGCATCAGGATATTCAGGTCAGCATGTTGATCCGGATGATGGATTCAACGCACTTCACTATAAACTACACTGCACTTCACTATAAACTACACTGCACTTCACTATATTCTTTATTCCGCTTCTGTATATTTAACCTAGTGCTTACCGGAGGATACATGCATGCCCCGGTTTATTGAATATTCAGTTCCTGGTATTCACCGTGAAGGTAGACTGGCCTTCCACAAGCACCAGCAGCCTATCCCAGACCAGAATGCCCAGGTTATTATACCAGTTCTGCATCATCAGGCTGGAAAGCGTGACAAGGGTGATGTTCTCCGCTTTGACATCCTTAAAAATGTCTGTAACCTGCTACCAAATTCGGCGTTCACTGGCTCGAATGGAGCGAACTCGTTCCAGCAACTCACGGAAATAATCTGCACCAAATACAGTATTCCCCTGTTTCAGTCGTTCATCGTCCAGTGCGAATCCTTTCTGAATGAACTCTCGGAGTACTCCTGTAGCCCAGATGCGGAACTGGGTTGCTCTTCGAGAATTAACACGATATCCAACTGAAATAATAGCATCCAGATTATAAAAAGCGGTCTCATTCATCTGTATTTTTCCTGCCATGGCACCATGAGGAGTGGTCGTTGCAATTTTTGCAACGACCACTTTTTCCTCTAATTCTCCAGTGGCAAAAATATTTTTTAAATGTCGACTAATTCCGGACTTATCTATACCAAATAGTTCAGCCATGGCTTGCTGTGTAAGCCAGATAGTTTCATCTTTTACAAGGGCATTCACAGAGATATCTTCTGTTTCGGCACGGTACATGCACAACATAACACACGACCTGCACGCATTTCGGCTTATTTCTTTTTCCACGGTTCCAAAAAGTACAGGATGGTATGGTAATGGTCCAGGAGGATTTCAAGGTCGGAATAGCTGATCCCTTCCATGACGGTTACGCCATGTTCTGTTTTTTCCCGGGGAAGCTCAGCGGTTTCCATCAGGTCCTCATAGCCAATGCCCCGGCAGTAGTCGCGGATCTCGCTGAGAATGGTATTGATCCGAATAATCTTGTAAGTGTTGACGATCGCGTCCGGACGTTTCTTCGCCTGGATTTTAATGGAATCGCAGATTTCATCCAGGATATGATACAGGATCGCTGCGCGCTCCCGGGACTGTTGGTAATCGGTATATGCTTCCGCCAGGGTCCGTTCATCCCCTTTGTTCTCCTCGTTTCCGGTTTGCTTTCCCCCGTTGTGCTGTTCGTTTCCGGCCTGTTTTTCTTCATGGTTCTGTTCGTTGCCAGTCTGTTTTTCTTCTTTGCTCTGTTTGTCTCCGGTCTTTTCCGCCGGCTGGACGTCTGTGAATAATTTCATCAGGCTTTCGGTTGCCTCCCGGATCTCCTGTTCGTCCTCATAGCCTTCCCCGTACAGTTCAACGGCTTTCTTTTTTCTCTTCTCCCGTTCCTGTCGGTCTTTTTCCCTTTGCTCAGCTTCGGCAAACTGTTCCCGGATGTGATTCAGGCTTTCCAGAAAAAGTTTGAAGTCAGGCGTTTCGGAATCGCCGTCACCTTTTTCCAGGCCGGACGGTTTTCCAGCCTGTGTATCGCTTTGGTTTCCGGAAGATACGTCCGTTTTGCTGGTCGTTTTTTCTGCTTTTCCGCTGATGCTTTTGTTCGAGTTCCCTTCCGTTCTTTTTCCTGCGTCTTCTGTGGTGTTTTCTCCGGTGGCACCGCCGCTTTCTTCTTGCTCTTCCTCGCTTTCCTCGTTTTGAAGCAGCCGGCCGGTCTCCCCGTCAAAAAAGCGGTAATAGGTATCGTTGGGAAGCATGGCTTTGGGGTATTCGGCCAGGATCGTGCCGATGATATACTTCTCGTTACGGCTTTGACCGGCTTCCTTGTCGTACCAGCGTTTTGCGGTATACTCCACGCTATAGTCGCCTTCGTGTTTTGCCTGCGGAATTTTGCGGATTTTCGCGGGGATATCGGGAATGCGCACGACAACAGCAGCGCCCAGATGCGCGCTGTTGTGCTTGTTCAGTTCATCGTTGAGCTTGTTGTTTAAGACCTGCAGCTTTTTCTGATCTTCCGTCATCCTGCTGATAGTATCACCGCCTGTACCGATATCCGATTGAAATGATTACTTCTTTTCTTCCACCGTAATCTTCATCGATTCCCTGATCGGCTCTTTCGCGCCGGATGCGGTGCAGGTCACCGTAATTTCCGTTCCGACCGGGGTACTGCGGTTGATCTTAAGCCGGCCGTAGTCGTTAATCGTCGCGATATCCTCCCCGACGTCCAGCGACCATTTCACGCTCCTGTTGCCGGCATTGTTCGGTTTCAGGTCCGCGGCAAACTTAACCGTCGCCCCGGGTGCGGCATGTCCGCTCATAGACAGCTGCATACTCTCCACCGGGTTGATCACCGTCACCTTGATGCTGACCGTCTTTCCGCCGGGTTCTGTTGCCGTCAGCGTGCCTTTTCCGGCCTCCGCCGGCTTCAGCTTGATGTCTCCGTAGATGCTGTTGGACGGAATGATATTCGCAATGCTCTTCGGCTTCAGCGTCCATTCCAGTCCCTCCGGAATGATATCCGGTTCCGCCTTGACCCGGATGACCGCTTCATCATCTGAATTCGTATACAGCACAACCTCTTTCGGTTCTGCCACCAGTCCCCGGATTACCGGAACCGCGGTAATTGCATAGGATGCTTTTGTGCCGAAAAATTCCGACGCAACCGTAATTTCCACATGTTTCGTCGCTGTCAGGTCCTTGCTGACAATCAGCGTTCCTTTTTCATCCAGGGTAATCCCTTCCGGCGCCTCTCCGGTATCCGTATCGATCAGGGTCCAGGTCAGTGCGTCGGCCTTTTCCCGTTTTACCGCGCCGGGATTCGCAAAGGAAGCGGTAAACGCCACCTTCTTTCCGGCGGATACAACTTCCTGATTCCACTGCGCAGACAGCGTCAGTTCGCCGTCCGCCTTGCGGAGCGGCGCGTCACTCGCGGTATACGTTACTTTCTGTGCGATCTTTTCCAGGTCATTCTGCGTAATCCGGACCGGGATTTCTCCCTTGGCTGTGCAGAGCAGCGCCATCAGGAACATGCTGTTATCCCGGATGGAATAGATATATCCGCCTGTTTCCTGCTCACCGTTTTCCGTCGCAAAGCAGATCGTATAGACCGGGCTGCCGTCAATATCGATCACCTTTTCCGCTACGTCACGGTAGCTTTCATCGCCCATCAGGTTGTTCCGGATCATCTGGTAATATTCCGCCGCATCCGGGAAACCGTCCATTCCGACAAAACTGCAGATTTCCGTCACGGTAAACTGATCCGTATCATACTGATACTGGATCATGGCGTCATCCTTGCTTTCCGCCTTCAGCGGCGTACCCCAGCCGTTGATGACCGGAATGGCAAATCCCCGGCCGTAGGAGCGGGTCACCGTATCAATGGTTTCATCGCCGAGCAGGGCACTGCAGACAGAAGCCGCTGCCGTTGCGGGGGCTCCTCCGTCATCCGGCGTCGCCATCACCGTAAACAACTGTCCGCTTTCCGCGTCTTCAGCCACCGTCACAGCGCCGGTTTCCGGATCAATAGAAACGCCTTCGCCTTCCACGCTCCAGGTAAACACCCGCTGCCCGATTAACTCCGTCACCGAAAAGGCGGCGGAAGAACCGGCCGGAACATATCCGGGGCCGGATACGCTGTACAGGGCAGTGGCCTCGCCCGGATCCGCCTTCCGGAAGATCGTGGTCAGGCTGTCCGATACTACCCACCGAAGGGAGCCGTCTTCATGCAGCACAAGCTCCGCAGTCTTGCCATCCGCCTGGTCAAAGGTCATTTTGCCGTCAGCAGCGTTGTAGGGATATGCGTTGATATCATCCGACAGCAGGGTCACTATTTTTTCACTGCCAACCTGCAGTTCATATCCTTCAATCGGAGAAAACACCTTCACGCCGGTGGGATCGGTGAGCAGGATACCGGTTCCTTTCCAGATGCCGGTAAAATCAGCCGTTGCCGGATCCGCCGGTTTATCCGTCAGGTCATACGCTTTCGTAAACACATAGGTACCCGAGTTCTCCGAGCACAGCATGCTGCCGTCCTCTTTCAGCACAATGAGGGTTCCGTCCGTGTTCACCAGGGCGTTGCCTTCCCGGGTCCACTCTCCGTAATTGCCGAAAAAACCGGTATTCAGTTCCCCGTCCTGGATAAATGAGGCCGTAAGATCCGTTCCCCAGATCGTCAGGTATCCGCCCGCTCCGTTATCCCACACGCCGGTAAACTCACCGAAGATATTGCCAGCCTGCTGGATCGCGTCCGTGGCATCATAGATATCCAGGATAATCTGCTCCATGTCCTCTTCGGAAACGCCGTCCGGAAGAGTGCCGCTGGCAATATATTCATTCAGCTGGCCGTCCGTAATCCGTCCGGGCTCCCGCCGGATTTCAAAATCAATTTTGAAGCCCACCGGGATCAGCTGCGTTCCGTCAATCACATAGCGCGTCGGATCGGCGTTTTGCGTGCTCAGTGAAATGATTGCATCATCCCGGCTCCATGTGCCGGTCACCTTTTCCTCCTGGGAATAAACAGACATCTGATAGGAACTGTCTCCATTCAGGTCCAGTTCCCCGATGGTCACCCCCGCGTAGATAAAATACCATGTACCGGTATTCTCATCTTCCGCCGAAGCCGCTACCATCCCCAGTGCCAGGCAAATCCCCAAAAGTAAAGCAATCCATCTTCTCATCGGATATATCCCTCATTTCAAAGAATGACCCCGCTTTTCATTACGGAGTCATAAAAATCCAGGGGTGTTCGGACCGAAGGGGGGTTTTACATTTTCTCATCCACAAGCTTCTGTAGCTCGTCCATAAACGCTCCCACGTCGGTAAACTTCCGGTACACCGCCGCAAACCGCACATACGCCACGTCGTTCAGATCCTTCAGCTCAGACATCACCATGTCGCCGATCTTCTCGGAGGGGATTTCCCCTTCCATGGTGGCATATGCCTTCTGCTCCACGCGGGCCACAATCTCTTCAATCTGCTGCATGCTCACCGGCAGCTTGTCGCAGGCATGCAGGATGCCCGCCTTGATCTTCCGGCTGTCAAAACTCTCCCGCCTTCCGTCCTTCTTGACCACATACAGGGGGCTCAGTTCCATCTTTTCATATGTGGTGAACCGACGGCCGCAGTTGATGCATTCCCGCCTGCGCCGGATGCTGAATCCGTCATCCGTGGGCCGGGAGTCGATCACTTTGCTGTCGATGCAGCCACAAAACTGACATTTCATCCGCCTGTCCTCCGCTTATTCGAGACCGCCCAGGTCCTTGAACAGGGCCTTGGTGGACGTATACAGCTTTTTGTACACTTCATACACCTTCGCGTACTTCGGCACGTTCTCGGCGATCGGGTTTTGGGCAGGATTGACATGGATCATCGCCCGGCAGGCTTCCTGTACGCTGCCGTACAGCCCGGCGCCGACGCCGGCCAGGATCGCCACGCCCAGGGCAGGGCCTTCGGTGTTCACCGTGGTCGCCACGGGGCAGTTCATCACGTCTGCCAGCATCTGCCGCCACAGGGGGCTCTTTCCGCCGCCGCCGCAGGCCAGCATCGTCTCCGGCGCAACGCCCATGCCGGCCAGCACGCCCAGGCAGTCGTTCAGGCTGAAAGTAACGCCTTCCATCACTGCCCGCAGCAGGTCCCGCCGCTGGTGCATCGCGCTCAGGCCGAAGAAGATGCCCCGGCAGTCGCTGTCCAGGTGTGGGGTCCGCTCGCCCATCAGGTACGGCGCATAGATCAGCTTGTTGGCGCCGATGGGGCTCTGGGCCGCTTCCTGGTTTGTCAGTTCATAGGTGTCCACGCCCATAGCTTCTGCCGTAGTCTTTTCCGCTGCGCAGAAGTTGTCCCGGAACCACTTCAGGCTCAGGCCGGCCGCCTGGGTCACGCCCATCACGTGCCATGCGCCGGGAACAGCGCAGCAGAAGGTATGTACCCGGCCCTTCGGGTCGATGGCCAACTTGTCCGTATGGGCAAACACCACGCCGCTGGTACCGATGGTGGTAAAGGCTTTTCCGTCTTCCACAACGCCGGTGCCAACAGCCGCCGCGGCGTTATCGCCGGCGCCGCCGACCACCAGGGTGTCCTCGCTTAGTCCGGTCAGCTCCGCAGCCTTCGCGGAGATATGTCCGGTCACTTCGCAGCTCTCGTATACTTTCGCCAGCAGGCTCTTGTCAATGTCCAGGATGCCCAGCAGCTCATCGCTCCAGCAGCGGTTCGGTACGTCCAGCATCTGCATGCCGCTGGCGTCGGACACTTCGGTCGCGAAGTCCCCGGTCAGCATGAAGCGGACATAGTCCTTGGGCAGCAGCACATGCTTGCATTTGGCGTAGTTTTCCGGCTCATGGTTCCGCACCCAGATCAGCTTGCTCAGGGTAAATCCCGGCAGCGCGGGGTTCGCCGTAATCCGGATCAGGTTTTCATAGCCGACCTTGGCGGTAATCTCTTCGCATTCCTTCGCGGTCCGCTGGTCGCACCAGATAATGGAGGGACGGATCACCTCGTCCTTCTCGTCCAGCATCACCAGGCCGTGCATCTGGCCGCTGATGCCCAGGGAAACGACGTCTTTCTTGTCTACGCCGCTCTTGCCCAGCACTGTGCGGATCGTGCTCACCGCCGCGTTGTACCAGTCCTTCGGATCCTGCTCGGCCCAGCCGTTCTGCGGCTGATACAGCGGATATTCCACGGTCGCGGAGCAGATGCCCTTGCCGTTCTGGTCAAACAGTACTGTCTTGGTTCCGGAAGTTCCCAGGTCAATCCCCAGCAGGTATTTCATATGCGTTCCCTCTCCATCCACTAAATATTGTATGTCGTGCTGAAAATCATTATAGGATTGTGTACATCCCGTGTCAAGACTGAAGGTTTTCCTCCCTTACCAGTCAAACAGCTCCTCGCCGTCATCAAGTTCGCCTTCAAACTCCTCTTCGGGCTCTTCCACATAATCCGTCAGCACCGCATACTGCACCGCCTCCGCCCAGGAAGAATAGCTGCCCGGCGCGTAGTTCTGCAGCTCCGCCACGAAGAAGTCCAGGTAGGCATTGCTGTACAGCGTAATCTCCGGCAGGATCGTGGAGCGGTATTCCAGGAACGCGACCCACTTCTGCACATATTCCAGCGCCCGGCCGGGCTCCGTCCGTCTCAGGTCCAGCGCCAGATTCGCAAACTCCGCGTCGGTAATGCCGCTGATCCTGTGCGTATCCCCGTCAAATTCCGCCGTCGGCTCAAACACGTCGCCCAGGTTGCTGCCGAGCATAATCATGTCGCAGTCCCGTTCCGTAATGTGGTAATACTTCTCCAGCAGTTCCGGCATCGGCAGCGCTACCAGTTCCACCTGGCCGCCGATCTTCGCCACGTTCTGCACAAAGTACTCATCCAGCAGCGCTCCGGCGCCATTGTTGTCCGCATAAATCAGCTTCAGGTCCAGTTTTTCCAGCCGGCCGTCGTTCACGCGGCAGCGTACCGCATCCGTTCCGGGCGTATAGTATCCTCCCTCGTCGTTCAGGTTCCAGCCGGCTTCATCCAGCAGCGCATTGGCCCGGTCAACATCCAGCGGCCAAACGGTCAGCCCGTCCATGCTGGGGCCGGACTCCAGGTCTTCATCGTCTTCCGTCGGCTCTTCGCCTTCGTTTTCAACAGTAATCGTACCGTTTGCCGCCAGGTACATCCACTGGCCGATGCCATAGTATCCGTCCACAGCGATACCGTAATTGCCAAGGTACCGGGCCGTCAGTCCCTGCTTGTCCATGCACATGGCCAGCGCCTGGCGGACATTCACATCCGCCGTCGCTCCCTTTTCAGCGCAGAAGGAGATGTAGCCCAGTCCGTTGCGGCTGTAAGCCGCCATGTTGAAGTCCTCGCTGCTGTTCAGGGCGACGCCGGCCTGGATCTGGTCGCTCCGTGCACAGCGGACCACCAGGTCCAGGTTGCCGTAGGCCAGTTCGTTGATCAGCTGGTCGGCATTCACATAGGAGAATTCAATTTCCGGAATGGTCGACTTATGGCCGTTTTCATCCCCGATGTATTCCGGGTTCAGGGCAAATTTCGCCGTTGTCCCATCAAACCCGGTCAGCTGGTACGGCCCGCAGGTAACCTGCGGATTGATTGCATATCCCGTTTCGGGGTTCAGCAGTGTTTCCTTCAGCACATCCGCCGTCAGCATCTGGCTCAGGTAAATGCCGTCCCCGTCGTCCTTCACTTCATATCCGGGCGCCAGCACAGAAATCGGATACGGTTCCAGGCTCATCGCCTGCAGCTCGTAATAATACGGCATATACTCGTTGCTCAGCGTAATGGCAATCTGGTAGTCCCCCAGCAGTTTGATGCCGCTGACTGCCGCCGCCAGTCCCTCGTCATACGCTTCCCAGCCCCAGACATATTCACCCGACATCCGGCTGCCGGCAATCTCTTCCAACGCCTTCGATGTCTGCAGCAGGAAGCTGAAAGCATAGTCCTTCGCGGTAATCGGCGTACCGTCGTTATATTTCAGGTCCTTGGAAATCGCGAAAATGAATGAGGAACCGTCCTGCTTGGTGCTGAATGCTGTCACCACCTGCTGGTTGGGCCGGAAAACGCCTTCCTCAGGCACCCATTCCACCAGGTTGTATCCATGAATCAGCTTTCTGGCATCCTGGTCGCTGACGTTGCTGCCCAGCGCGCCGGAAAAAAAGTTCCCGGAAAACTGGGTGACCGTTCCGACCCGCAGCAGGTCATACTTGCTCTCCGCGCTTTCAGCCAGTGCGGCGCAGCATCCGGTCAGCAGCACAAGAACCAGCAGGATGGCAATCAGTTTTTTCATATTCAGACTCTCCTTTGATATTCATTATCAACAGGCTATTAGAAATACTTCTTCACTACTCCCGCCGTTTCCTGCTTTTTTGCCCTGTTTGCATCGGAAAAGCCGGAAATCGAAGGGAAAAGGCCGGGCATCCTGGGGATGCCCGGCCGGGTCGCTTGGGTCCGGATGATTACTCGGCGAGTTCTCCGCTGCCCAGGACGCTGTTGAAGGCGCCCAACGCAGTGCCGTAGTCGTCAATAACCATCATGTCGTAGTCTCTGTAGGTCCGCCGTACCGCTTCAGCATCCTCGCCATCCGGGATCATGAACACGGTGATCGTCCGGTTGCCGGACGGCATGATACCGGTGATCCGGTCAACCATCGGGGTGTATCCGTCGAAGGCCGGGATCTTCAGGTCGTACGCTTCGCCGCTCATATGGCTCAGCGTCAGCGAATGGGCTGCGGTGGTGCCGTCGAGGATCGAGCTGAACTCAACTGTCAGCGTGTAGGGCGCGATGCTGTACTTCACCGTCACTTCGATGTCCGCACCGTTCATGACGCCCGCGACCTTCGTCTGGTCTGCGTTGTAGCCGGTCTTCCGCGGGATGGATACGTTGTAGGCTTCGCCATCAGCGTAGATCCGGTCGAAGGGCTTATCCAGCTCGTTGCCGTCCTCATCCACATAGCGGATGATCAGGTGGTGTCCGGTGCTGTTGGCTACGGCCAGTGTGCCGTAGACCACGGTCACGTCGTAGTTGTCCTCGGAAGCGTTCGCCGGGAGCGCGTAGACGAAGGTGTTCTCGGAAGTTCCTTCCCTGGTCTGCCGTCCGGTGACTGTGATGACCGGTTCCTCGCCTGCCACAAATCCGTCGCCCGTGAAGGTGATTTCAGTGTTCATCAGCGCATTGCCGTCATAATCCTTGGCCGCGTCGCCGCTGGTCATGGTCACAGCCCGCTTCGTGATTTCCAGTTCGCCGTTGGTGACTTCGAAGATCACGCTGCTGAAGTTGTCGTTCACGTTCTCGAAGTCAGATGCCTGCATGGCCGTCCGGTAGATACCGGCGTTCGTGCCCTTCAGCTCGCTGCTGCCGTTGAAGGCAAAGTCCGCTTCGGTATACAGGTCGTTGCTGATTTCCGTTACGGTGTATCCGCTCAGATCCTTTTCGATGCCGTCATACTGATAGCTGCCGTTGTTGGCGGCGATCCGTACGATGACGGTGTCCGCGGGCACGATGGTCGCTGCGCCTTCCGCGAAGCTTACGGTGTAGTTGCCCTGCGCCGCTTCACCGGCTGCCCGGATCGCGTATTCGCCGGCATCTTCGCCGCCTTCACGTTCCAGCGTGTAGCTGATCAGATCCGCGCTGTCGCCGTTCACCAGGCCGGTGACCACAGCGGTCAGGGCGGGATCTTCTCCGCCGAAGGTCTTCACCTTGTTATCCGGTGTGACGGTGACGGCCTTCGGGCCGATCGTCAGCGTGCCGGGCACGACGGTGAAGATGTAGTTCGGGTTCGCCTGTACCGCCGCGTTGATCGCGTAGGTACCGACGTTCTGTCCGGCTTCGCGGCTCAGCGTGTAGATCGCGGCGTCGTTGCGGGCCATTCCGCTTACAACCGCTGTCAGCACGGGATCGCTGTCGCCGTAGGTCTTGGTCTTGCTGTCCGCGGTGATCGTCGCGGCCTTCCGCCGGATGGTCAGGTTCGCGGGCACAACCGTTACGTCATAGTTGTCGTTTGCAATACCTGTCGTGATCTGGTAGGTGCCGGCGTTCTCGCCTTCCTCACGGATCAGCGTGTAGTCGATCTTGTCTTCGCCCACCAGGTCGCCTTCGCCGAAGCTGGCTGTGAAGGCCGGATCTTCATCGCCGTAGGTCTTGCTTGCCGCGTCAACCGTCAGGGTGATCGCCTTCTTGTTGATCGTCAGTTCAGCCGGTATCACCGTTACGTCGTAGTTCGGGTTGTCGATGACCGTGCTGATCTCGTAAGCGCCGGCGTTCTCGCCTTCCGCACGGGCCAGCGTGTAGTCGATCGTGTCTTCGCCCACCAGGTCGCCTTCCGCGAAGCTGGCTGTGAATTCAGGATCTTCATCGCCGTAGGTCTTTGCCTTCGCGTCGACGGTCAGCGTAATCGCCTTCCTGTCGATCGTCAGCTCAGCCGGTACCACCGTTACGTCGTAGTTCGGGTCGTCGATGATCGTGCTGATCGTGTAGGCGCCGGTATTCTCGCCTTCCGCACGGGTCAGCGTATAGTCGATCGTGTCTTCGCCCACCAGGTCGCCTTCGCCAAAGCTGGCCGTGAGGGCCGGATCTTCGTCGCCGTAGGTCTTCGCCTTCGCGTCAACCGTCAGGGTGATTTCCTTCTTGTTGATCGTCAGCTCAGCCGGTACCACGGTGATCGTGTAGTTCGGATCAGCCGCTGTCGCAGTGATCGTGTAGGTTCCGGCATTCTCGCCTGCCTCGCGGGCCAGCGCGATTTCAATCTCATCGCCGACCGCCAGGTCGTTCGCGCCGAAGCGGGCCGTGAGGGCCGGGTCTTCGTCGCCGTAGGTCTTCGCCTTCGCGTCGACCGTCAGCGTAATCGCCTTCGGTGTCACTGCCAGCTGACCGTTCCGGTAATTGATCGCGTAGCTCGCGGTAACGTCTTCATCTGCCGCGTTCAGGATTCTGGCTTCGCTCGGCACGTTCTCGCTGCTGCCTGCCGCTGTCTGGCTGCCGGTGACGGTTACGGCGTCAACATGATCGCCTTCCGCCAGGCCGGCTACCCGGTAACTGTTCTTCGTCAGGGCAGTTCCGTCATACACCTTCGTGTCGCTGTCCGCGGTAATGATCAGTTCGTTGTTCAGCGTTACCTTCAGCAGGCCGTTGATGTAGGTCGGTGCGTAGCTTGCCGTTACGTCCTCGCCGTTCGCGTTCGTGAAGATCGCGTCGCTCGGTACGTTGTCGCTTTCACCCACGACCGTCTGGCTGCCGGTGACCGTTGCACTGATGCTGTCGCCGGCCGCCAGGGCCGTGTTGGTGAAGCTGTCCTTCGTCAGGGCTGTCGCGTCATACACCTTCGTGTCGCTGTCCGCCGTGATGGTGATTGCCTTCGGATTAATGGACAGGTTGGCGGGCACAACCTTTACGATGTAGTTCGGGTTGTCAATGTCCGTGGTGATCTCGTAGGTTCCGGCGTTCTCACCTTCCGTACGGGTCAGCGTGTAGTCGATCTTGTCATCGCCCACCAGGTCGCCTTCGCCGAAGCTGGCTGTGAATTCCGGATCCGGATCGCCATAAACCTTGCTCTTCTGATCGATGGTCAGGGTGATCGGCTTCTTCTCAATGATGAAGGTTCCGTCAACCACAGTCACATCATAGTTCAGGTTCTTGCCGGGGTCTACAGTGATCGCATAATTGTTTACGTTCTCTCCCTCTGCGCGGGCCAGACTGTATTCAATGGTTTCTGTCTTCACCGGGCCGCGTGTCCGGATCTCTACCGCACCTTCCACAACCGCTGTCAGTTCAGGATCTTCATCGCCGTAGGTCTTGGTCTTGCTAACAGCCGTGACTGTCACTTTGCGTTTGCCGATTGTCAGCTGGCCGTTCTGAGTATTCACTGTGAACTGACTCGTTACGATGTTTCCATCCTTATCCTTCACAACCGCTGTGCCGCTGATCTCGTTCGTCAGGGTTGTTGCGTCGACGCTGCCCGGATCGCTCGTCGTCAGGCCGCTCACCGTGTAGGTATTACCTTCAACGGTGAAGGTCAGCGTCTCGAAGCCTTCAGCACTGTGGTACTGTCCGTCGTACTGGTCAACAGTCGTGCTGTTCGCAACCACCGTGATCGCGTACTTGTTCGTCCGGTCAGTTATCTGCAGCTGGCCCGCTTTCGTTTCAACCAGCGTGTAGTTGCTGGTTACATCGTTGCCGGCAGCATCCTTAACCTGGAAGTCTCTGCCATAGGTACCGGTGTAGGTATCTACCAGCGTACCCTTCGCAGGTATGTAGGTGATCGTCGCCGTCTGACCAGTCGCTTCGTTGTCGAATTCCACGGTCTCTACGCCGGTATGCTCATTGCCGTCGTATTCCACCGCTTCCGCATCCGCAACTTCGGCCTTGATCTCACGCTTGTCGACCTTCAGTTCGCCATCCTTGGTCTTGACCGTGAACTGAGCCGTTACATCGTTATTGTTCGCGTCACGTACAATCGCTGTTCCGCTGATCGTATTCGGCAGCGTTTCAACCGCATCCGTGCTCGTCGCTCCGCTTGCCGTCAGGCCTTC